>JBDHLB010000004.1:0-49683 GCA_039586095.1 Gemmatimonadota bacterium
AGCGCTGAGGACGCGGGTGACACGCAGCCGCTCGTGTGGGAGCGAGTCGCCACGCCGTCGGAGCCGACACTTGTTCCGCCGTCAGACCCGATCGGCGCGAGCGTATGGCAGGGCACCGGCTCGCGATACTCGAAGAGAACGCGGGTCAACCGGATCGTGTGGTCCGCGTTCGGTCTTCTCGTGGTCTGTACCCTGCTATGGCTCGTGTTCGAGGGCGGTCGTCGTTCCGTGAGCGGGGAGCCCACCAGGGATGAGCCGCCGCCGGCTCAGGTCGATCGCCGGGAGCCTGTGGTTGCTGCGCCCGTGTCGGATCCCCCCGCAAGCCGACGCGCAATCGGAACGGCATCGCCCGCAACGCCTGGAGAAGTCGATCTGACTCCCGAGATCGTTCCTGCCCCTGTGGCGGGGGTGATCGACGAACCACTCGAGAACGGTCCACCGGCGGCCGGGGAGGAAAGCGGTCCTTCCGGCCCGACGCTGGCAGAGGCGTCAGAGCTCCCACCCATCGATTCGGAATCGGCAGACGTGCGTGCCGAGTTCCTCGCGGCTCTCGAGATCTTCGACCAGGAGCACACCGGCTATCAGGAGCGCCGGGAGGCGTTCGCGAGGGACCTCGTGGGGTGCAACGCGCTCAACTCGTGGTACCGCTCGGTGGGTGACGCGTTCGTGCGTCTGTCGAGCAAGGTGGTCGAAGCCGGTCCGGAGCGCGCTTCCATCTGGAAAACGGGATACGAGGACGCGCAGTCGAAGATGACGGAGATCGATCAACATTACCTCGTGTCGGAGTGTCCGGTCCCCCGCTGACTCCTCACATACGGATTCGTCCCCGCCGCCACGTCTCCAGCGCGCGCAACGACTGGGCGTTGAGACCCGCGCCCGTTTCCCTTAGTCTTATGGTGCCATCGAACCGAGACGTGGCGGACGACGGGCGTGTGACGAGGGGTCGGCAACGATGGAAACACCTCACGATCGGCCTACGCAGCAGCGTGGCGAATCCGACGCATCCGGTCAGCAAAGGTCGGATGAGTCAACCACTCGATACGAGAAGTTTCCGGCGACCGATTGCGTGTATTGGACGCCCTGGAAGCATTGGGTATCGGGCAGTCGATTTTATTCACCTTACGAAATCGTCGTCTCGCAGCCGGTGTTGGCGACGATTCGCGAGCATATCGCCGCCGACCTGGACCGAGAAGTACTGGGTCTGCTGGGCGGGGAGCTGCTCGTCTGCCCGGAGACGTTGCGTCGTTGGATCAAGGTAGAGGAGGCTCTCGAGCCGGTCCCTCCCGCTCCGGTCGGCGTAAACGGCGAGAATCTCGAACAAGCTCTGCTTCCGCTCGTGGCGGAAGCGCGTGGTAAGGGGTGGAGCCCGATCGGTTGGTATCACGTATGCGGTCGCAAGAGCTTCAACCTCTCGGAAACCGAGGTGGACATCCACGCACGCTACTTCTCCCTTCCGTGGCACGTCCTTCTCCTTGTGCTCGCGGATCTCGGCCGGCCCGCTGGCGGGATCTTCGTCCGAAGCGAGAGCGGTCGGCTGTCGCGCAACCAGTATCGACCTTTCTACGAGCTTTTGCGGGACGACGCCCAGCTTTCGAACGGGCGAGTGCGCACGTTCGTCGGCTGGCAGAACTACATGACCGATGCACCGATCGTTCGCGCGTTCAGCCAAGCCGATGAGGTAAACGGCTGGAGCGCGGCGTATCCAGCTGTACCGCCCGCCGGTAGACAGCGGGCCCGGACAACCCGTCGTGTCGCAATCGCGGCGGCTCTGGCCGGGCTGGCGGTGTCCGGGTGGGCGATGCGCGACCGTCTGCCGTATCAGCCGTTCGAGGGCTTTTCATCGCTCATCGAATTCGCGTCACCGGCGGAGTCGGAACCGGCAGCCGAGCCGCCGGCCGTAGCGTATCCGGAGAGTAGCCGCACCGGGGCCGGCGGATCGACGACGGTGCCGAACGAAGGAACCCTGGCCCGCTTCTACGCTCTCGCCTCGACCTACGAGCGGGCCGCGATCGGCTTCCTGCGAGGCGAGGTCGATTGTCTGCAGCTTGCGGGCACCTATCAGGCCGTGACCATGGCGTACACAGGCCTGACGCCAGGGTCGGGAGAGGGCGGCGACGAGTTCCTCGATGTCGCCGGCCGGTTGAACCGGTCGATAGACAACGGAACGGCGAACGAGCGAACGCCAGCGCGGACGGACCCGGAGGTCCGGATGCAGAGGATTCAGGAGACGTTTACCGCGTCGGGCTGCGAGCTGCCCTAGGCCACGACGCGCCATCGATCGCTCGTAGAGACACCAGCCCTCCCGATGTCCCTCGTCACCGAACCGCTTGGCGAACCGGCCGGCATCGAAATGGGAGCGCCGGGGGCAGTCGTCGTGAATCGTGCGCCCGTAGGCAAACTTCGGTCGCCCCAGATCATCCAGCTCGGGCAGCGTCCCGAACGTGGCGTATTGCAGCACGGTGCCGAGAAAGTTGTCGGGTTGGCAGGTGGGTTCGGACCCCACCCGTGCGGGTGGGATAGCGGACGGTCGGGCTGGGCGTAGGTTTCTGGTCCCCGGCGGATTTCGCATCGGAGACGGTAGATGGAAGGCAATCTGCTGATACTGGCTGGAACGGCAGCGTCTCTCGCGATCGTCCACACGCTCATCGGGCCGGATCACTACCTTCCGTTCATCGCGATGAGCCGGGCGCGCGATTGGAGTCTGAAGCGCACACTCGGCATCACGGCCGCGTGCGGGCTGGGCCACGTGGCCGGCTCGATCGCTCTGGGCGTACTGGGCATCCTTCTTGGCCTGGCCCTGGGCGGATTGGAATGGATCGAGGGCGTGCGAGGCCAGGTGGCAGGCTGGTTACTGATCGGGTTCGGGCTCGCGTATACCGCCTGGGGGATCCGGAGAGGTGTTCGGAACCGACCGCACTCTCACTGGCATACGCATAAGGACGGGGTCGCGCACGCGCACCGCCATCGCCATGCCGGGACGCACGCGCATGCGCACGACGAATCCGCGCCCGCCGCACTCGAGGCGGCCAGCCTCACGCCGTGGGTGCTGTTCACGATCTTCGTGTTCGGACCGTGTGAACCTCTGATCCCGCTGCTCATGTACCCTGCCGCAGAGGGAAGCTGGGGCGGTGTGGCGCTCGTTGGCGGTGTGTTCGGCGTCCTCACCGTTACCACGATGCTGGGTGCCGTTTGGGTGGGCTACGTGGGGCTTTCCCGGCTGTCGTTCGGGCGCATGGAGCGCTACTCCCACGCGTTGGCGGGGCTGGCGGTGCTGGCCTGCGGGGCGGCCATTCAGCTCGGACTCTAGCCCCGACTCTTTCTCCACTCCTTCTCCGGGTCGACCAGGTGTTCTCGGGCGGCGTAGGCGACCAGCTCGGCACGGCTGTGCAGGTCGAGCTTGTCCAGGATGTTCTGAACGTGGTACTTGACCGTGTTCTCGGTCACGCCCAGGCACTCTTCAGGCTCCCGGTTCGATACGGTGCCGCGAACCATACACCGAAGCACGTCGACCTCACGCGCGGTGAGCGCCGATCGGTCGAGACGCCCGGTCCGTTTGGGCTCCACGGGCCGAGCGACCTCTTCCATGAGCTTGGCGGCAACGTGGGGAGTGATCGCCGGCTCCCCGCGGCCCACGGCGTCGAGCATCTGGAAGAACGCGTCTGACTCCAGATCCTTCAACAGGTAGCCCTTCGCGCCGCGGTGGCGAGCTGATCCAGCTGTCCGCGGGCCTCCTCCACTCGACCGTGTGCCATGAAACCGCTCACGGCCTGATCCTTCGCGTTCACATGGGCGAGAATCTGGGCCATCCCGTCGTGAATCTCGCCCCCGATGCGCTCCCTTTCCTCGGTCAGGGCGAGGGTGCGCAGTCGGTCGGGGAGCTGCGCGTTGTCGATCGCGAGGGCGGCCGCTGTAGCGATCCGAACCAGTGTTTCTTGGTCCAGCGTGGTGAAGGGTCTCTCGTTCTTCTTGTCGGCGACGAGCAGCCTTCCCCGGAGCGGTTCTTTGCAGTCCAGTGGGACGATGAGCAAAGCACGGAGACCGAGTCGTCTTCGAAGTCGCCTTCCGAACGGCGCGTCCCGACGAAAGTCGTCGATCCGAAACGGCTCCGTGGTGGCCAGCGCGAGACTCAGGATTTCGGCCCCTTCCGGCCTGAGACGCAGACGCTTTCGCTGCTCGGCGTCCAGACCCGTCGTCACCACGTGCGTGACCTCGTGCAGCTCGTTGGCGAGCACCAGGGTGCCGTAACGGGACTCAGTGAGCTCGGTCGCCCGGTCGACGACCTTCTGGAGAACTTCACGCAGCGAGACCGCTCCGTAGATCTCCTCGACGCCCTCGTGGATCGCGGTCAGCTCGCGCTGTTGCCGATCCAGTTGCCGTTGAATGGTCTCCAGCAGATCGAACCCGCCGCCGAACACGAAGATCGCACCTGCCAGCACGATCAGATCCATCAGGACGCGACCCGTCCACGAGTCCAGCGCCGGGAAAAAGCGGTAGCGAAGCAGCTCCACCAGCACGAACAGTGCGACAAGGGTAAGGATGAAGACCAGATGAAAACGTCTCAGCTTCGTTCAGGGCACGGGACCGACCTACGCGAGCAAGACGCTCCGAATCGTCCGGGCGTACTCGGCGCTGGGCTCGTCATCGGTGATCAACTCGATCTGTGAGGGACTCGACACGCCGAGCCCGAGCTCGACCGCACGCGCGATCTGCTCCAGCTCGAAGATCCTGCCTTCGCTCACCTGCGGGGTGGTGCCGTAGTACCGCAGCAGAGCCACGCCCACGGCATCGAGTGCGATCCGATCGGTGCTGGCCAGCACCACCTCCGACTCCACGCGTTTCCCCTCGTGGGGCCCGCCGTCGACGAACGATTCCACGCCATCCAAAACGATCACATCGGGGTCGTACGCGACGTTCAGCTCGGCGATCATGCGTCGCATGTCGGGTGACCCGTGCAGCTCCCGCATGTAATTGTGCGATTCGCCGGGGACCTGCTTGGCGGCCAGGCCGACGGAGTTCTTGAGCGATAGCGTGAAATGTCCTCCGTACTGGTGCGTCTTCAGGCAGCATGCCTGAACGACTCCATCCGCCTCCAGCACGGCCTGTGGAATCGCGAAGCCTCGCTCCCAGTGGCCGTTCTCGACGTCGACGCGCACCCACTGATCGGCCTCCAGCTCATCGAACACGAGGGTGTCGAAGCCCAGCTCGTCCGCGAGCGCAAAGATGCCCTTCCGCTCCATCACGCCGCGGGTGTTCCCCATCCCGCTGCGGTCGCCCAGCGTGATTCGGTCGGCCCCTTCGTCGCGCAGCACCTGCACCAGGGCTTTGAGGGTCTCCTCGTGACTCGAGCCGGGCGCCGGATGGTGGCTGTTGAAGTTCGGCTTTATGAACAGGTGTCTGCCGGCGGGGGGCTCGTAGTCGACGAGATTCAGCGCCCGGCGTACTCCTGCCGCGCGGTCCCGGGTCTTCACGAACGCCACCTTGCCCGTGGCGGCCTGTTCGGTGGCTCCCGCTAACGGCTCGGCGGGCGCCACGCGCACCCAATCAGCGGCTGCCTCGCCCGCCCGGGCCCAGCGGGCCGTCAACACCACACCACCCAAACCCGCGCTCGACTTCAAGAACCCGCGTCTATCCATCATACCCTCCGTGTCTCTACCCATGGATGATGGCGACCGGCAGCGGATTCGACTAGGCGCCCCGGCGGCTCGCCAGGGCCACCGCGACTCGGGCGGCGAGCCGGGCATTGTCGGCGAGCAGCGCAATGTTCGTCTCCACCGTACGCCCTTTGCTGATTCCAGCTAGACGGTCCAGCAGATAGGGGGTGATCGCTTTTCCGGCGATGCCTTCCGCACGTGCCGCATCGGCGGCGCGGCCAAGCCACGATTCGACCTGGGCCGACGGCAGCGCGTGTGAATCGGGGGGTGGATTCGCGAGCACGAGGCCCGCCCCATCCAGCGCCCAGTGGGCCTCCATCATCCCCGCGGCCTGCTCCGGTGTCTCGACCCGGTGCTCCAACGGCAGCCCGCTCTCTCGCGAATAGAACGCCGGAAACTCGTCGACCCCGTACCCGATGACCGGAACTCCGAGCGTCTCCAGGGCCTCCAGAGTCCGCGCCAGGTCCAGCACGGATTTGGCGCCGGCGCACACCACGGCGACGGCGGCGAGACTCAACTCCGTAAGATCCGCCGAGATATCGAGCGTGTGCTCGGCACCCCGGTGCACACCACCGATGCCGCCCGTCGCCAGCACGCGCACGCCGGCGAGGGCAGCGATCCTCAGGGTGCCCGCGACAGTCGTGGCACCCGCACGGCCGGCCGCGAGCAGGGCGCCCAGATCCCGGCTGCTCGCCTTTGCCACGCCGTCGGCCGCCGCCAGCCGTTCCAGCTCCCCCGGCGACAGTCCGACCACCGCCTCTCGGTCCAGCAGGCCGATCGTGGCCGGTACAGCGCCCTCCGCTCGCACGGTCGCCTCCAGCTCGAGTGCGACCTCCAGATTGCGAGGTTTGGGTAGCCCGTGTGCGATCAGGGTGGACTCGAGCGCCACCACGGCACGGCCCTCATCGAGGGCTTGAAGTGCTTCGCTGCGGATCCGTAACCGACTGTGCAGTGTTCCCACTCCAGTTGACTCCGGTAGGCCGACCCCGAAGCATGGTGCATCCGATGGGGTATCGGCCAGAGCACATACGGAAGACCGAAGGATCAGAACGGTGAGCCTCAGCCCGACCTTAGCGAAGTTCGACGACCCGGACGTGACGGCCGATGGACAGCCGCGGGCATTCGTCGATCTCGTCGCCCTCCGCACCCTGTGGTTCAACACGGGCACGCTCTGCAACATCGAGTGTGGCCATTGCTACATCGAGTCCAGCCCGCTCAATGACCGCCTTGCCTACCTCACGCTCGCGGAGGTGCGGCAGTACCTGGACGAAGTCGTCGCTCTGGAGCTGCCGACCGTCGAGATCGGCTTCACGGGCGGCGAGCCATTCATGAACGGCGACTTCATCGGCATGCTGGATGAGACCATGCGGCGCGGCTTTCGAGCGCTGGTGCTCACCAACGCGATGCAGCCGATGCAGCGCCCACGCGTTCTCGAGTCCCTGAGACAGCTCCGGCGGAAATACGATAGGCAGCTCACTCTGCGTGTGAGCATCGACCATTACACCGGTGAGCTGCACGAAATCGAACGCGGGTCTGGCACCTGGAAAGTGGCGCTGAGCGGACTCGAGTGGCTCGCGAGGGAGGGCTTCCGGGTCGCCGTGGCCGGGCGGACGTGCTGGCAGGAGGCCGAGTCCGAACTCCGCGCCGGGTACGCCCGGTTGTTCGCAGAGCGAAACATCCCGGTGAACGCGCACGACGCCGCGGAACTGGTCCTGTTTCCCGAGATGGACGAAGCGGCCGATGTGCCGGAGATCACCACGGGCTGCTGGGAGGTCCTCGGCCAATCGCCCGACGATGTGATGTGCGCGTCCAGTCGAATGGTCGTTCGACGAATGGGTGGCGCTCGGCCCACGGTGCTCGCCTGCACGCTCATCCCGTACGATCCACAGTTCGAGCTGGGCGAAAGCCTCGAGGCGGCCACCGGAAGCACGGTGAAGCTGAACCACCCGCACTGCGCGAAGTTCTGCGTGTTGGGTGGAGGCTCGTGCAGCGTGGATCTCTAGCGGGCGTTGCAGCCCGCCCTGCGAGCCCAGCCAGTTTTCACCGCTGTACTTCCTGGCCGGTCATGCCCCGGCTGGTGAGCCGATCCAGCCAGCGGTCGGGCAGCACACGAAGCAGTCTCAGCAGCGGCTTTCGCCACCCCTGGACGACCATGATGCGCGCGGGTGGTCGTGGTCGAGTCAAGGCCTCCGCCACCGCATCGGCCACGGCCGAGGCCGGGAGGGCCGCGCGACCTTCCTCTACCGCGTCGGACACCCCACGCCGCAGGATCTCGTCGTACGGGGTCCCGCTGTAGCGATTGACATCCATCTCCTCGACCCGATCCCAGATCGGGGTCGCGATCGGACCGGGTTCCACGACGACGACGTCCACACCGGTCAGAGGTCGCTCGCGTCGCAGACAATCGGACAGCGCCTCGAGACCGAACTTGCTGGCAGCGTACGGGCCGAGAAACGGCATCGCGATCCTGCCCGACACCGAGCTCATCATCACGACCCGACCGCGAGCGGTTTTGAGCAGAGGGAAGAACGCCTGGGTGACGGCGAGCGCGCCAAACAGGTTGACCTCCAGGACGTGGCGTACCTGGCTCATCGCGACCAGCTCGACCGGCCCGCCGCCCGCCACTCCCGCGTTGTTGACGAGGCCAGCCAGGCCGGCGGTGCCGACGCGTCGGCTCACCGTCGCCGCCGCCGCATCGATGCTGCCCTGATCCGTCACGTCGAGGGACACCGGCACGATGCCGGCGGCCTCGAGACGACGTCCATCGGACTCGTTGCGATAGGTTCCGAGCACCTGGAAACCGCGCCGGCCGAGCTCGGTTGCCGTGGCTTCGCCAATTCCACTCGAGGCGCCCGTCACCACGACCCACTTCGAACGTCCCTGCTCAGTCGTCATCGGATTCCTCGCTTCTGCCGGGGCTCGCGACCAGACCGGCATGATCCGAGGGCCATAGCCCCGATGCCGTGCGGTCGTTCGGGTCCGCCCCGATCCGCGTCATTACGGCTTCGACCAACGAGCCGGCCGGACGATCGGGCGTGTCACGAAAGAACACGAAATCGAGGCGGCGTCTCAGGCCTGATTCGGCATTCCTCAGGTTCGGCGCCTGACAGCACGTCACACCCGCCTCCTCTGCTCCCACATCTTCTCGTCCGGCCGTCAGGGCTGCGGCCATCCACAGGTCTACGAAGCCCGCATCCCGCACCAGCTGGTAGGACGCCGTTGTGCTCCCGTCCGGCGTCGAACCGAAGTCGCCTGCCAGGATGACCCGCAGCGTCTCGTCGGAAAGCGCCTCCAGCAGCTCGCGTGCCTGCGCGACCTGGACCTCGGGCGCCAGGTCGCCGGACTCGAGGTGTGTGGTCACGAACCGGTACGTCGTGCCCGCGATGGTGGCCTCCACCGACGCCCACCCTCCTAACAGCGTCACGGTTAGGCCCCCCTGTCCCCCGACCTGAACGACCAGGTTCGTGCGGTAGTTCGCGGAGCTCGGATTGGCAGTCGCGACATCCGCCCGGGCGAGGATCACTCCGGCGTCCGAAAGGCGTATGTCGTCCAGCCCTCCGTCAGATCGCAGCAGGGGCACCTCGACGTCCATCCCTCCGTACCGGGCCACCTCGCGATACTCGACCCCTCTCGCCCCCAGCTGCTCCAGCAGGATCGGCAGGTAGTCGAGCACCACGTCTTCCGCTTGCTCGGCGTTGCCGGAGAGGAAATCGCCGGGTGACTGCAGGCGGAAGCTGGAGACCTCCTGGAGACCTACGAGATGAGGCCGATGGCGAGCCAGCGAGGATGCGATGGCTTGAGCCCGGGCCGGAAAGTCGCTGGCCCGGATGTTCGCGAACTCGCGGGCCACGAGCTCGGGAACATCCTCCGGGTCATCGGCTGAGAGCAGCGTCGCGATGTCGGCGCCCACGTAGAGGTTCTGTACGGCGAAACGAGGTGCTTCTTCGACCGGTTCCGATCCGATCCGGCAGGCGGAGAGCCCCAGGACACACAGGCCCACAGGCCACACTCGACCCCGACATGGTCTGCCGTTGGCGTTCATCCGGTCTTCCTCGTGTACGACGTCGCGGGCGACAAACTCGATCCGTCGCAGGACACAAGGTGTGGATCTCCCGCTGAATGCGCGACGGCCCGCTCACTCGGGTTCGCTGCGGACCGTCCCACCGGCTGCGCCACTTGACCGGACTCCGACTTTCGACGCAGTGTCAATTATCGAACCGTCAGTTCCGGGTGGTCCACATGCACCGGAGGACTCAGACGGATCCCCTGATCGACCGACTCCAGCGGGCCCTGGCGGGCAAATACGCCGTGGAAAGCGAGATCGCGTCCGGCGGAATGGGGACGGTGTATCGGGGCTTCGATCTTTCTCTCGAGCGGCCTGTCGCGATCAAGGTGCTCCTACCCGAGCTGGCCACGGCGCGGGGAGCCGAGCGTTTCCTGCGCGAGGCCCGGACTCTCGCCCGACTCAGTCACCCGAACGTGATCCCGATCCACGAGGTCGGCGAGGGCGAGGGGCTCTTCTATTACGTCATGGACTTCGTGGACGGTCCGACCCTCGATTCCCTGCTGCAGAAGGGCGCGTTGCCGCCGGAGAAGGCCCTCGCCACCGGGACCCAGTTGCTTCAAGCGGTGGGGGCCGTACACGAGGCCGGCGTGATTCATCGGGACATCAAGCCGTCGAACATCTTTCTGGCAGGAGACCACCTGCTGCTGGGGGACTTCGGGATCGCCAAGCCGAGGGAAGACCGTGGCGAGACGCTGACGGGCATCGATGAGACCGTCGGCACGCCGGGATACATGGCACCCGAGATGCGTTCGGGCGGTCAGGCCACCGAAAGCTCGGATCTCTACATGGCAGCCGTGGTCCTGTTCGAAGCCCTGACCGGACGACGCTGGGGATTTCACGATCAACTGTCGGATGCGGACTGGGGCGGCATCCCCAGGCCGCTCAGGCGCCCCCTGGGCCGCGGGTTGCTGTGGGACCCCCGTCTCCGGTGGACGGAGGCGGCGTCTTTCGAGCGGGCACTCTCGAAGGCGGCTGCGCAGGCGGGTTTCGAGACAGTATCGGGCGGCGGTGGGCGACTTGCCCGCTTCGCGGCGCCACGGCGGCTCTGGCTGGCAGCGGGTTCGCTGGTGGTGGTCGGCCTGCTGCTCGCGGCTCTATGGATCGCCTCTCGCGCCTCGCGTGAGGAGTCCGAGTCGACCGACTCCGCGGCCGTCGCCCTGGTGCCCGTGTCGCCCGACGCGATCTCACTGGCCGTGTTGCCCTGCGAATACCTCGGCGGGGAGCCGGAGGGACAGCGACTGGCGCAGGGCCTGGCTATCGACCTCAGCACGGCACTGGCCGGTGTCCAGGGTGTCCGCACCGCCGGCCCCCGTTCCACGAGCATGCTGCAGACCGAGCCCATTCAGGCGATCGCCGAGTCGCTTGGAACCGCTAACATCCTGTGGTGCAGCGTTCAACCGGAGGAAGGCGAGTACCGAATCAGCGCGACGTTGTATGACGCGGCGGGTGTCTCCCAATGGGCGGAACGATTCGACCGGACAGGCTCCGACCTTCTCGCCATGCAGGAAGAAGTCGTGTCCCGGATCGTCGAGACGCTCGAGATCCGTCTCGGTGCCGATGACCGACTGGTGCGAAGCCGTACGGCGAATCAGGACGCCCATAACCTTTACCTGAAGGGCCTGTGGGCGTGGGACCAGCGGTCTCGTCCGAGCCTGGGCATGGCGGTGAACTACTTCCAGCAGGCCATCGAGCTCGATCCGGAGTATGCGGCCGCGTATGCCGGCCTGGCGGCCGTACAGGCCAGCCTGTCGGGCCGAGGGCTGGAGGAACCGGGGACCGCGTTCGAGAGGGCGCGTCAGTACTCGCTTCAAGCGCTGGAGCTGGATGTCAGTCTGGCCGAGGCGCACGCCGTCCTCGCAGAGGTCGGACACTGGTACGACTGGGACTTCGACGCGGCTCGTGCCGGCTATCTGACGGCCCTCGAGCTGAACCCGAACGGGGCCTTCATCCGGCTGTGGTTCGCCAAACATCTGGCCTCGGGGGGAGAATTCGACGAAGCGATCCGGCAGGCGACGTACGCGGCCGAGTGGCTCGACCGTTACTCGCCGGCCATGCGGACCGGGTTGGGAGAAATCCTGGTCCACCAGGGCGAGTATGCGGAGGCGTCACGGCATCTGGCGCGTGCTCTGGAGCTCGACCCGGCCTTCGCCGAGGCCGGTCTGTGGCTCCTGGCCGCACAACTGGGCCTCGGGCAAACGGCCGAAGTGCTGGAAGGTTTGGGGCAGATCGAGATGCAGACGCGCGGAAGCCCCAGCACCTACCGGGCAGCGATCGCTTATGGTTTCGCGATGGCCAGCGACACGGCCCGCGCACGTTCGCTCCTCGAGTCGCTCGAAGGTCACCCGGCGGATGTCTACGTGTCGCCTTTCTGGATCGGACTGGGGCACGCGGCGCTGGGAGACTTGGACGAGGCGATCGGGTGGATGGAGCAGGCGATCGAGCGCCGGGACGAGTTCGTCGTGTGGCTGCAAGCGAGCTCGCTGGTCGAACCGCTCCGGTCTCATCCCCGTTTCCACGAGCTCGTCGGGCAGGTATGGGATCCGTCATGATCAGTGTTCGCACCCTCGGGCCCGTCCGGCTGTCGCTCGACGGAGCCAATGCGCCGCCCGAGCTGCTCTGGCGCAAGAACTTCGCCCTGCTTCTGTATCTCGCACGCTCGCCGGACCGCAGCCGGTCGCGGGAGCATCTGGCGGGTCTGCTTTGGGGGGACAAGCCGGAAACCACGGCCCGACACTCTCTGAACGAGGCCTTGCGAGTGATCCGTCGGACCCTCGGCGAGGACAGCGTCCAGTCGGAAGGCCACAACGTGGTCCTCACGGCCGACGTCAAACTCGACATCGAAGTCCTCGAACAGCGTTTGGCGGACAAGGAATGGGAAGAAGCGGCCGAGCTCGTCGGCGGGCCGTTCCTGGAAGGGTTCGGGGTTCCCGACTCATCGGCCTTCGAGGATTGGGTCTCCGCGGAGCGCCGGGTGTGGCTCGGTCACTCCGTACAGGCCCTGGTCGGCTGGGCGGAGCTCGCTGCGTCGCGCGGCGATCTTATCGGAGCGGTCGATACCGCCGGTCGAGCGCTCGCGCTGGACCCTCTTTCCGACCCCGCTGCGCGGGCGGGTATGCGAGCGGCAGCGCTCACTGGCGACCGCACGGCAGCGCTGGAGCAGTTCGAGGATTTCCGCGATCGTCTGGCGGGCGAATTGGGTGTGGAGCCTCAGCCCGAGACGATCAGGCTGGCGGACCGGATTCGACTGCAGCGCCGCTGGCGGCTGCCGGAGGATCTCGTGGACGAAGAGCGGGAGGCTCGACGCTGGCCGCTCGCGGGACGGGAGACTGCGCTGCAGAGGGCCATGGAAGTATGGCGCGCGGTGCGTGCCGGAGACCACGCTGCAGTGCTCGCGATCGAAGGCGAGCCGGGTCTCGGCAAGACGAGGCTGGCGGAGGAGATCATCTCGCGGGCTCGCCTCGACGGCGGAGTCGTGGCCCGCATTCGAGCCGTCCCGGCCGACGTGGACGCCCCCTGGTCGGGGCTCGCGGGCCTGTGCCGAGCGGGACTGGTCGAAGCGCCGGGGCTGGTCGCCGCCCCGCCGGGCGCCCTGGCTGCCATCGCTGAGGAAGTGCCGGAGTGGGGAGAGCGCTTTGCCGACGAGGTCGGCGATGCCGAGGTCCTCCCACTGACGCGGGCGATGAGCGAGGCACTTCGCGCGGTGCTCGAAGAGCAGCCGACGCTTCTGTTCATCGACGACGCGGAGTGGCTGGACGAGGAGTCGGGACAGGCGCTGCGGGCGCTGCTGCGGGACCTGCGCGATCGACCGCTCGCAGTCGGATTCACCACCAGCCGTCTCGGAGCGAGGGGGCTGCTGGACGAGCTGCGCTCAGACCCCGACATCGCCGAGCTGTCGGGCACCGTCGGGCTCGAACCGCTGGATCCCGATGCGCTTGCGGCGCTGGCGCGCCACGCGTGTCCCTGGTACACGGAGGAAGAAACGGACCGGCTCGTGCGACGGATCGAGGCGGACTCGGCTGGATTTCCCATCCTGGCGGTCGCGCTGCTGGATGGGGTGCGCCTGGGCCTCGAGCTGAAGGAAGGTGCACCGGAAGCGTGGCCCGCCCCGGCGAAGACTCTCGACCAGACTCCACCGACGGAGCTTCCCGATACGGTAGTGGCGGCCATTCGAATCAGCTTCCGCCGCCTGAGCGACGTGGCGCAACGTGTTCTGTCGGCCGCATCAGTGCTCGGGGAACGAGTTGATCCGGCCCTGCTGGCGCGGGTAGTCGACCTCGACGAAGAGAGCGTCGCGGGAGCGCTCGATGAGCTCGAGTGGCAGCGTTGGATCGAGGCCGAGCCGAGGGGCTACACGTTCGTGGCACGCGTAGTTCGGCAGGTGATCTCGGAAGACATGCTGACACGTGGACAACGACAGCGCATCATGGCGGCGGCGGAGAAAGCCGCGCAGAAGGCTGCGGCGACTGCGCCGGACAGCGGGACGCGAGAGGCTTGAGAGACGGCAGGGGCGCGAGAGGAGAAGGCAGGTGGGCGTGAAACGAATCGGTCTCGTGGCGGTCTTCGCGGCAGCACTCTGGGGATGCGCACCAGGCCCGGACTCGGCCGTCACCGAAGACCCAGCTCGGCTCGCCGGCGATGCAGCGGACGTGCCGCTTCGTCTGGACCACGTCGTCGACCTCACTCACGCCTTCGATGAGTCGACCGTCTATTGGCCGACCGAAGAAGGCTTCGACCTTCAGCACGGTGATGCCGGCTATACGGAGGGCGGGTATTACTACGCCGCGAACCGCTTCGCGGCGGCGGAGCACGGCGGGACCCACATCGACGCTCCGATTCATTTCTACGAAGGAAGGCAGACCGTCGATGAGGTGCCTCTCACGCGATTGATCGGAGACGGGGCGTTGATCGATGTGCGAGAAGCCGCCGCGTCCGACCCCGACTACCAGGTCTCGGTCGACGACCTGGAGAGGTGGGAGGTCGAGCACGGACAGCGGCTCGACGACCGGATCGTCCTGTTGTGGACCGGGTTCGGAGCTCGGTGGCCCGATCGCGCATCGTACATGGGAACCGCGCGGACAGGCGCCGACGCCGTCGCAGAGCTCCATTTCCCCGGCCTTCATCCAAACGCGGCGCGGTGGCTCGTCGAGAACCGTTCGATCAAAGCGATCGGCATCGACACCCCCAGCATCGACTTCGGGCAATCGACCGGGTTCGAGAGCCACGTCACCCTGTTCGAGGCCGAGATCCCCGCGTTCGAGAACGTGGCGAACCTGGAGCGCCTTCCGTCGTCGTTCGTCGTAGTGGCGCTGCCGATGAAGATCGGCGGTGGAAGTGGCGCTCCGCTACGGATCGTGGCCATCGCGAGAGACGTTCCGGCGGGAGGTCGAATCGGCGACACCGACGTTCGAACGGAAGACGGTGGGAAGACGCGCGTGGCGGCTGGCGCGAGCGGACTTTCCCCGCGGCGGCCCGTCGCCACGTACTCGATCGTGGCTCGTGACCCCGAGACGGGCGAGATGGGCGTCGCCGTTCAGTCCCACTGGTTCTCCGTCGGCTCGATCGTGTCGTGGGCGGAGGCGGGCGTGGGCGTCGTGGCCACGCAGTCGTTCGTCGAGCCCGCGTATGGACCGTTGGGCCTGGAGCTCATGCGGATGGGGCGTTCCGCCCCCGAGGCTCTCGAGGCGCTGGTCAGCACGGATGCCGGAGAGGCGGTGCGTCAGGTCGCGATGATCGACGCCAGTGGACAGGTCGCGGCGCATACTGGCAGTCGAGCCATCTACGCGGCCGGCCACTACGTCGGCGATCAGTACTCGGTCCAGGCGAACCTGATGGAGAAGCCGACCGTGTGGGAAGCCATGGCCCGCGCGTACGAAGCGAGTCAGGGAGATCTGGCCGAACGATTGCTGGTCGCCATGGAGGCCGCTGAAGCGGAGGGAGGCGACATCCGCGGTCGACAGTCGGCGGCCCTGCTCGTCGTCGGCCCGGACCACAGCGTGAAGCCCTGGCAGGACCGCCTGTTCGACCTGCGCATCGAGGATCATCCGGACCCGGTCGGCGAACTCCGGCGGCTGGTTCAGTTGCAGCGCGCGTACAACGAGCTGCAGGCCGGGGACGATTGGTGGACGCGCGGCGAGGTCGAACGGGCCATGCAATCGTACAGTCGCGCACTCGACATCGTCCCCGATGAAGCGACGAACGGCGAGGCGCCGTTCTGGGTCGGGATCACGCTGGCCGCTAGCGATCGAGTGGACGAGGCGATTCCGTACCTGCGTCGCGCCTACGCGCTCGACACGCGCTGGGCCGAGCTCGTGCCCCGCCTCCCGGCCGCGGAGTTGCTTCCCAGCCCGGCGGTGGCTGACCAGCTCGTGAAGCGCATGAAGAAGGCGCCGTAGTAGGCGCCCTCCCACACTACAGTAGGCGCCCTCCCACACTACGAGCGGCCGGGCGTCTCGGCGGCCGCGGAGCGCTCGCCTCAGAAGTGAACCTGGAAGTGTGCCTTGAACGAGTTCTCGGTGCGCAGCTCCTCCGCGTCGAATAGCGCGAAGTCCCAGCTCAGCACGAGCTTCGTCCGGTCTCGAAAGAAGAGCTGTCCACCCGGGCTCAGGCCCCAACCCGCGTCGTCGTCCACGTCGACGTTGGGGTCGCCTCGATAGATACGAAGCACCGGCTCGAACCCCTCGACCCACTTCACTCCTTCGACCGGAACCTTCCAGGACCCGATCACCTGGAACTGGTAGAGGTTCGCCAGATCCTCTTTGGCTTCGAAATCGGGCGCGTCGCCAACGACGTTCTGGGTCGGATTCTCGCCCAAAACGAGCCCCGCCTGAATGTGGAGACCGGGATCCGTGTATGCACCGAGTTCCGTCCACAGCTCGAACAGCGTGAAGTAGGTGCCATCGATCGCGCCGCTCTGCCGCTCGAACGGTACGTCGGTGAGCGCCACGGCCCCGGCGAAATCGAGCGGCATGCCCCCGACCTCGAAGGTGACCTCACCGCGTCCGATGAACTGCTTCTCGGTATTGAGGTCCGTCGCGTCGCTGAGCGATCGACCGTTGAACGCGCCCACCCAGTAGCCGAACCGACCGTCGTGCGTGCGCCCGTCCAGCATGACCCCGGTGTCCCAAAGCGTCACGTCGAAGCGGACCAGATCGTTGAAGGGAGCGGCTCGCACGCCCGGAATGACCGGTCGGCGCTCCACCGTTCTGTAGTAGGTGGAGGGACTGAAGAAGAAGCCGGCGAACGGGCGCTTCATGTGCCCGATCGTGAGTCGGGCGGCCGGATCGAAGACCATTCTCCCCCAGGCGTCTCGCAGTACGACGCCATCGATGTCCCTGAAGTCGGGTTGAATGCGAAACTCCAGCCAATCGTTCAGCTTCGCGTCGAACAGGATGCGCGCCCGGCGCATGAAGAGGTCGATGGACGGCTCCTGCCTCTCACAGGCCGAGTCGAGGCTCGGCGGAAAGCCGTTGCAGGTCGTGGTCTCCGCCTGGATGCCGATTTGTCCGCTGATGCGGATCTGCGCCGCACCGGCGGTGACTTCCACCTGCCCCAGCACCGGTGTCGCAAACAGTGTGGCGGACAACAGCCAGACCCCGAACCGCCCGGCCACCGTCCACACGCTTCCACCCTTCCCCATATCTATCCTCACGTACTTCGCGGAGCTCGTTTACACGGAAAGAAGACACGTCCGACGGCGTCCGCGGTCGGTGTGCCTCCACGATCACGGGCCGCGTGAGGCAGGAAGCGCGCCCGGGTCCGTGGCGCGTCAGGGGGTCCGACCCACCTCGTGCTCCGGCTCTAAGACGCTGCAATAGATAGGATTACAGAAAAGGGCGACGCAGCTAGACCGGCATATGTTGTGCCTTCACCCGAGACACTTTGTCGCGGTGCGGGCAACTCTGAGACAGCGCGCGCCGGCGTCAGTCCGGGTGTTCCGCGTGCTCCAGCTCCTGGCCTTCGTCGTCGGTCGCGAACCACTCGATGTCGGAGATCGAGGGCTCGGAGCGAAGGGCGGCGTCGATCGTCCGGCACAGGTCGAGGGTCACGGCTTCGGCCGCTTCGTCGCCGCCACCCCACAGCCGGTCGAAAAAACCCACCGGGGGCGGCTCCGCGAACACCAGCCACCTCTGGTCCTCGCCGTCCACGTTGCCGCAACCAAGGAAGAACGAGCGATTCGTGTGACGGACGATGAGCACCCACCCCCAATCCTCGGGTGTCGGCTCGGACACCATGAGCTCGCACTCCTCCAGACGTTCCCGGAGCCAGATGGCAAGCTCGGATCCAAAGCGGCCCGGGTGCACATGCCCGGCTTCATGTTCCTGTTCCACAAACGCGGCCGATTTGAAACGGACGTTGGTTCGAATCATCGCCATCCAGCTCTGGCGAGCACGGAATCAGAAGCGATCCACGCGCATCGCCTGAACATCGAGAGTCGAGCGCCCTTCCAGCACGTAATCGGCGACCACCTGACCGCTGACCGGGCCAAGCGTCAACCCCATCATGGCGTGGCCGGTCGCCACACACACGCCCTGGTGCCCCGGTATCGGTCCCACGACCGGCAGCCCATCCGGTGTGCAGGGTCGGAGCCCTACCCACTCGGAGCGAATGTCCTCGAGCGCCACATCAGCCAGGTACTCGCTCGCCGCCTTCGTAAGCTGTTCGAGACGCTCCTCACGAACCTCGTGGTTCAGGCCGGACAGCTCAAGCGTGCCGGCGAATCGCACCATACCATCGAGTGGGGCGCAGAATACGAGCGATTCGGTGAGCACGCAGGTGATCCCGAGAGGAGGAGCGCCGCGCGGGCCGACCGCGAGATCGCGATGGTAGCCCTTGGCCGGCTGGAGAGGCAGCCGTACGCCCAGTGACCGGGTCAGCCGCCGGCTGTACGCTCCCGTGGCGAGAACCACGGCATCGGCCTTCAGCGTTTCTCCGAGGCGCGTCCGGACTCCCCGTGCGCGACCGCCAGCCGACACCAGTTCCGTGACCTCTTCGCCGCTTCGAAGCTCCGCGCCGCGCCCCTGTGCGCGTTCGGCGAGCTCCAGCACGAAGCGACGGGGATCACACGTCGCGGCCTGGGGGAAGAGCGCCCCTCCGACCGTGTCGTCCCGCAGACAGGGCTCGCGCTCACGAAGAGCTTCCCCCTCGAGCGCCTCCGGCGTGTATCCGTAGCGCCGCAGCCGCTCCGCGTCCGCGTGGACCGAGGCGAGCCCCTCCCGCGTGCGGCACACCTCGTAGTATCCGGTCGGCCGATACCCGCAATCGAGTCCCTCTTCGGACACCAGCCGGCTGAACAGATCCAGGCTGACGTGTCCAAGCGGCCCGAGCACGCGCATGTTTGCCTCGAGTTGCTCTTCTGTGCAGGCAGCGCGGAATGCCAACAGCCAGCGCAGCAGATCGGGGTCCCAGCGCGGCGCGATGTAGAGCGGACCGACCCGGTTCGTCACCAACCGCAGCGCGTGCCTGACACGACCCGGCTTGTTCAGCGGCAGGTGTCCCGCCGCTATGACACCGGCGTTCCCGTACGAAGCGGCCCCGGCGATCTCGCCTCGCTCAAGCAGTGTCACACGCGCACCCCGCCGAGCCAGGAAGTAGGCCGAGCAAACGCCGATCACGCCACCTCCGACCACCACGACGTGCTTCTCGCCGACGCCGCCATTCGCACGCGCAACGCTCATGGGGCGGAACTCTGTATCCCGGGTCGATCAAGAGAATGCATGACACCTCGCTGGCGACTGCTGTCCACCGGTGGTACTCTCAGGCGCTTCATGCCGGACGCTCTCTGAAAAGGTACAACAGATGCTCCACTTCGCCCGTCGCTCGCACGCCGAGATTCAGGCGGCTCGCTTCAGGACTATCGTGGCCGCAGCGAGCCTGGCTATGGGCACCCTGGCACCCGCGCAGGAGTCGCAGGCCCAGGCACCAGCTTCGCTCGAAGCACTGACTCCGCCTGGTGCCATTCTGGGGTTCGACATCGGTGACGATTACCACCTCGCCACCTATTCCGAGCTCGTCGAACACTGGCGAATCCTGGCCGATGAATCGCCGCGCGTGGCTCTCGAAGAGATCGGCACGACGGCTGAAGGGCGGCCGCAGTACATGGCGATCGTCACCTCACCCGCCAACCACGCGAATCTGGAGCGCTTTCGAGACATCTCTCTGCGACTCGCGCTCGCGGAGGACGTGTCGGAGGAAGAGGCACGGGCGCTCGCGGAGGAGGGCAAGGCCGTCGTGTGGATCGACGGGGGTCTCCACGCCACCGAGGTGCTCGGGGCGCACCAGCTCATGGAGATCGTCTGGCAGCTGGCAAGTCGGGACGACGCGGAGACGCTGCGCATCCTGGACGACGTGATCGTGCTCGCGGTCCTCGCGAACCCGGACGGGATGGACCTCGTCTCCAACTGGTATATGCGCGAGTCGGAACCTGAGAAGCGGTCGACGAGCGGCATCCCGCGTCTCTACCAGAAGTACATCGGGCACGACAACAACCGGGACTTCTACATGGTCACGCAGCCGGAGACCGAGAACATGACGCGGGTCATGTTCCACGAGTGGATCCCGCAGATGGTGTACACCCACCACCAGACCGGCCCGGCCGGGACCGTGATGTTCGCGCCGCCGTTTCGGGGGCCGTTCAACTACCACATTGACCCGCTGGTCATTCTGGGGATCGACATGGTGGGCGCGGCCATGCACGGCCGGTTGGTCGCGGAGGGGAAGCCCGGCACGACCATGCGGCACGGCGCCCGCTACTCGACCTGGTGGAACGGGGGCCTCCGCACCGTCACGTATTTCCACAACATGATCGGTCTGCTGACGGAGACGATCGGCAACCCGACTCCGATGGAGATCCCGTTTCTGCCCGACCGACAGCTTGCCAGTAACGACCTTCCCGCTCCGATCGAGCCCCAGAAGTGGCGTTTTCGCCAGTCGATCGACTACTCGGTCACGGCCAACTACGCGGTCCTCGATTACGCGTCTCGCTATCGGAAGACCTTGCTCCACAACGCGTACCGCATGGCACGCAACTCGATCGAGCGCGGAAGCGCCGATAGCTGGACGATCCACCCAAGGCGGATCCGGGCCGCCGAGCAGGCGATCGCGGCGGAGCGCGAAACCGAAGAGCGCTCGGCGGAATCGGCCGAATCGTCGCGGCGGTCGCGTGGGGCCCCGACCCACATCTTCGAGGAGGTACTTCGGGATCCGGACGCCCGCGACCCGCGCGGCTACATCATCCCCTCCGACCAGGCCGACTTCCCGACCGCCATCAAGTTCGTCAACGCGTTGATCAAAACCGGTGTGGCGGTTCACCGGGCGACCGCCGACTTCGAGATTGGAGCCATTTCCTATCCGGTGGGCTCGTACGTGGTGAAGACGGCGCAGGCCTTCCGACCGCACGTGCTCGACATGTTCGAGCCGCAGATTCACCCGAACGATTTCGAGTATCCGGGCGGGCCGCCGATCCCGCCCTACGACTACGCCGGCTGGACCCTTGCCTATCTGATGGGCGTCGAGTTCGATCGGGTGCTCGAGGGCTTCGACGGTCCCTTCGAGCGAATCGAGGGCCTCGCGTCGCCGTCCGAGGGACTGGTCGCGTTGGCCGAGACCCACGGGCCGCCGCCGGACGACGCTGCAGGCTTTCTTCTGAGCAGTCGTATCAACGATGCAGCCGTCGCGGCCAACCGGCTGCTGGCCGCGGGCGCCGAGGTGTTCCGGTTGGCCGGACCGACGTCGGCGGGCGGGCGGGAGTGGCCGGCCGGCACGATGCACGTTCCGGCCACACACAGGACCCGCCCGATCGTCGGGCCCCTGACCACCGGGTTCGGCCTTCCGTTTACCGCGGTTTCCGAGGCACCTCCTCCTGACGCACTTCGGCTGAAGCCGGTGCGGATCGGACTGTGGGATCGGTACGGCGGCTCCATGGCCTCGGGGTGGACACGCTGGCTGCTGGAGCAGTTCGAGTTCCCGTTCGAGGTCGTGTTTCCCCGGCGTCTGGACGAAGGCAGCCTGAGAGACGATTTCGACGTCCTGGTGTTCGTGACGGGAGCGATCCCGAGTGTGGGATCGAATGAGCGGAGCGCCCCTCGCTACTCACGCCCGCAGCCCGATCCCGCGCAAGTGCCCGAGGAGTACCGGGAGCGTCTGGGGCGCGTTACGAAAGACACGACGATCCCGGCGCTGAGGGAGTTTCTCGACGCCGGCGGAACGATCATCACGGTCGGTTCTTCGACGGCTCTCGCCGAGTACGCGGGCCTGCCCGTCTCCGATTACCTGGTCGATTACGAGAACAAGCCGCTGGCACGGGAAGAGCTGTACACGCCGGGCTCGATCCATCGGGTCCGAATCGACACCCGTCTGCCGGTGACGTGGGGGCTGGACGAGGAGATCGACGTGTTCATGAACCGGAGCCCCGTGTTTCGGCTGCCGGATGAGCCGGAGACGGAGGGACTACGGCCGATCGCCTGGTTCGAGTCCAATCGTCCGTTGCGGAGTGGCTGGGCCTGGGGCCAGGAGCACCTGGCAGCCGGGACCGCGATGGCCGAGGCGGACGTGGGTCGCGGCACGCTGTACCTGTTCGGCCCCGAGATCCTGAACCGGGGCCAGACGCACGGCACGTTCAAGCTGTTCTTCAACGCGATTCAGCTGGCGGGTGCCACACCGTTGGCGAACGAGGCGGCCGCAGAGGAATAGTCAGCCGGTCCCCTTAGGCCGCCATACCGAGGTAGCGGCCGACGCCGGGTGGCGTCGACCGCTCGTGCCGGCTCAGTGGGCCAGGTTCTCGCCCAGGAACGCGAGGATGTCTTGCCAAGCTCGATCCGCCTCCTCGGGCACGTTTCGGCTGCGCAGGAAGCCGTGGTTCGCCCCGGGATAGATCTCGTACTCGTACGACTTCCCGGCCTCGGCCATCGCCTCCTCCACGTCGGGCAGGGCGGCGTTGATGCGCGCATCGTTTTCGGCGTAGACACCCAGAATCGGCGTTTCGATGCGCGCCATCGCCTCGGCGTCCGGCGCGCCGCCGTAGCACACCACAGCAGCCTTCAGATCCGGATTGTCGGTCGCGTACCGGAAGGTCTGCGAGCCGCCCCAGCAGAAGCCCATCACGCCGATCGACTCTCCCCGCACGGAGTCGAGCGAGCGCAGGTAGTCGGCCGTGGCGTTCAGGTCGACGGTGATCGAGTCGGGCGGCAGGTCGCGAATCAGCGTCCGCGCGTTGTCCGCGCCCTCGGTCCCTCCTCGTCGTGACAGAAGATCGGGAGCGATCGCCACGTAGCCGGCTTCGGCCAGATCGTGGGTCACCGTGCGGACCCAGTCGGACAGACCGAAGATCTCGTGGATCACGATCATTCCCGGGGCCGGGTCCGGTCGCTCGGGGAAGGCGATGTAGGCGGTGACCTCGTCCCCGCCCTCGCCCGTGTACTTCACCCACTCGCCGTGGCCCGAATAGGCCTCGAGCTGCGCCACGTAGTCGGGTGGCTCCTGCTCGGCTCCGGGCTGCGCGGTGAAGGTGGCGGCGGCCGAGTCACGAGCCGAGAACCTGCTGGTGGCGGTGAGGACGCCCACGATCAGGGCGGCTCCCACAGAAAGGTTGAGGATCGCGTTTCGCATGCTAATGCTACCTCCTGGATCGGTCAACGGTTATCGAATCGTAAATCGCACGGGCAGGGCGGCCGGCGCCTCGACAATCAGGGGAGAGAAGCCGAGCGAGAGGTTGTGGATCTCCCGCTCGGGCAGGGCGGCTTCTTCGTCAGGCGTGAGGAGCGGAACGAGCTCGATCGCCAGCTCGAAATCCTGGTCGACGAGCACGCCTCCGCGGCCGGCGATCACCCGGTCGTGGTACTGACTCCGTAGCTCCGAGAGCGCGAACCTGAGCAGGATGAGCGGCTCGGAGTCGGTGAGCCGATAGGTGTCTTCCCCGGCGACCAGCGTGGAATCGTAGGTCGGATCGCTGACCCGCCGGCTGAGCCGGTAGTCGCCCACCCGATCACCGCTCAGGTGCACGCGAGCGATGAGGTCCCCATCCGACGTCGTATCGACATCGATGCGTCGGATATCGTGGCGGCGTGCGATTAGATCGGTGAAGGCAGCCTCCTCCGTGGCCCGCGCCTCGCGCGCCCGGCTGTGGGCGAGCTCCCGTGCGGCGCCGGCTCCCACCAGCACCAGAGCCAGCACTCCGGCCGCTGCCATCAGCACGAAGGCGCGACGGCGCTGGCGAGCCGAGTCGTCGGGCGTCTCTTGCTCCAACCGGCGCCCGTACACGTAACCGACCGCAGTGAGCGAAATCAGAAAGAAGAGGGAGACGGCGATGCCCAGGCCGAAGATGACCGGGCCCGCGGCGTCGGGCCACGCGGAGTCGCCGAACAGGAAGAGCCACGAGAACCCAAGGGCATAGCCGACGGCGCCGATACCTGCGACCGCGCCGAGCACGAGGCCCCACACGGCCCCGGCCAGGGCGTACAGCCTCCGCGAAGGGACACGGCGGGCCAGCGGGCGTGCGGGCTTCATGGTCGGGACTCCTGCATACCGGCAGAGGCAACGATCAGCAGCGGACTCGAATCTCCCACACATTCGGCTCCTCGCGCAGGAATGGGAAGCGGTCGACCTGTTCTACCTGTCCAACGGGCGGCTGCGTGAGTCGCCGACCCGCTCAACGCGCCGACGGCTCAACCTGCTGCCACAGGAAGTCCGCTTGCTCCATGCGCCCCTCGATCTCTCGCACGTATCGGGCGTACGCCGCGCTTTGACTGCCGGGATGCCAGCGAGAGGGCCGCGGGAGCGAGGCGGCGAGCATCGCGGACTCGTGGAGGGTCAAGGCGGCGGAGGACTTGTCGAAGTAGCTGCTGGCCGCTGCATCGGCACCGTACACGCCAGGGCCGAACTCCACCACGTTCAGGTAGAGCTCGAGGATGCGACGTTTGCCCAAGTGCCGCTCGAGCTGACGGGTCAGGAGTGCCTCCTTCAGTTTCCGCCACGGGTTGCGTGACGGGGAGAGCCACAGGTTCTTGGCCAGCTGCTGTGTGATCGTGGAGGCGCCCCGCGGGGCTTCCCGGGAAGCGATCGCCTCTCGGATCGCCGCCATCAGCTCGCTGCGGGAGAAGCCATCGTGCCAGAAGAACTCGATGTCCTCGGCCGCGACCACGGCCCGCTTCAAGTGCACGGAGATCCGGTCGTAGGGCACCCACCTCCAAACGACGGAAGGACTCTGGCCCGCAGCCCGGCGCCGGTCCTTGTAGGCCTCGATGAACGCCGTGGTAGTGGGTGGCCGAGCGGCAAGCGCTGATACGTCGGGCCAGGTGACGATCTGGTAGTCCAGGAACAGGACCGCGCCCAGCGCCACGACGCTCGCCCCGATCAGCGCGCCACGGCGGACCCGTACGTCACGCCGCGCCTGTGCGATCAGGCGCCAGGCACTTCTCGTCCGGCGCTTCGGCCCACGGAGCAGTTCATTGTCCTTCCGCGGCTCTGGCCCCATGTCCCCCGCCTGCTCAACTTCCGTCACCGAGGTCTCCTCTGTTCGGACCAACGGACGGGCAGAAGGCCGTCACGACCCCACGACCTCGACCGGAAGGCGACACGCGGAAGCACCGGAACGCCCGGGCGTACATGGAGCCGTCATGCAGAGAATCGATCCGAAGGCCCGCGTAGCGAAAGTGCGCGCGCTCAAGGGCGTTGTGTACCTCGGTCTGGCCGTAGCGGCGACGTCGCTCCCCGCGGATGCGGGTACCCAGGAGGCACCACAAGATGTCGGCCCCCAGGCCGTCCCGCCCTCGTTCTTCGCGGATCTCGAGTATCGCATGGTCGGCCCGACGCGAGGGGGTCGGGTTACAGCGGTCGAAGGGCACCGGGGCCACCCCGGCACCTTCTACATGGGCGCGACGGGCGGCGGCGTATGGAAGACCTACGATTACGGGCAGCATTGGAGAAATATAAGCGACACCTACTTCGCGAGTCCCTCCATCGGATCCATCGAAGTCGCAGATTCCGATACCAGCATCGTTTACGTGGGCACCGGGTCCGACGGGATCCGCTCCAACGTGATCATCGGGCGCGGCCTTTACAAATCGACCGACGCGGGCGAAACCTGGGCCTTTCTCGGCCTGCGCGACGCCGGTCAGATCGGCGCTGTGAAGGCTCACCCCGAGAATCCCGACCTCGTGTACGCAGCCGCGCTCGGCAACCCGTTTCGACGCAACGAAGAGCGCGGTGTCTTTCGGTCTCGCGACGGGGGTGTGTCGTGGGAAAGAGTGCTGTTCACGTCGGACAGCGTGGGGGCCGTAGACCTGGAGCTCCACCCCGCGGATCCGAGCACGATCTACGCGGCCATGTGGCGGGCCGAGCGCAAGCCGTGGACGATCATCAGTGGTGCAAGAGACGAAGACGGGATCTGGAAGTCGAACGACGGGGGCGACTCGTGGCGGCGTATCACGAACGGGCTCCCGGCCGGGCTGATCGGCAAGGTCGACTTCACGGTTTCGCCGACCGATCCAGATCGTGTTTACGCGCTAGTCGAGGCGCCTGTGCCGGGACAGGGCCTCTATCGATCCGACGACGCGGGCGAATCCTGGCGTCTGGTGAACGACGATCCCGAACGCCGGCTCATGCACCGCCCGTTCTACTTCACGAACATCACGGCCGACCCCACAGACGCGGATGTCGTGTACGTCAACAACCTGCGCTTCTGGAAGTCGACGGACGGCGGCGAGACGTTCGAATCGATCCGCACGCCGCACGGCGACAATCACGATCTGTGGATCAATCCAGATGACCCCCGAATCATGGTCCAGTCGAACGACGGGGGTGCGAACGTGACCCGGGACGGTGGATCGACGTGGTCCTCCATCCTCAATCAGCCGACAGCCGAATTGTACCAGGTGGACGTGGACGACCGGCTCCCCTACTGGCTGTACGCGGGTCAGCAGGACAACTCCACGATCGCTGTTCCCAGCCTTCCGCCGGCCGAGCCGGCGCCGGCCGGAGCGACGGCCTGGTGGAAAGCGATCGGCGGATGCGAGACGGGACCCGCGGTACCCAAGCCGGGCGACCCCGACATCGTGTATGCGAACTGCAAGGGCCGTTTCGGCGTGTTCAACCTGCGAACCGGGCAGGAGCAACAGTACTACGTGGGCGCCGTAAACCTGTACGGCACGAATCCGAAGGATCTCCCCTACCGATTTCAGCGCGTGGTACCGATCGAAGTTTCTCCGCACGACGCGAATGTGGTCTACCACGGCTCGCAGTTCGTGCACGTGACGCGGGACGGCGGCCGTAACTGGGAAACGATCAGTCCCGACCTGACTGCGTTCCCGCCGGATCAGCAGATGCCGTCGGGGATGCCGATCAATCGCGACATCACGGGCGAGGAGCACTACAGCACCCTCTACGTGATCGAGGCCTCGCCGCACGAGCCCGAGGTCATCTGGGCCGGCGCGAACGACGGACCGGTCCACGTGACGAGGGACGGAGGCCGGTCGTGGGCCGATGTCACACCCCCGATGCCATCGCTCGGCCGTGTGAACGCGATCGAGATCTCGCCCCACGACCCGGCCAAGGTCTACGTCGCGGCCTACCGCTACCTGTTGGGCGACTTCGAGCCGTATCTGTTTCGGACCACCGACTACGGCGAAAGCTGGACGCGGCTCACGGACGGCGAAAACGGCATCCCGAACGACTATCCGACGCGCGTGGTGCGGGAGGACCCGGAGCGCGCGAGCCTGCTGTACGCCGGTACCGACTTCGGAGTGTTCATCTCGTTCGACGACGGAATGACCTGGCAGTCGTTCCAGCAGAACCTGCCGGTGACGCCGATCACCGATCTCGAGGTGGTGAGACAGGATCTCGTCGTGTCGACGATGGGACGGTCCTTCTGGGTGCTGGACGACCTCTCGCCGCTGCATCAGCTGGAAGTGGCGCCGCCGATCGACGGCTCCGCCAACGCCTCCGCAGACACCGCCACGCGGCTGTTCAAGCCCCGTGACGCGTACCGGCTGCGCTATCGATCGGCGGGTGGCTACAGCGCGACCGGGACGGCGGATCCGAGCTACCCGTCGCCTGGTGCCTACATACACTACCACCTGGCCCGAACGCCCGAGGCGGGCGCCTCGCTGGAGATCCTTGATGCCGCCGGCCTTGTGGTACGGCGAGATGAGGGCGTGCCGATGGAGCCCGGTCTGCACCGAATCCGCTGGAACCTCCGTTATCCGGGCCCGTGGTCGCCGGGCGAGGAACCGGGAGAAGAGGGCGACGTCGCGGGCTACGGTATGGTTGTCGAGGGAGACCTCGACGCGGGCCGAGGGCCGGTCGCGGCGCCCACTGACTTCCGGGTGCGTCTCACCGTCGACGGGGTGAGTCGAGAGCAGCCGCTTCAGCTCCACATCGATCCGCGTGTGGAGGCCGAGGGCGTGACCGCGGCCGACCTGGACGCGCAGCTCGACCTCGCCCTTCAGGTTCGAGACGCGCTGAGCGAGGCTCGTCGCGCGGCGGCCGCCGTCGATTCGATGCTCACCGGCCTCGATTCGATCCCTGCCGCAGAAAGGGTCGAAGGAGCGTCGGTCCTGCGGGCCGAGCTGGAAGAGCTACAGGCGGTGCTCACAGACGCCGAGACGGCCTACCCGCAACCGATGCTGGTCAGCCAGCTCGAGTACCTGTACGGGATGTTGAATCAGGCCGACCAGCCTCCGGGCTCCGACGCCTATGCCCGCTATGGCGCTCTTCGGGATGAGCTGGACGAGATCTTGTCCAGGTTGGGCGCGTTGCAGTAGGAAAATTCGCATGACCACGACCAAGCCCGGTAGCGGCGTCACCACAGGCCTGGAGCGACTGCTCGCCCGCGCCTGTCCCCATCTTCGTGGTGATCGGCTGGGGCTCATTGCCCACCCGGCGTCCGTGACCTCGGATCTGGTCCACGCCGCCGACGCGCTGCTGGCCTCCGGCTTCGACCTGCGTGTCCTGTTCGGACCCCAGCACGGTGTCCGTGGCGACAAGCAGGAAAACATGATCGAGAGCGACCACTTCGTGGACAACCGGACGGGACTGCCGGTACACTCGCTGTACAGCGAGGTGCGGAAACCGACCCTTGCCATGCTTCGGGGTCTGGATGCGCTCCTGTTCGACCTCCAGGACGTCGGGGTCCGGGTCTACACATACGCGTGGACGATGGCCCTGGCGATGGAGGCGTGCCGCGAGGCGGGCGTGCGCTTTGTGGTCCTGGATCGGCCAAACCCCATCGGTGGCGTTCTCGTGGAGGGCCCCCTTCTCCGCGCCGGCTTCGAATCGTTCGTGGGTCTGCACCCCATCCCGCTGCGCCACGGTCTCACGGCGGGCGAGCTGGCGCGATGGCTCAACGCGGAACGGTCGATCGGGTGCGAGCTGGAAGTCCTCGACTGTGATGGCTGGCAGCGCACCCGGTGGGGAAACGAAACCGGGCTGCCCTGGGTGCTCCCCAGCCCCAACCTCCCCACGCTCGATTCGTGCGCGGCCTATCCCGGTATGGTCCTCCTGGAAGGAACGAATCTGTCCGAGGGCCGCGGGACCACACGCCCGTTCGAGATCTTCGGCACACCGTACCTCGAGCCCCACGTCCTGACCGAGGCGCTCGAGGCTCGCGGGCTGCCCGGAGTGCAGTTCCGACCCTGCTGGTTCGAGCCCACGTTCCACAAATACGCGGGAGCGCTGTGCGGTGGCGCCCAGATTCACGTGGCGGACCGGCACGCCTTCCGGCCGGTGGAAACAGCGGTCGCGATCCTCCGCACGGCCCGTGACCAGACTCCCGACCGGTTCCGTTGGAGGGACCCGCCGTACGAGTACGAGATCGAAAAGATGCCTATCGACATCCTGTGGGGCAGCGACCGGCTCCGATCGGAGATCGACGCCGGCGCAGAGGTCGATGAAATCCTGGCTGGCGTCGAGGACGAGCTGTCGACATGGAGCCGAGAAACGGCCGAATATCGCGTATACGACTGAGGCCTGAACAAGCCGACGATCGAGCTCGTACCCGTCTTCAAGGCGTCTGGCACTTCGGCCGCCTCGCAGGCGCGACACTCCCCACCCAACGCCCCACGGTGATATCTTCGGCGACTCGACCGCCGCGATTCGACCGCGCTGACTGATCGCGCCCCCGCGGACGCTTATGCCTCGACGGCCACGACAAGGCGTACCACCCGACCCGCGAGAGGTCGCACGACCCGACCCGCGAGAGGTCGCGAGACCCGTCCCAAGGGGGAAGTCGTTCGACCGCTCGATCGTCGAGGGCCCCATCCCCTCCGCAGTCTGGAAACTGGCCTGGCCGACCATGCTCCAGAACGTGATCGGCGGGCTCCAGGGCATCGTCGATCACGTGATGGTGGGCAATTTCGTCGGCTACACGGGGAACGCCGCCATCGGGGTGTCGTGGCAGATCTTCCTCGTCGTGATGGTGTTCATCGGCTCGCTGTTCACCGGAATGGGGGTGCTGGTCGCTCGCTTCGCGGGCGCCGACGAGGCGGAGCAGGTCAACCGGACCGTTCACCAGGCGTTTCTCACCGCCGCGGCCCTTTCGCTGGGTGTGCTCGCGCCGATCGGGTATATCCTCGCGCCCTCGCTGCTGGACCTGGTGAACGCCGCGCCGGAGGTACAGGCCGAGGCGCTCCCGTACCTGCGGATCATGTTCGTGTTCAGCTTCGGGATGATGGTGTTCTTCATGCTGGGCGGGGCGCTCCGCTCGGCCGGCGACGCCCGCACCCCGCTCCGCCTCGGGATCGTCCTGACGATCCTCAATGTCGTGCTGAACGTGACGCTCATCGCGGGCCTGGGGCCGGTTCCCGCGTTTGGAACGGCGGGCGCCGCGATGGGCACGGTCATCGCGGGCGGCATCATGACCGTGTACGCGACGTGGGCGCTCTTCTCCGGCCGTTGGGTCGTCGCCCTCAGCCGAAGCATGAGCTTTCGACCCGATTGGAAGATCATTCGCCAGCTGTTCCGCTTCGGTCTTCCGGCGGGCTTCCAGGGCGTAGCCATGAACGTCGGCGGGGTCATCCTCCTGCGGTTCGTCGGCTCGCTCCAGCAGAGCGCGGAGGCGCAGGCCGCGTACGCCGTCGGCTACACGGAGCTGTTCTCCCTCATCACCTGGACCTCTGTCGGGCTGATGGGCGCGACCGCGGCCATCGCGGGCCAGAACCTGGGAGCCGGCAAGCCCGAGCGATCGATCCACGCGGTCCATGTCGCGTCGAGAATCGGCCTCGTGCTCGCGTTCTTCATCGGCCTCCTGTTTATCACGATTCCACGAGTGTTGCTCGGCGTGTTCGGGATGGATGATCCGGTGGTGGTCGACATTGGCGTGCAGCTGCTGGCGTTCCTCAGTGCGTCGGGCCTCTTCATCACAGTCGCGCTCGCGTACACGGGCGGCCTGCAGGGAACCGGAGACACACGCAGTCCGCTTTACATCTCGCTCGTGTCGCAGATCGCGGTTCCCCTCGGCCTGTGTGCGATCATCCAGGCGGTGTGGGGTCTGCAACCGCACCACATCTGGCTGGCGATCCTGCTCGGGCATATAACGCGCTGCTCGCTGAGCGTGCTTCGATTCCGCCAGGGGAAGTGGCGCGACATCGAGGTGAGCATCGGGTAGGCAGTTCAGGCGAGGACGTCTCTGACACGGCACACGAGGCAGCACGACGGGAGATTCCATATGCATTCTGGCACACGATCGCGCTCGAGCCTGTCCGCTCTCATCGCTGCGATCGCCGCTTCGACGCTCTGTGCGGGGCTCGCGCCCGCGGCCGCGCGTGCCCAGTCCTACCCCACCGACGATCCGGTCATTCGGAGCATGTGGGCGGAAGGCATGGAGAATTCGCAGACCGCGCGGCTCGCGCAGGCGCTGATGGATTCCATCGGTCCCCGATTGGCCGGCTCGCCGGGCTTCGAAGCCTCGGGCGACTGGCTGCTCGCCCTGTACGACCGTTGGGGCGTGTCGGCGCGCAAGGAAGAGTACGGCACGTGGCGTGGTTGGCGGCAGGGAGCGCTGCACGTCGACCTTATAGCGCCGCGTGCGCAGACGCTCGAAGCGGAGCTTCTCGCCTGGAGTCCCGGGACGGATGGGCCGGCGGAGGGTGAGGTCGTGTTGCCTCCCGCGGGCCTGAACCCGGAAACGGCCCCCGCCTGGCTGGCCGACGTGCGGGGCAAGTTCGTGCTGGCTTCCCCACCCGAACCGATGTGCCGCGCGCCGCAGGAACTGGAGCGTTTCGCACGGGAGACGACGGTCGAGCGGGTGAACGCGCAGCGCCGCGCGTTGGCGAGCGAGTGGAACGAGCGACTGCGGGGGCTTGGGGGCCTCGGGGCTCTTATTCAGGCAGCCGATCAGGGCGGCGCACTCGGAATCCTGACGTCCGAGTGGTCCGGCGGTTGGGGCGTGAACAAAGTCTTTTTCGCGCCGACGCGACAGGGGGTCGGCATCGACGTGTCTTGCGAGGACTACGGCCTTCTGTTCCGGCTGGCCGACAACGGGCAGGGTCCGCGTCTGCGGGTGCACGCCGAAGCGGAAGACCTCGGCGAGGTGCCGCAGTTCAACATCATCGCCGAGCTTCGAGGAACGGAGCGACCCGACGAGTACGTCCTCCTCTCGGCGCACCTCGACTCGTGGCACGCTGCGACGGGAGCCACCGACAACGGGACGGGCACGATCACGATGTTGGAGGCGATGCGCATCTTGAAGGCTACCTATCCTCAGCCGAAGCGCACCATCCTGGTGGGTCATTGGGGGGCCGAGGAGATGGGGCTCATCGGGTCGCGCGCTTTCGCCGAAGACCACCCCGAGGTGCTGGACGGCCTGCAGGCGGCGTTCAACCAGGACAACGGCACGTGGCGAATCGAGCGGATCGAAGGACAGGGCTTTCAGTACGCGGAAGCATACATCGGACGCTGGATGGGACTCGTGCCCAGCGAGATCAGCGGTCACATCGCGCTGGAGTTCCCGGGCTCGCAGGAGAATCGCGGCAGCGATCACTCCTCGTTCGTGTGCAACGGCGCCCCTGCCTTCCGGCTTCAATCCGCCTACGACGAATACCGTCAGTATACGTGGCACACGAACCGCGACACGTATGACAAGATCGTGTTCGACGACCTCAAGGAGAACGCGACGCTGGCCGCGATGCTGGCCTACGCGGCCTCGGAGGAACCGCAGCGGTTTCCGCGGGATCGAGCCACGCTCACTGACCCCGAGTCGGGTCGAGAGCGGGCGTGGATGCGGTGTGGGCGCGCAAGGAGAAGTCCGTAGGAAGAAGTCCGTCAGAAGGAGCTGAGCTCAGTTACTCCCCGCGCGCAGGTTCCAGCGGCACGAACAGATTGAGACGGCCACCGTCGAAGCGGACCCGCCTGACCACGGTCACGAATCCCCGCATCACGATGCGGAGCGTCCCCTCCACGTACCGGCGGGTGACACTTCCCCCGGCTCTGGGGCCTGCCACCAACGCCTCACGCTCTTCCATGTCGAACTCGTAGTCGACCGGCGCCGTGCCCAGCGAGAACTCCTCCTCCTCGAACGAGCCCACGTCCACCTCGGCGTAGATCCCGTGGGCGCCGCCCTTCATCTCCACTTGCCCCCGCCGCTGGAGAAACACTTCCGCACCGACCGGGTCGGTATCGACCGTCACTCTTTGGGTCGCCACGCAACCCGCCAGCAGGAACAGGCCGGGCAACAGGATCAGCCAGCATCTGCGCTCGAATCTCATCGTTCGCCTCCGTCCGCTCGCTCGCGCTCCAATAGGATGACGCGGCAATCATGCCACACGTAACGTGGGCCAGGCGCCGACACCAGATCCTGGGGTCCGGGAGGTAATGAAGGTCGTCGCAGGATGTCGTATTGTAGGACGCGGGTGTCTGGGGCGAGAGCCACCTGCGGCCCGAAGGCCCGAACCGCGGCTGCTCCAAACCTCCACACCTGGAAAGAATGGGACGACATGTCGACCAACCGAAGAGATTTCCTGAAGCTCACCGCCGCAGCGGGTGGCGCCCTCGGCGTCGGCCTGATCCCCGGAACGGGGCGGGCGAGTGACGGGCCCACCGGGCGCGGGCGATCGACTGCAGATCGGCCGGGTCCAACGGATCGGCCTCCTTCACCTCTCCGCATTCTCATCCTGGGCGGCACCAGTTTCATCGGGCCCCACCAGGTCAGTTACGCCCTCGAACGCGGCCACACCATCACGCTGTTCAACCGCGGACGCACGAACACGCATCTCTTTCCGGAGGTGGAGAAGCTCAAGGGAGATCGCAGCGGGGACCTCCAGGCACTCGAGGGCCGCACGTGGGATGTCGTGATCGACAACTCGGCCTCGAACCCCGACTGGGTGCGGATGAGCGCCCGGCTGCTGACGGATTCGGTGGACCGGTACTTCTACGTCTCTTCGAGATCGGCCTACTCCGATACGAGCCGGATTCCGATGACCGCCGACGCGCCGATCTTCACCCACGAGGCGGCTGGCGTGGATCAGGGCACCCCGACTGCCGAGCTTCCCTACGGTCTCCGCAAAGCGATGTCGGAGCGCGAGGCCATGGAGGCGTTCCCGGGCAGGGCCGCCATCTTCCGACCCGGCCTGATCATCGGCCCGCGGGACGAGTCGGATCGTTTCACATACTGGCCGGTCCGTATCCATCGTGGCGGCGAGGTGTTGGCCCCCGGAGATGGATCGGACCCCTGTCAGATCATCGACGCCCGAGATTTCTCGGAGTGGATGATCCGGATGGCGGAAGACGGCCACACGGGCGTGTTCAACGTAGTGGGACCGGCCACGCCTCGCCCCATGGCCGAACTGCTGTACGGGATCCGGGCCGTCACGACGGCCGAGACGACGTTCACTTGGGTGGACACCGATTTCCTGCTCGAGAACGAAGTGCGTCCCTACGCCGACCTGCCCGTGTGGCTGCCGCCGCGGGACGGATACGAGGGCTTCGCGCGGTTCGACATGTCACCGGAGGTGGCGCTGGGCCTCACATTCCGTCCACTCGCGGTGACCGCCGGAGACACGCTCGAGTACCACTTCTCGCGATCGCCCGAGCGGCAGGCGGATCTGCGAGCGGGACTGTCCGCCGAGCGGGAAGCCGAGATTCTGACCGCCTGGCACGCACGCCAGGGCGCATAGCTCGGCTTTCTGCCGGACGTCAGCCTCCATGCGATGTCTCGGTATTCGCCATCTCTGCGTCTGCCGTCTGCGTCTCGGATGCGGCTTCCCGCGCGCGGGACAGAACGTAGCTCTGGATCTGGCGCACCTGTTCCGGTGAAAGCACGTCGCCATGCGCCGGCATACCGAGCGCCTGGCGCGCGCCCCCCAGCACGATCGCCTCGAACAGCCCGTGCGTCTCGGCTGTGCTTCGTCGGAGGTCGGGAATCCCGCCCGCACTGATCACGTCGACGCCATGGCAGCGCTGGCAATAGAGCGCGTAGAGCTCCTCCCCTTCCTCTACATCGGCGGGCGCTGTGAGCTGGAACGTTGGCGCCGCGATCGGGGGGAGCGGCGGTTCCGCGGGTGGCAGGGTCGCGGAACCGTTCAGCCGGAAAGCCATGATCCGGCTCGGCCCAACCTCGCCCGCGCCGAGCGGCGTATTGAACAGGACCTCGGGTCCACCCCACCCCGCCAGCACCGCGACGTGTTGGACGCCATCCACCGTGTAGGTGATCGGCGCGGCCCCAATGCCTGTCTCGCCGTCGAACGCCCACAGCAGCTCGCCGTCTGTCGCCCGATAGGCGCGCAGCGTGCCGTCCGCGCGGCCCTGAAACACGAGGTTGCCGGCCGTACTGAGCGTCCCGCCGCTAAGCGGATTCGGCTGCTCCACGCGCCAGACTTCCCGGCCCGCTACCGGGTCCCACGCGACGAGCCGGCCAGACGGATCCTGGCCGCCTTCGAAGTCCAGTTCATCCCAATCCAGGCCAATATTGTAGTGCGCCCGATCGTAGCTCCACTCGTCGTCCACGGCGTGCGGGAAGTCGTGATCGTACACCGGGAAGTAGACGAGCCCCGTGCCCGGATTGAACGACATCGGGTGCCAGTTGTGCGCGCCGTTGGGTCCGGGCGCGACGAACGTCGAACCGGCGAGGTCCCGAGCCGCGGTCGACTCGATCGGGCGGCCATCCTCACCCATCCCTTCCGCCCACGTGATCTCGGTGAACGGCGTGCCCGACAGAAACTCTCCGGTCTCGCGATCCAGGACGTAGAAGAACCCGTTCTTGGGCGCCTGCATGATGACCCGGCGTTCTCGGCCCTCGATCTCCAGCTCGGCCAGCATGAGCGGCTGCGTCGCCGTGTAGTCCCAGTTGTCGCCCGGCGTGGTCTGGTAGTGCCACACGTACTCACCGTCCTCGGCGCGCACGGCCAGGATGGAGGACAGGAACAGGTTGTCGCCACCGTCCGGGCTCCGGATGCGGGAGTACCAGGGCGACCCGTTGCCGACCCCGATGTAGACGTAGTCGAGCTCGGGATCGTAGACGATGGCATCCCACGCCGTTCCCCCACCGCCAGCGCTCCACCACTCGCCGCTCCAGGTCTCGGCTGCAGCCTCGAGCGCCTCGGATTCGAAGCCTTCGGCCGGATTCCCCGGGACCGTGTAGACGCGCCACGCCATCTCACCCGTCTCGGCATCATAGGCCGACACGTAGCCGCGAACGCCGAACTCCGCCCCGCCGTTGCCGATCAGGACGCGGCCCCTGGCGATCCTCGGCGCGCCGGTGATGGTGTACGCGGACCCTTCCGGTGTGGTCTTGGTCTCCCAAACGAGCTCGCCGGTTTCGGCGGTGACCGCCACGAGCCGCCCGTCCAGCGTGCCCGCGTAGACCTTTCCCCGGTAGAACGCGGGACCGCGGTTGACCGCGTCGCAGCACGCCCAGCGGGCATGCCCTCGCGGCACCTGCGGGTCGTACGTCCACAGCAGCTCTCCCGTTGCGGCGTTCAGGGCGTAGATGATGCTCCACGTACCGGTGGCGTAAAGGACACCGTCTTTCACCAGGGGCGTGCCCTCGAGCCCACGCTTGTGACCCAGGTCGTGCGACCAGGCGAGCCCGAGCCGTCCCACCGTCTGCTCGCTGATCTCTGTAAGCGGACTGAACCGCTGCTCGCTGTAGGTACGTCCATAGGTCAACCAGTTCGCTTCGTCCGCGTCCGCGCTGGCCAGCACCGCGTCGTCCACAGAGCTGCCGCCGGCGGGAAGGACTGTGGCGTCTCTGGAATCCGTCGGGGCGCAGGCCGCGAGCCAGAGGAGGATCGTGGCAGGGCCGAGAAAAGCGAGGAACCTGAGAACGGAGGTCAGGCGAGGCATCGCGTCGCTCCTGGAGTGGGATGGATTCTGGAGTTCGGGCACGCCGAGTCTACGCTGGTAGCGCGGAGCGGCGCAAATCGCACTCGAAAGAAAGAGCCCCGCGCACGCGGCGATCCTCCCGGTCCAGCCCCCGAGCCCACGTTGCGGGTAAACTCAATGAATGAACTGGGGAAGCTTGCTCAGTCTCCCAAGATTTTATGGAAGGCGACGTTGATCGATTCGATCATCCACTCGGCCTCCCGTCTCTCATCCGAACCCTTCGGGAACTGATAAGGGTCGAGTTCCGCGAGCTTCTTCTGGTGAGCCCGGGTCACGACATCGCGAGATGCATCCGGCTCGAGACCGAGGAAGTGGTAGTACGGGGCCAAACCCTCTCGGGTATCGTCGATTCTCCCCATTCTCATCTTTCCAGACCGGTTCCAGACCTTCCTTTGCAAGCTACCGAATCGGTTCGGTCCGGTGTAGACCGCTGGTGTCCGGGACTTTGTCCCTGGTGAGTCAAACAGAGGTCCGTATCGAGTTCGACCCGGAGATACCGCCCCCGCTCGAGAACCGGTCCACTGCCGCGCGTGGCGCAACAATCTGCCTCGCGAAACGTACTGCAGGTCATGGACACTCAACGCTGCCGCCCGAGGGGCCTGGTTCGTATCCTGGCTCCCGTCGTACTCGTCGCACTCCTGCCGGCTTGCGGTGGCGATGCGACCAGCCCGGATGATGAACTTCAGGGCGGGGTCCTGGCGACCTTCAATGTCGAGGGCGAGGAGTTCAGAGTCTGGGTCAGAAACCAGGAGACGATCCGCCAGCTATACGACCTGCGAGACGGCCTGAGCGATGCCAGTATCCCGAACGGACCGCTCAGGGCAGGGTCCGGCCGGGGCGGTCATAACGCACCGTGGAGCTGGCACCTGGATCCGGACCTGACATCGATGGCTGAGCTGACGATCGAATTGTGCAGCGGGCTGCCCTCGTTCGTCGAGGAGAACCTCCAGGAGTGGTTGACCAGCGTGGGGCAATACTGTCCCTGGAGCGCACAGCTCATCGGGTTGGACGACTTCACGCTTTCCACCCCTTGATCGCGACGTAGTCACCCCGGTCGAAGCCTTCCACCGGTCGCTCGACCTCCTCGTCCGAGAACCTCGGGTGCCGGGTGAGCGTCTTCGCGTACTCCAAATCCACAAAGCCGACGGCCCGAAGTAGCTCTGCCTTCTCCTCGGTCGTCCGCCAGTTCGCCGCCGCCGCGAACTCCACGGGATACGGGTGCTTCGGGATGACCTTTTGGAGGAACGGGTCCTCCCACGTGCCGACAGCGGTCGCGAGCCGGTAGAGGAGCGCATAGGAGCTTTCCGCCGGGACGTCCGCAACGACGATGTGGCCACCCTGTGCGAGCACGCGGTGAGCCTCCCGAAACGCCCCCTCCAAGTCTTCGACGTAGCTCGGGATCCCGTTCAGAAGCACCGTATCGAACGCCTCCGCCTCGATGGGCAGACTCTCGGCGGTCCCGCGCTTCACCTTCATGCCCCGCTTCTCAGCGATCCGGGCCATGCCCTCGGCGGGCTCGACGCCGTAGCGGATGTCGATGCCATGCGAGGTGCGCAGGAGGTGCTCGAAGAGACCACTCCCACAGCCGACGCTCAGAGCCGTGCCCGGTGCGCCCAGGAAGTGCCGGAGGAGCAAGACCTCCGACTCCAGCACGTTACGATTCTTGAGGAACCAGCTGTCGTATTCTTCCGCGTACTTGTCGAATGATTCCTCTGGCATGTCCACTCCTTGGCCGTCGGTACCCAATTGGGCAGCCTACGACATTTCCGAGGGATCGAGTAGGTCACACGCGCGGGGCACCCAGGATCCCGCGGTATGTCTAACCGGCACAGATCTCGTCCGGCCCTGTAGGGGATTTCCCCACACGCGTGTAGGGTTTTTCCCCACATCACGTCGCGGGTTTTTCCCGACAGACAGCGCAGATCGCCGATGCTATTCTGGGCGTCAGCCGCGACGTGTTACCGCCGACGGCACGCCACGACGTAGCGTTTACCCCGTCCAACGCTATCCGAATACGGAGGGAGTATGAATAACGTGGGATTTGTGCGATGCGCATCCTGGGCGGCACTCGCGCTTGTCCTCGCGAGCGTGTCCGGGTGTGCGGATGTGACGGAGCCGGCAGCGGAGCCTCCACCGGGCCCGGTGATTCCCACAGAGGAAGAGAAGCCGCTGCCTCCCGTCGGCGATGTGGACCCGGCGGACGATCCAGCCTGCAGCGGGGACTTCGACCTGAGCACGCAGACCGGAGTAGACGCGTTCCCGGGCTGTGAAGTGGTGGGGGGCACAATCTGGATCCGATCCGGGCCGCGAAACGGACCGCCCGTGGATCCGGACGACCAGGTCAACAACCTGGATGCCCTTCTTGGCCTGGCAAGAGTCGACGGCGGCCTGGTGGTGGTGTGGAACGCGGAGCTCACTTCCCTGGCCGGGTTGGCAGACCTCACCAGTGTGGGTGGGAACCTGGTGCTTTACAGGGTCGGAGAGGTGACGGACTTCTCCAGCCTCGGTTCGCTGGCAGACATAGGTGGCAATCTCCGGATCGGGTTCAACTCCTCCGTGACCGACCTGTCCGGATTCTCTTCGCTCGAGAACATCGGCGGGCAGTTGTGGATCAGGGAAAGCGAGAACCTGGTGACCGTGGACGGGTTCGGATCCCTCCACACAGTTGCCGGTGAACTCTCGGTGTTCGGCAACCCTGACCTGGAGAACCTGGCCGGCTTCCCGTCCCTGTTGGAGGCCGGCGCAGTTTCTGTCCACGGGAATCCCTCGTTGACGTCCTTCACCGCACTTCCCCTCCTCGAGCACATTTGGGGACATCTGGAGATTCGGGATGGAAGCATGGCGTCCCTGGGCGGCATGAACGCCCTCGAATCGATCGGTGGGCCTCTCTTCATCCACGGAAACCCGGGGTTACAGGAGATCACCGGCTTTTCGGCCCTGGAGCATGTCGGAGCCCAACTCGAGATCATGGGCAGCGGTCAGCTGACCGAGCTGAATGGATGGCCCTCTCTCGAGACCGTTAACGGCGTCGTGTCGGTGTTCGGCAACCCCTCGCTGGAGAGCCTGGCCGGCTTCCCGTCCCTGCTGGAAGTCGGCGGAGTCTCTGTCCACGGGAACCCCTCGTTGATGTCCCTCACCGCATTCCCTGTCCTCGAGCATATTCGGGGGCACCTGGAGATTCGGGATGGAGGCATGGCGTCCCTGGGCGGCATGAACGCCCTGGAATCCGTCGATGGGCCTATCCTCATCCACGGGAACCCGGGGTTGCAGGAGATCACCGGGTTTTCGGCCCTGGAGAACGTGGGAGCGCAGCTCGAGATCATCGGCAGCGGTCAGCTGACCGAGCTGAATGGATGGCCCTCCCTGGAATCGGTGGGCGGCCCGCTCGTCATCATAGGCAATCCACTCCTGGGAAGCGTAAACGGGTTTAACTCCCTGAAGACGGTCGGGGGCGATGTATTCATCGGGTGGAACTTCAGTTTGGCCGAGGTCAATGGCCTCAATGCCCTGGAAACGGTGGGAGGGCTGTTGCTCATGCTCGAGAACGGACCGATCGGCCCGCCTCCACCCCCTTCGTCCAAAGCCGGTGTCTATTCGTCCGAAGTCGGTGTCAGTTGGTCCGAAACCACCGCCTACCGAGATCGGGTGAAAGCGCTGGCCGGAGAAGCAGCCTTGCAGGCCGAACCCGGGGCCGGGGCCGGAAACGTGCTCATCATTGCCAACGGCGCCCTCAACACGCTCGATGGTTTCAACGCGCTGCCGGCCTCCCGGGGGGACTTCATCCTTCAGGCCAATCCGAACCTGACCCGGCTCCACGGGTTTTCGAGCCTGGCCTCGGTGGGGCATGCCGTGGTCATCGAAGGCAACCCGTCGCTGAGCAACATCGACGGCCTGCTCGCGCTCTCCTCAATCGGTCACGAGATTGCCATCCGGGGCAACCCGGCCCTGGCGAACCTGGACGGCCTATCCAACCTGGCCTCGGTGGGGCACGCCGTGGTCATCGAAGGCAACCCGTCGCTGATCAACATCGACGGCCTGCATCTGATCGACGCCCTCAATGGTCCGCTGTTCATCACCGGGAACGAGCGCCTCGAGCACGTCGACGGCCTGTCCTCGCTCCGGCATATCGGCGAGACCCTTCTGATCATCGGGAACCCCGCCCTTTCCCAGGTCGACGGATTGTGGCTCCTGAGCCACGTCGAGCACGACCTCCGGGTCTTCGAAAACCCGTCCCTTACAGAGTGTGGGTGGGGACTTCTCGCCGTGCTTCAGGTGGGGTATATCGGCGGGGAGATCGAGATCCGGGATAATGGCCCGGGGTGTAACTCGGTCGAAGACATCATCCTGACTGTCGAGCAACCGCAGGCGGCTGCCGACATCCTGGCTGCCCGGATCAACCGAGCCGCCGAGGTCAAGCTCATAAGGCGCCCCGACGCCAGGGCACTCACCAGCAAGCTCGAATCGGCCATAGCGCAGATCGTTAGGAGCAACTACGCAGCGGCCCTGGATGACCTGGTGGCCCTGGTGACGCAGGTCGAAACACTCCGGGACGACGGTTATCTTGGACCCGAGGATGCGGACTGGATCCTCGCCATGGCCGGGTCGATCATCGAAGCTCTTTCGAGCATGCTTTAGCTAGGCCCACAGTCGGGCTCAGGGACCCACCTGAGGAACAAGGGGCGGCCCCACCGGGGCCGCCCCTGAGGGACGGTTGCCGCCTCCCTTCTCTGCGGTCAGCTTGCCTGCGTGGAGATTCCGAGCCGAGGCCCTCACCCGGGCGGTCCTGCGATGCCTCTCGAATCCCATTGCAATGGAGCCCTTTGTTGGCTGGGTCGCGCGAAGTGAGGCCTGACATCACGTGCGACTGACCTCCGTCGACCTCCTCATCATCGGCCTGTACGGGGGCGTCGTCATCGCCGTGGGCGTCTGGTTCGCGCGGCGCGCGGGGCGAAGCATGGAGGACTACTTCCTCGCCGGTCGCACGCTCCCGTGGTGGATCGCCGGGACGTCGCTGGCCGCCACCTGGTTCGCCGCCGACGCGCCACTCGCCACTGCGGGCATCGTTCGCGAGCGAGGCCTGTACGCCAACTGGCTTTGGTGGTACGAGGGCACCGGCGTGATCATGCTTGCCTTCTTCTACGCCAAGCTGTGGCGCCGCGCGGGAATCATCACCGACGCCGAGCTCATCGAGCTGCGCTATTCGGGGAAGGCGGCCGCGGCTCTTCGCGCGTTTGCGGCCCTGTACCACGGCGTGCTCCGGAACGCGGTCGTAATGGGCTGGGTCATGCTGGCGATGGTCAAGTTCAGCCAGGTGCTGCTCGGCTGGGATCCCGCCTTCACCCTCACGGTCTGTGTGATCGCTGCCCTCATCTACACGGCCGCCGCGGGGCTGTGGGGTGTCGTGGCTACCGACTTTCTGCAGTTCATCGTCGGCATGCTGGGCTCCGTGATCCTGGCCGGCATCGTCCTGTCAGTCACCGGGGGACCCACCGCGATGGCGGAGGCGGTTCGCGCGCTCCCCGAGACGAGCCCCGCCGTCCTCGATCTCGTTCCGAACTCGGCGCACCTGGGACCGCTCGAATTCGGCTCCTTCGTTTGCCTGATCCTGTTTCTCTGGGTGCGTAGTGGTCAGGGCGACGGATACGTCGCGCAGCGGTTGTTCGCCTCGGGCGATGAGCGGCAGTCGATGCTGTCGGCGCTGTGGTTCGCGTTCGCGGGGATCGTGTTGATGACGTGGCCCTGGATCATCGTGGGATTGGGCTCGCTCCTCGTGCTGCCTGCGTCGTCGGCCGGGGCCGCGCTGGCTGCCGATCCCGAGCTCGCGTACCCGATGATGATCGGCGAGCTCATGCCGGTCGGTCTGCGCGGTCTCGTCGTGGCGGCGTTCCTCGCGGCATTCATGAGCACGATGGACACGCACCTCTGCTGGGGCGCGTCGTATCTCGTCAACGACGTGTACCGGAGGTTCTTGCGACGCGGGGCTGACGAGGCCCACTACGTTCGCGCCTCGCGGATCGCGGTGGCGGTCCTCGCGGTCGTGGCCGCGCTCACCGCATGGCAGATGACCTCGATTCAGCGGGCGTGGATCTACGTGATCGAGCTCACGGCCGGCATTGCCTTCGTCTGGCTGCTCAGGTGGTTCTGGTGGCGCGTCAACGCGTGGGCGGAGATCACGGCGATGACCGGGTCCGTCCTGCTGGCCAACGGGGGGACGCTGGTGGAGTTGCTCAGCCGCACAGGTCTGGCCCCGACGGCGCTCGCCCAATCGGCGGCGGTCTTCTACAGCACGGAGTACGATTTCGTCCGGGCCACGGTCATCGTCCTGGTCTGCACGATCTTGTGGGTGACCGTTGCCTTACTGACACCGCCCGACGACCGGGAAGTGCTGGACGCGTTTTACCGAAAGGTGCGTCCAGGCGGGTGGTGGGGCCCCGTGTCGCGCGCGGCGGACGACGTGGCCGTGGACGGTTCTACCACCAGCCGATGGTTGGGCTTCTTCCTCGGCACCGTGTTCCTTTACACTTCGCTCCTTGGCGTCGGATACGGCCTCACGGGCCGACCCGCAGCCGGGGTCGCCCTGGTAGCGCTCTCGGGCATCGCGGCCTTTCTCGCGCTGCGGATGACACGCCTCGAGGGCGAGGGCGGAGTTGCCGCTTGAGAGACAGACCGTACAACGACGAAGACTGAAGAACCGACAGCACAGCGACGAGACTCATGAAACTCAAAATCGTCATCGTGGGAGCGGGAAGCCGCGAGTTCGGACCCGCGACCGTGTCGGATGTCCTGCTCAGCGATCCCATCTGCGAGTGTGACCTCCGACTCACGCTCATGGATCTCGATGGGGCCGCGGTCGAGCGCACCCGCGCCTACGCCGGTGCGTGCGCCGAGGCTCTCGATCGCCGGGCCAGGGTTGAAGCCACGACATCCCTCGAGGATGGGCTCCGGGACGCGGACTACGTCATCCTTTCCATTGAAAAGCGCCGGTATTTCTACTGGGCGCAGGATTTCCACATCCCCCGTAAGCTCGGCTTCCGCCAGATTTACGGGGAGAACGGAGGACCCGGAGGGCTGTTCCACGCGCTCCGCGGTCTGGCGCCTTGCGTCGAAGTGGCGAGGGCGATGGACCGGGTCTGCCCCGAGGCGTGGCTGCTCAACTACACGAACCCGCTCACGAAGCTGTGTGAACAGCTCGTTCGGTCGAGCGCGGTCAAGACCGTCGGGTTGTGCCACGGCGTATTCGGGGGCATGGAGCAGGTCGCCGCATTCCTCGAGCGCCCGGTGGACGAAATCGAGTTCGAGGCCGGCGGGCTCAACCACTTCACCTGGTTTACGTCGATCCGCGAGCGAGCGACCGGGGACGACCTGTATCCCGAGCTCCGGGAGCGCGAGCGCCGCGCTCACTGGCTCTCGGAGTGGGACGAGATCGGACTCAGCCGGATCCTCTTCCGCGCCTTCGGGCTGTACCCGTCCCCCGGCGCCAACCACATCGGCGAGTACATCGGGTGGGCGCAGAGCTTCCTTGCCAGCAGCTCGCTCCAGTTCTTCTACGACCCGGCGGAGCTGGATCCCTGGAAAGACGACCGGGTGCCGCCCTGGATCTACAATCTGGAGGAGCAGCCCACGGGCGTACCCCTCTTCCACCCCACTTCGGAGGGTCGTCTGCGACGCGGCGAGCGAGAGCGCTTGGACCCGGCGGCCCCGAAGCCTTCCGGCGAGTTGGCGATTCCGCTCATCGAGGGCGTGAGCTGCGGTCTGTCCCATCGCCTCGACGCGGTGGACATCCCCAATCGCGGTCACATGCCCGGGCTGCCAGAAGGAGCGGTCGTCGAGGTGCCCGCGCTTGCAGACGAGCGGGGGCTTAGTCCGTTGGAGGTCCCGGAGCTTCCGGAGGGCGTGCTGGCGCTGCTCCGCCCTCAGATCTCGATCAATCGTTTGCTGTGCGACGCGTTCGAGGAGGGCTCGCGCGACAAGCTGCTTCAGGCGCTACTGCTCGATCCCACCACGCCCTCGTACCAGAGCGCCGTTTATCTGATCGACGAAATGTGCGAGCTGCAGAAGGACGTGCTCCCGCCGCTGGAGTGGGAGCGGTAGCGGGCGCTCACGCTGAAACGTGCGGCTGAAGGATGCAGCTGAAGCGCTCCGAAGGTCAGCCGTGTTTGGCGGGAACGCGGGTGCCGGCTTCCAGCCGCCTCCGCGCGGCTTCCATCTCCCGGTAGTACTCGTGGCGCTGCAACCGGGAGGCTGCCGCCTCGTCCACGAGAATCGTCACATCGCGATGGAGCTGTAGCGCGGAAGCGGGAACCTGAGTGGTGACGGGTCCCTCGACAGTGTCGCGGATCGCCGGCGCTTTCCCTTCACCCAGAGCGAGCAGCAGACAGGACTTCGCCTCGAGAATCGTACCCACTCCCATGGTCAGTGCCACGCGTGGCAACCCCTCCGGATCCCCCGGCGACGGCGCGTTTGCCTCGAACGTCTCTCGCGTAAGCGTCTTGACGCGGGTGCGACTGCCGAGCGATGAGCCCGGCTCGTTGAACCCGATGTGCCCGTTGGATCCGATCCCGAGGATCTGCAGGTCGATACCTCCCGCGTCGCGGATGGCCTCTTCGTAGGCGTCACACGCGAGTTGAAGGTCCTCGGCTCTGCCGTTCAGCACGTGCGCATTCGCCGCCTCGATATCTACGTGATCGAACAGATGCCGGCGCATGTAGGCCGTGTAGCTCTTCGGATGGTCGGGCTGGAGTCCGATGTATTCGTCCAGATTGAAGGCGACCACGCGCGAGAACGAGAGACCCTCCTCGCGGTGTTTCCGGACGAGCTCGCGGTATAGGGCGAGTGGCGTTCGACCGGTCGGAAGCCCCAAGACGCATGCGGGCGACCGATGGATCAGATCGGCGACGCGTGCGGCCGCCCGGAGGGCCACGGCTGCGGCATCGCGCTCGATAATGATTCGCATCCGGCCTCCAATGATCCGCGCTCTGCGGAAGCTCCGGGAGGCGTCAGTCGCCGGGCATCAACACTTTCTTCGTTTGTTCGAGTCCCGTTGCTGCCATCCTACCCTGTGACGCACGTTTCGACCTGACCATCTTGAGACTCAGACCCTGAGGGGCACAACCGCGTGACCCAACGTACCTCCGAGACAGGGAGCAGCAACATGAAGAATAGAGCGCTGGGCACCACGGGCTACGAGGTCAGCGAGATCGGTTTCGGAGGTTGGGGGCTCGGAGCCGACATGTGGCGTGGCGTCGACGACAGTGAGGGAGTCGATGCGCTCCGTGCGGCTTCGGACCGCGGTGTGACGTTCTTCGACACGGCGCTGGGGTACGGGGCCGGCCACTCCGAGCGCTTGATCGGGCAGGTGCTCCGGGAGGAGATCCGTGACGGGGGCGCCGTCGTGGCCACGAAGGTTCCGCCACTCAACCTGCAATGGCCAGGTGCCAGGAGCAGCCGAGTCGCCGACACATATCCCCCGTCACACCTAACCGCATGCACGGAGGAATCGCTCCGGAATCTCGGGGTCGACGCTGTGCAGGTGCAGCAGTTCCACGTGTGGCACGACGCGTGGCTCGACGATCCGGATTGGGCGACGTCTCGGGAGCATATGATCCGCCTCAAGGAGGAGGGAAAGGTCCTCCACTGGGGCATCTCGATCAACGACCACGCGCCCGAGACCGCGCTGCTGGCGCTTGCGGACCCTGTCTTCGAGACCGCCCAGGTGATCTACAACATCTACGATCGCTCCCCGGAAGTCGCGCTTTTCGAGCTTGCGAGGACGAAACCGCTCGGCCTGATCGTCCGCGTGCCGTTCGACGAGGGCGCGCTCACGGGGAGCATTCGCGCCAACATGGTGTTTCCGGCCGAGGATTGGCGAGAGTTGTACTTCGCGGGCGACCGGCGCGCGCAGGCCGAGGCGAGGGCGAACGCTCTCAGCGAATTGCTCGGCGAGGAGGTCCGAACGCTGCCGGAGCTCGCCCTCCGATTCTGTCTCTCCCCTCCGGAGGTATCGACGGTGATCCCCGGCATGCGACGCGTCGAACATGTCCTGTCGAACGTCGCGGCGTCGGAGGCGGGCCCGTTATCGCCCGGTCTGTTGTCTCGACTCGAGGAGCACGCCTGGGACAAGAACTGGTACCCGAACGACTGAAGGCACGGCGCGCACCCGCAGGCAGACCACCGTGGCGAGACGTTCATTCGAGGGCTGCGGCGCGCTCGGCCAGCAGTTCGCGGAGGAGTGACCTGTGACACCGAGACTCGTCCGCACAGTAGCAACCCACGGAGAAGTGGGCACCGTGCGATAGCGCTGCAAGGACGTCTAGAAGCCGACTCTTCTCGGGGACCTTCATTTCGGCTCGATACTTCCTGGCGAACACGCCCCAGTCTTTCTCGTTCTCCACCGACTGACCCAGCTTCATGAGCTCAGCGCTCGGTGCCAGGTTGGGAAGCCACACGTCGTAGTAGTCACGCGACGCGTACTCGCTCTTCGGGACGCCCCGGGGGGGACGTCTTACCGTTCCAACTCGCACTCCCTCATCTCGGTGCCTCGGAGTTCCGAGGCGTACTATCCGGATAGCCATTTGGACCCTGACTCCTGTCTGGCGTTCGTCAGGTCGCGACGGAAGACTCCGTTGGCTTCGGAGCGAGAATCAGCAACACGACTCCGACGATCGCCAGCGCAGGGACATCCCCGACGAGATGTCCTCGCTCAGCGGCGTCCGAAATCGCCTGTAACCCCATGATCCCGGCGTGTACCAGGCTGGACCAGGCCGCGAACAGGATCAGGCTCCGGTGCTTCCAAGGCTCCCGTGCCGCCAGTATGAGGAACAGTCCGAGCGTCGCGTATACACCCTGAAACATCTGTTCGTACTCGTGCTGATTCGGCTGCCATTGCCATCCGGCCGGCCAGATCCGCATGAGCAGCCAGACGCCGAAGATGAAGATGAGGCCGATGGCGATGAGCACCGGACGCAGCGCTTGCGAATGCGTTCCTTCGGGCATGATGAATCCTCCACCGTTTGGAGACACCGTCACTGGTTCCGTGGGACTCTCAAAAGCATCTATACCAACCGGTTGGTATGCGAAGCACGACATCGGGGCCGAACTGGGAAAGAGAAAGTCATCGGCTAGTGCACCCCGGACGCTTGCTCGGGGCGTAGAGTCTCGAGATGTGCGTCGAGTACTGTCCGGCATGCTGTGAACGGTTCGATGTCGTGCGCATTCTTGGCGAAACCGCACGCTCCCTGGTAGCTGGCCACATACATGGTCGCAACCGCTTTCGCGTCGACATCGGGGCGCACCAGACCTCGAGCCTGGCCGCGCCTAAGACCCTCACAGATCGTGTCCTTCCATTCCTCCAGAATCTCGGCGAGGCGACAACGAAATCCCTCATCGACGCCCGACATCTCGGTGACGAGATTGTTTACGGGGCAGCCCAGGAGCAGGATTCCGGTCTTCGACAGCTCCTGCTCCATGCGCAGTCCCATCGTCTTCAGCCCCTCCGTGGGATCGTCGGCCTCGATGAACGGATCGATGTACCTCTCTCGGACCAGGGGCTTGACCTTCTCCTCGACCACCGCGTACCCCAAGCCCTGCTTGCTGCCGAAGTGGTGGTAGAGCGCCCCCTTCGTAACCCCGGCAGCCGCGAGGATCGTATCGAGGCTCGCAGCGCGGAACCCATTCATGTACATCTCCTCGAAAGCCGCTTGAAGCAGTGCTTCGCGCGTGGCCTCGGGGTCGCGTCGTACGGGGGTGCTGGAGGGTTCAGGCTGAGCTGACATACCGACCAGTATGTACGATGCCCGGCCCGCTGTCAAGTCGTGGCTGCAGGCATGTCAGTGCGCACTCCCGGCCGCAGCGCTCGCTGCTGGCGTTACTGCGCTCCTGAGCTTGTGGACAAGAAGGACCGAGCCTCTCGGACCTCCTCCCTATCCGAATGCGGGGCGGTCTCCAGGAGCATGCCGTAATACTCGGTCGCCTTGCTGCCGTCGCTACTCCCACGGGCCGCTCGGGCAGCTCCCAAGAGGCTGTTGAAGCGGCCGGGCCACATGGCCAACGACTTCTCGTACGCCGTGAGCGCTTCGGCCGGATCTCCAATCTCCATCAGCAGATCACCGAGCGCCTCCCCCGGTGGCAGGTACGTCCCCGGGGTCACTGGGTGCTTTTCTATCGTGGCTTCGAGGTCAACCGCAGATCGAGCCAGGCTCAGGGCCTCGTCGGCGTCCTCGGCCACCATGGCTCTCCAGGCAGCCAACGTACGTCGGTCGATATCGATGTAGGTGGTGAAGGCCTGTTCGCCCGCCTCTTTCGCGGCGTCTCGGAGCGCCTCCATCCTCTCGAGCGCCCGGTCCGCAGCCTCGAAGTCGTCCGACCGGACGGCTCCCAGGCCCTTCGCGAACCACGTCTGGGACTCGGCCCACTGGTAGCGGTCCCACGGCAGACCCGCCGGTGTCACCGGCGGCAAAGACGCAGCTCCGGCCCAGTCTCTGCGCTCCACTGCATAGCGTGCTGGCATGGCAGCGAGATGGAAGGCGCTCACGAACGTACCCTGATACTTGCTTTTGGCGAGAGCTTCCTCCACGGCCGCGAGCGCCCTGGAGTCCTCTCCCTGCTGGAGGTACGCGTAGACCAGATAGTCCATCGCGTGTGCGTAGTGGTGCGAGACAGCATCTC
>JBDHLB010000134.1:0-3726 GCA_039586095.1 Gemmatimonadota bacterium
GGGGCCACGGGATTCGCGGGGTTCATCGGGTACGAACAGCCCAACCTGTTCGGTCAGGCCAAGGTCGGACGCTTTCGCTGGATCTTCGGCAGCCGGCAGCAGGATCTGGAGATCAGCTACTCCGATCCCGAGATTTTCCAGACGCGCACGTCTGCCACGGTCGCTTTGCGAAACTCGCGCGACCGGTTCATCGGCTTCAGCCTGGGGGACCGACGGCAGGCGGGTGGTTTCGTCGAGTTTGGACGCCCCCTGTTCGGACTACGCTCGACGCGTGTCTTTGTCGGGTACTCACTGTTCCGCGATAAGGTGACGGGCATCGACACGGTCTCCCTGTCACCCGCCACGCAGGAGCTCATTACGCAGGGTACGCGCAGCACCGTCAGCCTGCGGGTGGTTCAGGACACGCGGAACAACCCCGTGTTTCCGACGGCAGGTAACCGGAACTCGATCTCGGCACGAATCACGGGCGGCGCTCTGGGCGGAGACGGCGACTACCAGAAGATCGATCTGGTCAGCGAGTGGTTCGTGCCCGTCGCGGAGCTCGGAGGCGGCGTAAACAGCAACCCGATGCAGTTCACGTTCGGCCTGAACTTCGGCGCGGGCGTCATCCTCGGTGACAATCCCTTCTTCACCGAGCGCTACTTCGTGGGGGGAGTGCAAGCCGGTCAGCGAGTGCGTGGCTACGAGGAGGCGACGATCACGCCGCTCGGGCACATCCCGCGCAATGCGCGGATCAGCGACGTAGATCGCGTGGGTGAGGCGTACTTCCGCACCGGCGCCACCTTCGGACTCAGGCTGACGAATAGCATCTTCGCCAGCACGTTCATCGACGCCGGGAACACCTGGCGGCGAGCGGGGGAGCTGAATCCGACGGATCTCCTGGTGGGCGCGGGTTTAGGAGTCAGTTTGGTGACACCCTTCGGACCCATCGGCGTCGATTACGCCTACGGATTCGACAGACGTGACGTGGTCGGACGACCGGATCCAGGGTGGCAGCTTCACTTCAAGTTCGGCCAGATTTTCTGACGGTTCGAGAATCGTACAAGGAGTACTTACATGCGAACGCTGGCACGGCTCGGAATTTCTCTGCTGCCGAGTCTCATCATGATCGCGCCGCTCACGGCTCAGACGACGGCTGCCGAGAATGCTCCTCCTCCGAGGGGTACGCCGTTCGTGTACGTGAATACACAGGCGATTCTCCCGGAGGCTCCGGGCGCGCAAGAGGCGCAGGACGCGTTCAATCAGGAGCTGGAGGGCTTTAACACCGAGGTCCAGAACCTCCGCGCTGAAGTCGACTCTCTGCTGGCGCAGTATCAGCAGCAGGAGGCCATGCTGAGCCCCGAGGCCAGGCAGCAGCGGCAGCAGGACATCCTGGCCAAGCAGCAGGAGGCCCAGACCCGGGCCGGCGAGCTCGAGCAGCAGGCCGGCCGGCGCCAGCAGGAACTGCTCCAGCCGATCCTCGACCGGGTGGGCGCGATCATCGAGCAGTTGCGTGCTGAGAACGAGTACGCGGTCGTGTTCGATGTGGCGAACACGGGTGTGGTGGCAGCCGACCCGGCGCTGGATATCACCCGCATCGTGATCGCCCGTCTCTCCGCAGCTGGAACGGCACAGAACCCCGGGCGCTGATCGCGTCCCGCGCCGCGAAGCTTCTCGGACCCCGGTGCGCCGGACGCCCCGAGGGTCCGCCGATCGCGGGAGCGGGAAGCCCTTCTGACCGGGCGTCGGGAGGTGCGCACGGCCCCTCTCGACGGTTATCCTCCGATCATGCCACCCTATACGGTTGCTGAGCTTGCTGAGCGCGTCGCCGGCTCGGTGGAAGGGGATGCCGAGCGCACATTGACGGGGGTCGCTCCTATCGCGGAAGCGGGCCCCGCGCACCTCTCGTTCATCCAGTCCGATCAGTACCGGCGGCTTCTCGACGCGGCGCGGCCGGGTGCCGTGCTCGCACCTCCGGGGATGGAGATCACCCGACCAGATGTGACGGTGATTCGGGTCCCCGACCCGCAGGTGGCCTTCGGCCGACTGGTCGAGCTGTTCAAGCCACCTCCACCTCCGCCGGTCGGCATCGCGGAGTCCGCCTCGATCGGCCGCGGTGCTCGCCTCGGGGCCGACGTGACGATCGGGCCGTACGCCCAGATCCGGGATGGTGCACGGATCGGCGACGGGTGCCATATCGGCGCCTACACCGTCGTCGGCGAGTCTGCGCGGATCGGTCGCGGCTGTCGCATCGCGCACGGCTGCTCGGTCCTGCACGACGTGCAGCTCGGGGATCGCGTGGTCCTTCACCCCGGCGTGCGCGTGGGCACGGATGGATTCGGCTACGCGGAAGGGCCCTCGGGAGCTGAGAAGGTGCCGCAGGTCGGCGGATGCGTGATCGGCGATGACGTGGAGATCGGAGCCAACAGTACGATCGACCGAGGGTCACTCGGCGACACCGTCGTCGGGGACCGCACGAAGATCGACAACCTCGTGCACATCGGTCACAACGTGGAAGTCGGCTCGGACTGCATGATCGTGGCACAGGTCGGAATCGCGGGCAGCGTCAAGATCGGTGACGGTGCCGCACTCGCTGGCCAGGTCGGCGTCGCCGGTCACCTGGAGATTGGTCCCGGGGCCCGAATCGGGGCCCAGGCAGGCGTCATCGGAGACGTGCCACCGGGAGCCGTATACTCGGGTTACCCCGCGCGGCCGCACCGGGAGGCCCTCCGGGCAAGCGCCGCGCTGTTCCGTCTCCCACGGCTCGTGCAGAAGCTGCAGGCGCTGGAGCGCGCGATGAACGCCCGGGCCAACGGCCCACAAGCGTCCGATGACGACGGCAAGAAGCGAGGGACTGGCTCATGACGAAACGCGCGCAGGCTCTCGAGACCGATGAGAGAGGCCGCCAGCGAACCCTGGCGAGCTCCTTCTCGCTGGACGGTCACGGGTTGCACACGGGGGAGGCGGTCCGGGCGACCTTGCTCCCCGCCGACGCCGACACCGGCTACTTGTTTCGCCGGATGGATCTCGAAGGCCAGCCGACTGTCGCCGGAGACGTGGACAACGTGACGGGCGTGGAATGGGAGACCGTCATCAGCCGAGATCAGGTCAACGTGCGCACCGTCGAGCACTTGCTTGCGGCCGCGGCGGCGGCCGGAATCGACAATCTGCACGTGGAGCTCGAGGGACCGGAGCCTCCGGCTCTGGATGGCAGCGCAGCGGGTTGGAGTGAGGCGATTCGCGAGACCGGAGTCAGGGAGTTGGATGCAGAGGCACGGGTACTGTCGATCGAGGAGCCCCTCAGCCTGGTGAGCGGCGATTCGCGCTACGCCGTGGTGCCGTATCCTTGCTACCGGGTTTCGGCCGACATCGAATTCGAGAACCCGGCAATCGGACGTCAGTTCGCGAGCCTGGAGGTCACGGAACCGAGCTTTGTGGGGGAAGTGGCCGGGGCGCGCACCTTCGGTCTCGAGAGCTGGCGTGAGCCGCTACAGGCCAGGGGCCTGGCGCTGGGTTCCAGTCCGGACAACACGGTCGTACTCACCAAGGACGGTCTCCTCGAGGGAACCGAACTTCGGTACCCCGATGAGTTCGTAAGGCACAAGATCGTGGACCTGATCGGCGATCTGGCGCTGATCGGCACCCGGATTCGAGGTCACGTGTTGGCCGAGCGCCCCGGTCACCGGGGCAATATCGATCTTGCCAGGCGATTGAGGACGCTTGTCGGGACGAAGAAGGACCCGAGTC
>JBDHLB010000135.1:0-3703 GCA_039586095.1 Gemmatimonadota bacterium
GAAGACACGCTCAAGATCCTCGGTCACAAGCTCCGCGACGGCATCGAGGTCGAGCGCCTGTACGATCGGAAGATTCCGCTCATCCAGACGTTCGGGAGCGAGCTGAACCAGGTGTGGACGAATCTGATGGACAACGCCATAGCGGCGATGGCCGGCAAGGGGACGTTGACCCTCAGGACGTACCGCGACGGTGGGTCTGCGGTTGTCGAGATCCAGGACTCCGGGCCCGGGATCCCGCCCGAGATCCGTTCGAAGATCTTCGATCCGTTCTTCACCACGAAGGAAGTGGGAGACGGCACTGGCTTGGGCTTGGACGTAGTGCGGCGGATCGTCACCAAGCGGTGTGGCGGGCACATCGACGTCCGGTCCATTCCCGGCGAGACCGTGTTCACGATTCGTGTTCCACACGGGGCACCTGCCGAGTCCGACGCGTAGCGGTGCAGGAGTCGGACATGGGATTCACACAACGATCAAGGTTAGGTGATGGGTAAGCCCTTTGTTCTGGCGTTGGATGACGACGCCAACGTGTTGCAGGCCGTATCTCGGGATCTCAGGGGGGAGTACGGGTCGGACTATCGCGTCCTCCGTGCCTCGTCCGGGTCCTCTGCACTCGACCTAATCGCCGAGAGAAAGCGGAGAGGCGATCCGTCGGCGCTGTTCCTCGTCGACCAGCGGATGCCGAGCATGAGCGGCGTAGAGTTCCTGGTGCGGGCACAGGAGCTCTATCCCGACGCCAAGCGCGTCCTCCTCACCGCGTACGCCGACACGGACGCCGCCATACGGGCCATCAACGAGGTGCATATCGACCACTACCTGCTCAAGCCCTGGGACCCACCCGAGGAGAAGCTCTTTCCGGTTCTCACGGATCTGCTCGCCGAGTGGAAGGGCTCACACCGTGAGCCCTTCGAGGGCGTCAGGGTGGTCGGCCACCAATGGGCCCCGGCCTCCCATCGCGTGAAGGACTTCCTCGCGCGGAACAACGTTCCGTACCGGTGGCTCGACGTGGAGGTGAGCGATGAGGCGGCGCAGCTCGTGGCAACATTGACGGATGAGAACGCGGCGCTTCCGTGCCTCTTCTTCCCGAACGGCGAGTACGCGGCGAATCCCGAGAACCTGGAGATTGCCGAGCGCGTCGGTCTGCAGACGATCGCGGACCGCCCCTTCTACGACCTGGTGGTGGTAGGTGCCGGGCCGGCAGGTCTGGCAGCCGCGGTCTATGGAGCATCGGAGGGGCTGAAGACGATCGCGGTGGAGGAGCAGGCTCCGGGCGGGCAGGCGGGAATGAGCTCGAGGATCGAGAACTACCTGGGGTTCCCGAGTGGGCTGTCGGGTGCCGACCTGGCGCACCGGGCGGTAAGCCAGGCCAGGCGATTCGGCGTGGAGATCCTCACCGCCCAGAGCGTGACGGCCATCGAGACCGACGGGCCGTGCAGGGCGGTGCGGCTTGGTGACGACACGTCCTTGAGCTGCCGCGCGATCCTCATATCCACGGGCGTCGCATACCGACACCTCGACGCCCCCGGGGTGGACCAGCTCACCGGCGCAGGCATCTACTACGGGGCGGCGATGACCGAGGGCGAGTCGGTGCGTGACCGTGACGTCTACGTGGTCGGAGGTGCCAACTCGGCAGGTCAGGCGGCGATGTACTTCGCCCGGTTCGCGAGCACCGTCACCATGCTCGTCCGTGGAGAAGGTCTTTCGCAGAGCATGTCACAGTATCTCATCGAACAGATCGACTCCACGGAGAACATCAGGGTCTGGACCCGGAGCGAGGTTACGGCGGCGAAGGGAAGGACCAACCTCGAGCAGCTCGTGATCTCTCTTGACGGGGGCAAACGAGAGGAGGCCGTCGACGCGGCAGCCATGTTCATCTTCATTGGAGCCAAGCCACGAACGGATTGGCTGGGCGACAAGGTGGCGCGCGACGAGCGAGGCTTCATACTGTGCGGGCTTGACGCGAAGTGGGGAGATGCAGCGGCGGCCGTCGGGTATCCGGACCGGGCTCCGTATCCTCTGGAGACCAGCGTGCCGGGACTGTTCGCGGCGGGTGACGTTCGCCATGGCTCCGTGAAACGCGTCGCGTCGGCCGTGGGCGAAGGCTCGATGGCCGTGATGTTCATCCACTGGTACCTCAACGAGGTGTGACCACCCACATCCCCGTCGCCATGCCTGATCACCTGCTCCACCTTCTGGCTGAGCTGACCGCGCTGGTTGGCGCCAGCGCCACCATCGCGTACGTGGGCCAGCGGTTCTTCCACGTCGTCCCGCTCGTCGGCTTCCTGCTCACCGGCGTCGTGATCGGGCCTCACGCGCTCGGGCTCGTGGCGGACGAGGCGTTGGTCGAGAGCGCGGCCGAGATCGGCGTGATCTTGTTGCTCTTCACCATCGGTATCGAGTTCAGCCTGGAGAAGCTGGCGCGAATCCGGCGTTTGATCGTGGGCGGTGGTGCGTTGCAGCTGTTGCTCACCGTGACACCGGTGGCCGTCCTACTGGTGGGTTTCGGGGTGTCCTGGGAGGCCGCGATCTACACGGGCTGTTTGACTGCCCTCAGCAGCACGGTGATCGCGCTCAAGCTCTTGGCCGACGCGGGGCGCACCTCGAGTGAGCCAGGCCAGGCTGCGTTGGGCGTGTTGATCTTCCAGGACATGGCGGTGGTTGGGATCGTCCTGCTTCTGCCCGCGCTCGCGGGCCGGGGTGGGGGGGTGGCGGGGGTGGCTCTGGCCCTTGCCAAGGCGACGGGCATCATCGCCATCGTTCTCGTCTTGGCGCGCAAGACCATGCCGATGGCCCTCGAGCGGATCGCCCGCGCGTGCTCGCCCGACATCTTCCTCCTCAGCTTGGTGGCGATCTGCTTCGGGACGGCATGGATCGCCAGCCTCGCAGGACTCGGAGTCTCCCTGGGCGCCTTCCTGGCGGGTCTGATCGTGAGCGAGAGCTCCTTCAGTGAGCATGCGCTGAGCGAGATCCTGCCGCTCAGGCTCTTGTTCAGCGTGGCCTTCTTCGTCTCGATCGGCATGTTGCTCGATCCCCGCTTCGTCTTCGAGCAGCCACTGCTCGTGCTGGCCATCGTGCTCGCGGTTCTCGTCATCAAGGCGGTGGCGACGACGGGAAGCCTCGTCGTGCTGCGACTACCCCTCGCGTCCAGCTTGAGCGCCGGGTTCCTACTCGCCCAGATCGGCGAGTTCTCCTTCGTGCTCGAGCGGCAGGGACGCGCCCTGGGGCTTCATCCGGCGGGCTCGGAAGCGCTGGGTGGTCAGGCATTCATTGCCGCGACGGTGGTGCTGATGATCGGCACGCCGGCGCTCTCACGGTTGGGTATTCGGGCAGCCGACTTCGTGCGGCGGCGGCAGCGGCAGGAGGGGCACGAGGCCCTAGGAGTCGAGGACGTCGACCTGGACGCGATCTCCCTCTCGGGACACATCCTGATCGCCGGATACGGCTCGAGGGCTAGGGTCCTCAGTCGGACGATGGCGGCCGGTCGGCTGGAGTTCCTGATCCTGACGCTCAACCCAGAGGGCGCGACGGAGGCGGAGGCACACGGCTACCGAGTCCTTCGTGGCGACTACACCCGTCGCCATATCCTCGAGCACGCAGGTATCCGGACCGCAGCCCTCATGGCCGTTGTCGACGACGATACCGAGATGACGACCCGCGTGGTCGCGGTGGCCAAAGCCCTGCAACCGGACCTAAAGATCATTACCCG
>JBDHLB010000136.1:0-3700 GCA_039586095.1 Gemmatimonadota bacterium
GAACTCGCGCCCCGGAATGGTGGCCCCCGACTCATGTATGCGACGCTTCTGCTGACGCTCGGGCGGGTTGATGCGGCCGCGGACCAGGCACGTAGGGCCACCGAACTCGATCCCTTGCATCCTCAGATGCATCTATTCCTGGGCTTCGTTCACCTCACGGCGGGAGACTACGACGCTGCGATCGAGCGGCTGGAGCACGGCGTGGAACTCAACCCGCAGGTGGCCTACAGCGCCGAGCTCCTGTCTCTCGCGTACCGGATGAAGGGGATGGATGCCGAGGCGCTCGAAGCGGCAGTGCGCGGAATGCCTTCGGAGCTCGAGGGAGCCCTGCGAGGCGGCTACGAGGCAGACGGCTGGCGGGGGATGAACCGGGCCTGGGTCGAAGCGCTCGTCGCGCAGAGCGGGAGACCCTGTACCCGCGTTGCCGGATACGGCGCGGGTCTGTACGCCCGGAGCGGCGAGGTGGATCGCATGTACACGTGTCTGGAAGAAGCGGTTGCGCAGCGACGCGGGGTCACCATGCTCAACCTCAAGGTCGGCCCCGCCTGGGACCCCTACCGGTCCGACCCGCGCTTCATCGCCCTGCTGCGGCGGGTGGGGCTGGGGGAGTAGGGGATGGCCCCACCCGCGCAGGAACGCAAGCTCGCCGCCATCCTGAGCGCGGACGTGGTCGGGTACTCGCGTCTGATGGCAGAAGATGAGAGCGAGACCGTTCGCAGGCTCGGGGCGTACCGGACGGAGATCACGAACCTCGTCGGAGAGCACCGCGGGCGGCTCGTGGACTTCACGGGGGACAACTTCCTCGCCGAGTTCCCGACGGCATTGGACGCGGTGGAGTGCGCGGTGGAGGTGCAGCGCGTCCTCGCGGCGCGGAACGCGGGTCAGCTGGAAGAGCGCCGCCTGGAGTTCCGAATCGGCGTTCACATGGGGGACGTGACGATCGAGGGCGACCGCCTCTACGGGGACGGCGTCAACATCGCTGCCCGGTTGGAGGGGCTCGCTGATCCCGGTGGCATCTGCATCTCGGCCACCATCCACGAGCAGGTGGAGCGGAAGATCGAATTCGGTTTCGAGGACCTCGGGCCGAAGGAGGTCAAGAACATCGCGAAGCCGGTCCGCGTTTACCGGGTCAGGCTCGATTCAGCCGCTACGAGGCGGAAGACGCCCGCAGTGGCCCACCGCCGAGCCGTAGGGGCCTCGCTCGTTCTTGGCTGTGTCGTTGTCGGGGGGCTTGTCGTCTGGCTCTGGCCCCCCCCGCCTCCCCCCACCAGCTTCGGCAACGCGCCCGCGATCGCCGTCCTGCCCTTCGACAACCTGAGCGGAGATCCGGAGCTGGAGCCCCTCGCGGATGGCATCGCTGAAGACCTGATCACGAGACTGTCGGAGACGGCCAGATTCCCGGTGATCTCGCGGAACTCCTCCTTTCAGTACAAGGGTGCGACGATCGACGTGAAGCGGGCCTCCCGCGAGCTGGGAGCGCGCTACGTGGTCGAGGGGAGTGTGCGCAGCTCGCGCGACGGAATCCGCGTCGCTGCCCAGCTGATCGACGGGACGACCGGGAGTCATCTGTGGGCGGAGGCTTTCGATAGGGAGGGCCTCGACCTTCAGACTCAGGACGAGGTCGTGCTCGCCATCGCTGAGCATGTGCTCCTGGAAACCTGGGGAGAGGAACAGCGCCGTGTCATGCAAGTGAACTCCACCGAGCTGACTGCGTACGAGTTGGTTCAGAAAGGGACGTGGCACGCTGCCCGCGTTACAAAGGAACACAACCAGACCGCTCGCGCGTTCTTCGAGGAGGCAGTGGAGCTCGATCCACGTTATGTGGTCGCGATCTTCGAGCTCGGGTTCGCCCACGCCCAGAGCCTTCAGAACCAATGGACCGACGATCCCGAGGCGTCAATCTCGGCGCTCGATCAGCTCGTCAAGCGATGCGTTGCCCTGGACTTCAGGCATAGCCTCTGCCACTGGCTGAGGGCTCTCTTCCTCAGCTTCACCGGCGAGAGGGAACCTATGCTGGCCTCTTTCTCTCAGGCGCTCGAAGGTAACAAGAGCCGGCAGTTGCTTCGCGTGATCATCAGTTGCCATGTCGCCGAAGCTGGGAAGCCGGAAGAGGCCCTCGAGCTGCTGGAAGCCACCCAGCGAGAGAGCCCGCGATCCTGGACCTCGTGGCTCACCCCCTACTGCGTGGCACAGGCGCACTTCGCTGCCGGCCGCTACGAGGAGGCCGCCGCTTCAGCCAGGCGAGCGATCCGCCTGTATCCCTATCCACTGAGCTACGAGGTCCTGGCAGCCAGCCTCGGCCAGCTCGGTGAAGGTGACGAAGCCGGGCGTGCGCTCCAGAGCTATCTTGCCCTTACACCGGATTTCTCCGAGGCGGGATTCCGTCGAGCATTTTCAACAGCCGACGAGGATTTCATCCGGCGCTCCCTCGACGGCCTCCGCAAGGCCGGGCTGCCGGAGGGGTAGGGGGTGTCCCCGGGAACGAATGCGACTGGAGGACTCAGATGACGATCACTCGCTGGATTGGAGCCGTGGCAGCCATCTTCGTGCTGCTCCTGATGGGAGTTCAAAGGCCCGTCGAGGCGAAGGAGTACGTGACGCACTTTACGCACGCCAACGGCACCTCGATCGCGTACCAGGACATAGGAGATCCCGGCGATCCGGCCGTGGTCCTGATCATGGGTCTGGGGGCCCAGCTGATCACATGGCCGGACATGTTCATCGACGAGCTCACGCATGCAGGCTTCCGCGTGATTCGCTTCGACAATCGGGACGTCGGTCTATCGCAGAAGCTCTACGAGCTCGGTGAGCCCAGCTTCCTGTGGGCCGCAATCAAGGACCGACTGGGTCTGCCGCTCGGCGCCGACTACACGCTGGACGACATGGCGGAGGATACGGTCGGGCTGATGGACGTCCTGGAGATCGAATCGGCACACGTCGTCGGCTCGTCCATGGGCGGGATGATCGCTCAGCTCGTGGTCGGGCATCATCCGGAACGCTCTCGCAGTCTCGTCTCCATCATGTCGAGTTCCGGAGCCGAGGATCTCCCTGAGCCGGGCGGAGCCGTGATGGAGGTGATCATGCAGCCGAGGCCGAAGGAGCGCGATGCCGCGATCGAGCGCGCCTTCGATGTGTTTGCCACGATCAACAACGGCGGGGTTTCGGACCCGGACGCACTGCGAGCGTTTGTCACCCTGGCCTACGACCGATGCTATTACCCTCCGGGAGTGTCGCGGCAGATGATGGCGATCTGGGCGGGAGGCAGTCGCGTCGAGGTGTTGAAGACGATTCGCCTACCGACGCTGGTCATCCACGGCACCGACGATCCGCTCGTCCCGGTCCAGCACGGGAAGGACACGGCCGCCCGCATTCCGGGTGCTCGCCTTCAGGTCATCGAGGGAATGGCACACGGCCTCCCCGCCTTCTCCCGAGAGATCGTTTCAACCCTGGTTCAATCGGTGGTGGAGTACCTGACCTCTGTCGAGGCCTCAATCCGCTGACCCACTGCGGTTGAGCACCCCTGCGCCATCAATGTCGAGGTCACGCTTTCAAGTAGGCACAAGTGTTATTGATGCCGCTCATACCGAGCCCGATCGTTCCCCTATAGCCTGACTGCACAGCTGCAGCTGAACTCTCAGCGCCGGTCCAACCCGGGGGCTCTTGGTGTGTCCAGACGGCCCTGAACGCAAGCTCGCCGCCA
>JBDHLB010000060.1:0-22228 GCA_039586095.1 Gemmatimonadota bacterium
CGATCCTCCTATGGTCCTTCTGTCGGGCGGACACAGAGCCGACCGGGAATTGTCCAGCGCGAGGACATCGGCAAAGGCGAAGATCGGCCTGACTGCCGAGCGGCACACCATCGAGGCGGGACTTCAGTACCAGAGCACCCGTCTCGACGCGGCACGTGTCGAAGATCCGGGGCAGATCGTCCGGACCGGCGATGCGCTCTACGAGGCCTCGTTCTTCAATCAGGACTTCACGATTCGCAGCAGAGTGGTCAGCCTGTTTGTCCAGGACGTGTGGACTGTGACGGACAGGCTCCGACTGCTCCCGGGGATTCGATGGGACGGTCAGTATCTCACCGAGCAGAACGGTTCCCTGGGCCAGTCCATCGGTGACCAGTTCCAGCCCCGTTTCGGGTTCACGTACGTGGTTGGTGGTGAAGGTCGGGGCAAGGTCTTCGGACACCTCGGTCGTTTCTACCAGCAGCTGAACCTGTTCTGGTCTGCGCTCGGGCTCACCGGCTCCGATCAGCGCCAGGCCTTCTTCGGCGAAGATCCGCGTGCCTTTCCCGTCGATCCCGACTCGGTCAGGGTGTTCGCCGATCCTTCACAGATCCGCGGCGGCGTCGAGGATCTCGAGGGTGAGCACCACGATGAGATCGTCCTCGGCTACGAGCAGGCGATAGGTCGCGCCTTCACACTGGGAGTGCGCGGCATCCACCGGCGACTTCGCGCCAGCGTGACCACCGCCTTCACGCCTGAGGGTGAGCTGACGGGCGGTAACCCCGGACGGGGTGCACTCAGTCACCTGCCGGATTCGAAGCGCACGTATATGGCCCTCGAACTGTCGCTGAGCCACCGGGGTCCCCGGCTGAGCGGCCAGGCTTCCTACGTTCTGTCGAGGAATTACGGCAACTACCCGGGTCTGTTCGCCGCGGACGCGGGCGGTCTGCGTGGCGGCAGCCTCGGCCCCAACAACAACCAGCTCACGTATTTCCCGGTCCAGCAGGTCAACAGCGAGGGCCTGCTGCACAACGATCGCACCCACGTGTTCAAGCTGTTCGGTGCGTACCGTCTCCCGTTCGGACTCACGACAGGCACCTCGTTCACCGCGCACAGCGGCGTTCCCTTGAGCGAGTTCGGGCGCGTTCCGAGCGGGTTCAACACGCCGCTCTTCCTCGAGCCGCGGGGATCGGAGGGACGGTCGCCCGCCGTGTGGAACCTGGACATACGGCTCAGTTACGAGCTTCCGTCGCGTCTGCCGGGCCGTATCGTGCTGGACATGCTGCACCTGGGGAATCCGCGGGAAGCCGTGCGCTTCGATCAGCGCCGTTTCAACAACGCGCGAGGCTCTCCGTTCGATTCATTCGAGCAGCTGGCGGCTAACCAGGTGGGCGAGCGGCCGTCGTTCGGCACGCCCGTCGCGTTTCAGCCTCCGTTCACCCTCCGGCTTGGGCTCGAGGCAGACTTGCGACTGTGAGGGAGGCCGGTGGCTGATAAACTGGGCTCCCCAGGCAATGGGCGTCCTACTCCGTCATTTGTTTCAGATTCCCCAGGTGTCGGCCATGGTCGAAGTGCCGGATACGTCAGGGAGGCGGTTCGCCGGCATTTCGTGGAGCTTCTGAGGCCTTAGGGAAAAGCCTCGTACAGGCGGATTGGGTCGAGCAAAGCACGGGACGTGATCGCTCGAGCAGCCGCGAGAGCTCCGGGAGGCGAAATGAGAACCTGGCGCGATCGTCTCTCAACAGGCACACCGGGCCGGAACCGCAGAAAGCCCGAAGCCGATCTCGCTCGCGGGGTCGGGTCGAATCCGGCGGTGACCGTCGTGATTCCGGACACGGACGACCCCGAACACATGGTCGACATCATGGGCGCCAGTCGGGGCGAGCTTCCCGACGCGGACCTGCGCCGCCGGATCGAGCAGATCTTCGACGAGCTCGGGGGCTAGCGGCTGGAGCTTCCGACATCCGGTTCGCGCTTCTCGGTTTTCGGGTGTCGTCGCGGCCTCCCCTTGTTCCACACGGGTCCATGCCCAAAACTGCCTCTGTTCACCACGCCCGTAGGCAACCTCTCGGCGAGCCGGACGATGTCGACGACCCTCGGAAGGAACGACCCCTGCCCTTGCGGGAGCGGGAAGAAGTACAAGCGTTGCTGTCAGGGCGAAGATCGTCCGACGACGACGGCGACCCCGAAAACGACCATGATTCTCCTGGGGGCCGTGGTGCTCCTCGGGCTGGTGTTCATCACGATCTCGCTGGTCGGCGGAGGGGAAAGCGCCTGCCCGCCCGGCCTGAGTTGGTCCGCGGCGCATGGGCACTGCCACTGACACGCCGGCGGGTCAGCAGGCGAGGACCCGCAGACCCGGCCGCTTCGGTTCAGCCAGAGCATTCCGCGGCACGGGCCTGGTCCAAACGCTACATTGACTGACGGGTTCGGATCAATCGGTGCCCGGCGTGGCGACCGCGCGGTCCCTGGAACTCGGACCCGTTCTCACGCATACTCCTGCACCACGGGGCCGTAGCTCAGTTGGGAGAGCGCCTGCTTTGCAAGCAGGAGGTCGTCGGTTCGAATCCGATCGGCTCCATGCCTCTAAGCTCTGCAATTCCACCTGTACGGGAAGGCTGATCAGGTTCCTCGGCTTGAGGGCGTTGGGGTCACGAGGTCGGTGCCCAGGAGCAAGGAGGTCGGTGTCGTCAGGCGTCCGGTTGCCGGCTCGCCAGCGAGAGTGCCGGACGATGGTGAGCGATCCACCCGCCGATGCTTTGCAGCTGAGCGGGCGACAGCGACTCGGACACGCTCAGCGAAAAGCCCGGTATCACGCAAGCCGTCGCGCGCCGGAGCAGGTAAACCTCCGTGGCAGACCGCTGTTCGGCGGTCAGAGTTGTCCCGCCCCGGATGTTCGGCACGGGTGCAAGAAGTGACCGGAAACTGAACACCTCCCTGGTGGAGAACTGCTCGGGAATCCGGTAGGTGCGGCCGTCGATCTCGAACGCTCCATCATCGCTGATGATAACCGTTTTCGCCATGCCACCGACTCCTTTCACCCTAAGCCGATGTTGATGCGGCCTCTTCGTGCATTGGAAGGGGCCCGGGAAGGCTGACCCTCCCCTTACGGGCCGGCCCGCACCTACGAATCGGGACCCACATACTCCCGGCCGAGATTGCCCTGACGGAAGGCCTGGGAGAGCGCCAGCGGCACCTGCGCCTCCGCTTTCACTACTTCGGCGCGCGCCTCCTCCACCCGGGCGCGGTTCTCCTGCTCCACGGCTACCGCCATCGCGAGCCGCTTCTCTGCTTTGGCCTGCGCGATGCGCTTGTCAGCTTCAGCCTGGTCGGTTTGGAGCTCGGCCCCGATGTTCTTCCCGACATCTATATCCGCGATATCGATGGAGAGGATCTCGAACGCGGTCCCGCTGTCGAGACCTTTGGCGAGCACGGTCTTGGAGATCTGCTCCGGGTTCTCCAGTACCGCCTTGTGCGACTCGGAGGACCCGATCGTGGATACGATGCCCTCGCCTACGCGGGCCAAGATCGTCTCCTCGCCCGCGCCGCCAACGAGCCGACTGATGTTCGCTCGCACGGTGACACGTGCAAGCGCGATCAGTTGGATGCCGTCTTTGGCCATCGCGGCCACCCTGGGTGTCTCGATTACTCTCGGATTCACCGACATCTGAACGGCGTCGAGGACATCTCGGCCGGCGAGATCGATGGCCGCCGCCTGCTGGAATCCTAGTTGGATGTTGGCTTTGTCGGCCGAAATCAACGCTTTGACGACGCGCTCCACATCGCCACCCGCGAGGAAGTGGGCTTCGAGGCTGTTGCTGTCCAGGCTCAAGCCCGCCTTGGTCGCGCTTATCAGTGGAAGGATGATGACGGGCGGCCGTACCTTTCGTAAGCGCATCCCCATCAGGCTCGGGAGCTTCACGCGCACCCCCGAGGCGAGAGCCGCGATCCAGAGCCCGACAGGCACCGCCCACATCAGGACCATGAGCAGCATCGCGCCCAACACGGCGAGGGCGATGGTTGTACCGGCTATGCCTTCCATATGAGCTCCTCGGATCCGGTACCCTCTTCCGGCCTCATGTCAGTTTATGTCAATTTGCTGGCGGGTTCCGAAGCTGGAACGGACGATGCCGGGATCCTCGGGGCCGGCGGAACCGGATCGGGAAGGGGGCTGATGAGCTGCCCCCTCGGTCCGGGTACAGCAGCTGGCTTAGACGTGCGCCGCGATCTTGTGGAAGGTCGAGTTGGAGACCTCATAGGTCTCGACCCGCGGCGTTCCCTTCACCACTCCCGCCAGGCTCTTCAGCACCGTGGGGTAGGTTTCGCGAGCGTAGGATTCCGCACTCTCTCTTCCATCCCAGAGGCTGACGGCCACTGCCTCTCGGCCATCTTGGGCGAGAAACGTGATCTCGTCCCTGAAGCCGTTCTGCTTCCGCAGCATCGGCAGCACGTCGCTCTCGAGCATCCGGGTGAACTCGGCGCCCGAATTGGGCCTAAGTCGCAGGGTGACGTTCCGTGCGTACATGTCCGTTTTCCTTTGGCTGAAGTTTGACTTAACTTACTTGCTTAATTGCTGTATATCAAAGCTATAGGACTGTACTAATCTTGTCAAGTCACCGTGATCTGGATAGAATTGGTGGGATCACCTGGGGAACACGGACTAAGGAGCACCTTTGATGGATGTCGCGTTTCTGATCCGCCATCGGCTGGAAGAATTGGGGTTGGGGCAGCGGGATCTCGCCCGTGGCGCCCGCGTGACCGAGTCGTACATTTCGCAGCTGCTGACGCGTAAGAAGGCGCCTCCCGATCCGAACCGCACGGACATATATGGTAAGATGGACCGCGTGTTGAAGCTCCCTGCCGGAGCGCTGGCGAAGATGGCGGACCTCCAGCGCAAGGAGCAATTGAAGAGGCAAATAGGAGACGAGCCCGCACCGTTGTTTCGAGAAGTCCGCGAGCTGATCCTTCGCAAATGCGAGCCCGACAGGGAACCGCTTTTACGCGCGATCTTCGAGAGGCAGCCGTTTGGCGAGCTGGAACGGTTGGTCATCCAGAAGCTGCTGGAGACGGTCAAGCGAGTCGCCAAAGACGAATTGGAGAATCCAGTCTGGCTCCGCACGGTGGCCCGTCTAAGCGGCAGAAGCTATGAAGAGATGCGGGTGGTCGTGCTCGAATTCTTGGATACCGATGTCTTCCAAGTATCGGTCGAAGACAGCGTCGTGTTCTTCGACCCGCTCATCGAGTCATGGGACATCGACCTCGCCACCTTCGAGTTGGAGATTGTCTTGAGCCAACAGGTGGTGTCCGCCCACGTGAAGCGATTCGCTTTCATCGAACGCGAATCTGAAGCGCCAGTTGGCGAAGAGCCCGGCCTTACCGAATTCTTAGCCGATTCCTCCCTCAGCGGCGCCGCGACGGAGGACGAAATCGCGTTTCTCAAGAGCCTGCGGTTCAAGCACCAGCGGCCCACGCCGCTCTTCTACTACCGGGAGTTACAGAATCTCAGGGACCCCCTCCATTTTCGAACCCCGTAGGCTCTGCGTCGCTCGAGCGTGGCCAACGCCCCCGTCGCGGTCCTCCTTTCATCTCTTGAATCTCGAGGGCTTTCGCGGCGTTGCTCGCGAGATCATCCGAGCGATGGGACCTCCGGGGCGCGTCTGGTTCACGTTGGAGTTGATCTAGAGGGGAAGCAGCCGCTCCCGTGTCGCCCCATGTGGACCCTGGCTCCACCCTGGCGTTGCCTCCGTGGTGACACGACCTTCCGACGCGGGTGCGCCCCCCGGTGCTCCCAAGGCCGACGCGCCACGCGGGCCGTGCGGAGCCTGACCCTGTCCAACGCGGCAGCAGCCGAGTGACCAGAGAGCGATGACCCCGGACATCCTCATTACCGTCGGCGTTCTCGTCTGCGTCTTCGCCGCGCTGGCCTTCGATCTCTGGACCCCTGACGCGGTCCTGCTGGTCGCGCTGACGGCAGTGACGGTCACCGGGGTCATCGAGCTCGAGGCGGCCCTCCTGGGCTTCGCGAACCCGACGCTTCTGGCACTGGGCTCGCTCTACGTCGTCGCTGCGGCACTGCGGGAAAGCGGGGCCCTGGACCGGGCGGTGCAGTTCCTCCTGGGAGAGGGCGACCGGGGCATTCGCCGGGTGCTCTTCCGGATGTGCCCGGCCGTGTCTACCTACTCGGCGTTCCTCAACAACACCCCGGTCGTGGCCATGGGCATCCCCGCCCTCCGGCGCTGGGGCCGTCGGCAGCGGATCCTGGCCTCGAAGCTGCTCATCCCGCTGTCGTACGCGGCGATCCTCGGTGGTCTCTGCACGCTCATCGGGACGAGCACGAACCTCGTGGTGCATGGCCTGCTCCAGTCGCACGGGTACGAGGGCTTTGGTTTTTTCGAGCTCGCCTGGATCGGCGTGCCATGTGCCATCGCCGGGCTCGCCTACATCATTCTTTTCTCGCCCTTTCTGACGCCGGACCGCGTGGACATCCGTGAGGAGGAGGAGCGCCAGCGCGCCCTCCTCGTGGAGCTCGAGCTGACCGCCGGATCTTCACTCGTGGGAAAGACCGTCGCCGAGACGGGGGTCGAGATCCTTCCCGGCCTCCGTCTCGCGCGCATCAACCGGGGCGACAGGGAGATCGCCCCCGTGCGTTCGAGGGAGACGCTGCGGGCGGCGGACCGGCTCTTCTATGAGGCGTCGAAGGGCGTCGAACCGCCGGTGCCGAACCTGGCCGACTACCCGGGCCTGAAGCTCGCCGCCCGCACCCCGCGGGAGATCAGGCGCACGGGCCGTGCGCGCGAACTCCACGAGGCGGTGATAAAGGAAGGCTCCCGCCTCGCGGGCTCGGCCGTTGAGGACGCGGGGTTCCTGGAGCGGTTCGGGGCCGCGGTTACGGGCGTCCGGCGGGGGGGCGCTCGCCTGAGGGCGCCCGTGGGCCAGGTCGTGCTGCGGTCGGGGGACGTGCTGATGCTCGACACCGGAGCTGGCTTCCGGGAGGCGTTCGAGGACGTCGGAGAGTTCCTTGTGACGTCGGAGGTGGGCGGAGAAGGACCCGAGGAGCACCCGGAGGACCCGACCGAGGTGCGCCCCGGTGGCAGGACCATGGTCGTGTCGGTCGCCGTGCTGACCGGCATCGTGGCGCTGGTCGCCACAGGGACGCTCCATGTGGCGCTGGCGGGGATGCTGGGTGTCACCGCCCTCATCACCCTCCGCGTCATCGAGCCGGCCAAGGCCCGGGAGGCCGTGGACTGGTCGGTGCTTCTCGTGATCGGAGCCGCCCTGGGGCTGGGTCAGGCCATGGAGGCGAGCGGCACGGCGGAGCTGGTCGGGGGTGGGATCGTCGACCTGACCGCGTCCTACGGATCCCGGGCGGTTCTGGCGGGAGTCGTGGTGGCCACCGCCCTGCTCACCGAGATCATCACGAACAACGGCGCGGTGGCTATCATGTTCCCAATCGTGATCTCGGTGGCGCACACGCTGGGTGTCGAGCCCCGCGCTCTGTTCATCAGCGTGACGCTCGCCGGGTCCATGTCGCTGATGACGCCGATCGGCTACCAGACGAACCTCATGGTCTACGGGCCCGGGAACTACCGCTTCACCGACTTCTTCCGGGTCGGCGCCCCGCTGCAGGTGGTCCTGTGGGCTGTCGTCATCGTGCTTGCACCCATCGTATGGCCGATGTGAGCAAACAATGGCTGGTCGGCCCGGATGAAGACCTGTGCGTGCGAGGTGGTCGCGGCGGTCGACGCCGGCTCCGTTGTCGGGGTTGGTCCCACCTTGGTGGGACACTAGCTTCGAGACCATCCAACCGTTACCTCGGTGGCCGGGCGGTGAGTGCGGGGAACCACAGTCCAAGGAGAGGGCAACATGAGCTCCAAGACGTTGATTGCGGCAGCGGCCGGCTTCGTCGTGCTGTTTCTGCTTTCATTCCTGTTCTACGGCTGGTTGCTGATGGACTTCTTCACGGCGAATGCGGGCAGCGTCGCCGGGGCGATGAAGGAGTCGCCCGACTGGCCATGGGTCGTCATCGGTGAGTTCCTCGGGGCGTTGACGCTCGCGGTGATCCTCGGGTGGGCAGGTGTCCACACCATCGGGGCGGGAATCCAGAAGGGCGCGGTCTTCGGTTTCCTCGTCGCCCTCGCCGTCGGGTTCGTCTGGCTGGGAACCGCGAATATCTCGACCCTCGCCTCGACCCTCGTGGATTCCCTGGTCACTGCCATTCGCTACGGCGCGGCGGGAGCGGTGGTGGGCATGCTCCTCGGGAGGGGCTCGACCGTGTGACGAGGGCGACCGAAATGCGACGCGGGGCGTGCGTGAAGAACTGGTCTCCCCAAATCGGAAACGATGAGGACGCCCGAAACACCGCGTGGTTATAACCTTTTGTCGTTTCCGGCCCTTCCCGCTAGGGGCTTTGCAAGCAGGAGGTCTTCGGTTCGAATCCGATCGGCTCCATACGAGCCTTGCAGCGCTTGGCGTAGTAAGGCTTCCGGCGTTTCTGGCCCGGAGCGGGTGGGAAGAGTATTGGGGAGAGTTCTCACCCCACCCTGCGCGCAGTCGTAGTTCCACTTCCACACCCGCAGGATCACTGTCCGCGTCGAGACGCCGGTCGCAACCCTAGTCCGACGGAAAACCCGAAAACGCAAACTGGTATTCCGACATCGACTCGTCATACCGAGCCTCGAATTGCGTCGGAAGCGTAACGCCGGGATCGACCCCGGGGATCACCGGGAACTCCAATGGAAAGGTCTCCTGCCGGAGCAGCAGCTCCCGCGTGATCATGGGCTCGAAAAAGATCGGCTTTCCAGCGTAGTACCCCACCACAAGCGTCCCGCTGAACGGTTGTTCGCCTGCCAATTCCGACTCCAGAAGCGCATGCATGCCCATCTTTTCAACGCACAAACCGACGAGGTTGCCTACCCCGGGGACTTCGACGTCCGGAAGGTCGTAGCCGACCGGCAATTCCGTCGGCTTGGACAGGTCGCTGCAATCCATCGCGTCTCCCTCTACGCGAGGTATCACGTAAAAGTGAAAGTCGAAGTGAGGCAACAGATATGGACCCGGCGGGTGGCCGTGCGCTTCCCAATTGATCTTCACGTAGTGAATCCCCAAGCGCTCCTGCGCCACTTCCGGCAAGGGGATGTTGGCCACGTCCGGCGGCGGCCAGACCATTTCTTGCTCTGCTGGCGCGTTCTCGACCGACGCCAGAGGGATCCTTGCCCCCACCTCCACGACCCGCTCACCCTCGAGTATGGCCCATGTGCAAATGTCGGCACCATAGACATCCTCGCACGGTCCGTCGACGACTGTCACATTTGGAGCAGGCTCACCGCACGCGTTGCCGAAGGTGAGCACACCGAGCAACAGAATGAGCCGTCGTGACAAAGCTGAGAGATTCACCGTCACCTCCTTGTATCGTGCAAGCTCAGCGAGTCTGGGTCAGGCCGGGGTCCTGCCAGAAGGACTCGGCTAGCTCTCTACCTTGTAGATCTCGCGTTGTCCCTCGACGATCAGCTCGTGGTAACCGGACATGGCGGATTTGGCGGCTTCCGATCCAAATACCTGGGACTCCAGCTCCTGCGCCTCTTCCAGCTCCTCGTACTCTCGCTCGAGCACGAGAGTCCAAAACGGGGCTCCCGCGTAGTCAGTGTGGAGGCGGAAGGGTTCAAGCCCCATGTCCCCCATGAGCCCATTGACGGTCTTGAACTTTTCTGCAAGCTCACGAACCTTGCCGGGCTTGCACAGCTGCAGGGTTCCTCCACCGCGGGCCGGTGTCACCGTTCCCTCCTGCACCAGTGTGAGTGTGGGGGGGAGGTCGATCTCAGCAGTCGCGGTATACGTCGTGGCCGCGCCGAGGGAATAAGGTACATTCCCTAACCCGGGGGGATCATCGGCACAAGTTTCATCCGGGACCCTGTGACGCCATTCGGGCACTCGAAGAAGCTGGATTGGCCTGCTGGGGACGTACTTGGCTGTAACGGCGTCACTTGTGACAAGATTCACAAGCGCCCCGCTGCCAGACTGGCTGAAGCTCGAGGCATCCCGCGTATCACCTTTGCCGTGGTACTGCGCTCCCTCGGGATAAGCACAGACCGGCCTTGATCCGGCTGGCTGCAGGTTCTCGTCGAGCCAATGCGCGACGATCTGGCCCGGCGCATCACCCGATTCTACCCAGGTGTCGATTTCTTCCAGGGAATTGACCCAAAAAGGTCCTGGCCCACCGATCGTTGTGCACGAAATACGTCATGATCCCGATTTCTCCCCAAATCAGATACGACAGAGGACGCCCGAAACATCACGTGAATACTACATTTCGTCGTATCCGACCCTCACCCGTAGACGCTTTGCAGGCAGGAGGTCGTCGGTTCGAATCCGATCGGCTCCATGCCCGGGAGGCTTTGCAGCGCATGGCGTTGTGAGGCTTCCGGTATTTCGCAGCCTCCGCGGACGGGTCGGCCCACACGGCCTTTCAAGGGACGGGCGTCCAGACCACGAACAGATCTCCATCGCCCAGTACGTTCGTCTGATGTCCTGGTCCTGCAGTATCGGCGACGAGAAGGTATGTCAGCGTATCGGGCTCCTAAGCGGCAAGGGGCGCCGCCACCGCATATCGGGCGATGGACGACAGCTACGAACGCTGGGCGGTTCGCAGGGGGACATCAAGCGAACGCTTCCCTGGCGCCACTGACGCGCCAGGGCGCCGAGCGGCACTCAGCGATCGATCGGATAATGGTCCGCATCGCCGAACCGGATCCACCACTCGCCGTCTCGCCGTTGCCAGACCAGGGTGGTCGGGCCTCGGTTCCGGATCAGCTCGCCGGACCGAGTCACGATCGAGTCGCGAAAGATGAACGACGAAACGGCGGCATCGGGACCCAGCGGGATGATCCGCAGGTCGGACCACGTCGTATGGAAGGTCTCGACACCCGCCATGAAGGTCCGTGAGCCTTCCGCGACCTCGTCGAAGCCGACGCGCTGCCCGTCGACCAGCATCTCGAACTCCGGCCACAGCAGGGCGATCACCTGTTCGGCGCTTCTCGCGGTATCTGCCCTGTGGAAGGCCCACACCCCGGCCTCCACCTGCGAACGCACAGACTCCTCGTCGTACTGCGCCCCGGTCCCCGGATCGGCCTCGGGGCCGGCGCACGCCTGGAGCACGCACCAAGCCACCGCAGCGAAGATGCCCGCGCGCGCAGCTCGGGCCAGCGGCCGTGATCGGAGCATTGAGTCCATCTCTACCCGTGATAACCGGGTGTCGACAGAACCCGAGGGGACTGACGGCTAAGGTTCGGCCGAACGGAGCAGCGCTATCGAAATATACCAGGGCTGCGGGAAACCGTTCGGAGGCGAGACCCCGTGGGGCATGGGTACCGCCCCAGCGTCGTGAGCCGGGCTTTCCCCGTCCACTCGGGGTTCCGCGTCCGCGACCGGAGCAGGTACAGGATCCCGCCCCGCCGTACTCTCTCCGACGTTCGTCGATTGCAGAAAGGCGAGTATCTCCTCCGCCGTCGAGCGGGTCAGGTTCGCACGCGCCCGCATGTGGGCCATGATGGTGACCCACTCGCGGTCAGTCCGCTCGGCCGCGGGACGAAAGTTGTGGCAGCGGCCGCAGTTCTGCGACCAGAGGCGGACGCCTTCGGCACCCATCTGCTGGGCGGCCGTGGCCGTCGGCAGGAGAAGCAGGGCGACCCCCATTCCCGCAATGAGATTCCAGCGCTTCCTCATGGTTCCCTCTCCTTAGCGTTCTAGAAGCCGTAGGCCCACTGTAGTATCAGCCGCTCCGCCCCATCCAGATCGACCTCGAAGGCGAGCTTCACCGGCACCGAAGGTCTGAGCCAGTAGTTGAGTCCGAAGGCCAGCTGGCGACGTTCATCCCGGGCGACCTCGCCTTCGACCTTCGTCTCCATGAGGTGTGACCAGCGCACGACGGGCTCGAAATCGCCGACCCGTCGCGACGCTTGAAGGTAGTAGGCCGGGGTGCGAGCCGTCGGAAACTCCGCATCCTGCTCGAACTCCTGCCACAGGATCGCTCCCTCCCCTCGAAGCTCGAACTTCCCCCGACGCCATTCGGCCGACAGGTTCGCCCCGACCACATCGAGGTAGTCGTCCGCGTCGTACATGGCGTGAAACCCCGAAAGGTACGCCTCGAAGCCGCCCCCCCGGATCACACCGAGGCGCGCGCCCAGCATCTTGCTGTCGTTGTTGTCGGAGAAGTTCGTTCCGAAGGCGAGACCCGGAATCTCGAAGTCGTGTTCGTCCGGTTGGGCCGCAGAGGCGCTCGCGGAGAGGCCCCGCACCGAGTGCGCGTGACCGTCACCGTCTCCCTCTTCGCCGTCTCCCTCGTCATGCTCGGCCTCCCGCGGTCCCTGGGTCACGTAGACCGAGAGGTCCAAGCTCCACAGGTCGTCGAGTGGCAGAGAGTATCGTCCCATGAGACCGACGTCGGAGAGGATGGGCGTCAGGGCGCCCTCCGCCACGCCCCCGTGCCCGTGGCCGTACAGCAGCGGCGGCCTGGGAAGCTTGTTGATCCAACTCGGATGCAGCCGCTCGCTGAACACTCCGAACGGGAGCAGGAACTTACCCGCGGTCAACACGATGCGGTCGAACCCTAGATAATTGATCTGTGCATATTCCAGAGTCGTCTTCGTGCTCCCGTCCTCCAGCTCGAACTCGAGCTCGGTTTCGAAGAGGAGAGCGCTACCCATGTTGTAGAGAAGGATGGGGCTCACCGCGGCTTGCAGGTTGCTTTGGAAGGAGTCCTCCTCGATGATCGAATTGTAGGTCGCGCTTCCATAGCCGGAGACAAGAAATCCGGCCAGGGGCGTTCGGGCAGGCTCCTCCTGCGCAGCCGCCGCTGTCACGAACGGCAGGAGTCCCATAACGGAAAGCAGGAGCCCTCGAAACGGAGTGTAGCGTCCAGACATGGTGTCTTCCTCCGGCTCGGGTTTCAGTGGGCGTGCACGATGTGCATGGTGAAGGCCGCCTCGGCCGGCTGACCGTTGGCGCCGGTGAACTGAATCCCCACCTGGCAGGCGCCCGGAGTCAGAAACTCATGATCGGCCTCGTATTCACCCGCCTCGTGCTCGTGCGCCGAGTAGTGGAAGACCGAACCGTCCTCTTCCACGAGGTGGACCGCCACATCCAGTCCGGCGATCGGAGGTCGAACTCCGTTGGCGTCGCGTTCCTGCTCCATCACCCATACGCGAGTCGTCGCCGGATCTCCCTCGTGAATGTGACCGGGGAAGGTCTCAAACTCGACACGATAGCCGCCGGCCTCCGCGTGAGCGCGGGCCACCCCAAGCGGCTCGGCGACCTCGTGGAGGACCACCAGTTCGGTGTCTTCCGGCCTCTGTCCGGCGACTCGGAGCTGGTAGCTGCCGCTCGAACTGAACATGTAGGTACCGACGTACTGATCGCCGGCAAGCTCCAGGGCCGTACCTCGCCACGTGTCGCTGCCCTCGGCGAGCCGCTGGACCTCGAGCGACACGAAATCCGTGACCGGGTCGCCGTGGTGGTCGTGAACGTCGACGGTATACGTGACCTCGGTCTGGAGAATGTGGACATGCCCGGGCTCGATGGTCAGCTCGACCTCGAGTTCGTCGGAGTGCTCGAGGGCCGAAGGGTTCCCCTCGCAACCACCGAGCAGGAGAACCCCGACCGCGACTCCCAGGGCGGAAAGGGACGCCGAAGTGTGAAAATCCGAGGTAGACATCTTGCCCTCCTAGTGACCTGCGGCCCCCGCTCCGCCCCGGCCACGCTCTCGCGCACGGTCTCTGCAGGACGACGTGGGCCGTATGGCGGTCGCCCGCTCATCGGGGCGGCCCGTTTCCGTCCCCTTCCGGGGCAATCCGTATGCCTCGGCCATGGTAGGCCTTCAAGCTATTGTTTTACAACAGATTGCCTATCTCGTGAGTCAGTCGGGAGGAAGGTGGAATCGGGGCAAGTGCCCCACGGTCCCCGTACGGCGGGAATCACGGGTGGGGGATTTCGCCGGGCGGTCGCCAAGGCCTCGGGGGGGCTAGCGGCTGTTGTGCTTGGCGTTGGGTCGTTGCCTCCCTTGGGCCTGCGGGATCAGCTGTCTATATAACTCTCCATCTTGAGGGGTGGTTAGTGGCCCAACGGTGCCTTTGCACCTTCACGGCGCTGCCTCTAACCTGGTGACGCCGAATGTCTCTTTGGTACTCAGACTGATTGACGCACAAAGGCCCGACTTGACTGACCTTCCTGAAAACGGAGCGGTTCTGGGGATGAGGATGCATCACGTTGGGCTTGTCTTGATGGCTCTTTCCTTTTGGGGTTGCGAGGCCTCGAACTACGACGAAGCGACGGCGGATCCTGCTCTTCTCGAGGCAGTTTTGGAAGACATCCGAGTTGGATGGGAGCAGGGTGACGGCACCCCGTTCTACTCGCACTTCCTCGACTGGGACGGTGCGCGGTACTTCGAAGGTGGCGGCGAGAACGTTGGACTGCAGGATCTCGTTGAGAACCATGTGGAGCCGGAAGCGGAGTTGGGTCTGCGGCTGGAGTTCTCGGACATCCAAACCCATTTCGAGGGCAGCTTCGCCTGGGCGGTGGTCGACACAGAGATCCGTCTCACTACTCCGGACGGGCGCGACATTCACAACGAAGGTCATGGCACCTACTTGTTCCGCTGGGTCGACGGAGCCTGGAAGGTGGTCCACACGCAGTCAGCCAGTCGTCCGGTCCGAACGGGCGCAGAGGGTTCTGACTGAAGCACTGCGTGTGATACAACGGTCGCCCACCCCTCGAGTCCCGGGTCGAGCTCTCGCGTCCGGTTCAGCGGGTAGATCGCGGTCTCAGTCCCGATTTGACAGCCGTGTCCCGTGACAATCGCTGGCAGCTGACGCCTGTAGATGATCAATCTGCCACTAGACATTATCGGCCCCAGTCGCGGCCACCTCTTGCGACTGCCTCGGTCCGCGGAGTTGATCCGCGGGACTGACTTCGCGCATGCCGCGCCACGGCGGCACCCGCTCATTCACCGCGGTCCAGCTTGTCCATCTCGGAGGTACCCATGTCGATGACTCGTAAGGCCATTTCCGTACTCATCGTCTGCCTGGCCTGGGCCGGCTCCCTTGCCGCGCAAGACCAGGTGGGCAGCATCACGGGTCGCGTGGTGGACGCCCAGACCCAGCAACCGATCGGTAACGCCAACGTCGTTATCGAAGGAACGTTGCTCGGGTCGGTGACCACACCCTCGGGCACGTTCGTCATCAGCCAGGTCCCCGTCGGCACCTATCAGGTGACGGCGAATCTGATCGGCTACGGACCCGTGACGCAGGAGGTCACGGTCACCGCCGGTGAAGCCGTCTCGGTGAACTTCTCGCTCCCGATCCAGGCGGTGGTGATGGAGGAGCTCGTCACCACTGGCTACGGAACACAGCGCCGCCTGGCGATCACCGGGTCGGTTGCGACCGTCGACGCGGCGGAAGCGAACGTAGGCGTGCAGTCGAACGTGAACGACTTGCTCCAGGGTCGTGTCTCCGGGCTGAACATCACCCGGAACTCGGGCGAGCCGGGGACCGGCGCGCAGATCACGATTCGGGGCGGCACGTCGCTCAGCGCGAGCAGCGAGCCGCTGTATATCGTGGACGGGGTGCCGATCGCGCAGGACATTCCGACCGAGGCGAACGGGATCGGGATCGGCGGCGATCCCGCGCTGCCGCGCAGCCCGCTGACGCTCATCAACCCGGCAGACATCGAGAACATCACGGTACTGAAGGACGCCGCGGCCACTGCGATCTACGGCTCGCGGGCCGCGAACGGCGTCATCCTAATCGAGACGAAGCAGGGCGCGCCCGGGACCGTCAGTTTCGAGTACGACGGCTATGTCGCCATCTCCCAGCCCCAAAGCTATCTGAACCTGCTGAACGGGGCCGAGTACCGAGATTTCGTCCAAGCGCAGGTGTCGGCGGGGAACCTGGACCCCAGCCGTCTGGACGGGCTCGGCACCGCGAACACGGACTGGGAGCGCGCGCTCACGCGCACCGCGCTCACGCAGAACCACGACGTGTCGTTCGCCGGTGGGACCCAGGCCACGCGGTTCCGGGCCTCGGTCAACTACATGGACCAAGAGGGAATCGTCCAGAACAACGGGTTCCAGCGCTTTCAGGGACGCCTGAACGGCACACACACCACGCTCAACGACCGTCTCCGCCTGGATCTCAGACTGTCCACGGCGCAGGTAAACCACGACTACCTGCCGTTCGAGAACTTGGGCGGATTCGAGGGTGGCGTGTTCCAGAACATGGCCGTCTACAACCCGACCTTCCCGGTCACGATTACGGACCCCGACACCGGCGAGGAGAAGTTCTTCGAGATCGGGACCGGCCGGCTGTCCGTCCGCAACCCGGTGGCGATCGCCGAACAGATCGAGGACGTCGCGAACACGACGCGAACGCTGGGCACGCTGAAGGCGGACCTCGACGTCTTCTCGGGCCTCACGGCGACGGTGTCGGGCTCGGTCGATGCCTCGCGCAGCAACCGGCGCACGTTCTTCCCCTCTGCGAGTCCGGTGGGCGCCGAGTGGAACGGGCGCGCGATCCAGCAGGATCGTGACCTCACGACCCTGAATCTCCAGACGCTGCTGACGTACGACGGCGGCGTGGGGCTGGACCATGCCTTCAACGTGGTCGGAGGATACGAGGTCATCGATTGGACGCTCAGGACGTTCAGCGCCGAAGCGCGCGACTTCCTCACGGATGCATTCAGCTTCAGCAACCTGACCGCAGGCGTCGCACGGCCGATCATCGGATCCTACGAGGAGAGCGCTCTGCTCGTGTCCGTATTCGGTCGGGCCAACTACAGCTTCAAGGACCGCTACTTCGTCACCGGCGTAGTGCGCTACGACGGGGCATCGCAGTTCGGGGCCGGCAACAAGTGGTCTCTGTTTCCCGCGGTGTCCGCCTCGTGGCGGGTCAGCGAAGAGGCGTTCATGGCCGACGGCCCGTTCTCGGAGCTGCGCCTTCGCGCCGGCTGGGGGAGACAGGGGAACCCGGCCGTTACACCCTACTCGTCCCTGATCACGCTCGAGGCCAGCGATGGTGCTTCCTACCCGTTCGGCGACCAGCGTTTCACCGGGGTGGCGCCGAACCGCAACCCGAACCCTGACCTCAAGTGGGAGGAGACCGAGCAGTGGAACGTGGCGATCGATTTCGGCTTCGCCGGCAACCGGATCGCGGGCACGGTCGAGGGCTATATCAAGAACACGGAAGACCTGCTGCTCGAGGTCCCGGTGGCGCAGCCGGCGGCCGTCCCCAACCGACTCGAGAACATCGGAAAGATCCGCAACAGGGGCATCGAGGCATCGCTCGAGGCCCTGGTCATCAATACGCCGAACGTCACCTGGTCGGCCGGGCTCGTATTCGACATGAACCGCAACGAGGTCGTGGACCTGGGCGGACGCACGTTCCTCCCGCTTGGCGTCGTGAGCGGTCAGGGCCAGACCGGACAGAACGCGCAGCGGCTGATACCCGGAGAGACCGTGGGCACGTTCTACGGGCCGGAGTTCATCGGCGTCGATGCGCAGGGGCGGCAACTGTTCAATCAGCGCGATTCCGACGGAAACATCATCGGAGAGACGATCCAGCCCACTGGCGATGACTTCACGGTGATCGGCAACGCGAATCCGGACTTCTCGCTCGGCCTCACCAACCGGCTCAGTTGGGGCAATTTCGACGGGAGCATGCTGCTGCTCTCCGAAATCGGGCAGGACGTGTTCAACAACACGGCGCTCGTGTACAGCACGAAGAGCAACGCGCTGCAGGACAAGAACTTCCTGCGCTCCGCGATCGATGATCCGATCGGGATTCTCGAACCCGCCATCTTCTCCGATCGATGGATCGAGAATGGGTCGTACCTGCGGCTCCAGAACATCACGATCGGGTACACGTTCCAGCTGCCGAGCTTCGTCGCCGGCAAGATGGCGCGCGTGTACGCGGCGGCCGACAACCTGTTCCTGATCACGGGCTACGATGGCTACGACCCGGAGGTCTACACGGATGCCGGCCTCGTCACGCCGGGGATCGACTATCTGTCGTATCCGCGCGCACGCACGTTCACGTTCGGATTGCGGTTCGAGATGTGATGATGAGGCAGTCGAATTCACACCGCGCATGCGCCACGCGACGGCGCATGCGCCGCATAAAGAGGAGTGGGAGGATCTTATGAAGAAGTCAGGTTCGCGATTCCCGGCTCGAGCCGGCGTACGGGGGACCCTGACGTTGCTGCTCATCCTGCCGATCGTGGCCGTACTCCAGGCCTGCGACCTGGATGAGAACCCGGTCAGCGTCATCACCCCCGATAACTTCTACCAGAACGAACAGGAGATCATTGGGGGTCTGGCGGCCTCGTATTCCCGGCTGCGCGGCACGATGTGGACCTACTTCAACCTCAGCGAGATCAGCTCGGACGAGATGGTCGTGCCCACGCGCGGACAGGACTGGTTCGACAACGGCCGCTGGCTCGAGATCCACCAGCAGGCCTGGTCCGCCAACAGTCCATCCGGCCTCGATGACATCAACGGCGCGTGGAACGACAACATGGGAGGCGTGGCGAATACCAACATTGTGTTGAGCGCGCTGGAGAACGTGAACGTGGCGGACCAGGAGATCTACATCGCCGAACTCCGGGCCCTGCGCGCATGGTACTACTACCTCCTGATGGACTTCTTCGGGGGTGTCCCGCTCGCGACCGACCCCCAGGTCACGCCGCGCCCCCGAACGACCCGGGCCGAGCTGTTCAACTTCATCGAGGAGGAGCTGCTCGCGGCTCGAACCGTCCTGCCGGCAAGCTGGCCGCCGGAGATGGACGGTCGCATGACCAGCGGCGCGTGCGACGCGATCCTAGCGAGCCTGTACCTGAACGCCGAGGTGTGGACGGGCACGGTCTCGACGGGTGGACTGCAGCGCGGGCAAGCGCGATGGCAGGACGCCATCGACGCGGCCGACCGGGTGATCAACTCCGGGGTCTACAGCCTCGAGGCGGACTGGTTCTCGAACTTCACGCCGGACAACTACCTGTCCTCTGAGCTGATCTTCGTGGTGAAGCACCTGAACCAGTCGGGCCTCGGTCAGAGCCTCCCGTTCAGGGTCCTGCACTACAATCAGCTCGACCCGACCCCCTGGAACGGCTTCTCGACCATAGCGGAGACGTTCAACCAGTTCGACCCGGATGATCTCCGGACCGACATCTTCCTGGTCGGCCAGCAGGTCAACCTCGACACGGGCGAGGAGGTCAACGACCGGCAGGGGAACCCGCTGATCTTCACGCCGGAGATCGGCGCCATCGTCCAGGCGTCCGAGAACGAGGGTGTCCGTATCCTGAAGTATCCGCCGGACCCGGCCCGATTCTCGGATCACAACGGAAACGACTACGCGTACTTCCGCCTCGCCGAGATGTACCTGATCAAGGCCGAGGCCCTGAACGAGCTCGGGAGCACGGGCGCCGCGATCGATATCCTCAACATGTTGCGCGAGCGCGTGTTCGATCCGGACAAACCGATCGACTCGGCCGGGCTCTCGCAGGCGGCGGCGCGGGATCGGATCCTGCAGGAGCGGCTGTTCGAGCTGACCGCCGAAGGCAAGCGGCGAATGGACCTGATCCGGCACGACAAGTTCACGCTGGAGTGGCAATTCAAGCCGCAAACCGACCCGTACAGGATTCTGTTCCCGATTCCGCAGACGCAGCTGGATACGAACCCTGAGCTGGTGCAGAATCCCGGTTACTGATCCTCCCCGGGTTTCTCGTCGCGTCCTCCCACTCTGACGCCATGGCCAGCCCCCCCGGGGGCTGGCCATGGCACTGCGGAATGAGCCTCACACCTCGTTTCAGCCTTCGTGTTACACTCGCGATCCTCTGCCTCGGCATCACCTGCTCGTGCGCGGACCGGCTGCCGGACCCGAGTGAGCTTCCCCCCGCGGGCGAGCACCTCTTCACACGGCTTTCGTCCGACTATACCGGAGTTCGATTCGAAAACCGTCTCGTCGACACGCCCGAGCTGAACGTCTTCACCTACCGCAACTACTACAACGGCGGGTCGGTAGCGCTGGGCGACCTCACGGGCGACGGACTTCCGGAACTGTTTCTTACCTCGAACCTGGGCGAGAACCGGCTCTATCTGAACGAGGGCGCGTTCCGCTTCACCGACGTCACCAAGCAGGCGGGTGTCGGCGGCACGGGCACCTGGACGACGGGTGTCACCTTCGTCGATATCAACGGCGACGGCTGGCTCGACATGTACGTCGCGTATGCGGGGCCTGTGGAGGTCGAGGGCCGGGCCAACGAGCTCTTCATCCACCAGGGCCTCGACGACGACGGGGTTCCGGTGTTCACCGAATCCGCCGCCGCGTACGGTATCGCGGACCAGGGCTACACGACACATGCCGCTTTCTTCGACTACGACCGGGACGGCGACCTGGACCTGTACGTCGTGAACAACGCCTTCCGGCCGGCGAACAGCTTCGGGCTCGAGAACACACGCGACGTGCGAGACCCGTTCGGCGGTGACCGGCTGTATCGGAACGACGGCGGACGTTTCACGGACGTGAGCGAAGCGGCCGGAATCTTCGGGAGCGAGATCGGCTTCGGGCTCGGTGTCGCCATCAGCGACCTCAACCGTGACGGGTGGCCCGACATCTACGTCTCGAACGACTTCTTCGAGCAGGACTACCTGTACGTCAACATGGGCGACGGCACGTTCACGGAGTCGGTCGCGCAGCAGATGCCGTACATCAGCTACTCGTCCATGGGACTCGACGTCGCCGACGTCAACAACGACGCGTGGCCGGACGTGTACGTGCTGGACATGCTGCCCGAGGATGAATACCGGCTCAAGACAACAGGCGGATTCGAAACCTGGGACCTGTATCAGATCCGATTGCGGAACGACTACCACCACCAGTTCACACGCAACATGCTGCACCTGAATCAGCGGAACGGTCTGTTCAGCGAGATCGGCGAGCTGGCGGGCGTGGCGGAAACGGACTGGAGCTGGAGCGCGCTGATCGCGGATCTCGATCTCGACGGCTACAAGGACATCCATGTGGCGAACGGCCTGCTGCGCGATGTCACGGCGCAAGACTACATGTCGTTCCTGGGGGATCCCCGCACACTGATGGAGGCCCGCGAGGGCGACCGTGTCGACTACGACGGGCTCGTGGAGGCGATGAGCTCCACCCCGCTGCGCAACTACGCGTTTCGCAACCGGGGCGACCTGACGTTCTCGGACGAAAGCGAGGCCTGGGGCTTTGACTTCGAGAGCTTCTCCAACGGTGCTGCGTATGGCGATCTGAACGGAGACGGGGCGCTGGACCTGGTCGTGAGCAACGTCAACCAGGAAGCCTTCGTCTTCCGGAACAACGCCCGGACGATGCTCGACAACCGCTACCTCCAGGTTCGTCTGGAAGGCGAAGGCACGAACCGGTACGGTGTGGGAGCGAAGGTGACGCTCCAGCGCGGTCGCGAACTCCTGTTTCAGGAGCTCATGCCGGCCCGCGGTTTCCAGTCTAGCATGGACTACACGCTGACGTTCGGCGTCGGCCGGCTCGACACGATCCGGCGCGTGACCGTGGAGTGGCCCGATGGACGGGTCAGCGTCGCGTCCGATGTCACGACCAACCAATCTGTCACCCTCCGCCAGGCGAACGCCGGGCCGGCGACGGGTGGACAGGCGACCGAGGGGGAGGCGATCACGGGGTTGGCGCCGACCTCCGCGCCGCTGTTGGCCGACGTGACGGATAGCATCGGGCTCGACTTCGTCCACCGCGAGAACGAGTTCGTGGACTTTCACCGCGAACGCTTGATACCGAAGCTGCTGTCCACCGAGGGACCGACGCTGGCCGTGGGCGACGTCGACGGCGACGGCCTCGACGACCTTTTCATCGGCGGGGCGAAGGAGCAGGCCGGTAGCCTGCTGGTGCAACGCAAGGACGGAACGTTCGCTCCGCGGGGGCAAGACGTATTCGAGCGGGACGCGATCTCGGAGGACGTGGGAGCGTTGTTCCTCGAGGCGGACGGCGACGGAGACCTCGACCTGTACGTGGTCAGCGGCGGGAGCGAGTACTCGGACGAGGTCCCGGCCCTCCAGGATCGGCTGTACCTGAACGACGGGCGCGGTCGATTCCGTAAGGCAGACGGGAACCTGCCTTCGCTGCGCGTGAGCGGCTCGCGCGTGGCCGCCCACGACTTCGATGCGGACGGCGACATCGATCTGTTCGTCGGCGGTCGAGTCGTTCCGTGG
>JBDHLB010000005.1:0-58470 GCA_039586095.1 Gemmatimonadota bacterium
AGTCAGCGAAGAACTCCAGCACGTCGGACGAAATCGGCGCGGCGCCCGTCGCCGTGATGTGGGCGCGATCGAGGCCTAGCGCGGCCCTCAGCTTGGCCAGCACCAGGCGGTCGGCAAGGCCGTACTGCAGGCTCGCCCACGGACCTAGCGATCGACCCCGGTTTCGTGCTTCGACCGCTGCCCTCCCCGCGCGTCTCGCCCATGCCAGAAGATTCGCCTTGAATCCACCCGCCTGCGCCAGCTTCGCCTCGACACCTGCGTGGAACTTCTCCCACACGCGCGGCACGCCGAAGAAGTACGTCGGACGGACTTCCAGCAGGTTCTCGCGCAGCCGCTCGAGCGACTCGGCATAGTAGATCGCCGAGCCGAGCAGCGTGGGGATGTGGATCGAGAGCATCTGCTCCGCCACATGGGAGAGCGGCAGGTAGGATAGCCCCACTTCATCGGGCTCGAGCTCCAGCAGATCGATCGCCTGCCGGGACGTCCAGACCAGATTGTCATGCGACAACATCACGCCCTTGGGGGGGCCGGTCGTGCCTGAAGTGTAGATCAGCGTCGCGAGGTCGTCGGCCTGCAGACGCGCGAGTCGCTCGTCCACCACGTCTTCCGCGACGTCGTCCGCCCGGCCGAGAAACGCCTCCCAGCTCGAGACACCACGGCCGCCGCTGCCACTCGCGCCGCGCATGGTGATGACGTGGCGCAGCGCCGGGCACTCGGCTCGCAGCGGCAGAATCATCTCGAGCTGAGTGTCGTCTTCCACCAGCAGCAGCGAGGCTTCGGAGTGCTGGAGGATGTACGCACACTCGGCGGGCGAGGACGTCGTATAGATGCCGGCCGGGACACCGCCAGCCGCCATCGCCCCCACGTTGAAGACCAGCCACTCGGGGCGATTGAAGCCCAGAATCGCGACCCTGTCTCCGGACGTCAGGCCGAGCCCGGCCATGGCGCGCGCGGCTTCGCGCACCTGCGCGCCGTACTCCCGCCAGTTCGTCGCTCGCCAGCCTTCCGGCTCGCGCACCGCGTAGGCGGGGGCGTCCGGCCGCTCGGCCGAGCGGGCCAGTGCCTCATGTGGAATCGTGCTTCGCGTCATCGCGACTCCCGCGCCGTGGGACGCCCGCCACGCGTTTCGGCCACGGCGTCCTCGACCATCGCGATCGTATAGCTATCGAATCTTAACGGTTCTGAATAGCCCCGGCCCGGTCCATACACCGCCAGCAGCGGAATCCCCACCCATTCCAGCTCCTGAAGAAGGGCCTGTCCCGGTGGATTGTCGGTCGTCAGATCCACGCGCATGGGTATCACATCGGGTGCCTCGAACAGAGCGACCACGCGATCGGTGTGGAGAACGCTCGCCTCCAGCGCCTTGCAGTTGAGGCACCACTCGGCCGTGAAGTCGACCACGATCACGTCACCCGCCGCGACCGCCTCGTCGAACCGCTCGGGCGTGTAGTACACCCAATCGATCGGACCATGACTGGCCAGACCACGAGCGCTGGACAGCGTGAGCACGATGAGCGCCAGGCTGACGACCTGCACGATGGTGCGCGGGCCGCCGCGCCGGCCGATCTGCGTGATCCGCACCAGCAGCCAGGCGAACGCGGCCGCCACGAAGCCTGCGACCACCCACCAGTACAACCGGCTCGGCGGCTCCGGCGGGCTCTGGAGCCAGGCCGATACCGCGCTCCCAATGAAGAACGCCGCCACGGCGAGCATCAGAAGACCCATGACCTGCTTCACGAGCTGACTGCCGGGGCCGGTGCGTGGGATCCGGTTGACCAGCCCCGGGTGCAGAGTGAGCAACAGGTACGGCAGCGCCATGCCGGCTCCGATCGCCGCAAACGTGCCCAGGGTTACCGGCGATGGCTGCAGCGTGGCCCACGCCGAGGCCCCGGCCATGAACGGCGCGGTGCACGGGGTCGCGAGAACCGCGGTCATCACCCCGAATCCGAACGAGCCCGGGATCGTGTCCTGAGAGGGATCGATCCGGTACACGGCCTGGGGCAAGCGCACGCTGAACAGCCCCAGCATTCCCAGCCCCGCCAGGCCGACGATCAGGCCCACGAGCGGTGAGAACCAGCCGGTCTGAAAGAGGCTCGAGATGGCGTCGAAGCCCGAGATGAAGGCGATCGCCCCGCCGAGCACGAGCCAGAAGCTCACCACGCCCAGCGACATGACGATGCCCAGCAGCTTCAGCCGCCCCGGATCGCCGGCCGCCTTCGACAGGCCGAGAATCTTGATCGGAATGATGGGCAGCACGCAGGGCGTCACGTTCAGGAGCAATCCACCGATAGCCGCCAGCAGGAGCAGCAAACCCAAGCCCGTCGGTCCGGTGGGCTCGAAGCTGAAGTTCCACCCGAACACGTTGATGTAGGCGGGGATCGTGTAGGTCGCCGATCGGCCCGTGCCACCGACGTCATCGGGCCGGAAACCCTGGATCCCGAATCCGGCGAACAGCTCCGGTTCGTTCGCCACCAGCTCGGCCGCCAGGTCGGCCGCCACGACCTCCAGCGGGATGGCCAGCTCGACCGTGCGTGGCGGGTAGCAGATCCGATCGTCACACGACTGGAAACGAACGCTCAGTGTTACGGTCGCCTGACCGATCGGTTGCTCCGGGTCCAGCTGCAGGGGAAGGAACGCCACCGAGGTGCCCACATAGGAGAGCAGGTCCACGGGTGCGTCGGTGTACTCGACCGTAACCGGCTCCACGGGCGGCCACTGCACCTCGCCCAATCGGGCGCCCGGCGGAAGCGAGACCGCCTCGATCGTGGTGGGTATAGGCACGAAGGCGTCGAACTGCGGCGGCACGATCGGAGAGTTCGGCCACGTGTGGAATCCCTCCTCGTGCTCGATCACGACCGCGAGCGGTACCTGGTCGCCCGGTCGCACGGTCGAGCGAGCCGCGACGGCCCGGACCGACACGGCGCTCTCCCAATCGAGCACCGGCTCCTGCGCGTGGGCCGGGGCGAACGGGATGATCGCCAGCCACATCGCGAGCAACATCGCCCCCGGCACGGCCCTCCAGGCCGCGAGCGTTTTCATCGAACTCACGAGCATCCTGAGCCCCTCAGTCATCCGTCTCGCTCAGTGCCTCTGCCACGGCCCGCGGCAGATCGGAACCCATGATCCCGAGGCGTGACTCCAGCACCACACCACCGGGGTCCACGAGTATCGTCCTCGGCAGACCAGGGACCTCGAACTGCTGCACGCGGTCGTCGGACCACTCGAGACGTGCGTGTTTCCACGGCATGGGCCAGCGGTCCGCCCGGAAGCGTTCCACAACTGCGGGATCCTCCGCCATATTCACGCTGATGATGTCGAACCCTGACCCCTTGAATCGCTCGTAGGTGTCGTGGAGGTTTTCCATCTCGGCGACACACGGCACGCACCACGTAGCCCAGAAGTCGATCAGATACACCCTTCCACGCAGGGCCGCTGCCGTCAACGTGTCGCCCGTCGGCTCTCCGGCTCGGTCGAGCGCCGCGAGGGCGAAATCCGGCACGGGCCGACCGGGAAGCACGGCCGCCCGCGGATCGGCTGTCTTCTTCGCCCGCTCCGCCCATACCGTGCGCGGGAATCCGTTCAGCAGCACCTGAAGGTAGGCATCGCCCTCGATCGAGAGCCCCGCCAGATACGAGGCCTGCATCGCGTGAAAAGCCGCGGCCGCGCGCACGGAACGGTCGGGGTGCTGGTGCAGCACGTCGGCCAGGTATTCGACGTACGGCTCGAGCGTCTCCAGCGGACTGGTCGGCCCTTTCCCATCGGCCACCGCATGTCCCATCAGGGCCAGTTCCTCCTCGAAGATGCTCCACATGGCCCAGTCGGCGGGCAGCGCCTGGCGCGTCGCGTCCGCGACCGCCGGGTCGAGCGCTGCACCGGCCTCCGCGGCCGCGAGCCGCCCGAGCAGCAACGCGCCCCGTACGTCCGGGTCCGATTCCGCCTCCCAGTCGTTCGAAGCGGGGGCCGAAGGACCGGCCAGCCGCATCCGGTCGTGTGCCGTCGCAAAGCGCGCTGCGCGCGACTCGGGGTCGGTGAACCGGATGCCGTTCTCACCCCCCGAGATCAGTTCGGCAATGTCCAGCTCCAAATCGACCGTGGAGCCAGAGACGATCGGGATCGTTGCCAGATGGCCCTTCCCCTCGGTCGACACACGCAGTCGAACCGGCGTTTCCGCGGCAAACCGGGCGTCGAAGCGACCGTCCGACCCGGGTTGGACGGCGACGAGCAGGGTGTCCCCCATCGCGTCCCACAGCTCGATTCGCGCGGACTGCGCGGATTCCCCGTCCCGAGCGATCACGCGACCCGTCACGTGTGAGGCGCCCTCGCAGCCTGCCAGCACTAGCAGCACGACCCCGACCAGGCCCATCCAGCGGCTGTGGCGGGTCTCCGATATTGGCTTCATAGGCAGCCTCTACCCTCGTTTGGCCGCCGAGATCGGCCCGCGATCCTCGAGACGCGTACCGATCGGCCGGCTTTCGCCTTCCTGACTGTTACGAGACTCTGACACCCGCGTGTCCAACTCGCTGCAACTCTCGAGGGTTCCCATCCGTACAATAGTCTTGAGAACGGCGAACCGTCTTCGAGCACGGCGGCCTCGGGGCTGCCGGCACATCGGGAGCCCCGATAAGGCAGTGAGAACCCAGGCTGACATGGACAAAATCCGGATTCCCAACCCCGCCACGTACTTCCCGATGGCGCTGTCGGACATCTCCATGGTGGCCCCGATCGCCTCGCGATTGCTGCTGGGCGCGACCCTGCCCGGGCGCATGGTGCAGGCGGCTGCGGTCGGCGCGTACTTCGGAAGTGCTCTGGTGGACTGGATGAGCCGGGTCGACGCTCGCCGAATCGACTTTCTCGAGACCTTCGGCTCTGACGTACACCACCTTACGGCCACGCCGAAGAAGGAACGTGAAAAGAACGTCAAGGAGCTGACGGGTCGGTTGAACGATCTGTATACGCCCATGGACGTCCCGCGACGCGAGCTCGCCAAGCAGGTAGACGATCACCTGACCGACTACATCGCCGGAATTACCGGGCAGCGGGTCGAGACGAGTCAGGAGGTGCGCGATTTCATGATCGCCAGCCTGATCTTCCCGTTCGCCCTGGGTGCCGCGGACCCGCTGACGGGGGATGTGGCGATCTTCAAGGATACCGGCGTGTTCGAGCCTCACGTGATCACGCACGAGTTCGCGCATCGGAAGGGCTACTACAAGGAGCTCGAGGCGCAGGCGCTCGCCTACCTCGCGCTCGCCGACTCGGGAGACGACGTTCTCGTGCAGTCGGCGCTCTGCGAGCGGCTCGATCGACAGCTCTGGGTGTTGGCCGACAACGACGCGGCGCGCTATAAGGAGCTGCTCGAGGACACGGGTCTGCGGTCCGAATTGGCGCACCAGTTCGGAGCCCGCCGAGGCGTGCCGCTGTTGTACGAGCGGGTCGTGGGTTCCGTGGTGCGAGAGATGTACGACCTCCGCATGCAGGTCACGGGGCAGAACGGGATCTCGGATTACGACGAAGGGTTCACCGATTTCTTGTACACGATGGAGAGCGCCGGACAACCCTCGGGGACCCGAGCGCGTCCTAAGGGATAGAGGGGGAGACGATGACGATAGATAGTAAGGATCAGGTCGGTCAGTGGACGGAGGCGACGCTCAAGGTTTCCGAGCGGATCATCTTCGTCCTGGTGGCCGTGTTGATCAGCGCTCTGATCGGTGCGGGACTGGCTGTCATAACCTGATCAAGTATATAGGCTTGTAGAACACAGCCTCAAGCGGTTTCCTCGCACTTCGCGGGGGCGCCGGGTGTCGGTCTCGACCGGCCTCGGTGGCCCCCGCGAGGTTTTTCTTTTCCCCGCTTGGCCGGGCCGCGCGTGGCCAGGCCGCCCTGCCGTCCTCGGCTGCGCACGCCCTTTGCACGCACCACTCCGACAACTCGAGCACTGACTCGCGACGTCCATTGGAGTCGACCGGGGTTCCGCCGCGGGCCGGCTGTGGGGCAGCCGACCGTAGATCGTTACAGGCGGGCCAATTAGGGGGCGCGCGCAGAGTCGGAACAGTTCGAGACACTGGCGGTGCCGGGGCTCGGTCGCTCAATCGGGCCGACCGATCGCCCACGTGCGTCAGCCGTGCAGTACGCCGCGTACGTGTGCGATCGGCCACGCAACAGTTAGGGTCGTGAGGCGGGCGCGGTCGCGCTGCGCGGTCGTTGCTGTGCGTTCACAGGGGGCCGTGCGGCTTCCTGGATCACGCTCGAGACGGCACGGGCCAGCTTCCTGAGGCTGCGGGCCACGTATTCCACGACGGGGCTGAACAACTTCGCCACCGGAGACGCGCAGTATCGGTACTTCGCGTTGAGCCTGGGGGGCTCTCTGGCTTTCTAGCCGTCGACACTCCGCCGGCACAAACCCGGGCTTGCCCATTCACGGGCCCCTCCTTCTTCTACGTCCATGCGTAAAGACGTCCCGTCTGGCGAAATCGCTCTTCACGATGCCGAAGGCTCCAGGCCGCTGGATCGGCTGCTGCGGCCACCCTTCCTTACCGTGTTCGCTGGGATCATGGCGTTGGGCAGTGCCGTCATCGGTTTGCAGTTCCTCGGCTCGGTCGACGAGATCGTCGAGGTGCGAGGCAAAGTCGCGACCGGAGATTTCATCAGCTTCTACACGGCGGCCACCATCGTACGGGAAGGCCGCGGAGAGAGCCTGTACGACCTCGGCGCCCAGCTAGAGGTGCAGACGAGCCTCACCGGACGGACCGAGGGAGACCGCTGGTCGGGGTACATCAATCCTCCCCTGCTGGCCGCGGCCCTGGCACCTCTCGCCGGCCTGCCCTATCCGATGGCGTTTCGGCTGTTTGCTTTCCTCATGATGCTGCTGTTTGCGGGGACCGTTCTCATGCTCCGCGGCGCGCTTCCGGGTCTCAGGCGAGCGCCCGTGGCTTGGTGGACGGCCTGGCTCCTGGTGTTCTCGTTTCACCCGGTGTTCCGCACCATGGTCGGGGGACAGAACACGGTGTTCACTCTGTTCCTGCTGGCCGGACTGTACGCCACATGGCGACGGGAGCGCTGGCTGTTGGCGGGCCTCTTCCTCGGTTTGCTTTCGTACAAGCCGCAGTTCGTGCCGCTGTTCGGACTCGTCCTGCTGGTCGAGCAACGTTGGCCGGCGCTCGCTGCGGCCGGCGTCGTGGCCGCGGGCCATTACGCGCTGGGGGGCGTGTGCTGTGGCTGGTCCTGGCCGGCGCAGTTCCTGGCGGCGCTCCAGTCATACCGTCCACTCGAGGCCACGAGCTTTCACTCGCACATCGCGCTGATCCCGGCGCTCGAGTTCGCGATCCCGCGTCCGCTGCACGCTTGGCTGATCGGCGCGTCGATCGCCGCCGTGTTGCTCGGCGTCGTGTGGGCCTATCGACAATATGCCTCTGAACCGAGACACGTCGGGGTCCTGTTTGGACTCCTGGTAGCGGCCGCGATGCTCGTGAGTCCCCACCTGCAATACTACGACGTGGGTCTACTCGTGCTGCCCGTACTATTGGCCGTCGATGGGACGCTACGGCAGGGCGGGAGTTTGTCCTTGAGAGCCCGCCTCGTCCTGGCCGCAGGATATCTGCTGTATCCGTTGTACCAACTCAGTGAAGCCATTCACTTTCAACCGCTCGTGCTGTGGTCCGTCTCGTGCTTTGTGTGGCTGCTCTACTTGATGTCGCGAAGACCGACCGCGTACGTGACCGCCTGACCCCGATCGCGTCTGATGTGAGCCGATCGGCCGACAAGTTCAAACGCTAGGAACAGGTACGCTCCATGGATTGGATCGCCCAACCGGAGAGCTGGATCGCGCTGCTCACCCTGACGGTTCTCGAGATAGTGCTCGGGATAGACAACATTGTGATGATCACGATCATCGCTGATCGCCTGCCGGCCGACAAACAGAAGCGAGCGCGTCAGCTCGGGCTGGCGCTGGCGATGCTCACGCGGATCGCCCTGCTGGGTTCGATCGCCTGGCTGATCGGGCTCACCGCGCCCCTGTTCGGAGTCCTCGGCCAGCAAATCTCGGGACGCGATCTGATCCTGCTCGCCGGCGGCGTCTTTCTCGTTGCCAAGGCGACGCACGAAATCCACAGCAACCTGGAAGGTGGGCATGATGGTCTGCCTGCCGGTCCGACCCGCACGATGCGCGCGGCGCTTGCCCAGATCATCCTGCTCGATCTGGTGTTCTCGCTGGACTCCGTGATCACGGCCGTCGGCATGGTCGAAGAGGTGGCCGTGATGGTCACGGCGATCGTCGTGGCCGTGATCGTGATGGTCGTGAGCATCGAGCCGATCAGTCAATTCGTGAGCGCACACCCCACCGTGAAGATGCTCGCGCTCAGCTTCCTCATCCTGATCGGAGTCGCGCTGATCGCCGAGTCGTTCGATCAGCACCTGCCGCGCGGCTACATCTACTTCGCGTTCGGATTCTCGATCTTCGTGGAGATGCTGAACATGCGGATCCGCGATGCCCGGCGGGATGCAGGGCCTGGAAACCCCGGGAGCGGAGCGGGTCCTCAGCCCGCTACAGCCCCCAACGCCAGAGGATGAAGGCGGCGATCACCCAGTCGTAGACGAGGCAGAAGGGAGGCACCCAGCGGGGGATTCCCGTCTGGACGCCACGAGGGTGATGAAGGATGTCCCAGAGTCCATGCGCCGTGTAGCCGGCTGCCAGCAGAGCGGGCGAGGACCATACACCGAACACGGCGGCGGCCAGAAACAGCAGCCCGGCGGCGACTTCAATGGCCAATGCCCGTGGAAGGCCGCTCGCCGACGCGAACGCCCAGTAGGATCCCACCACGAATCCGAGGATCACGCCGAACAGTACGATCCCGGCACCGTCCGGGAGCAGCAGCGCGATGCCGATGGTGACCAGCGCCAGAAGGACACCCAGCAGGGCTTGTGGGGCATGGGCCTTCACGGATTCCTCCTGGGTGCGAGTTCGCTACGGCTGGTACGTCAAGCTGGGAGCTGGGGCCCGGTCGTTCAAGCCATGCTTGTCGTGAGCCGGCGCAGCGTTGACCTTTGAGTCCATGGAACTTCATGACCCCGGCCTCACCGTCGCTGTCGCGCTAGCCGCCGGAATCATCGCCCAGGGACTGGCGATCCACCTGCGCATTCCAGGTATCGTCCTCACGCTGGCAGCGGGCGTGGTGCTCGGCCCCGAGCTGCTGGGTGTGATCCGCCCCGACTCGCTGGGCGAGGGCCTCGGCCATCTCGTCGGCTTCGCGGTCGCTGTCGTGCTGTTCGAGGGCGGTCTGAACCTCAACGTCGGCCAGCTGCGAAACGAGGCACAGACCATTCGGCGTCTGATTACCGTGGGAGGTGCGGTCACGGCTGTGGGCGGCTCCCTGGCTGCCGCCCTCTTCATGGGCTGGGACTGGAGGATGTCCGTACTGTTCGGGACCCTGGTGGTCGTGACGGGCCCGACCGTGATCAACCCGCTGACCCGCCGGATTCGACTCAAGACGAATCTGCGAACGATCCTCGAGGCCGAGGGCGTGCTGATCGACCCGATCGGGGCGATCCTCGCGGTGGTCGCGCTGGAGGTCATCCTCGAGCTGTCGCACTCGGGCGCGGCAGGCGCGGCCGAGGGTCTGCTGGGTCTCCCCTATCGGCTGGGCCTCGGGTTCGCGGTCGGAGCTGTCGGGGGTCTGCTCATCGGACTGCTGTTGCGGCGCCGACGAGTCGTCCCGGACGGCTTCGAGAACGTCTTTACGCTCGCCCTCGTGCTGGCGCTGTTCGAGGTCAGCAATTTCCTGCTCGAGGAGAGCGGGATCATGGCCGTGGCGATCGCCGGTCTCGTGGTCGGCAACATGAAGACACGTGTTCAGCGTGACCTGCGCGAGTTCAAGGAACAGCTGACGATCCTCCTTGTCGGGCTCCTGTTCGTGCTGCTGGCGGCCGACGTGACGTTGGCCGATGTGTGGGCGCTCGGCTGGGGAGGCGTGGCTACGGTACTGGCGCTGATTCTGATCGTGCGCCCGCTGAACATCGCGGTGTCCGCGGCCGGTTCGGAACTGTCGCGCAACGAGAAGGCGTTGCTCGTGTGGATTGCGCCACGCGGCATCGTGGCGTTCGCGATCGCCTCCCTGTTCGGGCGGCGTCTGGTCGCCTCCGGGATCGGAGACGGGGCACAGTTCGTGGCACTCGTCTTCCTCGTGATCGCGGTAACCGTGATCGTACAGGGCGGCACGGCCGGGTGGCTCGCCGGCGCACTCGGGGTACGGCGGCTGGGCAACCTGGGGTGGGTCATCGTAGGGGCGAACCCACTGGGGCGCGCCCTGGCTGCAGCCCTGAGAGCGGGCTCCGAGCAGGACGAGCCGATCCTGCTGGTCGATTCGAACGCGTACGAGGCGAAGGCCGCCGAGAGCGAGGGCTTCCGGGTGCTGTTCGGCAACGCCAGCGAGGAACGGACGCTGCTGCGGGCGGATGTCGAAGGCAGACGCGGCTTCGTGGCGCTCACGCCGAACGAGGGCGTCAACCTCCTTCTCGCCCGCCGGGCCCTGGAGGAGTTCCGCGCGCCGCGGGCCCTCGTCCTGCTGAGAGAGCGCGATCCGGGTGTCGTGGAAGAACAGGTGCACGGGGCCGACGCGCGGGTGCTGTTCGGTGCGCCTGTCGACTTCGAGAGCTGGAGCCACCACCTCCTGCACAGCCAGACCGTGGTCGAGCGGCTTCGCTACGTCGGCTCGGAGCGCGTGTCGATCGCCCCGCCCGCGGTCGAGACGGCGGGCGGGCGAGAGGAGGTCGTTCTGCTGCCGCTGGCCGTGGTTCGCGGGTCCGGCGTCACACCGGTCGACAGCGAAACGAAGATCAAGGAGGGCGACGAGGTCTTCTTCGCCTGGCTTGTCGAGTACGACGAACAGGTCCGCAGCTGGCTCGCCGAGGCCGGGTGGGCGCCGATCGCAGCGGTGCCCGCCGATGATGAGAGCGAAGGCCGTGAAGGCGGAAGTCGTCATGCTACGTAGCACGCCGGGTCACGCTTGCCCTCCTGTGCACGGGCCCGGCATTAGGCGACCGATCTCAGACTGAAGATGAACCGAATGCACACCGCGACCCGCACGCACGGTTATACGGAGTCGGTGATCCGGGCGATGACCCGGCTCGCCGCCAAACACGACGCGCTGAACCTCGCGCAGGGCTTCCCGGATTTTCCTGCACCCGACACGCTGAAGATCGGGGCGGCGCGCGCCATCTACGACGACATCAACCAGTACGCGATCACCTGGGGGGCCAAGCGGCTTCGTGACGCCCTGGTCGAAAAATACGCCGAGTGGTACGGGCTGGAGGTCGACCCGGAGGCCGAAGTCACGATCACCTGCGGAGCGACGGAGGCCGTCGTCGCGTCGCTGCTGGCGATCGTGGATCCCGGCGACGAAGTGATCGTGCTGGAGCCGTTTTACGAGAATTACGGCCCCGACACCGTGTTGTGCGGGGCGCGCCCGGTCTTCGTGCCACTGGACGACAACTGGACGATCGACACAGACCGGCTGCGAGACGCGTTTTCGGATGCGACACGTGCCATCGTGGTGAACACGCCCAACAACCCAACGGGGCGCGTGTTCTCGCGTGCGGAGCTCGAGGCGATCGCGGAATTGTGCCTTCGACATGATGCGTACGCGGTCACCGACGAGATCTACGAGCACATCCGCTACGAGGGCGAGCACGTGCCGATGGCCACCCTGTTCGGCATGCGCGACCGGACGATCACCGTGAGCGGCGCGTCGAAGACGTTCGCGGTCACGGGCTGGCGAGTCGGCACGATCGTCGCCCATCCGGTGGTGACCGACGCCATCCGCAAGGTTCACGACTTCCTGACCGTCGGGTCGCCCGCGCCCCTCCAGGAGGGCGTCGCCGCGGGTCTCGAAATGCTGCCGGACTCGTATTACAGGCAGCTCGGGGAAGACTACCGGGTGCGGAGGGACGTGCTGTACGACCAGCTGATCGAGGCCGGCTTCCGGTGTCGGAGGCCGGAGGGAGCGTACTACATCCTGGCCGACTTCTCGGAGATCAGCGACTATTCTGATGAAGAGTTCGCGCAGTGGATGACGGCCGAGATCGGTGTGGCCCCCGTCCCGGGTTCGAGTTTCTTCCACGAGCCCGAGCACGGGCGACATCTGATCCGCTTCGCCTTCTGCAAGACCGAGGAAACCCTGCGCGAGGCAGGGCAGCGCCTGTCCGCGGTGGCCGGAAGCGCACCCTCGAAATGAAGAGCCCTGCATGAATCGACCGAACGACGACGTGGCGCAGTCAACGGCCGAGGGGTCAGCGGACTCTGAACCGTCGCCTCCAGCCGCGGCGCCGACGGAGACCGGCTCGCTGGAGCAGCGGTTTGCGCGCCGCACACAGATCCGGGCGCCCGTCCGTCACAATCCCAAGCTCGCCACGCTGCTCGAGCGCGTGAACGAGGATGTGAACCTGTACGCGCTGTGGGTGGCCACCAACGTCACCTCGGTCGACAGACTCGGGATGACCGACCACGGCCCCGTCCACGTTCAGATCGTCATTAACTCGGCCCTCCGCATCCTGCGGCTGCTCACCGCGGCCGGCGTGCAGCCGGCCATCGTGCGGGATTACGGCATGACGAACGAAGACGCCGAGGTGGTGGTTGCGCTCGCCTCGCTACTCCACGATGTGGGGATGGCGATCCATCGCGACGGCCACGAGGCCTTCTCCTTGTTCGTCGCACAGCCGATTCTCCAATCGCTACTGGCAGAGGTATACGAACCGCCGGCCGATACGGTCGTGCGCTCGGAGGTGCTGCACGCGATCATCTCACATCGGTCGGGCGGCTCGCCGCTGACGCTCGAGGGCGGGATTCTGCGCATCGCGGACGCGCTGGACATGGCGCAGGGGCGCTCGAGGATCCCGTTTGAAGCGGGCTCGACGAGCATTCACTCGGTGTCCGCCGCGGCGATCGAGGCCGTGAACATCGAGGCCGGCAAGACCAATCCGGTGAGGATCACGATTCAGATGTCGAACTCGGCCGGTGTGTTTCAGGTGGACGACCTGTTGCGCAAGAAGCTGGCGGGGTCGGGGATCGAAGAGCACATCGAAGTGGAGGCCGTGATCGAGCGCGAGCACGAGAAGCAGCTCGTCCGTCGCGTCGTGTTGTAGACCATGAGACTGCCCTCTCTCGAAGCAGCCTGGCGAGGCGCCATCGCCGCAGCCCGTCGGTATCCTGTGGTCGTCGTTTCTGCCATCGTGGCCACCGCCGCCGGTTGGGTCCTGGTCGGAGAGAGCAGCGGCAGCGACGTGCCCGGTTTACGTCTGTTCGTCACCGCCGTCCTCGGCATTCCGTTCTTCTTCGCGATCGAGACGATGGGCGAGCGTCAGGGCTGGTCGCGAACCCGGACGGCGATCGTCGAGCTGGTAGGTCTGCTGGCGCTGCTCGCCTTCTATCTGGCCTGGCCCTCTTGGTCCGAGGAGCACAGCTGGACCCGCTGGTTCCAACTGATCGTGGGGCTCCATCTGCTGGTGGCCGTCCTTCCCTACGCGTTCGTGGGCGAGCTGAACGGATTCTGGCAGTACAACCGGTCGCTGTTGCTGCGCTTCCTGATCGCCGCCTTCTTCTCGGTCGTGCTCTTCGCTGGGTTGGCCGGCGCGCTGGCGGCGATCGACAACCTCCTCGGCGTCGACGTGGAGGACGAGACGTACGGGCGGCTATGGTTTCTCATCGCGTTCACCTTCAACACCTGGTACTTCGTGGCAGGGATTCCCCGCGATCTGGCCGCGCTGGATCGTGACGCGGACTATCCTCTGCTGGTCAAGGTATTCGCCCAGTACATCCTGCTGCCGATCGTGGCCGTCTACCTGGCGATCCTGACCATCTATCTCGGGAAGGTCATCGTCACGCGTGAGTGGCCGAGTGGCTGGATCGGGTATCTCGTGTCAGGCGTCTCGGCCGCCGGGATTCTGACTCTGCTGCTGGTTCACCCGATCCGCGATCGTGAGGAGAACCGCTGGGTGAACACGTACGCGCGATGGTTCTTCATCGCGTTGATCCCCGCCATCATCATGCTGTTTCTGGCGGTCGGGAAGCGGATTGATCAGTACGGGATCACGGAGCGCCGTTACTTCCTCCTGGTCCTCACCATCTGGATCGCGGCCACGGCCGTCTACTACTCGATCGTCCGATCCCGCAACATCAAGCTGATCCCGGGCACGTTGTGCGTGATCGCGTTCGCCACCTTCCTCGGACCGTGGTCCGCGTACTCGGTATCGCTTGCGAGCCAGATCGGCCGACTGGAAGGTCTCCTGACGGGCAACGGCCTGCTGGAGGAAGGCGTGGCGCGGCCAGCCGCGTCGCCGGTGTCGGCCGAGGACCGACGCGAGATCAGCGCGATCCTGCTCTACCTGCTGAAGACGCACGGAACGACGGGGATCGAAGCATGGTTCTCGGACCCGCCGCTGGCCCGCATCGATTCGCTGGGGATGGAGCCCACCTCCGACCACCAGGAAGCGGAGCAACGGGCCAGGGTGATTTCGGCCTCTCTGGGGATCGAGTACGTGTGGGAGCGCGAACGCGAGAGCCCGGATCGGTTCGATTTCTCCGCCGCCGGTGAGCCGGTCGCGGTTCCGATCGGCGCCTACGACTACGCCATCACGGGAGTGGCCGTCCTTGACGGTACGTACTCGATTCAGGGCTCCACCCTCGTGCTTCGTTACGTGGAGGAAACGAACAGCGTTGAAGTGGTCCTCGGTGAGCAGGTGCTGGCGGAGCTGAGCCTCGCCCGGCTGCTCGCCGGATTGCGGGCGTACCGGGCGGAGGGCGGGAACGTGTGGAGCGTCCCACGAGAGCTGATGGCGCTCGAGGCGCACCACGAGGATGCAGACGTGCTGTTGCGGATCGAGCGAGTGAGCGGCGGCGGACCTGAAGGCGCCGAGCGATTCGACTCGGCCTTCGGCGACCTGTATCTGCGCTTCGCGGACTCGCTCCGCGTGCGCGTCACAGGTGAGTCGGAGGGCAACGCGGGTCGCGACACCACTCCGTAACACAGCTGGAGCCGCCCACTCGGCGGCCGCCAGCCAACCAACCGGTCGTCATCCCTGTCTCATTAGTGATGGCCCTGTGTGTGGACATGGCTCCGGCCTGCGGTTCTTCTGCGCCAGGCTCACACACTGAAACCTCGCGGCGGCGGTCCTCGTAGCGTGTGTAGGAACGCGGAATGTGCGACCGCCTGGAAGGAGTTCACGGCTGTGAAACGGCTCGTTGTCTTTTCGATCCTTGGTTTGCTCGCGTGGTTCATCCTCACCGCTGCCTGGGCTTCCGCGGCGCATGTCGCGGGCATTCCCGGCCCCGGTGAGACGGCTGCCGCTTCGATGAATCTGACGGCGAGGGCCGTCACCGTGGCCGAGCTTCCCGGTACCCTGGGAGCTCCGCAGCGGGTCGCCGCTCGGGAGTTGCGGCGTGCGGGGCACGCGATGGAGAGGCTCTATCGGATTCCCGAACGCTCGATCAGCCAGTTCCTGGATCGCTTCGGACACGCGGGGCACGGACATCGTCACGTGGTCCGTCACTTCGACCGCCACAACGGGCACGTCGACGTGCCCGTGCAGGACATCGGCGAGCGCGTGAGAAAGCGGCTGGAGGAAGTGCGCCGCCGGCTCGAGGACAAGGAGCGAGTGCTCGAGCGTCGCAGTCACAAGCTGGAGCGAGTGCAGGAACGTCTGGAGCGGCGTCACAGCGAGTTGCTCGAGCGCATGGAGCGTGGCGCAAACGGGCTGGAGGGCAGTCTGATCCCGATCGAGGTCGAGCTGCAGGCGCTGGAACGGGTCAGGGTCGAGCTCGAGCGCGCGCGGGCACAGCTGGAGTCCGCGATGCCGCAAATCGAGATCGAGCTCTCGCAGATCGACGTCCCGGACATCGAGATCGAGATTCCGCGGATCGAAGTTCACTAGGTCCGGCCCCGGTTCCCGGAACCTGGTCGCCGCGTCGCCGCTTCCGCTGCGGCGTTTCGCTTTGCATCTTCTCCGTACGTATCCATCCAGCAGGGGAAGGCAGCGATGAAACGCATGTCGGCATCAAAGCTCTGGGCGGGCCTGACGGCGCTGTGCATCGTGGCGAGCGGGTTCGGCCCGGCGGCCGCGCAGGAACCGGAGCACCAGCACGAGCACGAGGCGGCACCCGCGACCGACGAGACGACACAGGAGGCAGAAACCCCGGAAGAAGAGATCGACCGGGAAGCGTACCTCACTGTGACGGATGAGGCGGAGAACGGACGTTTTGTCGTCGCGCTCGGTCCCGTCGACCTGCCGGCCCACACCTCGCACCACGATTTCGAACAGATGCCGGTGCAGATGGGCACGATTCCGTTCGATATGACCATCAACGGCTACTGGATCGAGGCCGTGGACAAGCATGGCAATCCCGTGCCGCAGACGATCGTGCACCATCTGAACCTGCTGGACCCGGAGAGCCGCGAGCTGTTTCTGCCGATCATGCAGCGCGTGCTGGCGGGGAGCCACGAGACCAAACCGCAGCAGGTGCCGGGCTGGCTGCTGGGAATCCCTCTGCGGGGTGGCGGCAAGTTTCTCGCCCTGACCATGCTGCACAACCCGACCAGCGAGTCGTACGAAGGCGTGTCGGTGCGCCTCGTGATGGAATACGAGCGCTTCGACGAGCTGCTGCCCGTATACCGAATTCGCCCGTTCCACCTGGATGTCGCGTTTCCGGTCGGGAGCAGTGCGTTCGACCTGCCGCCGGGACGCTCGTCCAAGTCCTACGAGGCGAGTCCCGCGGTGGCCGGCGGAATCATCGGGATAGGCGGCCACGTCCACAAGTACGCGACACGGCTCGAGTTAAGGGACGTCACGACCGGGAAGGTGCTGTACGAGATCGAGCCGAAGATCGGGCCGGACGGCGAGATCGAGGAAGTACCGGTACACCGCTATCGGGGTCGGGGGATCGGGCTCCTCATCCATCCCGACCACCTGTACCGGGTCACCGTCGAGTACGACAACCCGACCGGAGAGACGATCCCGGACGGAGGCATGGGCTCCATCGCCGGGGCGATGATCCCGCTCGGGGAGTGGCCGCTTGCCGACCCGACCGACCCGTTGTTCATCGCCGACTACGAGGACGTGCTGACCAGCCTGCAGCACGGTGGCTCGGGCATGCATGACCACGGGGGGGCGTCCGGCCAGCGGTAGCGCTCACCGGCGCCCGAAAACGCCAGCTCGCCTCGGACGCCGCCGCGCCTCAGAAACCAGCACGCCTCAGAAACCAGCACGCCTCAGACGCCAGGGCGCCTCACGGCCGCTAAGGCGCCTCGTACGCCACCCTTCCCCCGACGATTGTGTACTGCACGCGGGCCGTCGGGATCTCTTCCGCGGGAATCGTCATGATGTCCTTCGACAGAACGACGATGTCGGCAAGCTTCCCGGGCGTGAGCATCCCCTTCAGGTCTTCTTCGAACGCAGCGTAGGCGTTGTTGATCGTATAGGAACGCAGCGCCTGTTCGCGCGTCATGCGCTGCTCGGGAAAGAACGTGGAGCCGTCGTTCAGAGCGCGCGTGACCGAGCAGTGCAGGCTGGCCAGCGGGTCCGCGTCTTCCACCGGCACATCCGTGCCGTTCGTAACCACCGCACCGCTCTCCCACAGGTCGCGCCACACGTACGCGCCCTGGGCCGCCCGCAGCTCGCCCAGACGAGGAATGACCCACGGTCCGTCCGAGCAGCCGTGGATCGCCTGCATGGAGGCGATCACGCCGAGCTCCGCGAAGCGCGGAATGTCGGCGGGGTCGAGGTGCTGCGCATGCTCGATGCGCCAGCGGAGGTCGTTCCGGTCGGCGTGTTCCCGAAACGTTCGCTCGTACAGATCCAGCACCTCGCGATTGCCGCGATCGCCGATCGCGTGTGTGTTCACCTGAAAATCGTGCTGGATGGCCAGTCGGGCGGCGCGCTCGATCTCCTCCGGCGGGTTCGTCGGCAACCCGCTGCTGCGCGGGAGGTCCGCGTACGGTTGCAGGAGCCACGCCCCGTGCGAGCCCAGCGCACCGTCGACCACATGCTTGATGGACCGCACCGTGAGGCGGTTGTCCGCGTAGCCGACCATCCGGTAGTCGGCCAGCTGCTCTGCCATCCGATCGTAGGAGTCCCTCACCATCACGTAGAGCCTAACGGGCAACTCGCCCTCGTCGGCGAGCCGTTTGAAGAAGTCGATCGTGCTGAAGCTCGAACCGGCGTCCTGAAAGCTCGTGATCCCTTTGGCCAGAAGCTCCTTGCTTGCCAGGCGGGCCATTTCGCGCATCTCGGCCTCGACTTCAGCTGGCGCGCGCGCCGCCTGATCGCGATTCAGGACTCGGCCGACCAGTCCCTGGGCAGTCTCCCGCAGGGCCCCTGTCGCTTCGCCACGCGGATCCCGCACGATCTCGCCCCCGTCAGGGTCCGGCGTAGCGCGGTCGATTCCCGCCAGCTCCAGCGCCTTCGCGTTCACGAACGAGGCGTGGCCGCTCGCGTGGCCGAGCACGACCGGGTTGTCGGGGCTTACATCGCTCAGGGCGTCGTGAACGGGAAGACCCTCTACGCTCGGCTCGGGGACGGCGTCCCACTTCTCCTGGTGCCAACCCCGCCCCTGGATCCATTCGCCGGGGTCCGCTTCGCTCGCCGCTTCGGCGACCATGGCCACGATGTCGTCCCAGGAGCCGGCGGCCGTGAGGTCGAGGATGAGACGCGCCCGGCCGAGACCCATGAAGTGACCGTGCCCCTCGATGAGGCCCGGGATGGCCAGGCGACCGCTCAGGTCGATGACTCTCGTGCTCGACCCGACAAAGCCGGCGATCTCGTCGTCGCTTCCCACGGCGACGATCCGATCCCCACGCACGGCCAGCGCCTGCGCGTCGGGTCGCGCCTCGTCCAGCGTGACGACTTTGCCGTGCAGGAGCACGAGGTCGGCTTCCTGCGCCAGCAGACCGCTGGTCGGCAGTGCCAGCCAAATGAGGGCCGCCGCGCCCAGCACCTTCAACCTTCCGCTCGCCGCGGCGCGGATTCTGGTCCCGGCGCCTCGAGTCACCGCCTCAGCCGACATTTTGACGGCTTTGTCACTCACCGAACTCCTCCTGGTAACCGGGTCTTCCTGCCTCCGCATTACTTCCGAATGATCTCCGGACGTCCTCACTCGGGGATCGCGCAGTGGGCGACACCCTGCTTCTCCAGATACCGCTGATGGTATTCCTCGGCACGATAGAACTCAGAAGCGGGCTCGATCTCCGTCGCCACCGGGCGACGGAGCCGGCCGGCTGCCTCCAACCGTGTCAGCGACGCGCGGGCGGCTGCCTCCTGCTCCTCATCGTGGAAGAAGATCGCCGATCTGTATTGTGTCCCGACGTCCGGGCCCTGTCGATTCCGCTGGGTCGGATCGTGAACCGCCCAGAAGGTCTCCAGCAACTCTTCGTACGAGATGACCTTGGGATCGTAGTCGACCCGCACGGCCTCGGCGTGCCCCGTGCGACCCGTGCACACCTCTCGGTATGTGGGATTCGGCGTCCGGCCCCCCGTGTAGCCCACGGCCGCGTCGATCACGCCCTCGAGCTGACGAAACGAAGCTTCGACACCCCAGAAGCAGCCCGCCGCAAACGTCGCGTGTCTCGTCTCCATTAGCACCTCCTCATCGACCCCGGATTCCCGGCCGTCGCTCAGCTCGTGACCACTTTCTTACCGCCATCGTCGTCTCTATGTTGCCGCGGGCCGAAAACGGCTGATACCGTGCATTTGGGCCCCACCGGCGGGATCGGGGAGGATCGGGAGGGAACGATGGGAATCAAGCTCGCCTGGCGTGGGTGGTGTGTCGCGTTGCTCGCCGCAGTCTTTCTTTGCGCCCCCGCACACGGGCAAGTCGGAATTGCGGGCGGTGTCAACTCGAACGACCTCAGCGACATCGAGATCTCGGGTGGCACCATCGACATCTCTAGCACGAGCGGCTGGCACCTCGGCATCTTCCTCAATTGGAACCTGGCTTTTCTCGGGGTCCGGCCGGGCGTGTTCTTCCACCGCGTGAACAACTTCGCGATCGAGTCGGGGGACACGTCGGCCCGATTCGACCTGGACATCGTCGAGATCCCGCTGGACCTCCGAGTGCGGTTCCCGTTCCCTCTCGTCTCCCCGTATCTGGTCGCGGGGCCCGTGGTGACGTTTCCGTCCAGCAGCAACGAGTCGATCGATGCCAGCCTCGCGAGCATGCCCTGGCGTCTGGACGTCGGATTCGGATTCGAGATCGACCTCGGCCTCAGGCTATGGCCGGAGGCGCGAGCCGGCTTCGGGCTCTCCGACTTCTTTGAAAGCGAAATCGATCTCGGTGACGACGTGCTCGCGCCCTTCAACCGGATAAAGGCCCGGACGTTTATGCTCCGACTCGGCGTCAGCTTCTAGATGCGCGGAGTCCGGTCGCCTCTCAGCCCGCCTTAGCGAGGCCGAGCGCGCAGCGCACCGGCTCGATCGCCCCCGCTCGGACTCAGTCGCCCACCCCGGCCAGATCGAGGATGAAGGCGTAATTGAACGCCGTCTCCTCGTAGCGACGGTAGCGCCCCGAGGCGCCGCCGTGCCCCGCCTCCATGTTGGTCTTGAGCAGCAGGCGATTGTCGTCCGTCTTCAGCGCCCGCAACTTGGCTACCCACTTCGCGGGCTCCCAGTACTGGACCTGGGAATCGTGCAGTCCGGTGGTGACCAGCATGTTCGGGTAGTGCTTGGCCTCGACGTTGTCGTACGGCGAGTAGGACAGGATGTAGTCGTAGTATTCCTTCTCGTTCGGGTCGCCCCACTCGTCGTATTCGAACGTGGTCAGGGGAATGCTCGGGTCCAGCATCGTGGTGACGACGTCCACGAACGGCACGCGCGTGACTACGCCCCTCCACAGGTCCGGCCGCATGTTCACGACCGCTCCCATGAGCAGCCCGCCTGCGCTGCCACCCATGGCGAACAGGTGGCCGGGGCTCGTGAAACCTTCCTCGATCAGAAACTCGGCCGTGTCGATGAAGTCGTTGAACGTGTTCTTCTTCTTGAACAGCTTGCCGTCCTCGTACCACTGTCGACCCAGTTCCTGGCCCCCTCTGATGTGGGCGATTGCGTACACGAAACCCCGATCGATGAGACTCAGGCGTGGTGAGTTGAACGAGGCGTCCATGCTGGCACCGTACGACCCGTAGCCGTACAGCAGCAGCGGGTTGTCTCCGCTCCTCTCGGTTCCCTTCCGGTATACCAGCGACACCGGGATCCGCTGCCCATCCCGGGCGGGTGCATACAACCGCTCGGTCATGTACTCGTCCGGGTCGTAGCCGCCCAGCACCTCCTCCTGCTTGAGGAGTGTCTTTTCCCGCGTGACCATGTCGTAATCGAAGACGGAGTTGGGCGTCTTGAGGGACGAGAAGCCGTACCGGAGGACCGTTGTGTTTGGGTCCGGGTTGTTGCTCGGGTAGGTCATGTAGGCGGGCTCGCCGAAGTCCAGATAGTGCTCGGCCTCGCCGGTCCACGGCCGGATTCGCAGCTGACGCAGCCCGTCCTTTCGTTCCATGACCACGAGGTGATCCCGAAACGGCATGATCCCTTCCAACAGCACGTCATCCCGGTGTGCGATCACCTCTTCCCAGTTCTCCTTGCCGGTCGCGTCAATCGGGGTCCGCATCAGCTTGAAGTTCGTCGCCCCCTCGTTGGTGCGGACATAGAAATGGTCGCCGAAGTGGTCGAGGCTGTGCTCGTGCCCTCGCTCGCGCGGCAGGAAGACGGTGAACTCACCACCCGGGTCGGCGGCGTCGATGTACCGGTACTCGTCGGTGAGCGTGTGCGAGGACCCGATCAGAACGAAGCGCTTCGATCGCGTCTTCCACACCCGGCTGCTGAACTCCTCGTCGGCCTCCTCGTACACGAGCTCGTCGTCGGCCGGATCCGTCCCCAGGACGTGCCGATACACCTGATACGCCCGCAGCGTCTGCGGATCCCGCTTCGTGTAGAACAGCGTCGCGTTGTCTTCCGCCCACGCGATGTTGCCCGATGTGCCGGGAATCTCGTCGTCCAGGAACTCACCGGTCTCCAGATCGCGAAAGCGGACGGTGTAGATCCGCCGGCCAACCGTGTCCTCCGCGAAGGCCAGTATGTCGTCGTTCGAGCTCACGCGAAGCCCGCTGGCCGAGTAGAAGCCGTGGCCCGCGGCGAGCTCGTTGACGTCGAGCATTACGGACTCCTCGGCCTCCAGCGATCCTTTCTTGCGCGCGTGGATCGGATACTCTTTCCCATCTTCGGTGCGGGAGTAGTAGAAGTAGTCCCCTTCCTGGTAGGGCACCGAGAGGTCCGTCTGCTTGATGCGACCCTTGATCTCCTCGAACAGCGTCTCCCTCAGGCTGGCCGTGTGGGCCATCGCGGCCTCGGTATACTCGTTCTCGGACGCGAGGTAGGCGATGACGTCGGGGTCTTCCCGATCGTTCAGCCAGTAGTAGTCGTCGACACGTACGTGCCCGTGCGCTTCGATCTCCTTCGGCACCTGCCGGGCCATCGGCGGCTCTCCTGTCTCCATCTCCGTGTCTACGGCTGCCGGCTCGCAGCTTGTGAACAGCGTACCGGCGAGCGCCAACGCAGCCAGGCCCCCCATCGAGGGGTACGACCTCGCCTGCTTCGATCTTCGGGGCTGTATGTGCATTCCTCTATCACTCCCTCGTTGAACCGTGCCATGGATCGAAGGTCGGCTCGCCTGCCACGCGGTGCCGCACCACGTGCGCCTCAGTACGCGGGCGGCCGCTCCTCGTGCCAGACCCGCAGCGCCTCGAGCCAGGTGAGCGCGGCGTCTTCCGAGTACACGAATCGATTCCCCGGCATCAGCGTTTCCAGCAGGTCGGGGCGTGCCTCCGCCGCCCAGCGCGCAAAGTCGCCAACCACCTGTCGCGTCCGGCTCAGGTCTCGGGCGACGAGAGGTGCGAAGCGAAGCTCCGCTATCAGTCCATCCAGGAAGACGATGGTGGTTCCCGGCTCGTGCTCGACCCGCCCGATGCCCGTGCCCGTGAACCACTCGCTCTCCTCGTGGCCGCTGCCGACGAGCACCGTATCTCCGCTCACCGCCAGATCGAGAAACTCGTACCGATGCTGGAGTGAAGCATCCCATTCTAGGAGCTGTCGGATGTCTTCCTTGCCCTCGATGACGCTGCGGTCGGGCAGCAGAATGCGGGCGTGTTCCGCGAACAGCGCCAGCTGTGTCTCCACGTCGCGCGCGTTGTGCGCCTCCACCATCTCTTGGACGCGTCGCTCCACGTCGAGGGTTACCTCACACGCCGCGAAGAGAGGCACCGCCAGCAGCGCGCCGAAAGCCGGCAGCTTGCGAACAGCCTTCCGTGAGGCCTCTATGGCACTTGACCTCCTGCGAGGGTCCCGCTCCATCTCGAACGCGCTCGAGCCAAGCCTCCGCGCGCGCTTCAGCCTAGCCCGCGAGCGCCGCTCCCGCGATACCGAACAAATGCCGAAACTCGGTTCCGCCGTCCGGGTAGTCTGAATCCATGAGCTCGACACCGCTGCGTGGCCGCGGGGCGTCCGACAACCCGCCGAACCGATTCACGCCGATCAGCGCGTCCCGCGGCGGGTGGACCGATTGCGAGGATCCCCTGCCCCGCACACGTCTGCTCCGGGATCGGTCGCGCTCCATCCTCACCTACAACAACAGCCCCGACGTGGGATTCGCTGTGGGAATCAACCCTTACAGGGGCTGCGAGCACGGCTGCGCGTATTGCTACGCCCGGCCGTATCACGAGTACCTCGGCTTTTCGGCCGGCCTCGACTTCGAGACGAACATCCTCGTCAAGGAAAGGGCGCCGGAACTGCTGCAAGCGGCTCTCACGTCTCCGAAATGGCAGCCGCAGGTCATAGGGATGAGCGGCGTGACCGATCCATACCAGCCGATCGAACGCCGACTCGGGATCACGCGAGCCTGTCTGGAGGTGCTGGCGCGCTGTCGCAACCCCGTCTCAGTGATCACGAAGAACCATCTCGTGACACGTGACATCGACGTGCTGGCCGAGCTCGCACGCCACCGCGCGGCGGCCGTGGCGATATCGATCACCACCCTGGAGAACAGCCTGCAACGAACGCTGGAGCCGAGGACCTCCACCCCGGAGCGACGGCTCGCCGCGATCACGCGCCTCGCGGGAAGCGGGATCCCGGTGGGCGTGTTCGTCGCTCCGGTCATCCCGGGGCTGACCGATCACGAAATCGCGGCCATCCTGGAAGCAGCCGCTGCGGCCGGGGCCAGTTTCGCAGGTTACATCATGCTTCGGCTCCCCCACGGAGTGAAGGAGCTGTTCGAAACCTGGCTCGAGCAGCACTTCCCCGATCGCAAGGACAAGGTGCTGAATCGAGTCCGGGCGATGCGAGGAGGACGTCTGAACGACCCCCGTTTCATGACGCGTGGAAAGGGTGAGGGTCCTTTCGCGGAGCAGGTCCGCCGGTTGTTCGCGGTGAGTTGCGACCGAAGCGGATTGAGGCGGAGCGCACCACGGCTTTCCGCTCGTTCGTTTCGATCAGGTGAAGCGAGTCAGCTCGGGCTGTTCGACTCGCTGGCCAGGTAGACGACGGGACAGCCGGTCAGACCGACAACCTTTCCGAAGGCGTCATCCGCGCACCTCTAAGCCGAGGCCGGGCTCGGCCATAGGATACAGCACTCCCTGTTCCAGGAGTACCGCGCCCTCCGTCGGGTCGCCAATCAGGTCCAAGTGACCGTCGAGATCCGCGTACGCCACGTTCGGCGAAGCAAGTGCGAACGCCAGCCCGGCAGCGATCCCCAGAGCCGCCTCGTCCATGCAGCCCACCATCGCTTCCAGTCCGGCGGCCCGGGCCACCGCGTTCACGCGCATCGCCTCGGAAATGCCCCCCACCTTCATCAACTTGATGTTCACCATGTCCGCCAGGTCCTGCCGGGCGAGTCGAAAGGCGTCGCGCAGAGTGATCAGGCTCTCGTCCGCCATGATGGGAAGAGGTGCGGCCGACGTGACGCGGCGCAGCAGGTCGGGCTCGCCTCGCGGCGTAGGCTGCTCGATCAGCTCCAGATTCGCCTCGCGGGTCGCCTCGATGAACAGGAGGGACTCGTCTACCGTGTAGCCCTGATTGGCGTCGAAGCGAAGCTCCACGTCCGGTCCTACCGCTTCGCGCACGGCGAACACGCGCGCGATGTCCCCCTCGACGTCCCGGCCCCCCTTCAGCTTGAGGCTCAGAAACCCCCTCGCCAGGTAATCGCGGGCTCGCTCGAGCGTCTCGGGCTCTGTGAGGATTCCAATCGTCACGCTCGTCGGCATCCGGTCCCGAAACCCACCAAGCAGCTTCCAGAGCGGAAGCCCGGCGATACGACCGAGCAGATCGTGAAGCGCCATGTCCAGGGCGGCCTGTGCCGAAGGGTAGAGGCGCAGCGGATCGCGGGCCTCCTCCAGCAGTCTCGCGCGTCGCACCGGGTCGCGGCCTCGCAATCGCTCGTTCGATTCCTGCAACGCGGTCAGCACCTCCGCCGTGGTCTCACCGGTGACCAGGGGAGCCGGTGCCGCACAACCGTGTCCGACGAAGGGGCCATCGGTCACGATCCGAACGAAGACGTTCGTGACCCGCTCCACCCGCTCGTACGCGATCTCGTACGGTTCCGACAGCCGGATGTCGACGGGCCACGCTTCCAGCCGAACGATCTTCACGTCCCCCTCACAGACGACGCTCGTGCAGCTCCTCCAGAGAACGCCCCTTGAGAGCCTCCACGAACTCGACGAGACGATCGATCATCACCTGCCACAGCTGCTCGCCCTTCTCCCGGCTCGCACGCGTGGGGTCTCCCAGCACACCGGACTGCGAGATTTGCCCCGTGTAGGAGTACCACGGCACGCTGCGAGTCGAGCTCGGCCGCAGGTAATGTGTCGTGTAGCGTGGCACATTGCGCACCGCCGATGTCATGTCCACGAGACCGGGCCGAGTGGCCAAGGTGGTGCTCGTCTCGATCTCGCCAGCGTGCACGTCGTCGGCGGTCTCCGCGATCTTCGCGATGTCGAAATCGCTGGTCTCGCCGGTATCCACGCAGGTGAAGATGTGCGCGTCCCGATTGATCATCTGAGCCGCATACTGCAGCGCCGGCGCGTTACCGCCGTGCCCGTTCACGATGACCAGCTTTCGCACCCCGTGCCGCGCCACGCTCATGCCGATGTCATACACGAGCGACGAGAGCGAGCGCGGGCTCACGCTCAGCGTGCCTGGAAACTCCTCGTGATGGTACGAGACACCGTAGGGGATCAACGGGAGGACGAGCGGCCTGGGCTCGCTGCAGCGCGCAGCTACCTCCAGACACGTGTAGTCGGCGTCCCAGGCATCCGTGTCCAGCGGCAGGTGAGGCCCGTGCTGTTCCACGGCCCCGACGGGAAGCAGGGCCGTATCAGACACCTTCAGGCGGTCCCGGGCGCGCGGCCACGACATCTCGCCGAGCAGAAAGTCGGAGTGATCCGTCCGGGCTTTCTGCCCGGCATCGTCCCCGACATCGGTGAGAGGCGCACGCGAGGCGGCGGGCGGCGGACGGGGGCCGGACGAGCGCCTGCCTCGGCCCGAGCTCTCCGCGCGATACGGTCGGGACAGCGCGTCTGCCGAAAGCGGATCGTATGGAAGCCACCGCCGTTCGCTCCACTGGACCGCCCCCGACGCATGATCCAGCAGACGCCGGTAGGCGCCCGCTCGCAGATCGGCGGGGATGGCATCGACGGGCGAGCGGAGCGCGTGGAAGCGCAGCTGCATGATCTCGGGTCGCTCCCGCAGGCGGCCCATCCCGCTCGCCTCCGCGGGGAGCAGACCCTTCCCCGCCAGCATCCAACCGGTGTGCTCGGCGGCCGGCGACTCCTGATGGACCCCCCGGTTCGCCAGCGCCGCCAGGCAGTCTTCCACCTGCTCCGGCGTGTAGCCGCAGGCGCCCGGGTCCGCATCTACGGCCAGTAGCATTCCGACGATGCGGCGGCATTTCTCGCAGCGACCGCACGGCCTCACACGATCGCCGACCACGTGGGCCGCGTGACATGACACCTGCTGCCGCTGAAGCTCCGGATACCGCTCCACCAGCGTCTTCTGCACCAACATCTCCGACAGGGGCCGTACGAGAGAGAACTGGCTGAGGCCCCAGCCCTTCCTCCGGAAGTAGACGGACAAAGCGCGGTCGAAGAAGCGGCTCTGATCGTACAGCCCGTCGAAATGCGGAATCTTCGCGTGCGACGCGCGGCGCGTCGTATCGTGCTCGTCGCCGATGACGATCCGTCCGATGCCGCGTGCCCGAATCTCCGGAAGCACGCCGAACAGGAACACGGCGACGGTCCACAGGCGGATCGGGTACTCATCAGAGCGCACGCGGGCGTAGTCCCGCCGGACGAAGGGCAGCTGACGCAGCATCCAGTTGAAGGCCCGGTCGCAGTTGGTCCACACCCTGCCGGTGCTCATGGGCCGGGTCGCGGAGAGGTGTCTGTACGCGTTCAAGGCCGTGTACCAGTGTCGCCCCGACTCGTTGACGAAGAGGGAATGCACCTCCTGCCCGTCTTCCTCCAGCAGTCCGAAGCTGAGCAGGCTGTCCTTGCCCCCGCTGGAAAGCACGGCATGTCGGCTGCGATCCGAGCGCCACGCTGCATCCATCGCACCGGACGGCAGGGGATCCGAGAAGACGAGCTCTGCGTTCAGATAGGAGGATCGCCTGAGAGGAGACAGCTCCGCCGCCTCCCCGACGAGAAACTCGTTCGGCTGCAGGAACCGCTTCACATAGATCTCGCGAGCGGTGTTCGCCGCCATGTCCCTCAGGAAGCGGCGGTCCGTCTCGTCAAATGCACCGTGGAAGACGATCTCGCCGCAGAACAGCCCGTAGTTGAGGGCGACCTGACTGGCGATCATCGCCGCCAGATTCACGCTGGCAAGCGACTCCGGATCGAAGACATCGCCCTCGTAGCGAATGGCGAGCTCGAACGTGCGCGCCTCGCCGTGCGTCACGACGGTGTAGGGGCAGGCGAGTCGACGACCGCTGAGGCGGGGCGGTCCGACCTCGAGTCGCTCGATGACCCGGAGACGCCGGAACGACCTCTCCGCCTGATCGCTCATCGTCCCCCCTCCAGGTGTGCGCGCAAAGTCTCCACGAGGTCGGAGGCCCCGTCCCGGAGCACGTCGAACGCCGGAAGTCCGCTCTCCCGACGGATCGCCTCACAGGCGGGCTCGATCTGTTCGGGTGCGAGCCCCTCGTGGTTCACGGTGACGGCGACCACGGGCTTGCCGGAGAGCAGCTCCAGCGCCTGGATCTGGACCGGGAGAGGCTGAATCGGGTAGCCGGGAAACCCATCGTAGTCGCGGCGTGCCGGCGCATGTTGCAGCACGATCACATCCGGTCGACCGGCCGCGAGGATCTCGAAACCTCCGGGGTAGGCTGGATTCATCAGGCTTCCCTGCCCCTCGATCACGATCGTGCGTGGATGCCGCTCGCTCCAGGCCAGCCACACCGCGTGCTCGACTTCACCGCTGACGAAGTCGTTGACGAGCGTGTCGATCAGGGTCGTATAGCGCGCGCCCTGCATCCACGCCGTTTGTCCGGTCCCGACCATCTCCGCGGAATATCCCGCATCGACCAAAGCATCCGCCAGCAGCCAGGCGCTCGTCCGCTTGCCGACCGCGGAATCCGTTCCCAGCATCGCGATCTTCAGCGCTCGCACCTCCTCGATCTTTCCGCTGAAGAAGTGCAGTTCGTTTCGCGGCGGGGGCTTCCGGACATCCCGCAACGTGACGCCCGCCTGGGCCGCCAGCCGCGCCAGCTCCGCGTCCTCTGAAAGGAAGTCGTGAAGGCCGCTGTCGATGTTGAGCCCGCAGCGTATGGCTTCCTTCACGTCCTCGCGGGCTACCGACGAGAGCCGTCCGCCGTCGGGCGCCAGCCCGACGACGAGATGCGTCGGCTCTTGATCACTCTCGAGGGCCGTCCCGATGGCCTCCGGGAGGCTGCCGAAGATCGGAATTCCCTTGCGCGCACCGTCCAGCACCTCCCCCGCATCGCCACCTGCGTGACGCGAGTCGACGACCGAGAGCACGTGATATCTCGTCGTCCGGCGAACGAGTCCATGCGCTGTCTTGCCGTTCGGTGTGTTGAAGGCGCCCTCGCAGTAGACGACGGCGGCTCCCTCGGGGAACTCTCCCATCCTCGTTCTGGTCCGGTCAGGTGGTCCAGTGCTCGTTCAGCCTCGGCGGCCGGTGATCACCGCCACGTAGCGATCACCGACGAGTGGCTGTTCTCGGTGCATCCTCAGCAATACGGCCAGCCCGGCGGTCGAGGCCGGCAAAACCTGCAGTCCCTCCTTCGTCCTCAGCAGGCGTGCGTGGGCCATCATCTCCCTGTCACTCGCATTGCCCGCCTGACCGCCCGAACGGCGAACCGCCTGCAGCGCCAAGTCGCCGTCGAACGCGTGCCAGTTGATGAGTGGCTCGTTCACGGCCGTCTCCTTTACACGACCGGGTTCGAGGTCTTCACACCACTCGAGCCCTCGGGCGAACGATCGGACGATCGGGTTCTTCCCGAACGACGAGCCGGCGATCATACGGGGCATGCGCGAGGTCCGCCCGCGCTGGTACAGGCTGCGGAAGCCCCGATAGATGCCCGCCAGCGTGGTGCCGTTCGACACGGGGACCGCGACTGCAGCGGGGGCGTCCCTCAGCTCATCGTAGATCTCATCGGCAATCGCCGCGTAGGCCCGAAGTTGGAGCGGCGTGTTCGCGCCGCCCGGGTTGGCGTCGTAAAGCTCTTCGCCGGCGGCTCGCTCCACCGAGCGGCGGACAGCCGTCTCGTAGTCCCCCTCGGAGCGAACGATCTCGGCCCCGTAGGACCCGATCTCGTTCAGACGGCGCGTGCGATAGCCCGTCGGGACAAACACGAGGCAGCGGAGGCCCGCGAGCGAAGCCGCAAAGGAGAGCGCAGCTCCGAAATTGCCACACGTGGCCACCGTGATCGCGTCGAACCCGCGTCGCAGGGCGTCGTGGGCGAGAGCGAACGCGACCCGATCCTTCTGCGTGCCGGTCGGATTGCCGCCCTCGAACTTCAGAAACAGCTGCCGGGTCCCCGTCTCGCGCTCGACGTTCCGCGCCCGGACCAGGTTCGTGTCCCCGACTTCAAGATCGACGATCCCCTCGTACGCCTCGACCCGCTCCGCCACCGGAAGCTCGGGATCCACGGCCTGCCTGCGAAGACGCTCCTCCTCCTCGCTGAAACTCAACAGCTCGGGGTCGGGAATCGCGTCATCGAGCAGCACCAAGCCGTCGGGTGGCACCTCGTTACGCGGGTCCTGCGTCGAGCCGCTCATCAGGCGCCGGAGAAGAACTGCTGGATGCCGGTGAGCCCTATCTGGAACCCGATCGCCGTCAGGATCAGACCGAAGAAGCGCTCCGAGACGCGTGCAACCCTGGGCGGCAGGACCTTCGAGAGCGGCACGGCGAACAAAAGCACGACGAGCACGAGGGCCGTCGCGATTCCGACCGCCACCAGAGTCCCGACGGGGAGGCCGATCCAGGCCTCCTCGCGGATGGACAGGGTGATTACCGTGGTGATCGCGGCGGGTCCGGCGGTCAGGGGCATCACCAGCGGGACCCAAAGCTGGTCCTCCGGATCGGGCTGATCGCCGTGGTCGGTCAAGACCGAGGATGTCCCACCCTGCAGCATCTGGAGCCCGATCAGGATCAACACGAGACCGCCGGCCGCGCGGAAAGCGGGGAAGCTGACCCCGACGATCTCGAGCATGCGCGTACCAGCGACAGCAGCTACACCTAGCACGACCAGCGACCCGACGGCCACCTTGACGGCGGCCTGTCCGGCCCTCGGCGGCGATTGCGCCTGTATGACCGAGACGAAGATCGGTAGCTCGATGAGCGGGACCATCAGCGCGATGAGCGCGACGGACGAATAGACGATGTGGTTCAACATGGACAGTCAGCGCACTGGCACGGCCAGCGTATCGTTGTGGTAGGCGATCAGTTCGCGAAGATAGGTGCCGATTCGATCCGCTCTGTCGAAGCCGGCCGCCACGGCAGCCTGCTCCTGGATCTCCTCCGGCACATCGGCGCTCTCGGCAAAGTGCTTGAGGTCACGGTACACGCCCAGGGTGAAGAGGTCCCACGACGCACCCCCCACACGCACGAAGATCAGGTTCTCCGGACGCTCGATGCGCCGCAGGAAGTCGTTTTCCATCCGCCGCTGCCCCAGCAGCTCGTTTCGTTTGCCGGGGAGGGCCACGAACATCTCGACGTGGTAGTAGCCCGCGCCCTCGATCCGGTCCCGCACCGTGTCGAGATCGGGGCCCCGTACCAACAGCTCCTCCCGCCACGCCACCAGCGCGTCCCACGCAGGATCGAATTCGGGCGCCCGCGAAGGTCGCATGATCACGGCGCCCGGTCCGTGAGGAACGAGCAGCATGAGGTCCCACGTGTCCCCCTGGGTGTGCCTCAGCATGTACGCGCGAGGTGGCTGTCCTTCGGCCGTCTCGAAGCGAGCCTGGTACGCAGCGATCAGGTCCAAGAGACGCCCCGGGGCCGCCCGGACGAGCAGCGCGCTGTACAGAGCTTCCTGAGGTTCCTGGGGGGCGCTCTGAGCGTTCGTTTCGGCGAAGGCGGCTGCACCGCTCGGAGGGCTGACCCAAGACACAGAGACGGCCATTGATGTCGCAACAAGCAGCGTGCCGAGCATACTCGCTCCCTCGGGTTCGCGACACTGTCGGGTCGGCTGGCTCCGCGAACGGGTGTCCCGCTATGTTCCCGACCCTGAAAACGTGCCGTTCACGTGCGGCGCCGTAATATGATTCGCCATTGAGGTGGAAACCATGACCGACCCTGTCTCGCCCGTCCGGAAACGCACCCGATTCGTTGGCCCCGTGCTGTACAGCATCCTCTTGGGTGTCGCTGTATTCCTGATCTTCGATCGCCCGAGCGACCCGCTGCAGGCCACGCCGACCGGTACCCAGGAGGCCAGCGCCATCGTGCACGTAAATGTGATCCCCATGGATCGCGAGCGTGTCCTCTCCGATCAGACGGTGGTCGTGATGGATGGGAAGATCGCGCGGATCGGGCCGGCCGACGACATCGAGGTTCCGGGCGGAGCCGTGCAGATCGACGGCCGCGGAAAGTTTCTCATCCCGGGCCTCGCGGAGATGCACGCCCACGTGCCGCCGCAGGGCGGCCGGGAGTGGATGGAGCGGGTGCTGTTCCTCTATCTGTCGAACGGCATCACGACGGTGCGTGGCATGTTGGGCCAGCCCGCCCACCTGCAGCTGCGCGCGGACGTCGAAGGTGGGAGCCTGCTCGGGCCGAGGATCTTCACGTCGGGCCCGTCACTGAACGGCAACAGCATTCCGAACGCGGACTCGGCGCGTCGGGCGGTGCGGCATCAGAAGGAAGCGGGCTACGATTTCCTGAAGATTCACCCCGGGCTGACGCGCGAGTCGTACGATGCGATGGTCGAAGAGTCTGAGCGGCTCGGGATCCTGTGGGCCGGTCATGTCCCGGCCGCAGTCGGTCTCGAACGCGCGCTCGCAGCGAATCAAGCGACGATCGACCATCTCGATCAGTACATCGAGGCGATCCTCCAGGAGGGAGCCGATGCCAGCCAATCGCTCTTCTTCGGCGTGAACCTGGTGGGTCAGGTCGACGAGTCCAAGATCCCGGGTGTGGCAGCTGCCACCGAATCTGCCGGGGTGTGGAACGTGCCGACCCAGAGCCTGATCGAGCACGTGCTGCTGCCGGATGATCCCGACGAGATGGCGAAGCGGCCCGAGATGCGGTACATGCCGCCGGACATGGTCGCAACCTGGGTACGGTCGAAGAACAACTTCCTCCAGAACGACCTGTACGATGCGGAGCTCGCATATCGCTTCGTGGAGGTGCGGCGACAGATCATCAAGGCACTGCACGACGCCGGGGCGGGGCTGCTACTCGGGTCTGACGCGCCACAGGTGTTCCAGGTGCCCGGGTTCTCCATTCAGGCGGAGCTGAGAATGCTGGTGGCGTCCGGGCTCACTCCGTACGAGGCGCTGGAGACGGGCACACGCAACGTGGCGGAGTTCTTCGGCAAGGAGGACGAGTTCGGAACGATCGCACAGGGGAAAGCCGCCGACTTCGTGCTCCTCGAAGCCAACCCGCTCACCGATATCGCCGGCGTTGCCGACCGGGCGGGCGTGATGGTGCGAGGGCACTGGCTTTCGGAGTCGGAGATCCAGGCGAAGCTGGAAGAGATCGCGGCCTCGTACGCGGCGGAGTGAGTCCGCTCCATCTTCGCACGTCAGTCCGCGATGATCGCAAGACGGAAATAGAAACGACGCGCACCTGAGTCACGATGCGCGCCGTCTTGTTGCCTCTACGCGCGGACCTCGGCCACCAGACCCCCGGCCCCGAGGCCGCGTGCAGATCAGACGTCGATCACGACCCCACCCTGCGGCAACAGGTACGTGGAGAAGTCGAACGCCGGTAGCTCCATCGCAGGGAAGTCGAAGCCCGGGATCTCGAACGCCGGCAGACTGATGGAGGGCAACGTGAAGGTGAAGTCCTCGCCGCCTGGCATACCGTCGAAGTGCACCTCCATCGGGTCCATGCGCATCTCATCGATGTGCAACGGATCCAGGCGCATGCCCTCGAGGTGGATCTTTCCCTCGCCGTGCGGAACGATCCACTCCATCTCCTCGAGCTCATCCGCCCACTCCTGCATGGACTCCGCCCACTCCTCGCCGAACGTCTCGCCCCATTCTTCCATGCGAGCGCCCAGCTCCTCCATGTGGACCGTGAATTCCTCCCAGTGCTCGCCCTGACCTTCGGCGAATTCCTCCCACTGGGCCTTCCACTCTTCACAATCGTCGCCTGAGCAGAACAGCCCGCTCTGTCGCTCCTCGAGCTCGACGGTCAGCGTGCGCGGCTGGCGCTCACGCACGATCCGCACGTCCACCGGTCCCGCTTCCCGGTCGGCTAACACGCTGATCAAATCTCCCGGGTCTTCCACATCCTTGTCGGCAATCCCGACAATCACGTCGCCCGCTCTGAGTCCAGCTCTCTCCGCGGGGGAGTCTTCCCGCACGGACGCGATCAGAGCGCCGCCCTCCACGCCGAAGTACTCGGCCAGTTGGTCGCCCAGGTTCTGGATGCCTACGCCGAGTCGACCGCGACCTCCGATCGCCACCGCATACCTGCGGATCTTCTCGCCTTCGGCGCCTTCCCGGTCACGGAGCTCGCGCATACGCACCCGCAACTCTTCCATGCGCTCCTGCATGCGGTGCTGGTCCTCGGGGCTGAAGCGGAACGCACGCGCGCCCTCGCCCTCCGGACCGACGAACACACCGGCCACCGCCTCTCGCTCACCCAGCGTGACCGACAGCTCCTGAACGCTGCCGCCTCGGACGACGCCGAACCGCACGGTCCGACCCGCCGGCGTCTCCCGCATGAGCCGCTGGAGCTGGGCGACGCCCTCCAGGCGTGCCCCATTCCAGCTCACGAGGACGTCATCCACTTGCAGCCCGGCCTCGGCCGCGGGTCCGTCCTCCACCACGTCTGACAAAAGCACGCCGTGCACTTCGGAGAGCCCCAGACGGCTCGCCTCTTCCTCGTCGATATCACCGATGCGAACACCCAGGTAGGAGCCGCCCATCGCTTGATCGACAATTCTCACAACGCGCCGCTCGACCTCCTGATCTCTCTTCTCGGGAGCCTCCTGAGCCGTGGCGACATCCATCATGGTGACGGCCAGGGTGAGGACGGCGACGCCGAGCGCCACCGCGACAGTCCCTATGAGCCCTCGCTTCATCTCGACCTCCGCTGATTCGCTTGCCGGGAAGAGCCCACGCCCTTCCGCTCGCTGCCTCCGCAGCCCACCGCTCCATCACATCGACGCCCATGGCCGGACGGATGGGCGGACCGGTGCCGCTGTCACCCTATTCGACGCTCACGGGACGCGGCGGGTTGCCCGCTGTGGGTGCTCCAAGGACCAGGTGCGCCAGCCGCCAGAGCTTGGCTGGCCGGAGCAGCCTCACCCTTGGAGCGCGCGATGCGCCAGCAGCCGGAGGTCGGCCCTACTGTCCGCCGGGCGCGAAGAACAGCGGGATACCTCCCTCGGTCGGCGCGATCACCATGTTGTTCTGACCCTCGCCGATCTTTCCGAGCATCTCCAGATAGCGCCAGTACAGATAGCGTTGGCCGGCGACTCCGGAGAGGCTCGCCGCGATGACCTCCTGGGCGTCCCGAATCCCCTCGGCCTCGGCTCGCTTCTGGTTCGCCTGCTCGACGACGACCTGCGTCTGGAACTGCTCCTTCTGCACCTGCTGCTCGCGGGCCAGCTTCTCCTCGATCGCCTGGCGTATCGTCTCGGGCGGAACCACCTCGCGCACGAAGAAGTCCGTCACGACGATGCCGCGAGGCTCGAGTCGCGCGGTCATCAGCTCTTCGATGCGGTCCGCGATCCCCGCCCGCTCCTGCGACAGGATGTCCTGGGCCGCCATCTCTGCGATCGCGTCGCGGATCGCCGAGCGGTAGGTGTTGTACACGAAGGCGTGCACCTCGCTGGGCTCGCCGATCGTCAGGTACATCTGCACCATGCCGTCCGGGACGAGCCGGTAGCGGAAGGCCGCATCCACGGCGATCTGGAGCTGGTCGGAGGTGAGCGCGGTGAGGCGCTCGCTCTGGCCCTCCCGCGGGTACTGGATCTCGCGCAGCGGGTAGTTGGTCCACGACCGCAGGATCGAGTGGTACAGGCCCTGTCGATAGGGCTCCGAGCCGACCGCCCCGGTGAGCGGATTGCGCTTCACGGCGACCTCGAACTCGTCCACTCGATTGAAGCCGAATGCGACGATGACAATCAGCACGGCGGTCACGACCGCCACGATGACCGTGCTCAGACGCAGGGAGCGCAGGGATCGAGTTGTCTGCATGACGATATCTCTCCAGTGTTGGTACACACGAGCGTGCGGGTGATGAGCCCTCTTCTGAACGACCGGTACTGCCGAGGTCGTTCGTCCCTTTCTACGGATGCCCGTAAGATAGCGTGTCAGGCGACCTCCTGTGGGCTCGACTGTCGCTCCGTTTGTTGGCGTGTCGCTCACTGGAGTCCGCAACGGTGTGAAGATGGAGAGCCTGAGTCGAAAACGCCCCACGTTGGAGTCAAAGCCATGATGCGCGTACGAAGCCTGCTCGCCGCAGTTCTCACGGTCACGGCCGTTTCCGCGTGTAAGATCGCCCCATCCGCAGATGAGTACGACGTGATCATCCGCGGCGGCACGCTGTACGACGGCTCGGGCGCGGAGCCCCGAATCGCCGACCTGGCCATCGCGGATGACACGATCGCAGCGATCGGTGATTTGGGCGTGGTACGGGCCGCCGTCGAGATCGACGCGACGGGGCTGGCCGTCGCTCCCGGCTTCATCAACATGCTCAGCTGGGCCACGGAGTCGCTGATCGAGGACGGGCGTTCGCTGAGCGACATCCATCAGGGCGTGACGCTGGAGGTGTTCGGTGAGGGATGGTCGATGGGGCCGCTCAACGAGGAGATGAAGGAAGAGCTGGTCGACCGTCAGGCCGACATCGAATTCGAAGTGACCTGGACAACGCTCGGAGAGTATCTGGAGCACCTGGTCGAGCGAGGCGTCTCACCCAATGTCGCTTCGTATGTGGGCGCGACGTCCGTGCGGATCCACACGCTGGGCTACGAGGACCGTCCTCCGACGCCGGCCGAGCTGGAGGAGATGGAGAGCCTTGTGCGCGCCGCGATGGAAGAGGGCGCGCTGGGGGTTGGCTCATCGCTCATCTATGCGCCGGCGTTCTACGCGGACACCGACGAACTGATCGCGCTGGTCCGCGCCGCGGGCGAATATGGGGGTCGCTACATCTCCCACGTTCGCAACGAAGGCAACCAGCTCCTCGAGGCGGTCGACGAGTTGATCACGATCGCTCGCGAGACGGGCGTGCCGGCCGAGATCTATCACCTCAAGGCGGCTGGCCGCGAGAACTGGGGCAAGCTCGATTCGGTCGCGGCCAGAGTGGAAGCGGCCCGGAGAGAGGGGCTTCAGATCACGGCCGACATGTACACCTACACGGCCGGCGCGACCGGACTCGACGCGGCCATGCCCCCCTGGGTACAGGAAGGCGGTTATGACGCGTGGGCCGAGCGTCTGGCCGACCCGGCGACGCGCGCGCGCGTCGTTCGCGAGATGCAAACGCCGACCGACGAGTGGGAGAACCTGATGCTGGCGGCCGGGAGCTCCGAGAACGTGCTGCTGGCCGGCTTCAAGAGTGATTCCCTCAAGTACCTGACCGGCAGGACGCTCGCCGAGGTGGCCGCGCTGCGGGGCACCTCGCCCGAGGAGACGGCGATCGACCTCGTCATCCAGGACGGAAGCCGGGTGGAAACCGTCTACTTCATCATGTCGGAGGACAACGTCCGCAAGAAGATCGCCCTGCCCTGGGTCAGCTTCTGCTCGGACGCCGGCTCGCTCGCCCCCGAGGGACCCTTCCTGTCCTCCAACCCGCACCCGCGTGCGTACGGGAGCTTCGCGAGGCTACTGGGCCGTTACGTGCGCGACGAGGGGGTCATCACTTTGCAGGAGGCCATCCGGAAGCTCACGTCCCTGCCGGCCGAGAACCTGGGTATTGCGCAACGAGGTGCGGTGCAGCCCGGGTACTTCGCCGATCTGGCGATCTTCGACCCGCTCACGATTCGGGATCACGCGACGTTCGCCGAGCCCCACCAGTTGGCCACGGGCATGGTGCATGTGTTCGTGAATGGCGTGCGAGTGCTGGCCGATGGTGAGCACACGGGGGCTTTGCCCGGTCGGGTGATCCGGGGGCCGGGCTGGAAAGAGCCCGCGGACCGGACGGCGCCCGAGGTCGAACAGGTCGCCTGATCGAGCCGGCACCCGCCCGCCGCGGGCGTCACTCGGTTTCCGATTCCGCCGATTCCGCCGCTTCCGAGCCCGGCGGGTCGAAGGCGGCGATCTCTCCGAGCGTTCGCAGTTGCTCGTCGTAGTCTAGACCGTACCCGACCACCCACACATCGGGGATCTCGAAACCGATGTAACGGACGTCCAGCTCCACCTGCAGCGCCTCTCGCTTCAGCACCAGCGCGCAGCACTCCAGCGATGCGGGCTCTCGTGCCTCGAGCGTGTCGATCAAATAGCGGAGCGTGTAGCCGGAATCCACGATGTCTTCCACGACCAGGACGTGCTTGTCCCGAATCGACGTGCGTAGGTCCATGATGAGGCGCACGTCGCCCGACACCGCGCCGTCTCGGTAGCTGGAGAGCGCCATGAACTCGATGCGCCTCGGGATCGTGAGCGCCCGCGACAGGTCGGCGAGAAAGATAAAGGCACCCTTCAGGATCCCGATGAGCACGACCTCTCCGACGCCGCTGTAGTCTTCATCGATCCGGCGGGCCAGCTCGGCGATCCGGCGGTCGATCTCTTCACGACTGATCAGCGTTCGCGTGACCGGTTCGCTGTTTGAGCGCACGGCTTTGTCCGCCTCGACGGGTCCGCCCGAGTGTGAATCCACGCCTGGTCCTCCTTCTCAAGCCGGGGTCGCTTCGTTTCTCGGCTCGACCGGGTTCTGTGTCCGCTGCAGAGCTGGCAGGCTAAGCGCCGCCAGCCCGTACAAGGCGATCGCCATCAGCACGACGATGCGAAACCCCAGGTGCACGGCCAGCAGCGTTGCCAGCGCCGCCCCCACGACCGAAGCGGCCCCGTTCCAGCCCCACGCCCATGGCACCAACCAGCGGCACCGACTCGACACGGTCTGGAGACCGGCGGGAAAGGGCAAGCCCATGGCGAAGGCGAGAGGCGCGAGCAGACACAGGCTGGCCGCGATCCGACCCCCGTCGGACCAGCGACTCAACCCCTCGAAGAGTGGTGGGAGCCCGACCAGGAACAGGACAGATACGCCGCCGATGGCGAGCACCGCCCGTCGGACGAGCGGGCCTGCGGCGCTTCCTCGTCGCCGATCGGCGAACAGACTGCCGAAACCGGAGAACAGAAGGAATCCGGTCAGAACCACGGCCACGGCATAGGTCGGATGATTCAGCAGCAGCATGAACTTCTGGATGAACGCGATCTCGAGGAACATGAAGGCCAGACCCAGGGCACCGAAGTAGACGACCACCGGGATCCGTCGACCCCGGCCCTCTCCGGCGGACGGTCGGCCAAACAGCCACAACGGGAGAAGGACGAGGACGATGGCTGCCGCCGCCGCTTGCACGAGAGTCGCGACGAGCGCGACGTAGCCCCACTCGACGAAGCCACCCCAGTTGGCCGCACCCACAGCCCGGAACAGAGGCAACGTCCGCCAGCGAAAGTAGCGGGCGTAGTGTGGGCGATCATCCGTCGCGGGGCGGACGAAGAACGGATACTCGCGGTAGAAGCGCGAACGGTCGTTCGAGAGGAGCGCGCGGCCCGCCTCGTAATACACGGGGTCCTCCAGTACGGTGAACGTGTTCACCTCGGAGGGTCGAAGTCCGGGCGCGATGATGAGGTCGAACCAGCGACTGGACGCGAACTCGCGAGCCGAGCGTACCTGCGCCGCGCTGAGCGGCGATCGAGAGAGCGCGAGCGTAGCCGTATTCCACGAGCGAATGCCGACCAGGTGTCGCGCCGGTTCGAGGCCGACGCCCTCCGCCGCCTCGATCAGGGTGGCGATCATCTTGATGGCATCGCGCGGCGGCGTCGATAACCACCTCGTGATCGTCAGCACGCCACCCGGGACCAGGCGGCTCAGGTAGAGCTCGACCGCTTCGCGCGTGTAGAGATAGCTCTCGTTCAGCGCGTGTACGCCTGCGGCGGAAGCGTTGAATGAGTCCAGGAGCGAGATCTGGATCAGGTCGTAGCGGACCTCCGGTCGGGCTTCCAGAAACCCGCGCCCCTCGGCGACCACGGGATCCACGTCCGACCGCTCGTACAGCTTGCCCGAGTACTCCGCGAGCTCCTCTCCCAGCAGGCGAAAGACGTTGGGCTCGACCTCCACGGCCGTCACGCGCCGGGCGCCGTGCGCCAGCGCACTCAACACCTCCGTCCCGCCCCCGGCTCCGATGACGAGCACGCGCGGACGGTTCACCAGCCGGTACGGCAGTGCCGGGGTGACGTAGTCGAGGAAGGCGAAGCGACCGAAGTCGCCGTCAAAGCGATGGACCGGTGACACGGCTCCCGCATCGAAATACAGCGCGGTCTGCCCGGGGAGAGCGCCCAGACGTTGCATGGGGTAGGCGGACAACTGCCCTGGCGTTTCCCGGATCAGGCTCGATTCGACGGCCGTGAGAACGGAGAGCGGGCTGACCGCCCGGGCCGCGACCCGGGCATCGGGGAGCTGGAGCGCGTACGAGAGCCCCTTGTACGACGAGACCCGAATCGACTGCACACCGGTGGACGCGATGACCGAGCCAGCCCCGAGCAGACCGATCCCGGCGAGAAGCCGGCCCCTCGGACCTGCCCCGTAGGCCGACAGAAGCAGAGCCACCGCGCTGACGGCGGACAGGACGTACGGGATCTTCTCCGGACCCATAGCGCCAAGCATGGCGATCGCGCCGAACGCGCCGACTCCGGAACCCACCATCGTCTGGAAGTAGACCTTCCCGACCCTCTGGGGTCGCATCAGGAAGCCGAGCGCGATGCACAGCGACACCAGGGCGAAGGGCAGCGCGAGTATCAGGTACAGCGCTACGAGATTCCAACGCTGCCGGGGCTGCGAAACGAGCTCGAACGTCTCGAAGCCGATCTGCTGGCTCAGGGCGTAGCACCCGACGAGCACCAGCGGGATCAGCGTCGTTGCCAGATGGAACAGAGAGGCTTCACGACCCTTCACCCACCCACGAGCCAGCGCGATCGCCGTACCGCTGACCGCGAATCCCAGCATGGCCACGCTGATGATCATGTAGGCGAAGTGATGCCATTGAGCGACGGAGAGAACGCGCATCAGGGCAATCTGATAGGCGAGCCCGACCGCGCTCAGGAGGAAGATGACGGGACCGAGAAGTCGAACCGCCGAGCGCGGAGCGGAGGCCGGATCGGGGCCGCGGATGCCCGGTCGGGTGCCGGCCACGGTCACTCCGATCGCGTCAGAGGCACGAACCGGACGGGCATCAGGCTGCGTTGCGTCACGGAACCGTCCGACTGCTTCTCCACCAGCACGAGCGACTGCACCTGGAGCGGCGGTCCCACAGGAATGACCATCCGCCCACCTGGAACAAGCTGCTCGATCAGCGGCGGAGGGATGTGACTCGCGGCCGCCGTCACCACGATGGCGTCGAACGGGGCGTGCTTCGACCAGCCGAAGTACCCGTCTCCCTGCCTGGTCACCACGCCGTACCCCAGCGTACGGAGACGGACGGCGGCTTGCGTCGCCAGCGGGGCCACGATCTCGATCGAGAAGACGCTGTCGGTGATCGCGGCCAGCACGGCCGCCTGATACCCGGAGCCTGTACCGATCTCCAGCACTCGATCGCCGGGCTTCACACGCAGCAGCTCCGTCATCGCGGCGACGATGTAGGGTTGGGAGATCGTCTGTCCGTACCCGATCGGGAGCGGCCGGTCGGCGTACGCGTAGTCGATCAGGGCTTCCAGGACGAAACGATGGCGGAGGACGCTTCGCATGGCCTCGAGCACGCGCTCATCGCGCACGGCTTCGCGTCCCCAGCCCGATCTCGCGATCTGTTCGCGAACCATGCGCTCACGCGCTTCACGGTAGCGCTCAGGCTCCTGCTGGCGGGCCGGCGTGTCGAGGGCCGGCGAGACACCCAGTCCGGGCGCGAGGGGGCCCGGGCCTGTCGTACACGGCAGACAGAGGGCGACGACCACTGCCAGGTTTGGAATCCGCACGGCTTTGCACCGAGTTGCCGGGGCGGGCCGACGTCGAACAGCTTCGACCCCGGCCCGCCGCCTCTCAGGAAATGACGGCCAGCGGCAAGCCGACGAAGAGCATCACCAGCAGTGCGAACACGACGTACGCCAGCCAGCCGATGCCGGCCGTGATGATCGCCTTGCCGGTCGTGAAGTCGAGTGCCTGGCGAATCGCGATGATGACCGCAACCAGCATCCACACCCAGACGCCGAGCCGGACAAGACCGCCCACCAGTGGCAGAAACCCCACGACGTACAAAACGCCCGGCGACTGCGCGAATCCGATCGTACGCAGCATCTCGCCCCAGTCGGCCGTGCCCTTCAGCAGCCGCGTCCCGATGAAGAACGTAACCCAGGACCACAGCAGCCAGCCGATGAATGCCGAGATCAGGCGGGCGAAGATCCCGCTGCTCCCCGCATCGACGCCGCCAATGGCGGCTGCCACCGCCACGATCCCGACCACCACTGCCGCTTGCGAGGTGGCGGTCGTGTCGTGCTCGACCTCCTCGTAGACATCGACGTCGAGAAGCGCCGCACCGATCATCCTCTGGATCAGCGAGCGGTGTTCTGCAACTTCTTCCATGTCTGCCTCCCGCTTACGGGTTCGAATCTTCTGCCTGCTTCCGGCGGTACGTGCCGTCGAACAGGAGATTCCGGCTCCCTCCGTCTAAACCTGTCTGTTTATGGCCGTCCCAGGCAATCGGATGCTCGATCGGACCCTCGAAGAGGCTATACGCTCCACTCCTCTCCGTGCCAGCACATCTCCCAGAACTGCCACTCGTAGCGGCTCGAGAGGACAAATAGCTCTTCCAGACGGGCGCGCTTCTCCGACGTCGCCCCCATGGACAGTCGATCCATCTCGGCTTGCAGCCACCGCGAGGCCTCCTGAAACTCTTCCGACGCGTACTGGATGATCCAGTCCGCATACCGCTGGTCGGCGGGCGGAGCGGCGCGCGCCAGTCGCTCCCCGATGTACGCGTATCCCCAGGCACACGGGAGCAACGCCGCGACGAGCTCGGCCATGTCGCCGTCGGCAGCCGTGCGCACCAGAAAATCCGTGTATGCCCGAGTGGTGGGCCACATCGTCTCCCGTTCCAGCTCATCGGGCTCAAATCCGAACCGCGCCGCGTACTGCCTGTGCAGCTCCATCTCGGTGTTGAGCGTCAGGTCGAGCACCATGGCGTACCAGCTCATGGTCTCGAGACTGTCCGTCTTGGCGGCCGCCCACGCGAAGACGCGCGCGAATTCTTTGAGGTACAGGTAGTCCTGCAGGACCCAGCGTCTGAACAGCGCCGGATCCAGATCGCCGCTCGCGATGCCCCGCACGAACGGGTGCTCGAGCTGGGCCTCCCAGATGGGTCGGGCCGCCTCGAACAGCGTTTCGGAAAGACGGCGTCCATGGGCCGGCGGCGCCATCTCAAACCCCCCGGGTGACCGGATCGACCGATTCGCTTTCGCCAAGTCCGGGCCACTCCATGCCGGTCATGGCCAGCTCCCAGAACGCGATCTCGTACCGCACGGTCAGCTCGAACAAATCGGCCATCCGCGCCTGTTCCTCGGCGCTGGCCGAGGAGGCGAGTCGATCGAGTTCTTGCTCCAGATAGGCGACGTAGGACGCAAAGGCTTCTCCAGCCCAGTTCTCGACGAACGGCAGCCAGCGCGAACCGGGGTCGATCTTTGCCTGCACAACGCGCCACGACTCGTGGTATGCCTTCTCCGCTACATACAGCACCGTATACGCCTCTGCGTAAGGACGAGCATGCGCCGTCGCGAGAAGAAACTGAATGTAGGCGTGGCAGATAAAGGCCGGCTCCGCCACGTCCAGCTCGACGCCCGTCGTGCGCGCACGCTCCCGAAAGAGATCCAGCTCTTCGTGCAGCGCCTCGATCGCTTCGCGATGCGGGGTCTCGTGCTCGGGCGGAGCGTGGTGAAGCAGGGTGGTCAGGAAGGGCACCGCCGCTTCGACAAACAGATAGTCCTGCTGCATCCACCTCGCGAAGCGGGCGTCGGAGATCGTGCCGTCACGCGTCTCCAGCAGAAACGGATGCCGCAGCATGAGCTCCCACAGCTTGTCGAGTCGAGCCAACTGGTCTGCGCAAAAGCCCATCTGCCTCTCCCGCCCGCGGTGAATGGAAGATATCGAGCTCGGGCCCGGGCGCGCAGCGCGCCCGGCACTCCACACCCGCGGTGAGTATAGAGGAGGCGTCGGTCTCTCGAAACCGAACCGATGGGGTCTAGCGGAGCGGACTCTCGCTGAGGTTCAACTCTGCAGAAGCCTGGTGCGCTGAAATCTCGCGAGGGCGGCAAGCACCAGGAACGCGTCGATGCCGAGGAACGTGGCGCTCAGCGCAAAGGCGACCGCGGCGGGGTCACCCTGAATGAACAGAGTCATAAGCGCATCCACCCAATCCGTCGGCATGAATCGCAGCGAGAGGGCCGGCCCGAGCAGCAGCACCATCACGCACAGGGTGAGTGCCTGCTGTGCCTGTCGAACGGTGGACGCGCGCAGGGACACGAGAACGCCCAGGGAGGCTCCCAGCAGAGCCGCGAGGAACGCGACGATCATGACGCCGACGGCCGCCGAGGGCGTGTAGAGCAGCGGTCCCTGATCGGCGTACGCGATATTGAGGGTGATGAGCCCGACCGGCAGACAGATCATCGTGGCCATCCACACCCAGACGACGGCCGCGCCGACTTTGCCGATCAGGATCGCCCAATCGGGCAGCCGCGTGGCCAGCAGAGTCTCGAGCGTGTGGCGCTCCCGCTCTCCGGCAAACGAGTCGGCCGTGACGGTCGTGACCAGGAACAGGGGCATCCATGCCCAGAACATCACGGGCCAGGTGGCTCGCACCCACACGGGACCGATCTGCAGGGGAAGGATCACGCCGATGAGACCCACAAAGGCCAGGAAGCTCAACGAGGTGATGAGCCCTCCATCCACCACGGAGAGCTCCTTCAATTCCTTGCGGAGAACTGTCCAGACGTCTCGCATCGTCGCCTCAACCCGCCTTCACCAGCCAGGAGCCGGATGGAGGCACCTCGCCGTTCATCAGAGAATGGAACGCGTCTTCCAGCGTGTTGTCGACCTGCCTCACCTCTTCGATCTCCGCCCCCAGACGCACCAGAAGGCGGACGATCGGAGCGGCTCTGCACTCATCCTGGAAATCGACCAGCAGACAGTCCTCCTCGCGCGACAGCCACGAGACCTCGGGGCGGGACCGCACCATCTCGAGCACGGTTTCGCTGAAACCGCTTCCGGTCACGCGGACCCTCCGCCGGGCACCCTGCCTTCGCAGCTCTTCCGGGCTTCCCAGCGCCAATAGACGGCCGTCACGAATGATCCCCAGGATGTCGCACAGTTTCTCCGCTTCGGTCAAATAGTGAGTGTTCAGAAACACCGTGACACGTTCACGCTCCGCCAGGGTGAGCAGGTCGTCCCGGAGGCTCGCGGCGGCCACGGGATCCAGCCCGGCGGTCGGTTCGTCGAGAAACAGTACGGCGGGCCGATGCACCAGGGCGCGGGCGATGGCCAACTTCTGCTTCATACCGCGACTCCACGTGCGCACCTTTTCCTTCCGACGCTCCCACAGATCGACGCGCTCGAGCAGCTCACGAACGCGAGCCCGGCGAATCTTGCGGGGGATCCGCCAGATGCGGCCGTAGAGCTCCAGGTTGTCGATCGCGCTGATCCGCTCGATGAGCCCGTGTTGCTCGAGCAGCACGCCGCAACGCTTGCGGACCTCCATCGACTGAGAGAAGCAGTCGAAGCCCATCACGGTGGCTCCGCCGGACGTGGGTTCGAGGAGTCCGAGCAAGAGCCGAATGGTGGTGGTCTTCCCGGCTCCGTTGCGACCGAGAAACCCGAACACGGACCCGCGAGGGACTTCGAGCGTCAGCCGATCGAGCGCCCGCACGGTCGAGAAGTCTCGGGTGAGCCCGTGGGTCCGGATGGCAGCCATCGGCTGGTCGGCCGGGGCGTCGCCGCGTTCGCGGACCCGCTCGTGAGACCGGAGCGCGAGCCTGCGTCGCCGCTGCCTGTCGTCGGAACCGGCCAAGCGCGGTGAGCTCGCGTGGTTTAAGGATACCATCTGCTTCTTCGTCACAGGTTGCCCCCCCGACCGGAGCGATGTGCCGGCCTTTTCCCCCCCCCGAGTTGCACGGATCGTACGCAAATCCGCCCGGCACCCGGCGCCCGCACCGAATCCTAGCCTAGATATTGTCATAAATGTGTTTAGAATGTTTCACATGATGTGAAACACGAGATGCCATGAGACACGGTCCGGTGGCATGGTGTGGCCGCGCGGCAACGGTTGGACCTTACAGCTGCTCCCGGTAGCGCGCCTTGTTCGGGAAGATGGCCCGCAGCCCGCCGGTGGGGTCGGACACGTCCCCCAGTCGTCGCGGGATCACGTGAATGTGCGCATGAAAGAGGGTCTGCCCCGCCGCGATCCCTTCGCTCAATCCGATCGTGAACCCGTCTGGCTCGAGCTGTGCGGTGAGCAGGTCACGCACTTCACGCGTGAGAGCCCACAGCCCCTGCTGCTGATCCTCGGGGAGATCGTACACGCTCTCGACGTGCTGGCGGGGTATCACGAGCATGTGCCCGGAGGTGAGTGGGACGAGATCGACGACGGCCAGACCGAACTCGGTCTCCAACCTGATTCGATCGGGGTCCAGATTGCAGAAAGGACACTGTTCGGACATGCTCGTGTACTTGCAAGCGGGTAACGAAGACTCGAAGAGACGAAGAATAGAATGAACGAACCTGTCGACAAAAGGCCAGCCCTCGTCCCGATCACCCGGCCGGAAGAAGCCTTCGACGTAATCGAGGATGCGCTGTACGATCTGTGGAGCGTGGCCAACGATCTGGCCAGGATTCGACCGCCTCAGCCGGAGTACTACCGCGTCACGATCTTCGGTTCTTCACGCATGCGGCGTGGCGATGAGCTCTACGGGCAGGTCCGCCGACTCGCCACCGACCTGTCCCGGATGGGCTGCGACATCGTCACGGGTGGGGGACCCGGCCTCATGCAAGCGGCCAACGAGGGCGCGATGCTCGGGGACCCGGATAACCGGACGCGATCCTTCGGTCTGCCGATCGAGCTGCCTCACGAAGAGGAGCCGAATCCTTTCGTGGAAAAGGTCTACCATCACCGCAGCTTCTTCTCGCGCCTGCACCACTTCGTTCGGCTGTCCAGCGCGTTCATCGTGATGCGCGGAGGGATCGGCACGACACTCGAGACGGCGATGATCTGGCAGCTCTGTCAGGTGCGCCACATCCGCACGGTTCCACTCGTCTTCATCGGCCACATGTGGCGTGAGCTGGTGGAGTGGGCCCAGAAGAACATGCTGGACGGCGACCGGCACCTGGCAGACCCTGCGGACCTGACGATTCCGCATTGCGTGGACACGGTGGAGGAGGCCTGCGCAATCATCTCGGCCGACCTCGAGGAGTTCAAGGCCGGGGCGGAGCTGTAGGGTCGCTCAGACCTCGTACGACGCTCCCCGCTCCGGAACCTCGACGTCGTCGAACCCTCGCTCGCCCAGTGCCTCGGCCAGACCGAGCGCCGAATCCTCCTCGCCGTGCACCAGGAAAGTCTTCTCCACGCTGCCGGATTCACGGACCCGCTCGGCCCATCGGAGCAGGCCCGGCCCGTCTGCGTGGGCGCTGAACGCTCCACCCTTGACGATCCTCGCGCGCACATCGAACGGGGCATCGAAGATCCGCACGGGGCTCTTCCCTTCCAGAATCTTCCGTCCGAGCGTGTGGGGCGCCTGCCAGCCGACGAACAGGACCGTCGTGCTGCGCTTGCCGACGTGGTGCGCGAGATGGTGTACGATGCGCCCTCCCTCGCACATGCCCGAGGCCGCGATGATGATGGCCGGCTCATCGAGGTCGTTGAGTCGCTTGGACTGCTCGACTTTGCGGATATAGGTGAGCCGCTCGAAGCCCAGCGGATCGTGATCCGCCTCGGACTCGAGCGCCTTCAGCGCCTCGGCGTTGTAGCACTCCGGGTGTAGCCGGTACACGTCCGTCACGTTCACGCCCAAAGGGGAGTCCACGAAGGCGCGGATCGGCGGCAGGTCACCCGATTCCCACAGGCCGTTCAGACGATACACGAGGCTCTGGGTCCGGCCGACGGCGAACGCCGGAACGAGGATCTTGCCGTCGCGCTCGCAGCAGCGGGTGAGCACGTCGTTGATCACCGCGTCCGCACGCTCGCGCGGATCGTGGGCGCGCGTGCCATACGTCGACTCCATGATCACGACGTCCACGTCACCGACCGTGCGCGGATCCTTTAGAATGGGAAGGTCGCTGTTTCCGACATCGCCGCTGAACAGCAGACGCCTCGTGCGCCCGCGTTCCTCGACGTCGACGACCACGCTGGCGGAACCGAGAATGTGACCCGCGTCCAAGAAGCGGCGTCAGAGGTCGGTCGTACTCCACGGAAGCGAAGCGCTGCAGGGTCTCGACGGCGTCCTCGCCCGTGTAGAGGGGCTCGAACAGCTTCTTTCCCCGTTTCCGGCGACGACGGTTCGCTCGCCGCACGTCACTTTCCTGGATCTTGGCAGAGTCCAGGAGCATGAGTGCACAGAGATCGCGCGTCGCGGACGTCGCGAACACCTGTCCCCGGAAGCCGGCGCGCACGAGCGTGGGAAGGTTGCCGGAATGGTCGATGTGCGCATGCGAGAGAAGAACCGCGTCGATGCTCGCGGGATCGAAGGGGAAGTCTCGGTTACGCTCGAACGCTTGTTTGCGACGTCCCTGGTAGAGTCCGCAATCCAGCAGCAGGCGTCGCCCGTTGGCCTCCAGCAGATGCATCGAACCGGTGACGGTTCGTGCCGCACCCCAGAACTCGAGCTTCATGCATGTCCCCCCACGCGTGAGCCGTCCGTTCGCGCACCGCGCGGGGCGGCACGGTCGATCGGAGGGGGACGCCGACGCGCGCCGTTCGCGTGGTGCGAAACGTCGGCTTGAACCTCACGGGAGACCGGGCTGCCTGCAACAGGGCTCAGGCAGGTCGTGCCGTCTTGACCCCGAGTCCGTCAGGCTGCCAGTCCGGTCGCGTCGCCTGCTGTCCGAATCGCACGCGTAGCACGCACCGGTTGTCGCCACGATGGACGCACTTCAGCTCTTCGACGGTGACCGCCTCGTCGTAGAAGTCGGCTGCTCCGGCGATCACGCCCTCGGCGAGGGCACACACGCGCGTCGGTCCGTTCATCGCGACGATCAGCTCGCCGTCCATCGCGTCGAAGCAGGAGAAGGCCGGAGAGGTCACCTGGACCCGCACACCCGCCGATGGGAGACCGCGGCCAAACGCACGGATGAACGAGCGCAGGTTCTCGTGTCGGCGGAACAGGGTGGGATAGGCACTCGCGAGCCGGGGAACGGCCCGTCGCCCGAGCCAACAGATCAGTGCGTCCGAGGGGAGATCGTCCGGCAGTGGCTCGCCGGTCCGGCGATGGCCGTCGTCGCCGCCGATCTGCCACGCGCCGTTGCGCTCGCAGGCGGCCACGAGGGACTCCCACATGCCTTCGCCGTACTCCCCCTCCAGCGTCTCTTTGACGAGTCCGAACAGCGTGCCCTGCATCGGATCCTCCCTCCCGTTCGCTGCGGCCGTCCTACAGCGCGCCGGCCGGCGTTCCACCTGCCCCGTGGCAATCTGCGAGCCACCTGTGGACTTTCCGCAGGGGCGCTGCTATCCCCCTCGACCCGGCGGAGGCCCGGAATCCCCTGCAGGAAGCGGCTCGCGGCCTGTGTCTCTCCCTGTCGTCACGTGTTTCAGGGTGCAAGTCGGAGGCCGCGTGTGGCACACATGCCATACTTGGCGCGATGGAAGGCCGTTTCTTCGCCTCTCACGACGGGCGACGCACACCCGCCTCAGGGTAGAGCCACGCAGCAACTGAATCTCAACCGGAAGGCGACGGCCTGCGGGTGCGGGACGGGGGCAGTACCTTAGCGACTCGCTGAAACGACCCAGAGGAGGAACGTCCCGAGCCGATGCCGCTGTCTCTCACTCGAGCCGCATCGAACCACAAGCTCTGGGAGACATGTGTCACCCGTTTTCTGGACGAGCTGGGTGACCATACGGGCCCGAGAGGCTTTGCATCCCACTTGTGGATTGCCCACCGGGCGCAGAGGGACTCCCTCTTTTCGATCGCCGCCGAGCGTGGTCTGCCAGGCTGGCTGGCGCCTCCCGTATCCTTCCTGTCGGAGCTCCGGGAACGGTTTCGCATCGAGGCACGTCCGATCGGAATTCTGACCGGCCGCCTCCTCGTCGCGCGGATCGCCCGCGAGCGCCAGAATCTCCTGGGCCTGGACGTCTCGCCCGGACGGGAGGGGCCTGCTCGCTCACACATGCTGGACAGCGTGTTCAGCGAGCTGCTGCCGGAAGGAGTGGCACCGCACCGTCTGCGCGAGACGCTGGCAGAGCTCGGAGAAGACGAGTTCGGTCGGCGCAGAAACGCCTGGGTGGCCGACACGTATGAGGCGTTCCTGGCCGACCTGGCATCCCGCGATCGCTTCGACCCGCGCTCTATCCATGCGATGGTCGCAGAGCGGATCGAGGCCGGCGGCCTGCGTGAGGCGATCGGTGGGGCCGACAAGCTCCACATCTATGGAATCACGTCGCTGCGAGGACGTCGGCGGCTCCTTCGCTCGCTGAGGGACCAGGACGACGTGGAGGTGATCGTCTACCTGCCGCAGGAAGACGAGCCCTCCGAATGGGACGACCTCGTGCCGGAAGCAACGTCGAGGAGGCGTAGACGAACGGGGCGGGAACCCCGGACATCGGACACGCTCGACGTCACGGTTCAGCCCGCGCCGGACGCGCTGCGCGAGGTGGCGTGGATCGCCCGCCGGGTGAAACACCTGTTGGCCGCTGGCAACGCCAGGCCGCACGAGATCGCCATCGTCGCGCGCTCCGGAAGACGAGACACCCGCCTCGTGCATCGTGCTCTGGTAGCCGCGGGCGTTCCGGCAACGGCACGTCTGCGGACCCGGCTGGCCGAAGTGCCATGTCTAAAGGCGCTGCTCGCCCTGTTCAACGCGCAGGCCGTCGGCTGGGATTACGGGAGCCTGAGGCCCGTGCTGGCGAGCCCCTACTTCGGCACTCGAATCGACGTTCGAGCGATCGACCACGTGGCGACCACCAGACGGGTCGCCGGCCTCGGCGAATGGATCGATGCGCTGTCCCGCCTGCGAGCTTCCCTGGAGACCGAGGACCCGCGGCGCCGGCTGGCCCGCAGCGGCGTGTACGCGGATCGTCTCGACGAGGACATTCCCCGGCTCGAGGAGTTCGCCACCGTCGCGGAAGCTCTCGCCACAGAGCGGACCGAGCGGGAGTGGATCGACTCGACGCTGGAGATCCTCGACGGTGCATGGTTCGGTTTTCGACGTCGGGTTTGTGATGTCGCGGCGGATCGTTTCGATGTGGTGCGGCTCGATCAACGTGGCGTGCGGGCGCTCGAAGCGCTGCTTCAGGAATGGCAGATGCTGGTCGAGACGGCCGAGGCATTCGGGGCGACGGAGTGGCACACACGACTGAGACGGCTGCTGGAAGCGAACGAGCTCGCCCTGTCCACGCCGCTTCAGGCAGGCGTTCAGGTGCTGGAAGCGCACGAGGCGGCGCTCACTCCCTTCCACCATACGTTCATCGTGCACGCGAACGATGGCGAGTTCCCTCGTTCCGTGAGACCCGGAGGGGTGTTCTCCGATTCGGAGCGCCGCCGACTTCGGGAGCTCGGACTGCCGCTTTCCGACCGAGATCAGGCGGTTCGGCGGGAGCGGAGCTTGTGGCGGGCCGTCACGGCGGGCGAGCAGGTCACGATCACCTACCGGACCACGGACGCGAACGGCGTCCCGCGCCTTCCATCCCTCATGGTGCCGGAGCACGACCCTGCGTCCGAGCTACCCCGGACCATCGAGACGGCTCACCAGACCCTCCGCACAGAGGATTCGCTGGAGCCCGTCAGCGAGCCCGAGCAGCGGCGGACCGAGGTCGGTCGCCTGATCAGATTGCGGAGCGGTGGGGATGTGTCGCCGTTTCCCTCTTCCGACCCGCTGCGCTTGCGTCACGCGCTGCTGTGCGCGTTCGCGGAAGAGTTGCGAGCGGGCCGCCTTGACGACGTCGTGCGGAGCGGTCGCGACCTCATCGCGAGGGCTCGGGAGGCATCGGACCTGCCGTTGCCGGAGTCCGTCTTCGGAGTCGATCGGCCGATCTCGGAGCGACCTCACCCGTGGAACGGGGAGCTCCGGGACCCCGTCGTCCTCGAGCGGTTGGCCACTCGGTTCGACGACGAGTACGTCTGGTCCGCGACCCAGCTTCAATCGTACGGGATTCGACCGTTCGACTTCTTCCTCGAGCGGGTGCTTTACCTGGTTGAAAGCGAGGAGGCGGAGGAGGAGACCAGCGCCTTCACCTTTGGACGTATCGCACACTCCATCCTCGAGCGCTTCTACAGGGAGCTTGGCACGGCGGTGCCCGAGTCCCTCGACGAAGAAACCGAGCGTCTATTGGGGCGAGTCACGCAGGAGGTCTTCGCAGAGTGCGAGGCGAATCTCGACGAGTGGCTGGGGCTCCCGATGCTGTGGCATGTGAGCCGAGGCCGGATCCGGGAGGAGGTCCGCGATTTCCTGACCGCTGAGCTCGCGCACCTGGCCCGGCGCAAAGAGGCCCCCGTGTTGATCGAGCACGCGTTCGGCTTCGAGGGTGCGGAGCCACCGGTGAGGGTCGAGGGAGAAGATGTCAGAGGCCGCCCGGCCGAGCTGTTCTTGCGGGGTCGTATCGATCGGGTGGATCTGCACGGGACAGGTCACGATGCCTGGCTGCGAGTGGTCGACTACAAAAGCGGTGCGACACCGGCTCGGGCCGGGTACGAAGACGGCGCTCTCCTGCAGACGGCGCTCTACATGGCCGTGGTCGAGCAGCTGGACCGCGAGGAGGTGCGGAGCGGCGTGTTCCGGTCCATTGGAAAGAAGCAGTGGAACAGTGCCGAGTTGAAACGCGAACGCTTGGGCGACGTCCTCGCGTTCGCCCTCAGCATTCCTCCGCGGATCCGCGCCGGTCTTTTCGAGGCCGTCCAGGCCAGTTCGACGCCGATCAAACCCTGGCAGCCCGATCGATCGCTCACTCGGACCGAGGCTCGGCTCGCCAGTGGCTCCCGATTCGACGTGGTGTACGGGGAAGGGCGTCTCGATGATTGAGATGCGCTGGACCGACGAACAGGTCGAGGCGATCACCTCTCCTTCGCACGTGCTCCTGACAGCCAGCGCCGGGACCGGCAAGACCACCACGATCGTCGGAAAGGTGCTGTGGCTGCTCGGTCTCGACGTAGGGGTCCGCGCCAGCACCGGGGAGCCGGTTCCGCCCTGCCCCGAGCCGTGCACGCTGGAGGCGATCGCCGCGATCACCTTTACCGAGAAGGCCGCGTTCGATCTGAAAGGCAAGCTGCGACGCGAAATCGAGCGATCCTCGCGAGGGGCAGAACTGCGTTGGGAGATGGACCGCGCCGCGGTCGGCACGATTCACGGATTCTGTGCGGAGTTGCTCCGCGACCATGCGCTTCGTCTCGGCATCGATCCTACGTTTCGAGTGCTCGACGAGCGGGAGACCCGTCTGCAGCAGGATCAGATCATCCGGGACGCGCTGATCGAGCTGCTCGGGGAGAGGGACCCGGGGGCCATCGACCTCGTACAGCGTTTCCACCTGTATCGCTTGCAGTATCGAAAGGGTGCGATCGACCGAATCAGCGCGGTCTTGAGGGACATCCGGTGGAGGGCTCACCGGTACGAACGCTGGATGGAGCGGGGACGACTGGACGTCGAGGGACTTCGCGGCGTGGCGGAGTCAGCGGGGATCTGGTCGGTGGACGAGGCGGGTGCGCTTCTCGACACGGAATCCCTCGAGCTGGCGGCGAGCTTGCATGCGATCGCCCGTCAGGTGCTCGGACGCTGGCTGCGCTGGCTGGAGTCCGAGAACGCGAGGGATTTTGACAGCTTGATCCTGGACGCTCGCCGCCTGCTCACGAGACCGGAGACGCGCCCCGCTCTCGACGCCATGCGCGCCAGGTACCGCATCCTGATCATCGACGAGTTCCAGGACACGGACGACGCCCAGCGAGATATCGCGTTCGCTATCGCGGGCCTGCCGGATCGTGTGGCGCCGTCGGAAGAGGCGGAGTGCGATCCGTCGGCGCCGGCGAGTGAGGATTCGAGCTCCGCGCCTCCCCTGTTCCTGGTGGGGGATCCGAAGCAGAGCATCTACCGCTTTCGGGGAGCCGACATCTCGGTCTGGAACTCTGTCCGGCAGGCCATCGCCTCGCGGGGACGGACGCTCGAGCTGACACACAACTTCCGCAGTGAGCCGCTCGTGGTCGGATTCGTGAACCGGGCCTGCGGTCGGGCCCTCGGCGAGCAGGCGGCGGCCATCGCGCAGGAGTCTCCCGACAGCCGGGTCGACTACGGCGATCTGGTGCCCGCCCGCCGTCCGACGCCCGCGGCGGGGCTCGAGTGGCTCGTCAACGACGGCGGCACCCGCAAAGAGTGGAGTGAGGAGGAGGGCCGGATGGTCGCGTCGCATATCCGGCGCCTTGTGGGTCATGCGCAGGTCGTCGATCCGGATACGGGTGAAGCCCGACTCTGCGAGCGTCGGGACGTGGCGATCATCGCACGCACGCGCCAGTCGCTCTCCAGTCTCGAACCAGCTCTGAGACAGTATGGAATCCCCTATTACAACACGGCGACGGCCGGACTCTCGGAGCGGCAGGAGGTGCTGGATCTCGTGACCGTGCTGCGCGTCCTCGACAACCCGCGTGACGATCGACACGCGTTCGCTTTCTTGCGCTCCCCGTTCGTGGGGCTGCGGGACGAAGTTCTGGCGCGCATACGACTGGATCCAAAGGCGGGCTCCGGTTCGTTCCTCGGACAGGCCCGGCGGCATTTGGATCGGGTCGAGGCGGAAGAGGCGGAGTGGTTCGACGCTCCCGAGAGCTCGCACATCCCGCCCGTGGAGCGTGAGGCTCTGCGAAACGGGCTCGCCGTCCTCGAGGGAGTCCGCCTGCTGGTCGATCGGGTCGACACATTCGAGCTCCTCGAGACGATTCTCCGGGAGACGGATTACCGCGTGCACCTCCTGTTTCGGGACGGAGCGGCCGAGGCACTTGCGAACATCGAGCGGTTCCTCGCTGTGGTCGAAGACTACCGGCATCTGCCTCTGGGAAGTCTGCTCGCGCTATGGGATCAGTGGGCGTCCGAGGACCTCGGCATCCCACAGGCACCTCTCTTCAGCAAGGACGACGACGTCGTCACGCTGAGCACGATCCACACGGCCAAGGGCCTAGAGTGGCCGGTCGTGCTCCTGGTGGCCACCCGCGAGGGTGAGACGACTGAGAGATTCTTCTCCCAGAAGTTCTGGAGCGATCCACGCTACGGTCCGGTCTTCATGGGAAAGAAGGGCGAGCGAGGCAGCCGGGCAGCGAAGCTCCTCGAACGAGCCTTGCTCCAAGAGAAGGCGGAGGAGGCCCGCCTCTTATATGTGGCGGCGACGCGCGCGCGCGACCGTCTTGTGGTCTCGGGGCCCACGGAGAGCCCAAAGGGCTTCTCGACCTGGCTCGGCGTCGGGCTGGAGGACGCGCGCGAGGCGCACGAGGTGGAGGAGCAACCCGACGAGAACGGTCGACCCGATGTGACGGACGGCGCAGGCGAGCGGAGACGCGGCGCTCGCGCCGCGAGGGGTGAAGCGGGCCGGGGTGAGCGGGGCCGTGCCTCCGTCCCGGACGCGGTGACCGGAACCGGAAGGCAGATCGATGCCTTCGGTTTCGATGACGAGCAGGAAGACGAGACCGGCCAGTTCAACCTCTTCACGGCCGACGCGGCGGCCCGCGCTCGCCGGCCCGATGAGACAGCCGTCGCCGGGCACATCGAGCCTGCACACCGACCGATGACGATGATCCGACACAAAGAGGCGATCCAGGAGTCTCTCCGTGCTCCCGCTCTGTCTCTGGCCTGGCTCGACGGAATCGTGCCCGGAGAGGCGCCGCCGCTCGTCCGACCGATCGCAACACCGGCGCTGCGCTTCACCACCTCCGCAACGGAGCGGATGATGCGGGAGCGCCGCCCGGAGGAATGGGCCCTGCGCTATCGCCACGGCGTGGAGCCTGCCTGGCGATTCGCCCCGGACTCCGAGCGCGACAGCGGCCTGTCTCCCATTCTGCGGGGCACGCTCATCCATGGCGTGCTCGAACGAATCGAGGAGGACAGGGAGATCGGGCGAGTGCTGGGTGAGACGATCGCCGGGATCGATGAGCCCGAGCTCGAAGAGCTGCTCGCACCCGGGACCACGTATCGCGAGGCGCTCGAAGAGGAGATCGGGAGGGTGGTACGCGGCGAGGAGTGGCGCTGGTACCTGGAGGGCCAACCGTTCCGCGAACTGCCGTTCGTGCATCTGGCCGAGCCGCACAGCTGGCGGATCGGTGCGTTCGATCTGTACAGACCCGTGCTGCCGGATGCGACCGATCCGTCGCCGGACGCGTGGATCTGGGTGGTCGATTTCAAGACCCACGAAATCGAGGCCGAGGCCGCAGATTCCAAAGCGCGTGAGTACGTGCTTCAGGCGGAGGTGTATCGGGAGGCCGCGGAAGCCCTGGCCGGAGCGGGGCAGCCGACAGAGCTCGCAGCCGGTGTGCGGGTCGCCTTCCACTTCACGCATCCCAACGTCGCGGTCGAGACGTGAGACATGGTTGTGATCGATCACTCCAACCTTTTCGGCGCAGGCTCCATCCCAATGTGTGAGTGGACGCCATGCCGATCCCGAAACCGGTGGTAGAGCCGACGATGCCGGGCCGTGAGGTATCCGGCGCAGAGGAGTTGACGGACGTGAGGCTCGCCGCCGACGGCGACGCAGACGCGTTCGAGAGGCTCTATCGACGACACGTGGGTCGAATCTACGGGCTCGCGTGCAGAATGATGGGATCGGAGCGTGCGGCCGAAGCGACACAGGATGTGTTCGTCCGGGCCTGGCAGAAGCTGGACACGTACCGGGGAGAAGCGGCGTTCGGTTCGTGGCTGTATCGACTGGCGCTGAACGTGATGTTCGCTGAGCAGCGCCGACTGGCGACTCGCCGGGGCCGGTTCGCAGCGGGCGAGCTGACCATCGAACGGGCGTCCAGACCGGAAAGGCCAGTCGAGTTGGTGATCGACTTCGAGACGGCAATCGAGCGATTGCCGGAAGGTGCACGGGAGGTGTTCGTGCTGCACGACGTGGAAGGCTTCAAGCACAGAGAGATCGCCGAGTTGATGGGGATCACCTCGGGGACTTCCAAGTCGCAGCTGCACCGGGCCCGGATGATGTTGCGGGCACACCTGGAGCGGTAAGAGGAACGGCGAAATGAGCGACGCGTTCGAACGGCAGCTGTCCGAGTACGTGGACGGCGTCCTCACGCATGAGGAGGCCGACGCCGTGAAGGCACATCTCGCGACGTGCGCGAGCTGTGCGCAGACGGTGGCCGAGCTCCGGAAGGTGGTGGCGCGCGCGCGGGAGCTCGGTGAGCGCCTGCCGCCCCAGGACCTGTGGCCTGGAATCGCGGCGCGGCTCTCGGAGGCCGAGCCATCGGCTCCCGCTGTCGGGCGCCAATCGACCCCCACCGACCTCGGCTGGCGGCGGCGGCGACTCGCGCTGTCGATCCCTCAGCTCGCGGCCGCGGCGGTAGTGCTCATGGCTGTCTCTGCTGGAGGCATGGCCCTGCTGGACGGCGCTCGACCCGGCCCGGGCGGAGAGGCGGCAGCGGATCCCGAGGCGGGTCCGGCGCCCATCGCGTCACTCACGACGGCCGGCAAATCGGACGCCGACGTCTTCGGACGGGCGATCGCCGAGCTGCAGGAGGCGATCTTCTACGGCGAGGGATCGTTGGATTCTCTCACCATTCGGAAGCTCGTGGCAAACCTCGAGACGATCGACCGCGCCATCGAGGAGGCGCGGAGGGCGCTCGAGTCCGACGACTCGGACCCCTACCTCCGTCACCATCTGGCGGAAGCGCGGAGATACAAGGTGAGATTTCTACGTCAGACGGCGGCACTCGTCGCTGCACAGACCTGAGGGGAAAAGCATGCATATACAGCTAATTGCCGGTGTGTTGGGTGCGCTGTCGCTCGGTCAGCCGGCCGATACCACGATCGCGCTCGACGGCGAGACCAAGCTCACGATCGAGATCCCCATGGGTTCGATCACCGTGCAGGCGTGGGATCGCGCGGCCGTCGAGATCAGTAGGGTCGACGGCGAAGCGATGGGATTGGCCGTTTCGCGGGCAGGTCAGGCACTTCGGATCCGGCCCGAGGAACCGGAGATGGCAGACCTCGATCTCGAACTGATGGTGCCGGCGGCGATGGCGCTCGAGCTGCGGGCACCGTTCGGTGACATCTCGATCGAGGGCACACGCGGGGACGTCACGGTCGAGTCGGTCGAGGGCGACGTCACGGTGGCCGGCGGTGCGGCGGTCGTGATTCGCAGCGTCGAGGGTGACGTAACGGTCGAAGGGGCTCGGGGAGGCGTATCCGTGAGCACGGCGGCTGGCGACGTGCGGCTCGGCGCTGTCGCGGGTGCGCTGAGCGTGGAGGCAATCGACGGAGACGTAGTCG
>JBDHLB010000061.1:0-14511 GCA_039586095.1 Gemmatimonadota bacterium
GACGGTGTTCAGCGACATCGAGAGCCTCCCGCGGGGCGTGATATTCTGGCGAGCCATGACCCAGTGGTTGGGTGGGATGGGCATCATCGTGCTCGGGATCGCGATCCTGCCGTTTCTCGGCGTGGGCGGAATGCAGTTGTTCCGGGCCGAGGTGCCGGGTCCGAGGCCCGAGCGGCTGGCACCTCGCATTCGGCAGACGGCCGCGTTGCTGTGGTACGTGTACGGCGGACTGACGGCAGTCCAGGCCACCCTTTACGTGTTGGGTGGAATGCCGGTTTTCGAGGCCGTGACGCATGCCTTTACCACGCTTTCCACCGGGGGATTTTCCCCTCGCAACGCGTCAATCGCTGCGTACGGATCCCCGTTCCTGCAGTACGTGACGATCCTCTTCATGTACCTGGCAGCCGTCAACTTCACGTTGCACTACCGGGCGCTGCGGGGTCGCCCTCTGTACTGGAAGGATCCGGAGTGGCGCTTCTTCAGTCTTGTGGTCGGCGGGGCGACACTTGTCGTGCTGCTGGTCGGACTCGCGCGGGCGGGACTGGAGAGCGGCTTCGAGCCCGCCTTCCGGGAGTCCATGTTTCAGGTCGTTTCTATCGCGACGACGACGGGCTTCGTATCCGCCGATTACGAGCTGTGGCCTGTCGGCTCGCAGCTCATTCTGCTCATGCTGATGTTCATGGGCGGTATGGCAGGATCAACCGGCGGAGGCATGAAGGCCCTGCGCGTGTACCTGCTGACGCGGCAGGGGCTGGACGAGCTGAAGCGCCAGCTGCACCCGCAGGCCGTGTTGCCTACGCGGCTCGGGAAAAGGGCAGTTCGCGAGCGCACGATGATGCGAATCCTGGCGTTCGCGCTGTTCTTCGTGGGACTGTTCGCGGCGGGAACACTCGGTATGGCCCTGCTGGGGCACGACATCGTCACCTCCCTTGGTTCGAGCGCCGCGAGCCTGGGGAACATCGGTCCGGGTCTGGGCGAGGTCGGCGCCGTCGACAACTACGGGTGGATGGGGGCGCCTTCGCATCTCCTCTTGATCTTTCTGATGCTGGCGGGCAGGCTCGAGATCTTCACCGTATTGATCCTGTTTCACCCGGATCTGTGGCGACGCTACGGTGCTGGCCGAGGCCCCAGGCTTCGTCAAGTGGCGGACTGGACGACACGTGGTCATCCACTGGCGCCCACGCGAGCCCGGGATGCCGAGCGACTCCGGCGACGGTCTCTGGAGTCCGAGGCTCGGTCGGCGGAAGAGGAACCAGCGCAGCAGACATCGGAGGACGGGGACGACGAGCGATGACGGACAGTGCGGGGCGAGACATGCCACGGAGCACCGAGTCGGACGAGATGAATCTCGTTCCGGCGAGCGCGCAGCCGCCTCTTTCAACGGATCGGTTCTTGATCGACGAATCTCCCGGCAACGAAGCCGTCCCCATGGACGTGCTGTTCGTAGGTGGAGGGCCCGCTGGACTCGCGGGTGCCATTCACCTGGCGAAGCTCGTGCAGGAGGAGCGAGAAGCGGGCGGGCCCCTCGGCGAGCTGGAAATCGGAGTACTGGAAAAGGCTGAAGGGCTCGGAGAGCACTGCCTGTCCGGTGCCGTCGTGAACCCCCGAGCGTTTCGGACGCTGTTTCCCGAGACGGGCGACGAACGGTTCCCGTTTCACGGACCGGTCGAGCGAGATCGGGTCTATTTCCTCTCCTCACGCGGCAAATGGCGGATTCCGGCCCCGGCGAGCATGCGCAATCATGGACACTATCTCGCCTCCGTGTGCGAGATCGTGCGCTGGCTGGGTGAGCAGGCCGAGGCGCTGGGAGTCAACGTGTTCACCGGATTCCCGGCGGAGGCCCTTCTGCTCGAGGAGGATCGCGTGGTCGGGGTCCGCACGACGCCAGCCGGCCTCGACCGGTCCGGCCAGCCGGGGAGCGGGTACGTGCCGCCGACCGATTTGAGCGCCCGCGTCACCGTAATGGCCGAAGGGACACGAGGGCCGCTGACCCAGGCCTACCTAGACGCACAGGGAATCGGCTCGCCCAACCCTCAGATCTACGCGCTCGGCGTCAAGGAACTGTGGCAGGTTGCGCGGCCGGTCGACGCCGTGATCCACACACTCGGTTGGCCTCTGCCGCCCGACGCGTTTGGTGGCAGCTGGCTTTATCCGATGGGCGACGATCTGGCTTCGATCGGTCTGGTGGTCGGTCTCGATTACCGTCAGCGTGATCTGGACGTGCATGTGCTCCTCCAGCGGATGAAGGAGCATCCCCTGTTCTCGCCGTACCTGGACGGCGGAGAGCTGGTGGAGTGGGGCGCCAAGACGATCCCGGAGGGAGGGTACTACTCTCTGCCGGATCGCCTGCACGGCGATGGCCTGCTCATCGTCGGGGATGCTGCCGGGTTCGTGGACGTCGCGTCGCTCAAGGGTATTCACTACGCGATGCAGTCCGGGATCCTCGCCGCACGCACGATCTTCGAAGCCCTGAAGGAAGACGATGCATCGGCCGCTCGATTGGCGGGCTACGACACGCGCGTCAAGCAGAGCTTCATCGCCGAGGATCTGCACCGGACGCGAAACATGCGACTCGTGTTCAAATCCGGCCTCGTGCGGGGAGGTCTGAAGGCGGGGTTGCAGCAGGTCACCCGCGGCCGCTTGCCCGCAGGCCGCGTCGAGGTGGAGCCGGATGTCGAGGTGCCGCGTGCGGCGGGCGCGCCGGCCGCAACACTGCGGTCGCCCGGCCGACACTCGGTCGACAAGCTGGATGCCGTCTACCGATCGGGGAACAGCACGCGGGATGACATACCCTCCCACCTGACCGTTGGCGAGCCCATCACGGGGGCCATGGCCGAGTTCTACGAGCATATGTGTCCGGCCGGCGTCTATGAGCGCGACGGCGACGAACTGGTCGTCAATCCACCCAACTGTGTCGACTGCAAGGCGACGGATGTGCTCGGCCCACGCTGGGCTCCGCGCGAGGGAGGAAGCGGGCCGTCGTACAAGCGGATGTAGCGAGCGCCCGGGGGCGGACTCGCCGGACCCGGGCGCTCTGGCCGCTTACTGCGGTGGCCGCGTTACGGTGACTCGCCCAACAGCTCGTCGAGCAACGCCTCGGCCTGGTAGACGCTCCGAAGCGCCTCCGTAATACCGGCCGAATGGACACCGACCGTGCGCCCCGCATCCAGACGAAACAGGAACTCGTTGGGCAGCTGCTCGATATTACCGTCGAACGCGATTCCGACGACCCGGGCATCCCGGTCGATCATGGGGCTCCCGCTGTTCCCTCCCGTGATGTCGTTCGTGGTTACGAAGTTGAGCGGCGTGCTCAGGTCGACCGCGTCACGTCGGGCAGCGAACGCGGCCGGCAGCGTCCACGGCATCTCCCCGTCGAAGTTGGCGGCTCGCTCGTAGAGGCCGTACAACGACGTGCGGGGCGGGGCATACGTTCCATTGTACGGATACCGCTGCACGACTCCGTCGGTGATGCGCAGGGTGAACGTCGCGTCCGGCGGCAGATCGGTCCCGAAGACGGCGAACAGTGCCTCGGCCAACCGCTCCTGCTGCACCGCTTCGGCCGCGCTGATCTCCTCCCAGCGAGCCTCGAGCCCGGAGTGGTCTCGTGCCATTAACAGGGCCAGACGCACAAGCGGATCGTTCGACCGACTCGCGGCCGTCAGACCACCATCCAGGATTTCACCTCGAAAGCCGGCATCCATGATCCGGCTCTCGCGGGCGAGCCTCGTCGCCGCATCCTCGGCCGACTCTCCAGGCTGGAAGGCGGCCTGCCGGAAGGGATCGTCGGCCGCTAACCAGCGGTCAGCGACGTCGAGATGGGCGGCAAGCAGCATCTGCGCGACCTGGGGATTCATCGGCTGTGCCGTTCGTAACGACGCCTCCGCCTCCGCTCGTCCCGCCTCGAAGTCGGGATCACGGCCGCTCTCCGGCTTCTCCAGCTCCGTCACGAAACGGACCAGCGCCCCCGCCATTCCGAAGTGTGGCGCCCCGATGAAGTCCGTGTCGTAAGCGTTCAGGCGCGGACTGGTCTCCAGTTTCTGCACCTGGAGGTCCGCCAACCTGGTCCATACGTTTCCGAACTGCTCGCGAAGCGTCGGGTCCGCCTCTACCTGCGCGCGGAACTCCCGTTCCCACAAAATCTTCGATCCGAGCAACAGAGTGTCGCGCAAGCCTTCCAGCTGTCCGCTGAACGCCTTCAGGCTGTTCTCGACGCTGAACATGTTGTCGCGCACCGCCCGCTCCGCGTCCGGTCCGTAGTCTGCGATCGTGCGCAGGACCTCGCGCTGAGATTCGAAGATCTGGACCAGGAACGGGTGCCGGTACCGCTGTTCGTAGAGCACCTGGGCAACCGTGGCCAGCCGGCTGGTCGAGCCCGGGTTTCCGGTCACGAACACCAGCTCGCCCTCTTCGGCTCCCTCGGCATCCCACTCGAAGTGATGGGCTGTCTGAACCGCGGTGGTGCTGTCAGGCTCGTACGCCCTGACGAAGGCGACATCGAGCGCGTAGCGCGGATACGTGAAGTTGTCGGGATCTCCCCCGTAGAAGCCTGCCTGCAGCTCCGGAATGAACACGAGCTTGACTGGCTCGTACCTCCGGTACGTGTAGAGCTGGTACTGGCCACCCTGATACAGAGAGACGACCTGACAGGTCAGGCCGGTTTCGGCCTCGCACTCCTCCTCGATCGCCTCCCGTTCCGCCTCCTGTGCGTCAGCGATCTCGGTGTCGGTCGCGCCCGTTGCGGCGGCGCCTTTTACGCGCGGCGTCACATCGCTGATGCCCACGAGCTGGTCGAGGTGCAGGCCGGGGCAGACCAGTTCTTCGCTTCGCGACGCCGCGTAGAAGCCGGTCTCCACCCTGTCGTTGTCTGCGCTCGACACGGCTTCGGCACAATCGCGGGCGCAGTGGTGGTTGGTCATTACCAGCCCGTCGGGTGACACAAAGGAGGCGGAGCAGATCTCACCGTACCGCACCGACGAGAGTCGTACGTGCTCCAGCCAATCCTCCGAAGCCGTAAAGTCGTACGTGGAAGCCCAGTGCTCGTACGGTGGATTCTCGAACGTCCACATGGTCCCCATTTCCACGCCCGTCAACGCGGCACGCTCCGCCGCACGCTGAGCCTCCGGGGAGGGCTGAAGCTCCGCCGGACTGGCGATCACGGCTGGAGCAGGGGTCTCCATCGGAGGCGGCGGGACGACAGGTGCGGCCTCGGCCGGGGCGGGGCCGGCGGGAGCCGGTCCGGAGGTCGATGCGCAAGCGCTGAAGGCCACCGTTCCGGCCAGAAGCCAGAAGATCGAGCGAACGCGTGATAGGAACCGCATGAGACGCTCTCCTGTTCCGTTCGGTTTGGGGAACGGCCCGACGCATCGAAGCGTACGTATCCAGGGCCGCTCGCGTGGGTCAGAGCGTATTGTACGGGCGTGGCGAAGGCGGAACCACCGGGTGGATGTCTGCCCGCGCCGCGCTGGACAGAGCTCGCTGCACGCCCCATCCTGTGCGAGCCACACAGACTCTCCACGGGAAGAATGAGCATATGTACTACGTATGGCTAACGGCCCTGATCGCCCTGTTGATCGCCGGGCTGTTCGGCGCCGGGTTCGCGATCGGTTGCCGACTCCCCGAGCTGCGCGACGAAGAGCGTCGCCAGCGGTAATCTGCTGCGCGAGCTCCGGGTGTGAGGCGGCTGGCATGCGTGCCGGAGGGCCCCACTCCACTTCCGTTGCACGGCGCGAAGGCGTAACTTGTAGGGTCTCATAAGAAGTCCATTCCGGCCTGACTAATCCCAGCTCAGAGGTGGTCATGACGAAGACGTTTCGGGACGCAAAGGGTCGCCGCTGGAAGGCGTGGTTGGCAACGCGAGAGGTGTTCTGGCCCGATCCCGAAGAGAACGTTCCCGATCCCGATTCCGAATCTGTCGTGTTCGTTTGTTTCTCCGATCCCCACCAGCCGCAGCGTCGCGCCAGAATCCCCTCCGGCTCTTTCGCGGCGCTCTCCGATGACGACCTGAAGGCCGAGTTCAAGACGGCCCACCCGGACCCGACGATCCGTTAGGCAACCGGAACGAGGGGGCCGCTGGGCCCCCGACCACGTCATGCGCGAGATCCAGATCCAGTCGGGGCCTCTCGAGGAGCTCCGAACAGACGTTCTCGCTGTTCAGCTGAAGCAGGGCCAGCGTCCCGACGAGGGAGTGCTCGGAGCCATCGATGCCTGGCTGGGCGGCGCGATATCCCACGTGGTCTCGACCGGGAAGTTCCGGGGCGAAGAGGGGGAGGCGGGTCTCGCCTCCGCGGGCCAGCCGGAGCGTCCCGACGTGCTTCTCGTGGGCGGCGCACAGGATGCAGGCCCCGAGGAGAGTGTCCGTCGAGCCGCGGGCCTGGCTGTTCGTCGTGCACGCGCCCTGCGTGCGAAGTCACTCGCGTTCGCGATCGATCCACCGACCGATCGCGTGTGGGAGGCGGTGGCCGAAGGCCTGATCCTCGGCGACTGGACGTATGACGAACTCCGGGGTGAGGCCGGGCGAGCCAAGCGGCCGCCGCCGCTGGAGCAACTCGCTGTCTATCGATCCCCGGATGGCTCGAGCGACGATGGCGAAGGCCGTGCAGCCGTCGGACGAGGTTCCGCTCTTGCCGCCGCCCAGAATACGGCTCGCCGGCTGGTGACTCAGCCCGGAAACATCGTGACGCCGGCCTACCTGGCCGATCATGCCACGAAGTTGGGAGAGCGATTCGGAATACGTGTGGAAGCGTGGGGCGCAGAGCGACTTCGGGCCGAAGGCTTCGGTGCACTGCTCGCCGTGGCGCGCGGCTCGGCGCAGGAGCCCCAATTCCTCATCATGGAACATCCCGGAGCCGAGGAGGACCCCTACGTGCTGGTCGGCAAAGGGGTCACCTTCGACAGCGGGGGAATCTCTCTCAAGCCCGCGAGTGGTATGGAGGCCATGAAGTACGACATGGCGGGGGCAGCGGCTGTGCTCGGCGCCATGGAAGCCGTCGCGCGTCTCCAGCTCCCGCGTCGGGTCATCGGACTGATCCCGACGACCGAGAACCTGCCCTCCGGTGCGGCCCTGAAGCCGGGGGATGTGATCAAGGGTCTGTCCGGAACATCGATCGAGGTCATCAACACCGACGCGGAAGGGCGACTCATCCTCTCGGATGCGCTGAGCTTCGCCTGTCGACTCCAACCACAGGCGATCGTCGACCTGGCGACGCTCACCGGAGCGTGTGTCGTCGCCCTCGGGCACCATGCGATCGGGCTTATGGCTTCCGACGACGATCTGGCGGCCGCCGTCGAGAGGGCCGGCCGCCGAACTGGAGAGAGGGTCTGGAGGTTGCCCCTGTGGCCGGCCTACCGTGCACGGCTGGATTCGGACATTGCCGACCTGAAGAACTCCGGAGGCCGGCCGGCAGCCACCATCACGGCGGCTCTCTTCCTCGAGCGTTTCGTGGGCGAGGTGCCGTGGGCGCACCTGGATATTGCGGGTACTGCATGGGCGGACGAGGAGGGCGCGTATCAGCCGAAGGGCGCAACGGGCATCGGCGTGCGGCTGCTGGTCGAGTGGCTGCGCGGCGTCTCGTGAGGAGCGGGACGGCCTGACCCGCCGACGGACCCACGGGGACGTGGAGCAGCGGGCACGACGGGGGTGCTCGCGCTGGCGTGCGCCACCGGCACTCGCCTGGCTGACGCCGTTGGCCGTGCTGACGCCGCTGCACATCGCCAAGGCGCAGGAGCCGGTCCGTCCCGATACGGTAGCGGCCGACACGGTGCCGGCGGACAGCCTCGTTCAGGCGGTGCCGGACTCCGTGCGAGAGGCATTTGGGCTCCAGGAACCCGAGCGCCGCCGCGTCGCGGCGTTTCCGGCCCGATCCATGGATGTCGGCGCGGGCGCATACCCGATGTACGAGTGTGACGAACCGTGCATTCGCTCCTCCACGGCCCTCTCGCTCATGGATCTCTTGAGCGAGCACGTGCCGGGACTCACCCCGCTCCGCTCGGGCTACTTCGGCGGCACTCATCACGTGGTCGAGGGTCCGTTTTCCGCGGCTTCCGTGCGTCTGTACGTCGACGGCCGGGAACTGCCGAGCCTGGAGAGCGGACAGGCGGATTTGCGGCGCCTCTCGCTGACGTATCTGGAACGTGTGCGGGTGTATCGGCGGGCGGATGGCCTGCTGATCGACGTCTCGACTCGAAGACACGCCGACCCTGTCGCCTATGCCCGGATCTCGGGGGGAAGCGGCAGCCCGAACGTGCAGTTGCTGAACGCGATCTTTACCAACGGGTTCGGAGGCAACTTCACGGTGAGCGGTGCCTTTGATCTGTTTGACAGCTCCGTCGGCGGAATCGAGAACAACTTGTTCGATTTCTGGGGCCAGTTGAGCTGGATGCCCGGCACGAACCGGCTCGGATTTCAGGCAGACTATCGCAGCCAGTCGGTCGATCGGACAGGAGCCGACACGGTCAGCAACGCCAACCGAAGGGATTTCGTCGTGCGGGGCCGGGCCGATCTGCCGCTCGGACTGCAGGCGGAGTTGTTCGCGGGAACCTCGGAATGGAGCATCGAAGGCGAGACCGTTTCCGATGTGAGCCAGTACGGGCTTGAACTGAGGGCTCAGGCCGAGCCGCTGACTGCGGCTCTGGCGCTACGCTTGCTGGACGGCCCGTCGCACCCGTCGTTCGAGGGAACCGCGCAGGCGGGGTACGACCTGGGCGAGCGGCTCTCGCTCGCTGCCGGGCTCAGGCTATCCAGCTGGGATGAGTTCACGCTGTCCGAACTCAACGCTGCCGCCAGCTATTCGCTCGAGCTTGGCGTCCCGATCGAGCTGCGGGCCGATGCGGCGACGGGCACTCGTGGAATCCCCCGTCCATGGCAGGGGACGGCCGATAGCGTATCGTTCGATGCGCTCGCCGGGTCCGCCACCGTGACGCTAGGCCCGTACGGCCTGTCCGGCCGGTTTGCGCGACAGAGCGCGGCGCGCGTCGTTCGGTTCGGAGCCGCGTTCGACAGTCTGCTTGCCGACGGTCCGGAGATCGACATGACAACGTGGGAGGTGGGGCTGTCGGGCCCGATCCTCCCGCTGGGTGAGATCATCTCCGGACTGAATCCGCTGTCCGTGAACGGCTGGTGGCGGCGCAACCAGCTTCCGACGGACGGATCGCCGCTCTATGTTCCCGAGAGCGTGCTTCGGGGCGAGCTTCTCTTCGAGAACGATTTCTTCGGCGGGAGCCTCACGCTGCAGCTCGGCGGCACGGTGGAGCACCGCGCGGCGACGCTGAGTGCGCAAAGCAGAGCCACGGAGCCGGTGGCTCTCCCGGCCTACACGTGGTTCGGCGGCCACCTCATGATCACTGTCGCGGATTTTCGTCTCTTCCTTCGGCTGGCCAACCCGAACGGGATCGAAGCGGCCGAGCTGGGCGAAGTGCCGTTCCCGACCCAGGTGATCGTGTTTGGCGTACGGTGGACATTCTTCAACTAGAGGTTCGCGGCGTCTCGGCCACCGGGGTCGGAAGAGTCGCTGTTCGAGAGCGGAGTGCGTCATGATTCGCAGCATGACAGGATTCGGTTCGGCGACGCTCGACCTGGATGGCGGCTCGCTCACGGTGGAGGCACGCTCCGTCAACTCCCGACATCTGAGTGCCGCGTTCCGCGGCCTCGAGGTTGCCGGTGAGCAGGAGGCCGAGTTGCGCGCCACCGTGGCCGAGCGGATCCAACGAGGCCGGGTCGAGATCTCGCTGTCCGCCGAACGTCCGGAGGGTGCCGCCACCCGATGGGAGCTGGACGAAGGACGCGTCCAGGCCTATCTGGAAGCCGTCGATGTGCTGCAACACAAGTTCGGCCTCCCGGGACGCCCGGATGCGATGTCGGTGCTGCGGGCCGCGGGCGTTCTGCGGGAGAAGGAGGGCGAGGGTCTCGACTGGCTGGACACCGACAGCATTAACCGGGCGCTCGCCGATGCCCTCGACGCTCTCGTTGAGATGCGAGAGGGCGAAGGCGCGCGGCTCGAGTCCGACCTCCGCGCGCGGGTGGCGGAGATTCGTGAACGGACGGCGGAGGTGCAACAGCTCGCACCCGTGCGCCTCGAGACGGAGCGCGATCGATTGCGAGAGGCCGTCCGCGAGCTGACGGATGGAACGACGCTCGACGAGGATCGTCTGTCACGCGAGATCGCCCTGATCGCGGACCGGTGGGACCTGGGCGAGGAGCTCGTGCGTATCGTCGCGCATCTCGACGCCTTCGAGGAGTATCTTTCCGCAACGGCCGTCGAGCCGGTCGGCAAGCGTCTGTCCTTTCTGGTCCAGGAACTTCAGCGCGAGATCAACACGCTCGGTGCCAAGGCCAACGACACCGGGATCTCGCGACACGTGGTCGAGATGAAGAACCAGCTCGAGAAGTTGCGCGAGCAGGTGGAGAACGTCGAGTAGCCCGCGTGCAGGACCTCCGCGTGCGTTCGCTTCTCATTGTACTGGCCGGGCCTTCGGGGGCCGGCAAGACGACGCTCGCGAAGCTCCTCCTTGCACGTCGCCGGGACTTTCTGTTCTCGGTCTCCGCGACCACCCGGTCGGTTCGCGCCGGCGAGCAGGATGGCGTCGATTATCACTTCATGGACCGCGCCCGCTTCGACGAGCTGGTGCGCACCGGTGAGATGCTGGAGTACGCCGAAGTCCACGGAGAACTGTATGGTACGCCGAGGCACAATCTCGTCATGGCGCGCGAACGCGAACAGCACCTTCTGCTCGACATCGATGTCCAGGGTGCCAGACAGGTTCGGGGCGTGGAACCCGAGGTGCTTTCGATCTTCCTGCTTCCCCCCTCCGGCGCGAGAGTCCTGGAGCGTTTGCATGGCCGGGGTAGCGAGGACGAACACGAGCTGCGCCAGCGGCTGGCCACAGCGGAGGCCGAGCTGCGGGCGGTCTCGGAGTTCGACTACGTCCTGATCAACGATGAGCTGGAGCAGACCGCTAGACGGCTGGAGGCGATTCTGGCCTCCGAGGAACGGAAGGTCGCACGACTGGGTAAGGAGGCGGTCGAGCGCGCGAATGCGCTGGTCTTGGAGATCCGGCGTGCGTTGAACGAGCGAGACGATACATTGTAAGGCGCCCTGGCGCCCGCGAACGGCGGGCGGGGTGGCGACGATAGCCGATAAGACACGGACGGTCGAGGAACGATGAAGGTCTTTACTCCGGACAAGGTGGCGGGCTCTGCGGGCAACAAATACCTGGGAGTCCTGGTAGCCGCCAAGTATGCGCGAGAGCTCAACGCGCTACCCTTGGAGCGCTCCCCGTATGGCCCTGTGAAGCTCACGACCGTGGCCCTTGGAGCCCTCACCGACCGGGACGAAGACGGCCGTCCCGTGCTCGAGTATCGACTCGTCAAGAAGCGCGTCAGCGGTATCGGCTGACGGACCCCTCTCACATCGCGGTTGGAAAGGCAGGTCGGGCGTGCGGCCGTTTGATGGGCGCCGCGTCCTGCTGGTCATCTCCGGCGGCATAGCGGCGTACAAGAGTGCATATCTCGCCCGTCGGCTCCTCGAGGCCGGCGCGGTGGTTGATGTCGTGCTGACGCACGGAGCCCAACGTTTCGTCGGCAAGACGACGTTCGAGGGCCTGACGGGCCGCCCGGTGTTCACCGATCTGTGGGAGCGTCCCATGGCGCATCTCGATCTCGGGCGGGACGCGGACGTGGCGGTCGTGGCTCCGGCGACGGCGGACTTCCTGTCTCGGCTCGCTCATGGTGGAGCCGGTGACCTGGCGAGCGCGACTCTGTTGGCCTCGAGCTGTCCGCTGGTCGTCTGTCCCGCCATGAACAGCCGAATGTGGGCGCACCCGGCCACCGTGCGGAACATGGAGATCCTCGACGGATTCGGTGTGCACCGTGTGGGCCCGGCCCATGGCGAGCTGGCCGAGGGTGAAGAGGGGTGGGGTCGCATGGCCGAGCCGGTGGAGATCGTCGGTGCGTTGAGCCGGCTGCTCGAAAGGAATTCTCCTGTGGCCGGCTGCAAGGTGGTCGTGACGGCCGGGCCGACCCGCGCGCCGGTAGACCCGGTGCGCTTCATCGGGAATCGCTCGTCGGGCCGCATGGGGTACGCGCTTGCCGCTGCCGCCTGGCGCCGGGGCGCCGAGGTGGTGGTATTGGCCGGCCCGGGGCATGCGCCCCGTCCGATCGGGCCCCGGTACGTGGACGTGGAAACGACGAACGAGATGCTGGCGGCGCTGCGCTCGGAACTCGAGGGTGCGGCCATGTTGCTCATGGCCGCAGCCGTCGCGGATTTCGAGTCGGCCAAGGTGGCGACGGAGAAGATCAAGAAGACGTCCGGCGATGGCCTGGTGTTGGATTTGCGACGGGGTCCGGATCTGTTGATCGAGACCGCGGACGTGCGAAGGAAGGCGGGCGTGCTGAGCCTCGGGTTCGCGTTGGAGACGCAGAGCCCCCTCGAGAACGCGGCACGAAAGCTGGAGGCCAAGGCGCTCGACTTCATCGCCGTCAACCTGGCCGACGAGCCCGAATCGGGGTTTGAAGCGGCCACCAATCGCGTGACGCTCCTCGATCGGTGGGGGAATGTCGAAGAGCTTCCGCTGTTGCTGAAAGAGGTGTTGGCGGACCGTCTGCTGGACCGGCTCGAAGACCGCCTGGTCGAGTGACGTGAAGGAGCTGCTGCGCCGGTACTTGCAGGAACGGGTCGAGTTGGGTGAGTCCGAGATCGTTCTGGAGCACCTTACCCGTGAGGAGGCTGTGCGGCTCGCCCGTGGGCTGGGGTCCGAGGCCGCCAGCGTCCGCTCGACCCCGGTCCGAGGAGGGCCATCCGGTATCAGGGAGAAGCCGTCGCCCGTGATGGCCAGCGCCGCCGTCAAGGGCCGGGCAGGCCGGGGCGCGCCGGTCGCAGAGCCGGCAGTCGGCGCGGAGGAGCTCGCGCGCCTGGCCTGTGGAGCCGGGGAATCCGAGATTCTCGCGCTTCCGGATCTCGAGACCCTGAGAGCCGTAGCGGAGCGCTGCACGCGGTGTCCGCTTCACGAGACGCGCACGAACGTGGTGTTCGGAGAGGGAGACCCCGGCGCCCAAGTCGTGTGCGTGGGCGAGGCGCCCGGAGCCAACGAAGACGAGACCGGGCGACCGTTCGTCGGGCGTGCCGGCCAGTTGATGGACCGGCTGCTGGCCGCGGTCGGTTTTCCGCGCTCTGCGGTGTATATCTGTAATGTGCTGAAGTCGCGACCGCCCAACAATCGGGATCCGCTGCCGGACGAGGTGGCGGCGTGCGCACCGTTTTTGTGGCGGCAACTGGAGCTCATCGACCCGGTGGTGATCGTGGCGTTCGGAGCGTTCGCGGCGCGGACTCTGCTGGGGCGAAAGGACTCGCTGGGGCGAATGAGGAATCAGGTTCACGCGTTTCGAGGTCGCCCGGTGGTCGTCACCTACCACCCGGCGGCTCTCCTTCGCAATCCGGGTTGGACCCGGCCCACGTGGGAGGACCTGCAGCGAGTTCGCAGGATTGTGGACGGGCTCGAGCCTGTGTCAGGAATAACGGAGAAGGAAACCGCGGCGTCGCCGGAGCCGACCGCTCCCGGTGCCAATGACGCCCCGGAGCCCGAGGTGCAGGGAGGCCTGTTTGGCTGATTCGGCACTCACCCTGAGCAGCGGCGACGTCTTTGCCGGTCGTCAGATTCCGTGGTCCGAGGAAGCCGAGCTTTCGGTCCTCGGGGGGATGCTCATCGACGGTGACGCCGTCGCCCAAGCGATCGAGCTCGTGGGGGACGAATCCTTTCACAAGGAGGCAAACCGGCGCGTGTTCCGCGCCATGGTGCGACTCTACAACCGGGGAGAGGTGATCGACGTCGTCACGCTCTCCGACGAGTTGAAGTCGGCCGCGGAGCTCGAGGCCGCGGGTGGCATGGCCCATCTGGCCCAGTTGGTCGATGCCGTGCCGACGGCGGCGAACATCAGCTACTACTGTCGGATTCTGCGTGACAAGGCAGTCCTCCGCCGACTCATCGAGGCCTCGACGCAGATCATCCGGGACGCCTACGAGGCGGCGGCCGGGGACGTGGACGAGACCCTGGATCTCGCCGAGCAACGGATCTTCGAGATCGCGCAGGCGCAGCAGCGAACGGGATTCGTCTGGATCAAGGAGATCTTGTGGCCCGCTTTCGAACGGATCGAAGAGTTGCAGCGCCGCCCGGGCACCGTGACGGGCGTGCCATCGGGCTTCCCGGATCTGGATCGGCTCACCGCGGGCTTCCAACCTTCCGATCTCATCGTCCTCGCCGGTCGGCCCGCGATGGGCAAGACGGCGTTGGCGCTCAATTTCGCGCAGTACGCCGCGATCGAGGCTGAGCTGCCGGTCGCGATCTTCTCGCTGGAGATGTCGAAAGAGTCGCTCGTTCAGCGCCTGCTGTGCGGGGAAGGGCGAGTCGATTCCAGCCGGCTGCGCCGTGGCACACTGCAGGATGAGGAATACACGCGCCTGGCCACCGCGGCGGGTTTGCTGAACACGGCGCCCGTGTGGATCGACGATGCGCCGGCCATCT
>JBDHLB010000006.1:0-2390 GCA_039586095.1 Gemmatimonadota bacterium
GTGGTCGAATTCCCCGTTCCCTTCGTTCCCTTAATATATCAATAATTATTGATGTATCAACCCCTATTGATTTGAAGAGTTCCGGCGGGGAGGTGTGCGGTGCCACGGACGCTCAAATTTCTACGAGCGAACCGAGCCTTTCCGCCACGGCATGATCCACGATCCGGCGCGCCACGGCCATGTCCTGCGCGGCACTCCCGACCGACTTGAAGAAGGTGAGCTCGCGTCCTGCCCTCCCTGGCAGGCTCTGCCCCAACACGATCTCCCCCAGCTCCGCGTCGATATGCCCCTCGTCGATCGCCCCTTCGTCGATCGGGATCAGCAGGTCACCTGCCTCGGCGAGCGCGGCGGCGCGCGAATCCACCACTACGCGAGCCCGCTGTACCAGCTCCGTATCCACTTCGCGCGTCTCGGGTCGGAAGGAGCCGATCCCGTTGACGTGGCAGCCCTCCTCCACGTCTGCGCCATGGATGACCGGAGTTTGGCTCGTCGTGGCCGCCACAACCAGGTCGGCGCCGTGCACCGCGGCATCGGGATCGGCTGGGACTTCTACGACGAGTTCCGGATGCGCCGACGCGACCTGCGTCGCGAAGCGGATGGCCGACTCGCCGGTGCGTGCCACCACGCGCACTTCGCGGAGCGGCCGCACGGCCCGCATCGCCTCCAGCTGTGCCCGTGCCTGCGGCCCGGCCCCGTACAGCGCCAGCACCGAGGCGCTCTCGGATGCAAGGAGCGAGGTGGCGAGACCGGCCGCGGCCGCAGTGCGCAGCGCCGTGAGTTCCGCGGCGTCGAGCAGGGCGACAGGTACGCCTGTGGCGGCATCGAGCAGCAGCACGACGCCCGTGACCGCCGGAAGGCCTTTGGCCCTGTTCCCCCCATAGACCGACACGATCTTCGCCCCCAGGGCGGCCTCGGCCGCGAGATACGCCGGCATCACGAGCGTGAGACCGGCGTCGGTGCTCAACGTCTGGCGCCCTGGCACGTCGGCCTGGCCTCCCGACAGCTGGCCGAAGGCGGCGCGCATCGCCTCGATCGCTGCGGGCATGTCGATCGCCCGCCGCACGTCCGCGCCGGTGAGGATTCGCAGCTCCATGCGCTGCAATCTATCATGTCGGCGGCGTGGACCGGTCTCGGCCGATACCGCGACTCAGGGAAGACCGCCCGGTGATCGGAGGGTTCACCGGGTCATTGCACAACCGAACAGCTGCGTGGCCTGCAACGTGAAGGCGACAGACGTGACCGACGGCACGACGATGAAGACGTCCGGCGTATCAGATCGACTGTGCATCGCACTGATCACAGACGTGTTCCACGACGATCCCGAGGGCCAGCGGTTGGACGCGCGACTCGCCGAGGCGAAAGCGGGCGGGGCGGAGCTGGCCGTGTTGCCCGAGCTCCCCCTCGACCCGTGGGCCCCGGCCTCGCAGGAGTGGTCCGACGACGACGCAGAGCCACCCGATGGACCGCGCCAGCGGCGTCAGGCGGCGGCTGCACGATCGGCAGAACTGGCGGTGCTGGGTGGCGCCATCGTCCGCGATCCGGTAAACGGGCGACGGCACAACACGGTGATCCTGTTCGACGCTTCCGGCCGGGAGGTGGCGGCCTACCGGAAGGCGCATCTGCCCGACGAAGAGGGATTCTGGGAGACGCACCACTACGAACCTGGCGGAGAGGCACCCGCCGTGATCCAAGCCCTCTCCATGCCGATCGGCATTCAGATCTGCTCTGATGTGAACCGGCCCGAGGGCTCGCACCAGCTCGCCGCTCTCGGTGCCGAAGCGATCTTCGCTCCTCGGGCCACGCCGCGTGAGAGCTATCCGCGCTGGCGTCTCGTTCTTCGGGCCAACGCCGTCACGTCGGCAGTCTACGTGATATCCGTGAACCGCACGGGCCCCGAGCGTGGAGTGCCCATCGGAGGTCCTTCCGTCGTGATCGGTCCGGATGGCTCGGTGGTCGTGGAGACGGAGGATCCGATCGGTCTGGCCACCCTCGAGCGCTCGGCGGTTCTCAGGGCTCGACGAGAGTATCCGGGCTACCTCCCGGTGCGTGCCGATCTCTACGCGGCCGGGTGGGCTCGAGTCGCCGACGAGGCGTCCGGGACCTGAGGGTCTTACCGCGAGTCCACCCGCGGCGGACGGATTCAGGCTGCGCAGCGCGGGCTCCGTCGCGTATGTTAAGAGAGCGCCGGATGACCGGATCCACCGACGCACGACAGAACCCGTGACGGAGATCATTCGCCATGGCGCACACCTATGAAGAGTTGCACTCCATGACCGTCGCCCAGCTCCGGGAGATCGCCGAGGGGATCGAGCACGACGCGGTGCACGGCTTCAGCACAATGCACAAGGAACACCTGCTCCCGGCGCTCTGCGAAGCCCTGGGAATCGAGG
>JBDHLB010000006.1:2397-50255 GCA_039586095.1 Gemmatimonadota bacterium
GAGGCCCACGTCCACCACGAGGTGGTGGGTATCGATAAGGCCAAGGTCAAGGCCGAGATTCGCGAGCTGAAGCTCGAGCGAAAGGCGGCGCTAGAAGCCGGCGACGACGAACAGCTCCGCCGAGTCCGTCGGAGGGTTCACCGGCTGAAGGGCAAGCTTCGCCGAGCCACGATCTGAGCAACGAAGGACCGAGCTAGCGACCGCCTTCGTCCTCTGACAGCGACCGGTAGTACTCCTCCACCAGCTCTCGATAGCCGTCTGGAACCTCGTCGGAGCCCGAGAGGAACAATTTCTCCAGGTCGAAGGCTCCCAGCTCTCGGCGCAGGCCGAACTCGAAGTCCTTGAGGCCCTGGATCACGACCGTCTGCAGCCGGCGAAGCGCCTCTGGATCGTCGAAGACGCGCCCGTCGTCGAGATCCCTCAGTTGGCGCAGGGTCTCTGTGAGCTGAGACACATCGATCCCCTCTCGGGCCAGCTCGTCTCTCAACCGCTGTGCATCCTCTCGCCGTTGCTGGAACTCGCGCTGGAACTGACGCACATCCTCCGGGGCAAGTCGTCCGGCGCCACCCCCTGGCGCCCCCATCCCTCCTGTCTCGCCCGACGGCTGGCCGCTTTCGCCCTGCTGGCCACCCTCGCCCTGCTGGCCGCCCTCGCTCTCCTGGCCGCCCTCGCTCTCCTGGCCGCCCTCCGACTCCGACCTCTGTCGAATCCTCTCCTGGAGCGACTCGAGGCCACGTACCAGATCGCGGGTCTCGTCGAGCTGACGGTCCAGTTGCCGCGGGTCCGATTCCCCGAAGGCCTCCCGGGCCGTCGCCACGGCGTCCCGAAGCTCTTCCGTGTCCGTCGTGATCTCGTCTTCGAAGTTGCGGACGAATTCTTCCGATTGCCGGCCGGGGAGACCCCGGGAGTAGAGGATCTTCTCCTTGAGCTTGTTGTCACGAATCGAGTGGGCGGCACGCTGGAGCCCTTGCGACGCCTCGCGCTGCTCGGCACGCGACTCCCTGGCCATGCGATCGAGGTCTGACTCCAGCTCGGACACGTCCACCGCGAGCTCACGTTTGCGCTCACCAAGCTCGTTGGCGGCCTGAGGCGATATCCCGCCGCTCGCCGCGTCCTCGCTCAGCTGCTTCGCATCCCCTGCGATCTCGCGCTGGCGCTGTGAGATCCTCTCGGCCCTCTGCAGGGCTCCGTCCACCTCTCGTTCGAGGGCCGCGGACTGCCGGTTCTCGAGCAGTCTTCGTGCTTCGCGCAGTCGATCCACAGCCGCTGCACCTTCCGCCTCGCCCGACTCACCACGAGCGGCTGCGCGTCGCATCGAGTTCGCGGCCTGCTGAAGCCGTCGAGCCGCTTCCTCGAGCTCCGGACGCTCGTCCTGCCGCGAGAGCCGCTCGAGCTGGCGAGCCAGCTTCTCCGTCTCCTCGACAAGCTGGTTCTGACCCCCTCGCCCGCCTCCCGCCGCTCCGCCGCGAGCTCTTGCGCGCTCATTCAGCTGCTGCTGCCGGCGCGCCAGCTCCTGCAGCCGCTGCAGCGCCGCGTCGACTTCCGCATCCCGCTCCCGCTGCTCACCCCGCTGCACGCTCTCGTACTGGTTGCGGAGCCGATCCAGCTCCAGCTCGAACAGATCGGCCAGGTCTTCGGCCTGGGGGCTGGCACCCCCACCGCCGCCGCCCTGCTGCTGCATGCTCACCTGCACCTTGCGGAAAGCCGCTTCGGCGCGCTGCAGGTGCTGGAGCGCGCGCTGCTCAGGCGGCAGCGCGTCCTCGGGATCCCGCTCGCCCAGCCGCCCTTCTGCCTCGGCCATCGCCTCGGCGGCGAGGGGCAGCTCCTCGGCCACCTGCCGAAACCGCTCGTCGGCCGCCACGCCACGCGCAAACATCTCCTGGACGAGCGTCTCGACTTCTTCCCGGAGCCGGCCCTGCAGCAGGGTCAGCGTGGCCAGGTTCTCTTCCACTTCGTCCGCGTCGGACTTCTCCCTGTCACGCACCACGTTGAAGGTGGCCGCCACGATCTGTCGCTGTTGCTCGGACAGCGCGCCGCTCATTCCGCCGCCTCCCCCGGGGGCACCGGCCTGATCCGCCTGGCGGAATGTCTGGTCGAAGGGGCGAATCTCCATGAAGTAGAGGTCGGAGACGGCTGTTTGTCTCCCTCCGATCCCATTCAGGTCGAGCGCCCGGGCGTGGTAGGCGATTACGTCACCCGGCTCGAGGTCCAGCTCCTCGAGGAAAAACGTGTGTCCGCGTGCGACTTCCTTCTGCCCGCCCCTGGACGTGCCGTACAGGACCACCGTCTCCTCGGCCCCGCCGTTCACCGAGTACACGAGTTCGAGGCGCCCCACACCGTAGTCGTCCTCCGCTTCCAGCTCCGTGAACACTTCCTCGATCGCGTTCACTTTGACGTCACGGCCCGGCTCGCTGATCCGGACAGCCGGCGGCTGGTCGTCCAGCGGCTCGATCAGGTAATCCGGCGACGCGACGACCCACTCGCCCGTCGGCCCGGCGAGATCGATCCGGTAAAACGTCTCCCGATCGACGGTAAGCCCCCCCACGAGCTGCCCCTCAACCGGGGCGAGATCGATGGCATGGCGAACCTGCTCGTCGCTTTCGGCGGCCGGACCGGCCTCCACACCGCCCACGGCCTCGAACACGATCCGTCCGGCTTCGACGGGCAGCGTCGAGGTGACCTGCAGCCGGACTTCCGTCCCCCGGAGGGCCGCGATGTCGCCACCGTCCTCCACCACGCGCGGTGCGAGACCCGCATAGCTCGGAAAGCGGTATTCGAGGTCGATGCGGTCCACATAGGGGAGGTCCGCAACTTCGATCCGGTAGACGGGAGAGCGTACACCCTCCGCTTCCACCACGTACTCGGAGCTCTCGGCCAGATCGAAGAGCAGGATCTCAAACCGACCGCTTTCGGGCTCCGGCGACATGCGGAACCGCTCCCAGGTCGTCTCCTCGCCACGCCGCACAGCGATTTCCACGTCGGCCGCCTCGAATCCGTTCGTCAGGGCGGTGATCCGTTGCTCGGCGCCACGCGCGACCAGCACGTCACCGGGCTCCACGGTGATCGAATAGGGGCTCGCGGCGTCCGCGGCCGACCAGGGCCTGAGGATCAGGGGTCCGGCCTGACCCAGAAATCCCGGTCCCATCAGCAGGATGAGCGCGATGGCGGTCACCGTTCCGGCCAGCCAGGCCGACGAACGCCGCAGACGAGCCCGCTCCACTCTGCGGCCACGCTCGATCTCGCGGCACCGGCGGACGGCGACTTCCACGAGCCGCTGCGTGAGAAGAGGCGAGAACGCCTCCGGGGTCGTGCTCTCGGCCGACGAACCCGACTCGACGGCGCTCAACAGCGCCGCCTGCAGGGAGGGCTCATGCTCCTCCAGATACAGAGCGACCTGTTCATCGGAGGCGCGTCGGAGCAGGGGACGAATGAGGAACCATACGGTGAGCCCGGCGACGACGAACCACGAGACGATCCGAAAGACGAGCACGGCTGTCGCGTCGAACTTCAGCCGATCAATCCCGAAGGTGGAGAGCAGAAAGACGACGAAACCGGCCGCGAGCACGATCGCTGTGCCCTGGAGCAGCAGTCGGGTCCGCCAGCGCCTTCGCACGGAGCGTATGACCCGGATCAGCTCCTCTCGCGTCGCCGAATGGCTGGTCGATCTCCTCATCGCCTTCTCGTTCGTCCGTTCCGTTGATTGGCTCGCTTTCCGGGCGCTCAGGGCCCGGAAAGCACCGTACGCGCGCGTGACAGCCGGTTCGACAGCAGCGTCTCGACGACCAGCAGCATCGCGGCCCCCAGAAGGAGGAACCACCCGATCTCACGCCCGGTTCGAGCGGGTTCCGAGGAGTCCGTGACCTCCTCGCCTGCCAGCGCGGCGGCTTCCTCCTCCGCCCCCGCACCTGTCCGCAGGGCGACGGCCGCGAAGTCGTCCGGGTCCAGCTTCGCGAGATCCGATTCTTCGATTGCCGGGTTGACCGCGATCGGCACCCCCGCCTGCGACGACTCCAGCCTTCGCGCCACGTAGTATCCGGGCTCAGTCAGCTCGGAGAGGCCGGCTCTCCGCGGCTGCCCGCCGCTGTGCTCTCCGTCGCCCGGCTGCCCGGGGCCCGTTCGGGCGGGGTCGGTCTGCGGACCGGCCTCTGACGCGACACCCTCCTGTCCCACGCGCACTCGATCGCCTGAGGGCGAGATCAAAACCCACTCGTCCTCCGGGAACCGATCCCCGACTTCGGGGCCGCGGGCCGCGGCAACGGACGGTCCGTCACGCACCTCGCCGACCAGCCGCGCTACGTCCACCCATTCTCCGACTTCATGCCACTGGCGGCGTTCTTCATACCCTGCAACCTCGCTCGCCAGCTGTTGAACCAGCGGGAGATAGACCGGCTGCAAGGCCAGATCGTTCCACAGCCGGTCCAGGGTGGATGCCCAGGCCATCACCCTCCCTTCACCGACCCGACCCTCGACCAGCGCGGCCTCTCCATCGTCGAACCGGGCGAGGACATGAGCGGAGGCCGCGGGCGCGAGCCGCCGATAGCGGTAGAAGCGAGCCTCCGAGAAGACGCCGCTGCGCGGTGCGGCAAAGAGTGCCAGGGCAGGATGATCGTAGTCGAGATAGGCGATCACGCCGCCGCCATCCGACGTGCGATCTCGAACCTCCCCCACCTCGACCGGCAGAAGCCGCCTCGACGCTTCCGGCCAGCGGTCTGGTCCGGCGCGTCGCCCCAGCACCACCACGAGGCCACCGCCCGCCTCCGTCCACTCGAGCAGCGCACGGCCGACCGATCCGGACGGATAGGCCACATCGTTGAGCACAACGAGGTCTTTGCCGGCGAGATCGGAGGCGCTCAGGCGGGTCTCGGGCCTCAAGTCGACGCGCATGGGAGGCTGCTCACCGATCGCCAGGGCCTGCCGCAGGAAAAGGCTACGGTCCGCTCGGCCGGCCTCCTGTACGATCAGCACGTCGATCACGTCGTCGGGGAACAGGACGAAGTAACGAACGTCATCCACGGGCAGAGCGTCCGGAGCGAGCCGCACCTCGCCACGTATGATCGCATCGGGTACCGCGATCCCGGCGAAGCGCACGGTGGTCGAGCCGCGCGGCTCCACATCCGCGCGCCGGCTGGCCACCTGCTTGCCACCCAGCGCGATCGTGACCTCGAGATCTGTGACGGCCTCTGGCCCCACGTTCGAGATCCGCACAGCCGCAGTGAACCGATCGCGACCGGACGCGGACTCGCGTGCGAACGTCAGGTCCGCAACGGAGACGTTCGAAGGCTCCGCAGGCGCCACATCGACCGGAACGAGGGTGACACCCTCCGGCACGGGGACACGCGTCGGCTCCGGCCAGCCCGAACGCTGGAAATCCGTGATCAGCACGATTTCGCGGCGTGGCAAATCGGACTCGGCCAGAATGCGCGCCGCCAGCCGGAGCGCGGGATCGTACCGGGTGATCCCGTAGCCGGGAGCAGCGGCGTCGAGCGAGGTCTCCAGCGCGATCAGATCGGCGCTCGAGCGGGCCACGGCTTCCGCACGATCGGCGAAGAAGGCCAGGGAGACCCGGTCCTCGGGACCGACGCCAGCCAGCGTTTCCCGTGCCGCCGCGGTCGCGCGGGCCCACGTGTCCCCGTATCGCATGCTGTACGACCGGTCGAGGAGAAGCACGATCTCCCGCGCTTCGCCCTCGCGGTCTCCGGCCGACGTGGCAGCACCGAGGAACGGTCGCGCGAAGGCCGCCGCCAGCATCACGAGGGCCAGGCTGCGAAGGAGAAGCAGCAGCGGGTGTCGGATACGACGACGCTTCGTGGTTCGAAACGGCACCCGACGCAGAAACATGATCGACGGAAAGCGAATCACGTGGCTGCGCGAGCGCTGCGTGAGGTGCAGGAACACGGGGACCGCCACGGCCGCCGCGCCCAACAGGAACAGGGGCGTCAGGAAGGACATCAGCGACTCCGGCGCCGTCTCTCCCGGTGGGAGAGGTAGTGGAACAGCGCATGATCGAGCGGCACGGACGTGTCGAACAGCGCGTAGTCGATGCCGTTCTCCAGCATGCGTCGAGCCAGTGTCTGCGTGTGCTCGTCCACGAGCGCCAGATAGCGTTCGACCATGGCTTCCGGGGTGACCGGGAGTTGCTCACCGGTCTCCAGGTCCTCGAAGCTGCTCGCCTCCTCGAACGGGAACCTCAGCTCGGCTGGATCGAGGATGTGGAACACGACCAGATCGTGTCCTCGGCTGCGCAGACCGGACACGGCGCCCAGGACGGTGTCCGGTTCCGCGTACAGGTCGGAGATCACGGCCACGATCCCTCGTCGACGGAGACTCTCGCCGATACGGGCGAGCGGTCCCGTTAGCTCGCCCGTGCCGTCTGTTCTCCCACCCTTCCCCTTTCCACCCGCTCGCGCGCGGCCGATCGCGTGCAGCACGGTCTCGCGGCGGCGCGCCGAGGGCGGGACATTTTCGACGATGTCGGCGTCGAACGACGCGAAGCCGACGCGATCGCGTTGCGTGCTCGACAGGTATGCGAGGCTGGCGGCCAGAAAGCGTCCGTAGTCCAGTTTCGTGATACCGCCGCTCCCGAAGTCCATCGAACGGGACGTGTCCAGCGCGAAGAACGCGTTCACGTTCGTCTCGGCTTCGAACTCCTTCACGTAGAAGCGGTCCGTGCGCGCGTACAGACGCCAGTCGATCCGACGGATGTCATCGCCGGGCATGTAGGGCCGATGCTCGGCGAAGTCCATCGACAGGCCCAGAAACGGGGAGCGGTGCAGCCCGCTGATGAAGCCCTCCACCACCGTGCGGGCGACGAGCTCCAGATCATCGATCCGGGCCAGCACGTCGGGGTCGATGAACCGGCTCTCTGGCCCTGGATGACGGGAGAGGCGTGCGCGCATCGGTTACATGCCCGACCGGGGCACCGGGACCGCCTCCAGCAGACGGTCGACCAGTTGACCGGGTGTCACGCGCTCGGATTCCGCGTGGAAGTTCGTGAGGACGCGGTGCCGGAACACGGGAGCGGCCAGCGCGCGAACGTCGTCGAAGCTGACGTTGTAGCGGCCCTGAACGAGCGCTCGCGCCTTCCCCCCCAGCACCAGATACTGGGCGGCTCGCACGCTGGCACCGTACGCCACGTACTCACGCACGAAGTCCGGCGCATCTTCACGTCGCGGGCGCGTCGCGCGAGCCAGCCGTACCGCGTGGAGCGCCACCGCCTCCGAGATCGGCACCTTCCGCACCAGCTCCTGGAAAGAGAGGATCTCCGCTCCCGAAACCGCGACCTCCGGCCGCTCGCCCGGCACAGCCGTCGTCGCCTGAACCACGGCGAGCTCATCGTCCTCCGGCAGGTAATCGATGTCGATCTCGAACATGAAGCGGTCGAGCTGAGCTTCGGGAAGCGGATACGTGCCCTCCAGCTCGATCGGGTTCTGGGTGGCGAGGACGAAGAACGGCTCGGGCAGCGCGTAGGTGCGCCCCTGAATCGTGACGCGGTGCTCCTGCATCGCCTCGAGCAGCGCTGCCTGCGTCTTGGGCGGAGTTCGGTTGATCTCATCCGCCAGCACCACGTTCGCGAACAGCGGGCCGCGCACGAACACCAGCTCGCGACGCCCCGTCTCCGCATCCTCCTGGATGATGTCGGTCCCCGTGATGTCGGACGGCATCAGGTCCGGTGTGAACTGGATCCGCGAAAACTCAAGGTCCAGAATGTCGGCGAGCGTCTGAATCAGCAGCGTCTTGGCCAGGCCCGGAACACCGACGATCAGGCTGTTGCCGCCCGCGAACAGGGACAGCAGCACCTGCTCGACCACCTCCTCCTGCCCGATGATGATCTTGCGCAGCTCCCGTACGACCCCTTCGGCCGCCTCTTGCAGCCGGTCGGCGAGCGCCAGGTCGTCCGGCGTAGTGAGCACCTCCGCTTCGGCCGCCGTCTCGGTCACCGCTTCTATCGCTCCCAGCTCCGCGTCGTAGTCCATCTCCGCTCCTTGATCGATGAGCCATGGTTCGCCATCGAGTGCGCTCCCGTGGCTCACACAGCCGTTAATGCGTCATCGCGTAGACGATGTAGTTCACCCCGATCTTGTAGGCCTCGTTCGAGATCTCGATCGGCACCCAACCCGAGTCGGACCACTCCCAGTAGTCACCGATGTCGTTGTTGTAGTTGACCACCATCAGCGGACGGGCCAGCGGATCGTTGTCCTCGAACACCCCGAAGTACTGCGCCCAGAAGCCCCGATAGTTCGGGTGCGCCATCTCGATCGACTCGATGTGGAAGAAGGAATCGAAGATCGGGTGCGTCTCATCCAGAGGGATGATCCGGTGGCCCGGCAGGAGGCGCTCGACGACTCGCTGGAAGTTGTACCAGTCGGGGCCGGCGAAGTCGTCCACGATGAGAAAGCCGCCCTTGAGCAGGTAGTTCCGCAGCCCCTCTTCCTCCGCCTCGGTCATCGACCAATAGCCGGGCTCCGACAGGTAGGCGACCGGATACCGAAACAGCTCCGGATCGTCCATCGCCAGCACGTTGCCCCCGTCCAGGTACGGGTCCAGTGTCGTGATCTCGTCCAGAATCCGCATGAAGTTGCGCTCGGCCCGGGGGTAGTCGTGGTCCCACTTGAGATCCCTGCCCCGAGACGTGTTCCCGCCGGTCAAGGGCGTGAACATCAGCCGGGCAAACGTGAAGCGACCGTCGTACGGCGTGTTGAGCTGCGAATAGTCACGATCCGCTGGATCGACAAGAACGCGGAGGTCCCGACCCTGCGGGACCTCCTGGGCCGTCAGCCCCGCGGCGAGGGTCGCCGGGAGGCCGAAAACCAGCAGCCATGCCGCGGTCCTGCTATGCAGCCGCGTCGATTCGCGACACGACCGAATGCTCCCGCCGCTTCTCCCGTGGGTCATGACCCTCCCTCCCGCAGACGGAGCAACAGCTCGAGCGCGTCACTGTAGCTGGGCGCCTCTTCCAACGCCTGCAGTACGGTGCGCCGGGCTTCTTCCGACCGCCCGGCCCGATGGTAGGCGAGCGCCAATCGATACAACGCGCCGGGTCGGTCGACGGGATCCCGGGCGACGATCGCCTTCCGCTCCCGGATGGCCCCGGTCCATTCACCCTGATCTTCGAAGAGATCGGCGAGCCGCTCGTGCACGGTCTCGTCGAACGGATCGATGTACTGAGCGAGGGCGAGCGCGCGAGCGGCTCCCGCTCCGTCACCGATCTGTTCGCGCAGGTCGGCCAGCTCCGTGTGCGCCTCGTAGTGGTCTTCGTTGATCGCGACCATGCGCGCTAATTCGCTCGCCGCTCGCCGCGAGTCCCCGCGTCCCGCATGGATCCTGGCGAGAAACAGGTACGGGGAATCGGGGCCGGCGTACTCGGGAAACAGACCCTTGGCGCGCTCCAGATAGCCCTCCGCCTCCTCCAGACGACCGGCTTCGAACGAACGGAGACCGTGGGCCAGCTGGCCCAGGAAGTCGTCAGCTGCCGGTTCGGTCCCGGCGCGGGGCCCGGTGGGCCTGCCAGGCCGGGCTCCGTGCTCGAGGGCAGCCAAAGCGCCCGCGAAGCGGCGGTCCATGTAGGCCCGAAAGCGACGATCGAACGCCGTCACGTCCTGATCGAACACGCGTCGGATCACCGCGTCCGTGTCCAGTCCGTCACGGTAGCCCTCGAGCATCTGCAGGATGGTGGGCCATCCGTTCTGCTCTTCGATCATCTGGCAAACGAGCGAAGCCTGGAAGTAGGAGTGAACCACCTGCTGGGGGTAGGCGGGCCGCACGAACCCGTAGTTCAGTTCGCCGAAGGGCCGCAGCCTGTCGCTCTTGTAGGCAAGCAGAAAGTCGGGGCTCACGTCGGAGCCCCAGCCTGTGCGGGCCCGCGGCTCGTCGTGGACCGCCAGCCCCTCCGAAAACCAGCGAGGAATGCGATGGTTCGTGAAGCCCAGCGTGAAGGCGTGCGAGATCTCGTGCCACAACGTGGAGCCCCAGTTGAACGTTCCGCGGTCGCGGGCCGAGGGCGAGTCCATGGCGAGGACGCTGCCGAAGCTGACCCCCAGCGCTCCGAAGCCGGCCAGCCCGACCGTTCGCACCGAGAAGTCGGCGTGTCGGGAAAACGCCTCCAGTCGCAGGGGTGTGGGCGGCCGATACCCGTACCGGGCCGCCATCGACTCGAACGCCTCCTCGGCCAGATCCACCATGTACAGGGACAGCGTCTCCGCCTCGTCCGGGTCCAGATAGAACCGGAAGCGGGGGCTCCGGACCTCACGGTACCCGTCGAGGTTGTCCAGCAGATCGAGGGTGTTCTTGACCCATACGTTGTAGGGATCGCCGGCGAAGGCGGCCTCGAGGACCCGTCTTCCCTCGTCCATCTCGCCTATGCGCAGGAGGTTGAGACCCAGCAGCGCCTGACCACGCCACGAGGCCGGATCCAGCTGGACGGCCTGGCGGGCCAGCGAGACCGCGTCGGCGTACAGGTGGGTGCGCACGGAAAGCTCGGCCACGGTGTTGAACAGATCGGGATACGCCGGGTTCAACTCGCGCACCTGCTGCCGGACCCGCTCGTATTCCGCCTGGTCTCCGCGGATGTACAGGGCGGCCGCCAGGACGGAGAGCGCCTCGAGCGAGGCCGGGTTGACCTCGAGCGCCCGGCTCGCCTCCTCTTCGGCCCTCTCCGTGTCTTCCAGGTCGAGGTACAGCCGTCCGAGAAACGCCCGCGCGGAAGGCGAGTTCGGATTCGTCTCCAGGCTGCTGCGGGCCAGGTCCAGCGCCTCGGATGAGCCATCGAACTGCGCGCTGCGGGCCATCCCGAGCAGCGCGGCGGCGTGACGGGGGTTCGCGTCCAGCACCTCTTGAAACAGGGCGCGAGCGTCACGGCTGTTGTACTTGTCCAGGAACAACGAGCCGAGCCGGATCCGGGGTCCCGGATCACCCGGGTCGGCGTCAATGGCTTCTTCGAACGCCCGACTCGCATCGCGAAACAGATCCGGATCGCGAGAACCCAGATAGGCCACGGCCGTGCCGACCGCGGTCAGCTCCTCCGCGCTCAGCCGGGTCGAGCGATTGTAGTGATCGATGAACCGGTCGAAGATCTCGAGCGCTTCCTCTCGCCCGCCACGCTCCCAGTGCAGACGCCCGAGCGCGAGCTCGGCGGGCAGCCGGTCGCTCGCACCCCGATCCACCGCGGCACGCAGGTGCGTCTCGGCCTCCGACAGACGGCCGCGCAGCTTGAGCACCGCACCCAGGGTGCCGAACATCTCCGGCGACCCGGGATGCGCGTCACGCGAGTCGCGCGCCACGCGTTCCGCTTCCACGTATTCCCCCGTCTCGACGAGCGCACGGACGAGACCCCTGTCGGCGAGAGGGTACGCTTCACCGGCACGGACGAGGGTCCGGAAACCACGGATCGCGTCATCGTAGCGGCCCGTGCGCAGCGCCTCTCGAGCAGCATTCAGTGCCGCGGGGCCTTCCTGCCGCGGTGTGGATCGAGGGGACCGGGCGTTCGCGCCGTCGGCGACGAGGATCGCGACGGACAGCGCTCCGAGCAGCGCGGCGGCGGCGGCCCAGCGTCGACCGGTCACGGCCGCCCCTCCTCACGGGCGCGGATGGCCCGGTTCGTCAGCGCCAGCGAAACGAGGAGCTCCTCCAGCTCGGCCTCGTAACGCGCGGGGTCCATGTCGTCCTTTCCGCCCCGCAGCGCCTGCACCTCCGCCTCCAGTCGCGCGCGTTCCGCGTACAGCGCGGCCAGCTCCGGATCTCCGGGGGCCGCGACCGTCGCTCCCGCCCCCGTGGCGCCACCGGCGGCGACAGCGGGGCCCGCGGCGAGCGTGAACCGACGGGCCACGGTGCCATCTCCCTCCAGAGCGTTCGCCGCGAGGCTGCCTTCCCCATCTCCGTCGTCCTCGAGGAGCGCATGTTCGGTCACCAGTTGGTTCGCGGACTCATACGAGCGCTCGACCTCGCGACGTGCGTACTCGAACGCCTCCAGGAGCGAGACGGCCCCGTCCTTGTCGACATCCGACACGTCGTCGGTGAACGCCCGTACGAAGTAGCCGCCAAAGCGAGTCTCGTTGCGCTCCCGGGCCGATCGGGTCGCCGTGACCACGATCCTTCGACTCCCGGCCAGGGCAGGCACGAAGCCACCGCTCGCGCTGGCCGTGTTGACGATCGCCAGCGTCTGGGTGGGAAACGCGGCGAGCAGTGGCGCGAAGTCGGCTCCCGTCATGTCCGGGCCAGGAAGGTTGATGGCCGAACCGCCCTCGCGTGCGCTCCCATGACCGATGATGAGGATAAGCACGCGATCGGTGGGGCCTGCGCGTTCGGCCAGCGCGCCGAGGGTCGCCTCGACGTTCTCGCGCGTCGAGCGCGCTACTGTTCGATCTGGCGCACGGGCCGGGTCTTCCGCGAGGTACAGCAGATGCGAGTCGGGCAACCCGAAGCGGTCTCGTGCTGCGTCGAGCATCTGCAGCGCCAGTTCGTGAAACGCTTCGCGGTAGGAGGGCTCGCCCCCCAGTCCGGCGATCACGACGATGTGCGTGGCCGGCTGCTGGGCGACGCCGGGTCGAACCACAGCCGAGCCAACCACCGCGGCCACGGCCAGTGTGCCCACCGCTCGCGCCAGGGTGAGCGGACCTCCGCGACCGGCGGGCCGGCGGATCACGCGAGCCCCCTGAGTCGGCGGTAGCCCCATTCCGCGCTCAGCAAGATCAGGAGGAGCAGGAAGAGGGCCGGCATGTCCCACAAAGCCCTCGTCTCCAGGACGGTGTTGCCGCGCTCGGAGTATCGAATGTCCTCCGCCAGTCCCTCGACGTCGTCCGCCGTGTAGAAACGGCCGCCTGTCTCATCCGCCAGGCGTTCGAGCTGCCCGCGCCGCATCGCCGCGCCGAACTGTTCGCGCTCGGTCGGTCCGCTGAAGAAGTGCGTCGTGCCGCTCGCACCGCCCTCGAGCACCGGGGCCTCCGAATCCGCCGCCCCGCCCGCCACGGCGATCTCCACCTCGTACAGGCCCTCTTCATCGGTCTGGAAACGAAGCGTGTATTCGCCGTCCCGGTCCACGGTCCACTCCATCGGATGCTCCATCTGGAGGCCAGTCGGACTCGTCACGGTGGCGGTCACGGCGGCTCCGTTCACTCGCAGAAAACGCTCGTCCTCGACCTCGGCGGTGATGGTGAGCGTTTCGCCCGGGTTCACGGACTCCTCGGACACCCGAGCCCGGAGCCGACCGGGCGAATCGCCGGCCAGCCAGCGGAGCAGCTGGCGCCACAGCGTCTCGTGGGTCAGGTCGTCGACCGGAATGTCGGCGTGCATCTGCCACACCCAGGAGTCCTGGATCGGCAGTGCGATCACGGTGCCGCGGCCATAGCGCTGATGAGCCAGGACCACGCGCCGGTCGCCGTTCGCCTCGCGGCCGTTGAGGAGGGCCACCGCCGCCGGCTTGAGATCGTCTGCGCGGTTGGCGGTCGACACCGCCGGCAGCGTTGCCCATCGCTCGCTCGACGCCTCCTCACCCTCGGCCAGGCGGAGGGCGGGATGTCGCCGACCGGCCGGTGTCAGAGATACGGCGACCTCGGCAAAGGCATCGTCTGCATCGGTCGGGTCGCGGAGGACGAAGGGAAGCGCGTCCGCCAGGGGCGTGCCCGCGTAACCGCCTTCGGCTAGGGCGCGCCGGCCTCCCAGAGTCAGCAGGCCGCCTCCACGCTGGCTCACGAAATCGGCCATCATCTGCAGCTGGTCGTGCGTGAAGAAGCTGGCCTCCACGTTGCCCAGCACGAGGCCGTCGTAGGAGAAGAGCTCCTCCCTGGTTCGGGGGAAGCCGCCGACCAGCTCTTCGGGATCGTCGACATTCAGGCGGAGGAATTTCTCGTCGGCCGTCCGAAGCAGGATAACCAGCTGCAGTGTTTCGTCTTCCTGCACCGCGCGTCGAAGAAACGTCAGCTCGAAGCGGGGCTCGCCCTCGAAGTAGAGGACCTTCCGGCGGCTCGTCGCCACCTCGAGGAGGGCCGTTCGCACGTTGTTGCCCTGCACGGCTTCCCCGGCCTCCGGGCGGACGTGGAACCGCAGGCGACGGGGCCCACCTTCCGAGGCGGTGAACTGGACCTGCACGGGAAGCTCGCCGTCGGCTGGCAGTTCGACTGTGCGCGTGCCCACGATGCGCCCTTCATCTTCGACGTCCAGGCGCACCTGGCGCCCTGCAAAGCCCGAGTGACCGAGCACTACATCCGCCACCAGCGTGCTCCCGAGCAGGGCGCGACGCGGCAGCTCGACCCGACGAACCTCCAGGTCGGGCGCGATCCGTTCCCGTCCCAGACCCACGGTGTACACCGGGATCCCTCCAGCCTGCAGCGAGAGCACTCGGTCGGAAAGCGACGTCTCTGCGTTGTGGGCGCCATCGGTCAGAACGACGAAGGCGGACAGCGGGAGACCGGCAAGCTCCTGACCCGCTCGCTCGAGCGCCGCGGCCATGTCGGTGCGCGCGCCCCGAAAGGACAGCGTCGTGGCGGGACCGGCTCGCACGGCGTCGTCCGCGAAGGCGAAATACCGGACGCGAAAGCGTTCCTCCAGGGCCTCACGCAGCGCCGAATCTGCCACATCCGCCGCCCCCTCGGCGGACGCGCCTGCCGCGTCGGCGGCCGGCTGGACCTCGGCAACCCCGGCAGAAACCGGAGCCCGACTCGTGTCCGCGGCCATGCCCGAGCCCAACAGCTCCACCAGCACGTCGGCGCGCGCACGGCCGTCCATGTCGGCCACCCGCATGCTTCGGGAATCATCCAGCAGCACCGCGAGGAAGTTGCGCTGGGGTACGACGGTAGAGACCAGAAGCACGGGTCGGGCGAGCGCGAAGAGAGCGGCGATCAGGATCGCCGATCGCATCACCGACAGCGCGATTCGGTCCCGTCGAGTGGCCGCGCCACGGACGGCGCGGTACCGAAGGAGGCTCGGCACCGCGACGACGATGACCAGGACGGCCAGAAGGAACGCCCACGCGGGAAGCCCGAGCGCGAGCTCGCCGCGCTCGAACACGACGGGCCTGTATTTGAACAGGAACTCGAACACGGCTCCCCGGTCTCGTGGATTTCCTCGGACGGCTGCCACCGTAGGTGAAACAAGCCGCGTGGCCGTTCGGTTGCCCACCCGCCGGCGGGCTCGGGAATATTTCGTGTAGAACACCGAGCCCGTCCTGGCGTTCACTTCGGCCCGCCGGACCCTCCGACACGGTTCCGATGGCTTTGCATCGGCCATACCTTGCTGCGTGGGATGTCGGCCGCCGGCCGGCACCCCGCTGCAGAAGACACCTCTCTGCCTCTGGAGGATCGATGAAGAAGCAGATCGCATGGCGATTCCTGCTCGGGATTCTGCCAGTCTGTCTGATGCTGAACGCCGCGCTGGCTCAGGAATCCGAACAGGACGAAGACACCGGCCCGCCGACCTTCAACTCCTCGCTCGTGTCGGGTCTGAAACTCCGCAGTCTCGGACCCGCGCTCACATCCGGGCGGATCATCGACATTGCCGTCGATCCGGTGAAGAAGAGCACGTGGTACGTGGCGGCGGCCTCGGGCAACGTGTGGAAGACGACGAACGCCGGAACCACCTGGAAGCCGATCTTCGACAAGTACGGGTCGTACTCCATCGGCTCGCTGGCGGTCGACCCCAACAACCGCATGGTGGTGTGGGTCGGAACGGGAGAGAACAACAGCCAGCGGAGCGTCGGGTACGGCGACGGACTCTACAAGTCGATCGACGGCGGGAGCTCGTTCGAAAAGGTGGGGCTGGAGAACTCCGAGCACATCGGGATGATCCGCATCGATCCGCGCGACTCGGATGTCGTGTACGCGGCGGCACAGGGTCCGCTGTGGGCCGCGGGCGGTGACCGGGGGTTGTACAAGACGACCGACGGCGGAGAGTCATGGGAGCGCGTCCTCGAGATTGACGACGACACGGGTGTCAGCGAGGTGTTCTTCGACCCCCGCAACCCCGACGTGCTCTACGCCGTCGCCTACCAGCGCCGACGACACGTGTGGACGCTGATCAACGGCGGCCCGGGCTCGGGCGTGTACAAGTCCACCGACGCGGGAGAGACCTGGCGCAAGATCAACCGCGGACTCCCGAGCGGCGACAAGGGCCGCATCGGACTCGCGGTCTCTCCCATCAACCCCGAAGTCCTGTACGCGGTCGTCGAGGCCACCGGCGACGCCGGCGGTTTCTTCCGCTCGGAGGACGGCGGCGAGCACTGGTCGAAGCAGGGCTCTTACGTGAGCAACAGCCCCCAGTACTACCAGGAGATCTTCGCCGACCCGCACAAGTTCGACCGCATCTACTCGATGGACACGTACATGATGGTGTCCGAGGACGGCGGGAAGACGTTCACCCGCCTGGGCGAGGAGCACAAGCACGTCGACAACCACGCCATGTACATCGATCCCGAGGATGCGAACCATCTGATCATCGGGTGTGACGGCGGGCTGTACGAGACCTGGGATCGCGGGCAGAGCTACCGCTACTTCCCCAACCTGCCTCTTACGCAGTTCTACAAGGTCGGCGTCTCGAACGACGAGCCGTTCTACTACGTGTATGGCGGCACGCAGGACAACAACACGCAGGGCGGGCCGTCACGCACCAATAACGAGCACGGGATCCGGAACGGCGACTGGTTCATCACGCTGGGTGGGGACGGATTCGACCCGGCGATCGACCCCGAGAACCCGAACATCGTCTACTCGCAGCTTCAGTACGGGGTGCTCGTGCGGTTCGATCGCGCAACGGGTGAGCGGATCGACATCAAGCCGCGTGAGGACGCGGACGGACCGCCGCTGCGCTGGAACTGGGATTCCGCACTCATGATCAGTCCGCACAGCGCCTCGCGCCTCTACTTCACGTCCCAGATCGTCTTCCAGAGCGACGATCGCGGAAACACGTGGCGTGCGATCAGCCCGGATCTGACCCGGAACCTGGACCGAAACCAGCTCGAAGTGATGGGCCGCGTGTGGAGCGTCGACGCGGTCTCCAAGAACCGGTCCACATCACCGTACGGAACGATCGTCGCGTTCACCGAATCTCCGCTCGTGGAAGGACTGCTGTACGCCGGCACCGACGACGGTCTGATCCAGGTTACGGAGGACGGGGGCGAGAACTGGCGGAGAATCGACGGCGTGCCTGGCGTGCCCGAGATGTCGTACGTGAACGACCTCGAGGCGTCGTTGCACGACGCGAGCACCGTCTACGCGACCTTCAACAACCACAAGAAGGGCGACTTTCGGCCATACGTGTACATGAGCTCCGATCGCGGCCTGACGTGGACCTCGATCACTGGCGACCTGCCCGAGCGCGGCTCCACGTACACGATCGTGCAGGACCACGTCGATCCGGACCTTCTCTTCGTGGGCACGGAGTTCGGCGTGTTCGCCACGATCGACGGCGGTGCCAAGTGGGTCCAGCTCAAGAGCGGCCTGCCGACGATCGCGGTCCGCGAGTTGGAGATCCAGCGTCGGGAGAACGATCTCGTGCTCGCGACTTTCGGCCGGGGGTTCTATGTCCTCGATGACTACACGCCGTTGCGCGACGTGAGCGACGCGGCGCTCGCCGCCGAAGCCAAGATCTTCCCGGTCAAGGACGCTTGGCTGTACATCGAGGCCGAGCCGCTGGGCGGCGGCGAGAAGGGGGACCAGGGAGCGAGCTTCTACACGGCGCCCAATCCGCCGTACGGAGCCACGTTCACGTATTACCTCAGGGATCCGCTCAAGACACGAAAGGCGGTTCGGCAGGAGGAGGAAAAGAAGCTCGCCGCAGGAGGGGAGGACACCCCGTACCCGTCCTGGGAGGCGCTCAAAGCGGAGGACCGGGAGGAGAAGCCCGTCGTCTTCCTCACGGTGCGGGATGAGGATGGGAACGTGGTCCGACACGTGGAAGGCTCCACGTCCAAGGGGGTGCACAGGGCCACCTGGGATTTCCGCTACCCCGGCTTCGCACCCGTGAGCATGGACAGCGAGGGGCGGGGTCCGCTGGCCGTGCCCGGTACCTACACGGTCAGCCTCAGCCAGCGGGTCGACGGGGTCGAGACGGAGCTGGTGGCGCCGTCGCCCTTCAACGTCGTACCGCTCGGAACGCCGAGCCTGCCGCGCGGCGATCGGGATGCGATCCTCGCCTTCCAGCGCGAGGTGGGCGAGCTGCAGCGCGCCGTCATGGGGACGAGCCGCGCGGCCGCCGACGCAGCGCAACGCCTGGACCACATCATACGGGCGATCGAGGTCTATCCGGGCGTCGATCCCGCCCTGTGGCGGGAGGCTCGCTCCATGGAGCTCAGGCTCACCGACCTTCGTGAGGCGCTCTCGGGAGACCCGACAAAACGGCGGCGCAGTGAACCGGACATGCCCGGGATCATGAGTCGCGTGCAAACGGCGATGTTCGGCACGCTGTCGACCACGTCGCCACCGACCGAAACGCACCGGATGAGCTACCGGATCGCCGCGGACGAGTTCAGCGGGGTCTACGAAGATCTGAGACAGCTCATCGAAGTCGATCTGGTCGCGCTCGAGGATCGTCTGGAGGCGGCCGGCGTGCCGTGGACACCGGGGCGCAAGCTCCCACGTTGGACACGGCCATAAGATTGTTGCACGCTCACGTATACACCGAAAGGCGAGCGGGGCGCGCAGCGGCGCCCCGCCCCGCAGTTGTCGTTCATCAAGCGACCTGGCGCTGGCAATGACCCCACACGAAGCGCTGGAGGAGACCCTCCGAGCCGAGCTTGAGCCCGGGCTGGAGATCGTCAGAGCCCTGGGCCACGGGTCGATGGCACACGTGTATCTGGCGCGTGAGCCGGCTTTGAAGCGGCTCGTCGCGCTGAAGGTGCTTCGGCCCGAGCTTTCCACGGACGAGATCGCGTGCAAGCGGTTCGAGCGGGAGGCCCAGTCGGCCGCTCAGATCTCGCACCCTCATGTGGCCGGCGTGCTCTCGGTCGGGCGACTGGAATCCGGGGTCCCGTACCTCGTGATGGAATACGTGGACGGCCGCACGCTGGCGGATGCCGTGAAGGCGGAGGGCACGTTGCCGGTCGCGGACGCGCGCCGGATTCTGGCCGACCTCGCACGGGCGCTGGAAGCGGCGCACGAAAAAGGCATCATTCACCGTGACGTGAGACCTGCCAACGTGATCCGTGAGAATCGGACGGGGCGCGTGGTGCTTACGGACTTCGGAATCGCCGCCATGCTGGCCACCGGCGGCGGCGACGCCACCAAGCTGACCATGACGGGTCAGCTCGTGGGCGACATTCGGCACATGAGCCCGGAGCATTTAAGAGGTGAAACGGTCACTGCGGAGGCGGACATTTACTCGTTGGGCGTGTTGGGCTACGAGTTGCTCACGGGCGCCGGGCCGTACGACGTAAAATCCGATGTGGAGGTGGCCGCTGCACACCTGAAGCAGGCGCCCAGGAAGCTGGCCGTGCTCAGGGACGACGTGGACGTGGACCTTTCCCAACTCCTCGAGCGCTGCCTGGCCAAACAGCCCGAGCACCGCCCGACGGCCGCCGATGTGGTGCAGGCTCTGACGGCGGAGGAGCCCGCCTCAGGCGCGGGCGCACCCGAGGTGGGCGGACTGAGCGGCTTCCTGGGCGAGCTGGGGCGACGACGCGTGTATCGGGTGTTCATCGGATATGTCGTCGTGGCGATTGCTCTTGCGGAAGGGGCGAAGCCCTTCTGGGAGGCGCTCAAACTTCCGGCGTCGTTCATTGACAAGACCCTGCCCGCGGTACTGATCGGCGGGCTTCCTCTCGCGCTGGTTCTCTCCTGGATGTTCGATCTCACAGGAGCGGGGGTCGAGCGAACGGCGGCGACCAACCTCGAAGGCGGGAGTCTCACGCTGCGGCGGGTCTACATGAGCCTCGGATTGGGTCTCGCTGTCATCCTCTCGGGCTTGCTCGTGTGGTTCGTGCTCAGTCGTCCGACAACTTGAGCCAATCCGCAACGGAACGCGGCAGCCAAGCGGCTGAAGGGCGATCTGGCTCCCGGACTCTAGTGGCCCGGCGTCTCTAGCATCTCAACCTGGACCTCGACCGGCACGCCCGAGCGCACGCTCTCCGTCACGACGCAAAAGTCCTCGAACAGCCCCAGACAGCGACTCATCCGCTCCTGCGCCTCGGCCGGCACCTCGGGCCGGATGGTCACGGCGAAGCCTCCCACCCGCAAACGACCTCGGTCGTTTCGCGTCATCCGTGTGGTGACCGATGCGTGCAGATCGTCTACCGGCACGCGCGCCTTGCGCAGACAAAACAGGAGGCTGGCGGCGAGGCAGTTCGCCACCCCAGCGGCCAACAGACGGGTCGGGTTGGGACCCGTTCCGGCTCCGATCGGCGGTGGCTCGTCCGTCGCCAGCGCCTCGACGCCCTCGAGCCCGAAATCGACCAGGAATCGATAGTCCTCCCGGAGTTCCAGCGAGACCTCGAACGAGCCTACCGTCTCTTCTTCCACTAGCGCACCTCGAACGTGAGCGTGGCCCAGTTCGACTCGTAGTCGACGCCCTCTTCCTGGCTACGCTCCATATGGATGAGTCGGATGTACCAGCGACCTCGTTCCGTCAGCTCCAGACGAAAGACGCCGAAGTCGTCGGTACGGGCCTCCACGGCCTCCCGCGACGCGCCGTCCTCTTCGAGCCGGTATCCCTCGTGGCTCGCGTAGATGAGGTGGTTCGGGATGGGCACACCATCGCGGAGAAACAGGACTTCGAAGTGGTCCCCCTTGCGAAGTCGGGTCGGATTGGTGAGCGGCACGAGCTCCACGGGATACCGGAGACGCTGCGTGTACGACCCGCTGGGGGTCCGTCCGACCTGTACGACGGCCTTCACGTGCTTCGAGTACTTCTCCCGCGCCGGTTTGTCCAATTCGCCGTCTCGTTCGCGGGCTTCGAGGACATCCAGCACGCCGTCGTGCTCCAGATAGTCGTTGAAGTCCTCGGCGGAGAGCTCGATCATGCGCGGCCGCGTGGAGACGCCGATCACATACGTACCCGGCGCCCCCGTGCGGAAGTCGAGAAACGAGGTCGTCTCGTCGTCGTGCCAGCTCGTCGCCGGTGGATGCTGAACCTGGTCCGCCGGGCCCACGATGCGGACGTCGGCCATCCGATCCCGCGACACCGGATTCTCGCTCCCCTCGAAGGTGCCGTTGAGGAGGGAGACGGATACGTCCCGATCGGGCTCCAGGAAGTAGGTCTGCAGCTTGAGGAACAGGTCGTGGGCGCGGAGCGCGCCCGCGGCGAGCAGCAGCGCCGTCCCCGCCAGCAGTAGATTGCGTTTCATCCTTCGTCTCTTCCTTCCCGTGTATTCGTCGGTATCGCTCTCGGTCTCTCTGTCAATACTATGCCGTCAGAGCTTGTTCGAAATCGGCGATCAGCTCATCCGTGCCCTCGAGTCCCACGGACAGACGGATCAACCCGTCCGAGATCCCCGACGCGGCCCGCTCCTCCGGGGTCAGACCCACATGGACGGCGGCAGCAGGGCGTACGATCAGCGTCTCGACCCCACCCAGACTCGGGGCCATCAGGGGGATCGTCAGGCGGGACAACAGCGACTCGGCGGCCTCCAGCCCTCCCTCGAGCTCGAAGCTCAACATGCCTCCGTGACCGTCGAGCAGCCGGTCCGCCATTTGATGCTGCGGATGGCTCTCGAGGCCCGTGTAATGCACCGTCGAGACCGCGGGGTGGCTTTCGAGGAACCGGGCGAGCCGAAGAGCGCTCGCGTTCTGGTACCGCACCCGCACCGGGAGCGTCTTGATCCCTCGCTGGAGAAGGTAGCATGCGTGGGGATCGAGCAGCCCCCCCAGGTGGTCGAGCCGTCGCTTCACCCTGGCCACGAGATCCTTGCGACCGACGATCGCACCGGCCGCCAGGTCCGTGTGCCCGTTCAGGTACTTCGTCGCGCTGTGGATCGAGAGATCGAAACCGATCTCCGGCGGTCGGAAGTTGACCGGCGATGCGAACGTGTTGTCCACGATCGACGTCAGGCCGTGCTTTCGCGCGAACGCCACCACGCCCGGGAGATCGGGCATCTGGATGAGCGGGTTCGTCAGGGTCTCGACGTAGATCAGCCGGGTCTCGGGCCGCAGGGCAGCCTCCCACGCGCCCCGGTCGTGCCCATCGATGAACGTGTGCTCGATCCCGAGATGAGGAAGGTCCTTGGTCACGAAGTTGTGCGTGCCGCCGTAGAGGCAGTCGAGGGCCAGCATGTGCTCTCCCGTCGACAGCAGCGCGAGCATGGCCGCCGAGATGGCGGCCATCCCGCTGGCCGTCACGAGTGCGGCCTCGCCGTTCTCGAGCGCGGCGAGCTTCGCGTGGAGCACTCTGTGGTTCGGGCTGTTGCTGAGACGCACATAGCGGATGTCGTGGTAGTCCGTCTCGCCGCCGTAGAAGTACGTGCTCGACTGGAAGATCGGTGTCACGACGGCCCCGTCGATCCGTGGCTCCGGCTCGCCGGCGTGTACGGCTTTCGTTTCCAGGGTCTCGTAGTCTCTATGTTCGCTCATGCGTGTATTCGCTCCGTTTGGTCCGTGGTGGTGCGCTTCGTCAGACTTCCGGAATCGGAGACGGCTCGGGCTGCGAGACCGTTTCCTCGCCCAGCACGACCTCGGGCAGCACGTCCTTGAACACTGTACCGTAGATTTCCCACACCGTAACGAACAGGGCGGCCACGATCGGGCCGATGATCACGCCGACGGCGCCGAATAGAACGATGCCGCCGAGCGTGCCCAGCAGGATCAGGAGATCCGGCATCTCCGTGTCCCGGCCAACGAGCCACGGCCGCATCAGGTTGTCGACCGTGCCGACCACGGCCCCACACCACAGACCCAGACCGATGCCGGCACCCACGTGACCGATCGCGATCAGGTACACGACCGCCGGCACCCACACGAGGGCCGTTCCGACGCCCGGGATGATCGACAGCACCGCCATGATAGTCCCCCAGAAGGCGGCGCCCGGAATTCCCACGAGCGCGAAGGCGATGCCGGCCAGGCCTCCCTGAACTACGCCTATCAGCAGCGTTCCCTTCACCGTCGCTCGGGTTACCGATACGAACTTTCCGACCATGCGGGCTTCGTCTTCCGAGGAGAGCGGCATGTAGTAGAGGATCCGCTTCAGAAGCGAGCGCCCGTCTTTGAGGAAGAAGAACATGGCGTACAGCATCACGAACAGCATGAAGAAGAACACCACGGTGCCCCGCGTCGCCGCCGCCAGCCGCGCGACCACGAACTGTCCGACGCGTCCCGCGAGCTCGCCGACTTTGGCTTCGATCTGGTCCTTGTAGGGCGCCAGCGTGTCCATAAAGGGCAGGCCCTCTATGAAGCGGTCGATCTGGTCAGGCTGGCTTACGCGCTCTTCGATCCACGGGCCGACGGCCCCGCTCACTTCGAGGGCCTGAGCGGTGACGATCCCCAGAAAGGCGCTCAGCGGCACGATGAGCACGACCACGAAGATCACCAGCGTGGCGACCGAGGCGAGCGCCCGTCTCCCTCCCAGTCCGCTCAGGAAGCGCCGGTAGAGCGGAAACATGAGCCCGCTGCAGATCGCAGCCAGCAGGAGAGCGGTTATGAACGAGCGGATCATGGCGAAGAAGATCGCGGAGATCGTCACGACCAGGATCAGCAGGAACGCGATCCGAAATTTGTCGGGATTGATGGCGGGCTTGTCCATTGGTACCGGCTCTCCGGTCATGCGGCGTTCACCCAGGCGTTCGGACACGTGTCGAGGTCACCCGGGCCATGTCTGGGACCCTGATCGATTATAGGTTGAGTCTGAGAGGAGGAGCCAGCGTGGTGACCCCGGGACAGCGTATCGAGCGAAGAATCCGGGTGATCGGCTGCCTGGTCTTCGCCGGCATCGTGTCCGGCTGCCTCACCACCGAGCGTCTCATGCGGGCTCGGGACGAGGCGGAGGTGCGATGCTACCGGACGTCGTTCGACGTCGTGTGGGCCGCGATCGGTCGTTCCTTCAACCTCAACGGGCTCGAGCTGGAGGAAGCAGAGCCCAGACAGCGATACCTCGTTGCCCGCAGCGGGCCCGAGCCCGAACCCCGAGCCGTGGAGGACATGGCTGTCGACGCGAACGCGGGAGAGCGGATCGCCGTCTTCATCGACAGCGTTGCGCCGGGGGTGTGGGCCGTTCAGGTGGTGAGCCGCCCCAACTTCGCCCTCGATCCTGGCCAGAAGAACTGGACGTCGGACGTGTTCGGAGCGATCGAGCGCGTACTCGCCGACTCGGCGCGGCGACCGTGGCACTACGAGTACCCCCGCTGTGTCGGTGGGTTAACGCCCGGAGATTCAACACCGCCGGGCTAGCGATTTGGCGCGCACCGGCTCCGCCCCTCGACGACCTGCCCGGGAGGCGCCAACCAGGGGCACACTTGTAGCTACATGTCCGGCTCGTCGGCCGAATTGCCGTACGTCTGCGGGAGGGGGATGTCCAGCAATCGCAGATACACTGTCAATTGTCCGCGGTGGTGAATCACGTGGTTCATGATGAAGAACCGAACCACGCCGATCTTCGGCATCTCTGCCACCGTCTCACCACCCGACTTGAGCGTCCACGTGCTCATGAAGGTCTCGTCGCTCGTCGACGCGATGATATCGCGCGCCTTCTTCCCGGTCTCTTCGAACATCTTCATGAGCTCGTCTGCGGAACCTGCGATCGGCATCTCGTACGGCTCCCCACCGGGCGGCGCGATGTCGTACTCGTCGTGACGCAAGCTCGCTTCGGCCCAGCTGGGGATGTCGGCCACGTGGGATGCCAGAACACCCAGCGTCATGGACTTCTCGTGCGGCTGCCAGTCAAACTGATCCTCGGGCACCCGTTCCAGCACGCGGCGGGTCGCCTCCAGCTCGTGGTCGAACTCTGGAAGAAGGGACTCTGCGATCGACATAAGACGCTCCTGTCTGCCAGTCGGCTTCGTTCTTTCGGCGCGGCGGCCCCTCCTGACGTCCCCTAATTGCGGATCCACGCCGGTCGCGCGCGGCCATCCGTCGAGAAGATCTGCGGGTCGAACTCCACGTCGATCGTCCAGTAGTCGTAGCGCTCATCGATCTCGGTCCGGCCATCTCGCAGAAAGGCGAGCTCGGTCGCGATCCACCCTCCGCCGAGCGGTTCGTACGCGTCGAAGCGGACCTCGCGCCGCGCGCCGCCGCCGGTCGTCCACAGGAGACGACGCAGTAGCAGCCGCTCCTTGTCCACCCAGAACTGACGGGCATCATCGGCCGGGTCGGCCGCTCCCACGACATAGGCGGGCTTACCCTGCCATTCCGCCTCCCGCACACGGGACGGATCGATCTCGAATCGCTCGATCGCCGCGAGGGTCTCTTCGACCGGCTGCATGTAGACGTCGAAACCCAGGAGGAGCACGGGATGGACTCCAGGCCGCGCGCTCACCAGGCTGTCGCCAGAGAAGAGGTGCCATGCCCCGCCCAGGTAGAGCTGGCTGTTACCACCGTCCAGCGGGGCAATGTCGCTCCGCACCGTGCCGGGCAGCTGAATCGACTCGTACCACACCCGCACGGAGTCAACCGCTGACCGTGCGTATTTGCCTTCGAGCGACTCTCGGGACGAGTGGTACCGGACGGTCTGTACGAGCGCCAGGTTGCGATACCAGCGGCCGGCGTACCGCTCATACATGGCGCGAACCACGTCGGCCCCGCTCGTGAGCGTGTCCGGCCCGGGAAGGACGTACTCAGCGTCGGGGTGCGCCGCCACCGGGCCGACGTTGAACCCCGCATCGATGGACGGACCCGGCATCGCGCTGGCTGGCGGCGCTGCGGCGAGCGAAGCCACCACCAGGCAGCGGGTCAGCCGTCCGCGGGAACCACTCACTTCGGCGAGCGTTCGTCCGCCCCGGTGTAGATCTGGCGCGGACGGGCGATCCGCTGCTCTCCGTCCTCCACCATCTCCTGCCACTGTGCCAGCCAGCCCACCGTGCGCGGAATCGCGAACAGGACCGGGAACATCGCGACCGGGAAGCCCATGGCCCGGTAGATGATCCCCGAGTAGAAGTCGACGTTCGGATACAGGCGGCGGCTCACGAAGTAGTCGTCCTCCAGCGCGATCTTCTCCAGCTCGACCGCGATGTCCAGCAGCTGGTCGCGGCCTGTGAGCTGAAATACTTCGTCGGCCATCTTCCTGAGGATCTTCGCACGCGGGTCGTAGTTCTTGTACACCCGGTGGCCGAAGCCCATCAGTCGGAAGTCACCGGCTTTCACGCGTTCCACGTAGTCGGGCACGTTGTCGACGTGGCCGATGTTGGTCAGCATGCGAAGGACCTGTTCGTTCGCCCCGCCGTGCAACGGCCCGTAGAGCGCGGCGGCAGCACCGGCCACGGCCACATACGGATCGGAATGCGAGCTTCCGATCCCCCGCATGGCGCTCGTGCTGCAATTCTGCTCGTGGTCGGCATGGAGGATGAACAGCACCTCGAGTGCCTTCTCGAGCACGGGATCCGGCTCGTACTTCAGCTCGGTCGCTTTGAACATCATGGCCAGGAAGTTGCCGGTGTAGCTGAGATCGTTGTCCGGATAGACGAACGGCATTCCAATGCTGTTTCGATACGCGAACGCGGCCAGCGTCGGCATCTTGGCGATCAGACGCACGATCTGCCGTGCGCGCGTCTCCGGATCCTCCACGTTCCTCGCCTCGGGATAGAAGGTGGAGAGCGCAGCGACGGTGCTGACCAGCATTCCCATCGGGTGGGCATCGTACCGGAAGCCGTGTATCAGCTCCTTCACGTTCTCGTGGATGATCGTGTGGTGCGTGATCTCCCACACCCATTGCTCCAGCTCGGTTTCGCCGGGCAGCTCGCCGTTCAGGATCAGGTACGCCACTTCCAGGAACGTGTAGTCCTCGGCCAAATCCTGGATCGGGTGGCCCCGATAGCGCAGGATGCCGCGCTCGCCGTCCACGAACGTGATCGAGCTCTTGCACGACGCGGTGTTGCCGAACCCCGGGTCGTACGTCATGAGCCCGAAGTCCTCTTCATCCACTTTGATCTCGCGCAGCGCGCCGGCGCTGATCGTGGCTCCGTACTTCGGATACGTGCCGTACGTGATGGGGAGCTCGAACGTCTTACCGGTGCGGTTATCGGTGATCGTAACGGTATCGGCCAACGGTGCCTCCTCTCGTCCAGTTCAGTGCGAACAGCACCCCTATTCTGAAGCCGGCGCGGGCCGCGGGAAAGGCGTACCCGCCGCTCACGCGTACGTGCACTGCCGGGAATCGAGCCCGGCGTGCCATCGTAGAGTCGTCAGGCAACAAAAAGAGGCGCGGGGCAGCCCGCGCCTCTTCTCTCGGTTCGACCGCGCGTGGCGGTCGGGTGAAGTAAATCGATCGGCTGGTCAGTGGACGCCAGCCTCGATCTCCACAGCCTCCTCGACTTTCGTGGGTGCGCGTTCGTCTTCGCCGGTGTAGATCTGGCGCGGACGGGCGATCCGCTGCTCTCCGTCCTCCAGCATCTCCTGCCACTGAGTCAGCCAGCCCACCGTGCGCGGAATCGCGAACAGGACCGGGAACATGGCGACCGGGAAGCCCAGTGCCTGGTAGATGATCCCCGAGTAGAAGTCCACGTTCGGGTACAGCTTCCGGCCCACGAAGTACTCGTCCTCCAGCGCGATCTTCTCCAGCTCGACCGCGATGTCCAGCAGCGGGTTGCGGCCAGTGACGGCGAACACTTGCTCCGCCATCTCGCGCAGGATCTTCGCACGCGGGTCGTAGTTCTTGTACACCCGGTGGCCGAAGCCCATCAGTCGGAAGTCCCCCGCCTTCACACGCTTCACGTAATCGGGGATGTTCTTCACGTCACCGATTTCGTTCAGCATCCGGAGGACCTTCTCGTTCGCCCCGCCGTGCAGCGGTCCGTAGAGCGCCGCGGCCGCCCCGGCCACCGCACAGTACGGATCGGAATGCGAGCTTCCGATGCCGCGCATCGTGTTCGTGCTGCAGTTCTGCTCGTGGTCGGCGTGGAGGATGAACAGCACCTCGAGCGCCTTCTCGAGCACGGGGTTGGGCTCGTACTTCAGCTCGGTCGCCTTGAACATCATGGCCAGGAAGTTGCCGGTGTAGCTGAGGTCGTTGTCCGGCTGCACATACGGCATCCCGAGGCTGTTTCGATACGCGAACGCGGCCAGCGTCGGCATCTTGCCGACGAGCCGCTTGATCTCGAGAGCCCGGACTTCGGGATCGGCGATGTCGCGCGCCTCGGGGTAGAAGGTGGATAGGGCTGCAACGGTGCTCACCAGGATTCCCATCGGGTGGGCGTCGTAGCGGAAGCCGTCCATGAACTTCTTGATCTTCTCATGGACCATCGTGTGGTGCGTGATCTCCCACACCCACTCCTTCAGCTCGGACTCGCTCGGCAGCTCACCCTTGAGAACCAGGTACGCCACCTCCAGGAAGGTGTAGTTCTGCGCCAGATCCTGGATGGGGTAGCCCCGGTAGCGCAGGATGCCGCGCTCCCCGTCCACGAAGGTGATCGAGCTTTTGCACGACGCGGTGTTGCCGAATCCCGGGTCGTACGTGAGAAGCCCGAAGTCCTCTTCATCCACCTTGATCTGACGTAGGGCGGTGGCTGGAATGGTGGCCCCGTACTTCGGATAGGTTCCGTACGTGATCGGCAGCTCGTAGGTCTTGCCCGTACGGTTGTCGGTAATGGTCAGGCTATCGGGCACTTGTGCCTCCTTCCTGCAACCGGAATCCGGTGGCCGGGGCGAGCCGGGACCCGGTCGCATGCGCGGGGTTGTGGCTGCCTCGCACGAGGCGAACAGGCGCGAATACACGACTGGCTCGTGCAAACAACCGATCAGAGGACAGGCAAGGGGCATGCGCACCGTCCGGGTCTTTCGCGTCGAGTGGGACGAAGCGCCGCGGCCGGTCTTTCTCCCCGCCGCACCGAGACTTAGAAGACGTGCCGCGGCGGATAGGCTGGCGGCTGGACGCGGCCGTCGGTCCTGCGCTCGGGGCAAAAAGTCGCAGCCAGACCCACCGCCCGGGGTGGTTTTCCCCTGCCGGGACCCGCTCTCGCAGCGCCGATCCTCAGGCGGTGCTCGCCTCGCGACTCAGACTGTCGAGCAGCGCGTTCGTTCGATCGGCGCGCTCGATCCAGAACCGGGCCACGTCTCCGGTGACCTCTGACCAGCTTCGATGAGCCCCGACCCATCTCCGCGCCTCGGCCGCCAGCCAGCCGAGGGTGGCTGCCGCATCCCGTCCCAGGAGTGCCTCGAGGGCGTACTTCCGCTCTCCCGCACGCAGCCCCAGACCGAGCTCTCCGGCCGCACGGCGAAGATCGGATCGCACGAGTATCAGGCCGCTCCGCACGGGGCTCAGTAGAGAAGGCACGAAGGCTTCCGGCGAGTCCTGGCGCGGATCGGGCAAGGCGGGCGCATCCCGGAGGTGCAGGGGCAACCGCTGCGGGCCGCCCACGCGGCTCGCTTCCTCGCGCAGTGCCGCGTCCAGGACGCGGGCCCACGCGGCGTAGAACCCGTCGTGGAGCTGGGAAGTCTTGGCCAAGAAGGCCGGGAGAAAGCTCAAAAGGTGCTCCCACAGAAACGCGTGCCGAGCTTGTCGACCGGCCTGCGCCGCAGGCGCGGAATCGGCCTCGCTCTCCAGCTCGCACAGGCTGGCATAGCAGGCCAGCATGACCGCCAGGTGATCGGGCTCGGTCGGTGGCGTCTCGCCCAGCGCGCGCCAGAAGCCGGCGATCCGGTCTCGGGCCTCTCCGCCCAGCATCCCCTCGGGCCCGAGGTATACCGAGGCGTACGGATACAGCTGAAACTCGAACAGCTCGGTGTACTCCGTGTCGTCCGGAACGGGACCCAGATCCAGCAGATCGGCCAGCCGCCGGCAGGCGAGCGTCGGGGGCTCGAGAAGGCACCCGAGCGCGCGGAACAACTCCATCGGCCGGCTTTATCGCGCCCGTGCGCTGTGGATCCCGGTCAGTCCGCGCCGACGGGCTCGAGGCGGTAGGCCTGCTTCACCGGCTTCACGGGCCGGATCAGCCAGTGAGGGCGACGCGTCCCATCCGGCGACACCTGATGGGCCGAGCGCGTCTTGGCGAGCCACTTCTGAAACACGCGATGGGCCTTTTCCGTGTCGACCGCGATGTCTCCGTAGCGATCGCCCGATTCGGCGCGCCGTACGCGCACCGCCTGGTGCCAGCAGTGCATCCCCGAGATCGGATCGGGGTGCACCGGGAAGGTGAGGTTCTGGTGCACGCCCACATCCGTCCACCAGATACGTTTCGTGTCGGGATCGTCCGACTCGTAGGGGCGGGCGCCGCGCTTCCACTTCATCCGCCAGCCCGCCCCTTCCCGGTCCAGCTTGACCGTCGCCATCAGCTGGCGCTGGCCCTCATCCCCCAGCTTCCAGCGCCCCATGTGATGGCTGCAGGCCACCACGCCCGGGCGGATCCCTTCCGTCACCCAGGCCTTCACGATGAAGTAGCCGATCTCGGTCTCCACACGCACGAGGTCGCCGGTCTCGAGCCCCAGCGGAGACGCGTCCTGCGGGTGGATCCACACCGGGTTCGTGTGGGCGATCTCATCCAGCCATTTCGCGTTGGCGCTCCTTGTGTGGATCTGGACCGGCAAACGAAACGTGGAGATGAGGACTTTCTGGTCCTCGGCCAGCGCTTCGGGGTGCACGTGGCTCTTGATGTAGGTCGGCAGCGCGTACTCCGGCCATCCCCAGCGCACGAGGGTCGGGGAGTAGAACTCCAGCCGGCCGCTCGGGGTGGGAAAACCGCGGACGACTTTGCCGTTCTGGTGCACGCCGGCCAGCCGTCTGCCTTCCGCATCGGGGTCCGGGCTGCCCGTCGGCGCCAGGTTCAGGGACGCCGGTTTCGGGGCGTGGGTCCACACCCGTCCCAGCTCGTCCTCGACCGCATCTTTCAGCTCGTCCGGGCCGACCGTTTCCTCGTACAGGGGCCCGATGTCCCGGGCGATCTCGAAGGCGCCGTAGCGGCGCATGTAGGCCAACGCGTCCAGACCTTCCCGCTCGGCCGCTTCCGGAAGCCCGGGCACCGAGTTCTCGAAGATGAACCGGTAGTACTCATCCACGCTCAATCGCTCGCCGGGCCGTTCGGCCGATTCCACGAACTCCCGTATGCCGAGCTCGCCGTCCGGATCGATGCGCCACGACAGCTCGAGCCAGAACTCGTTCTCCTCCCACACCTCGCCGGGATTCGTGTGGCGCGTGTCTCCGACCGCTTCTCCCATGCGCTCGCGGGCCGCCCGCAACACGGGCTGCCGAAAGCCGATCCACTGCGCGTCGTGCGTCTCGTAGGAATGGATGTCGTGGCGCTCCGGCCCATGCCCCATGGGAAGGATGTAATCGGCGAAGTACGCGCTCTCGTTACACGTCGGCGTGAGGGCGACATGCAGGCCCACGCGCTTCTCGTCGGTCAGCATCTCGAGCCAGGAAAAACCGTCCGGGTTCGTCCACACCGGGTTGTAGACGCGGGAGAAGTACACATCGAGTCGTCCGCGGCCCTCGCGCACCAGGTGCGGGAGGAGGAAGGAGAGCTCGTACATGGTGAGCGGGTACTCATCCGGCCACGTCAGCCCGTTCCACGTCTCGGGATGGCGCGGTAGGCGGATGGGCCGCGGGATGAACTTGTTCCACGCGTTCGGATAGAGGCCGCCCGGCGTGGCCACGGCCCCCAACAGCGCGTTGAGGAAGAACAGCGTGCGCGAGACCTGCCATCCGCCCTCGTTCCCCGCCGCCGCGCTGCGCCAGTTGTGGGTGGCGAGTCGGGTGCCCGCCGTGGCGACCACGTCCGCCACCTCGCGCAGCAGTTCGGCGTCGATGCCCGACTCCTCGGCGGCAAATTCGAACGTGTAGTCGGCGTACAGCCGCTTCAGCTCATCTTCGAACTGTTCGAACGTAGCGGGGGCATCCGGACGAGCCGCGACCAGGTACTGCCGCCAGTTGAACCAGCGGCGGACGTATTCACGGTTGTACAAGTCGTTTTGAATCAGATGATTCGCGATCGCCAGCAGTACGGCGGCCTCGGAGCCGGGGAAGGTGGGCAGCCAGTAATCGGCGTGCGTGGCGGTATTCGAAAGCCGCGTATCGAGCACGATGAGCTTGGCTCCCGCCTGCTTCGCCTCGGAGATACGCTGTGCGTGGGGATTGAAGTAGTGGCCGGTCTCGAGGTGCGCGCTCACCAGCAGCATCACTTTCGCCCGGCTGTGGTCCGGGCTCGGACGGTCGATCCCGCACCAGAACTGATAGCCGGCCCGCGCACCCGAGGAACAGACGTTCGTGTGCGAGTTGTGGCCGTCCACCCCCCATGCGGCCATGATGCGCTCCGTGAAGCCGTCCTCGCCGGGACGGCCCACGTGGTACATCACCTCGCGATGGCGACCTTCCTGTATCGCCTTTCGTATGCGTGCGGCCAGGTCATCCAACACCTCGTCCCAGCTCACGCGGGTCCACTTCCCTTCGCCACGCTCGCCGGCCCGCTTGAGCGGATACAGGATCCGATCGGGATCGGTGATCTGGTTGCGGGTCGCCGGGCCCTTCGCGCAGTTCCGCCCGCGAGAGCCCGGGTGCTCGGGATTCCCCTCGAACTTGCGAATCTCGAAGGTCTCCCGGTCCACGTAGGCCAGGAGCCCGCAGCCCGGTTCGCAGTTGAAGCAGCTCGTCGGCACGAGCATGAAGCGGCGCTCCACGCGCTCGGGCCAGGCTTTCGAGTCGAGCTCGACCCAGTCGTCCCACCGTTCCCGGGGCGGGAATGCCGCCAGGTGGACGCGGCTCGGGCCCGGATAGAAGGTCTCGCCGCGAGCCTCGGTCTCGGCCCGGGCAGCGCTCACTCTTCGATTGGCTTCGCTCAGATCCATCGCAATTCTCCGGCGCGCTCTCCGGAGCGGCGCGCCATCGCGAATCTCGTATGTGAACTTCGGCGGCCGTTGGGCGGGCGGGCGCTCATGCGAGCGGCACGGACTGCCCGGCCTGCACGTATGCGTGCTCGAAGGCGAGCAGGCCGAGAAGCGCGGCCGGACCGGCCACGACACCGACCCACGGGGCCGCCACACCGAACAGCGTCAACACGATCCCGATCCAGAAAAAGCCCCGATACCGGCCGCGGGCCATCTCGTGCGCCGCAAGGTGGGCGTGCGCCGTCGCATGGGTAATGGTCGTCTCTCCTGCCACCATCAGGAGATGGACGAGGCTGGCGCCGGCCAGGAGCCACAGCAGCGGTACGACGGCCGTCGGGTCGAGCCACAGGGCCGCCGGCACGAGCGCACCTGCACCGGCCAGCACGCTCTGCACCAGCAGGTGCGGTGGCAGGAGCGGGTTCTGCCACAGATCGCGGGCCTTCGCCTGTGCGAACAGGTACGCGGTGTAGACCGCCGTGAGCGCTGCCAGCGGCAGCCCGGCGAACATCAGAAACCACACGAGCTCGGCGCGACCGAACAGGACACCGAGGAAGTGGAGGGCCAACACGGTGCCGTATCCCCCGATGATGAAGGCGCCACGGACCAGCCAGCTCTCCCAGCGGCGCTTCGTGAAAATCATGTAGAAGCGCTCGGGGTGCTCGAGATCCCAGATCAACAGACCACCCGTGAAGGCCAGGAAGGCCGCGCCGACCAGCGGCACGCCCCATTGCCATACGGCGCTTCCGGAGCCGATCCAGCCGGCCAGGACGGCCAGAACGGCTACCAGGTATACGCCCGCGGCGATCCCCTTGGTCAGCGTGTACAGGCTCACCCGCCAGTCCCACGGCGTCTTGTGCGGGACATCGTACGCAAGCACGGCCGCCGCGGCGGTGTTCGCGGGGCTTACCGGGCCGGCGTCGGCCACGCGTCCCGCCCCCGGAGGCCCCCCTTCTCCCGCGGATGTCCGGCCGTCGTGACCACCGTGTCCGGGATGCCCGGAGACCACGTGGTGGGCACCCTTCGTCTGCTCGCTCCACATGAACAGCTCGCCCGGCGGTCGGAGCGCCGCAATCGGGTTCAGCGTCGCCTCGTGCGCGCCCGTGTAGAACAGCTTCGGGTGCGTCTCCTTCTGAGAGCGCCGGACCGACACGGGTTGCCGGTGCACCATGTGCGACACCCGGGAGCTCGAATCCTCCAGATCGCCCACCAGGATCGCCTCCACGGGGCACACGACGACGCACGCGGGCTCCAGGCCCATGTCGATGCGGTGCGCGCAGAAGTTGCACTTCTCCGCCGAGCGGTCCTCCGGATTGATGAAGATCGCGTCGTACGGACAGGCGGCGATGCAGGCCTTACAGCCGATGCAGATGGACTTGTCGAAGTCGACGATCCCATCCGCGCGCCGGTACATGGCTCCCGTGGGACACGCGACCGCGCAGGGCGCCAGCTCGCACTGGTTACAGCGGGTGACCTGGAAGGCGCGCCGCGCCTCCGGGAAGACGCCGATGTCCACGTACTTGACGTACGTCCGGTTGACGGAGAGCGGAACGTCGTTTTCCGATTTACAGGCGGTACTGCAGGCGTGGCACCCGATGCACCGGGTGTGATCTATGACCTTGGCCCAGCGCACCGGTGAGGCCCCGGCCTCGGCTGCGGGTGTAGCCATCAACGATGCTCCCGCCGATACAGCGGCAGTTCTCGTGATACGGCCTCTTGCGCCAAGACGGCTGTGGTCCGTCCCGGCCCGGGAGCGGGCGCTCCACACGCGGTGGAACGCCCGGTTGTGTCTAGATGAAGAGCGACGACTTCGCCGTGAGGGCGCTACCCAGGAACGTGCCGACGCCGCCATGCTCGATGTCGTCGATCAGCTCCTCGTCGCGGATGCCCATCACGTTCTGCGACATATCACAGGCGATGAAGGTGACGCCCAGATCGCGCGCGAGCTGCATCATCTCCTCGAGGGACTGAACGTTCTCCTGCTTCATCATCGCCCGCAGCATCTTGGCGCCGATGCCGAAGTAGTTCATCCGTGAAGCCGGCAGGTTCTTCGAGCTTCCGGGAGCCATGACCCCCATCATCTTCTGGAACAATCGCTTGTCGGAGAGCTGCGTGTCCTTCTTGAGCGCCGTCAGGCCCCAGAACGTGAAGAACATGTCCACCTTCTGGCCCATCGCGGCCGCCCCCGTGGCGATCACGAAGCTGGCGAGCACGCGGTCGAGGTCCCCCGAGAAGACGACCATCGAGACCTTGTCCTCGGGTTGCGCCTCCTCGAGCTCGGCGATCCGGCTCTCGAGCGCGTCCAAGCGCTCACCCAGGCCTGTGGTCTCGGCGGGGCCCGGCGTGGTAGCGATGTTGTCGACTGGCATGCCACTCACCTCCCGCAGGTTATGCACCCTTCTTGACGTAGTGAATGTAGAGGTGGGTGCCGTTCTCGTCGACCGTCTGCTGATCGAGCAACTCCATATCCTTGGCTACCTTGGCCCACCCTTGAAAATCCTTGATCGAGCCCCGGTCCGTGGCCGTGATCTTGAGAATCTGACCCGCTTCGAGCGCCATGATCTCCTTGCGCGCCATCACGACGGGCATCGGGCAGTTCATCCCGCGCGCGTCCAGCTCCTTGTCGAACGTCATCTCCATCGTGTTCTCCTTGTCTCCGTCGTGTGGGCGACGTCCACGGCCGCCCGTCGATTCTGCTGGCGCCCTGTGCGCTCGCTTCTGGCTGACGCGCTAGGCGCTCGCCTCGGCCTCCGCGCCTACCAGCTCGTACGCTTGAGAGAGGGCGCAGATGTTTTTTCCGAGCTCGAGCTCCGAGGCCTCGTCTTCATCGGGCTCGAGCAGGCCCGCGTTCACCCGCTTGATGTCGATGTACTCCTCGGGGAACTTGGGAAGGCTTCCGAGAATGTAGTCGACGAACGGCTTCTCACCCTTCTGAACCATCTGCAGGCCGTCGTTGGTTTCCCTGAGCTCGCCCAACGGAGCCGCGAACTGGCCTGCGTCGTTCGCTTCGGCGCGGCCGCTGAAGTGACCCGGCATGATCAACGTCTCGTCTGGAAGCTCGAGCAACCGGGAAAGCGACCGATAATGGATCGGCGCCCACGTCTCGCCCTTCCCGCCCAGGTCCGGTCGAGCGATGGAGCGGATGAAGATGGAGTCGCCCGTGAACAGGAAGCGGTCGTCGAGATGAAAGACGATATTGCCGAGGGTGTGCCCCGGCACGTGGAGGGCCCGGACCGTCGCTGTTCCGAAGGCGAGCTCCCACCCTTCCTTCAAGAACTCGTACTCCATCTCCGCCGGAAGCACGTCCAGCGGATGGATGCCATCGTACGGGTGCAGGAAGTAGGGGACATCGAGCCGGTCAGCCAGCGACCGACCGCCGCTGATGTGGTCCGCGTGGCCGTGCGTGTCGAGCACGGCAGTGATCTCGAAGCCCTCGGCCTCCGCCAGCTCCGTGTACTGATCGATGTGACGCAGCGGGTCGATGACGACGCCGTGGCCATCGCTCACGGCGACATGGCTAAGGCACCCGCGGGCCAGACGCTGGATCTGGTAGACGGCGAGCTTCTCGTCCGCGGTCACCGTGCGGAGCTCGTAATGATTCCCCCACGCGAGCGTCCCGCCGCCCAGATGACGGATGTCGTAGCCGAGGGGACGCAGCGCGTCCACCACGAAGTCGGACGTGTCGCCTTTCGCGCACACCGCGAGGATCGGCTCGTCCTTGGGCATCCCCTCCATCAAGCCTCGATCGTGGGCCTCCTTCACCGATTCGACGAAGTCGAAGCTCTCGCTCGACTCCAGCATCTCGAAGTAGGGGACGTTGATCGAGCGAAGCGGCTTCGTCCCCTCGATCGGTGCGGCCTCGGCCTCGTCGCGGTTGCGGACGTCGAGGATGAAGATGTTCTCGCCGGCGTGCAGCGCTTCGTTCAGCCGCTCGACCGTCCATTCTCCGGTTGGCACCGTCATATCGATCCTCTCTTCGCATCGTTTGTCAGGGGAAGCAATTTATCGCTCAGCCGAGGGACGTTTCAACGTCACGGTCGGCCTCTCAGGTGACCGGGAGTGCTGGGCAGGTGGGCAGAAGCGCCGTTCAGCTGGCCCGGGGCTTCGCGAACAGCAAACCGAGGGTGGCGGCGAAGAACACCGATACCACCGCGATGCCCAGGAACCGGCGCCACAGGAGGCTGACCGGGTCGCCGCCCGCCGACGTCACGGCGGTCACGAGGGTGCCGTAGTCCGCCAAGCCGCTGAGGAACACCCCACCCAGGAGCGCGACGAGGGCCAGTCCGACGGCCCAGCCGGCCGAGGAACCACCTAGCCGGGCCGTTGTTCCGGCCGCCACCCCGGCGCTCGTCGGGGCCGTCAGCCACAGGACCCACACCCCGGCCGCCGTCCCGGAACCGCCGACAAGCGCGCCAAGAAGTATCCCCGCTCCGACAACCAGCGCTCCGCCCGTCAAACCGAGCACGAAGGCGCGGGCCGGGGACGCGGATGAGGGGATGGGTGGGGCGGGTGAACGACCGTTCTCGCCGGGTGCTTCCGGCTCAGGCCGATACAATCGCGTAACACGCCCGCAGGAAGGCCAGGTAAGGCAGAATCGCCAGCAGACCGGCCACCATCCCGAGCCGACCCGGCCACCGGTCTCGAGTCCGGAATCCGAAGATGAGCGCCGCGGCACAAAGAAACGGCGTTCCGAACTGGAACACGAGCGCCGAGAGGATGAAGCCGAGCAGCTTGCCGCTGCCCGTAACCTCTGGAGGCGTCACCGTGCCTAGACCGCCATTCAGGTACGCGAACAGGGCGGCAACCGCCAGCGCCGTTACGCCGGCAACCAGCGACAGCTGGGCCAGGCGCCTGTCCGCTTCGTTTTCTGCGGTCATTCCGTTGGCTTGCGAGCGTTATCTGAGTTGAATCGAAACGCGGCGCGGCTGCCCACGCTGCGGATCGGGGTTCCGGATGATCACGCGAAAGTCGGCGGGTCGCTTGTCGAGGTGGCGGGCCGCCGACTCGTCCCAGTCCATCGACATCGGGTTCTCACGCGAGCCGTAGTAGAGCGGACACTCGACGATCCAGCGCCGCGATCGCATGCTACCTCCCGATACGGGACGTACGTCCACCGCCTGGAACTGGTTTCCTTCGTCGTCCTCGACTCCGATGCGCGGGTTGCAGATTGTCATCATGCCCTCGCTGCAGTTCTCGAGGAACTGGTCGAAGGTCTGGCGATGCCGCTCCTCGTAGTTGTGGAGCACCAGGTCGACACGGATGGTCTTCGCTCGACTCCCGCCGCTGGTGGTGCCCTGAGAGGCTCCGCTGACCTCGAACGTCCACGGTCCCATCTCGATGGGCTGCCCGAGCTCGTACTCCTCCGTGCACCCTGCCGCGACCATGAGGAACGGGAGGAGTGGGAGGTACGAAATGGGGCGCCGGATGTGTCTGATCCTCAAGCTCATTCGCGCACCGGGGTCGTCCGTGCATGGCGGTGATCCGCAGGCACCAAGCTGGCCGTTCCGCGGGGGCCGCCCCCAGCAGCGTAGCTTAGCGGCACCCTGGCCACCCGGAAACTGCCTTCCGGCGGATCGGGGTGCTCGACGTGCAACGCAAGCCCCTCGCTGTCCACCCAGACGCGAAAGACGACTACCCACTCGCGAGCCAGTTTCGGGCTCGGGCGACCGACGAACCGATCGACAGGCATCGTCAGCATGCAGCCGTATTCGTATCCCGCGGAATCGACGATCCGCAAACGACGGCACAGAAACGAGTCCACGAAAGTTTCGCGTGAGAATTCGTCAAAGTCGTCCAGCCCCCGCCAGTAGACGAACACGGCCACCAGCTTCTCGCCCGCCTGCGCCTCGCCGGCGTACGGGCGAGGCATGCTCTGCATCTCCTGCGACCGTCGAACCTCCAGGCTGAGCATGCCCAGCGGGATGCGTTCGCCACGGGCGAAAGGCGCCGGAGGCTCAGGTGGCGAGCCGCACGCGGTCAGCGTCCCGCACAGGACGACGCCGGCCACGGCGACAGCTTGCGCGAGCCGCCGCGTAGTGAGTCTAACGGATCCGTGCATACGCCCGCCTCGCATTCTGGTGGTGACGAGATCCCTCCTGGAGGTTGGGCTGGTTGGGACGGCGCACCGCCGACGAGTATTGGGCGGAAGCGTTCCCGACGTGCAGGTTGAACTCCCGCATCCAGGCATCGGGCCACCGCTCCTTTCTCGGACCCGGGCTCTGGGCCCTCAACTCTCTCCAGCTGTCGGCGCCGAAGCCCGCCCGGTCCTGCAGGTGGCGCAGATGGCGATACGTCGTTCTAGCCTCCACTTGTGCGAGCGAATCGCGGCGCAGAACGGCACGCTGCAGCTGCCGCTGCAGCGTATCCAGGGTGACCATCATCTCGCGAGCGCACGGCGCGTACTCCTCGCGGGTGATGCCGAAGCGCCGGTCCTCCAGTCCGTCACAGGCTGTCGGCGTGGGAGGTTCGCACCCAGGGAGGAAACTCGTCAGAACACCGAGAACGGCCACTGACAGCGGTGCAACCGGTACGGCGCGGCCGGCAGACCGGCGTCTTGGAGAACGGCCCCTACGGGAAGCGACTGAACTCGCGGCGTGCCCTTTCATGGCGTCTCGAGCCCTCCTCGAGGTTTCCCGGATTCGCAGAGCGAATTGCGGAGGCGTACTCGCCCGCTGCGTCCGAAATCTCGTGGTTGAAGCGTCGCGTTGTCGCGTCGGGCCAGCGCTCCGTGCTCTGACCGGGATCACGCAGCTCTCGGAACGTCTCGGCTCGAAATCCGATTCTGTCGAACAGCAGGCGCAGGTGTCCGTGGAGCCGCTCGGCCTCCGGTCGGGCCAGGGAGTCTCCGTGGAGCACCCAGCGCTGCAGGAAAAGCTGCAGCGTGTCGAGCGTCGCCACAATCTCGCCGGCACACGGTGCATATTCCTGACAGGTGATGCCGAAGCGCCGGTCCTCCAGCCCGTCACAGGCGGTCGGTGCCGTTTCTCCGGCACCCACACACCCCACAGCCAGCGCCGTGAGAGCTGCAGCGAGCGGAGGAAGAGCCGTGCGGTGTAGACCGTGGTCGGCGCCCTCCATGACTCACCTATCCCTCGTGCGTCAACCTTCCTGCTGCAATCCACGCCCGGTTGTTCGCGGCCACCGGCACCCGTGCATCAACCGTCGTGCGGGAAGCGCTCCGCCAGCACCGCAAGGCGCTCGAACCGCTCACGGCACACGCGCGTGGTCGCATCCAGATCGATCTCGTAGTCCTTGAAGCGCCGCTGGCGCTTGAAGTACTCCGCCGGGTCCGTCCAGTCGGGCAGCGTGTTGAGCCGATACGTCTTGCCGTTCCACACCTCGTAGAGCGGAAACAGGCCGCTCGACACCGCAATCCGCACGAGCTCCACCGAGTCGGACGGCTCCGACTTCCAGCCGGTGGGACACGGAGAGTGCATCAACAGGAAGCGAGTGCCCGTGATGGTGAATGCAGTCTCCAGCTTGCGGCGGAAGTCCACCGGATGGGCGATAGACAGGGTGGCCGTGTAGGGGATGCCGTGCGCCACCATGATGGACATCATGTCCTTCTTGTCCTCGGTCTTACCGCTCGGAGTCGTGCTGGTGCGCGCGCCGGGTGGAGTTGCAGAAGAGCGTTGACCTCCCGTGTTCCCGTAGATCTCGTTGTCGTAGCAGATGTAGAGGATGTTGTCGTTCCGCTCGGCGGCGGCTGAAAGCGTGGCGATGCCGATGTCGTAGGTCCCGCCATCCCCCGCCCAACAGATCACCTGGCCGCGCTCTTCGTTCAGGTCGCGGACACAGGCCAGCCCCGATGCCACCGCTGCGGCCGACGCGAACGTCGTGTTCACCACGGGCGCGCCGTAGCTGGTCGTGGGAAACGCGCCAGCCGTCACCGCCCCGCAGCAGGCGGGAATGGCCAGCGTGCAGGCCTCGCCCGCCTCTTCCAGCGCTCGGCCCAGCATCGTGAGCCCCACACTCATCCCGCAGCCGCCGCAGTTCGTGTTGCCCGGGCGGAGCAGGCACTCCTCGGTACATGGGATGGACGGGACTTCGCCCAGGGCGCCTGGGCTCGGCGGTGTCCGCGTCGCGGTCTCGGTCGTCATGCCTCGCACTCCTCTGCTTCACCTCAGGCGCCTGCGTCGGTCAGCTCCGGCGGTCCAGCGCCCTGGTTTGGCCGTTTCAGGCCGCGATCCCCATCCAAACAGGCCGCTCGGCACGCTCGCGCGCCATTAGGTCCGACAGCACTTCGTCGATCATGGCGGGTGTCACATCGCCTCCGCACAGACCAGTCAGGTAGTCCTGGATCAGCAAGTCGTTTCGGGTCGACTGGAAGGCGGCCCGGATGTCCTGCCAGAACACGCCGCCCATGCCCGCGGCGTAGTTCCGGTCCAGCACCCCCACCCGGCTGGCCGTTCGGCACGCGTCGCGGAAGGCCTCCTCGGGGAAGGGCCGGAACATCTTCAGCTTGATGAGCCCCACCTTTTCGCCCGCGGCGCGACGGGCCTGGACGACCTCATGAGTCGTCGTGGCGATGGAGCCGATCGCAACCAGGATCGTCTCGGCGTCCTCCGTGCCTAGGGTCTGCAGCGCGCCTCCCGGATCGCGGCCGAACACTTCGACGAACTCCGCACGCGCCTCCTCGAAGACGGCCGGAACCCGTAACATCGCCTCGTCGATCTCTAGGCGCAGCGATGCGGCCACGTCCGGCCACATGAGCCCGCCAAGCGTCTTGGGGTCGTCGTGCCGCATCCGGTGCGGCAGATCCAGGTGAGGGAGATAGCGGTCGGCCTGGCCCTGATCGGCCAGGTCCGTCTCGCCCTGCGTGTGCGAGAGGATGAAAGCATCGAGCGCCACGAGCGCCGGCAGCAGGATCCGGTGATCCTCCGCGATCCGGAACGCCAGCAGCGTCGTGTCCATGATCTCCTGATTGCTCTCGCAGTAGAACTGGATCCACGGAAAATCCCGCAGCATCAGCGTGTCACCGTGATCGGCCCAGATGTTCCAGGGCGGCCCGAGGGTGCGGTTCACCGCCGCCATCACGATCGGGAGCCGGTAGAAGCCGGCTACCATGATGTTCTCGACCATGTAGGCGAGACCGTTGGACGAACTGGCGGTGAACGCCCGCGCGCCGGCCAGCGAGGCTCCGATCGAAACGCCCATCGCGCTGTGCTCGCTCTCGACCGGTACGACGCGACACTTCGTGAACGGATACTTCGCCACGTACTCGACGATCTCCGTCTGCGGCGTGATCGGATAGATCCCGCACGCGGCTCCCCGCGCATCGCGATTCGCTTCCGCGGCGACGCTCAAGGCGTGGCCCGCGGCGTGATTTCCGGTGACGACTTCTACGGGCATTGTGGCCTCAGAGATGACTCATGAAGATCACGTTGCGGGGGCATTCCGTGACACAGATCCCGCACCCCTTGCAGTACGCATAGTCGAACTCCAGCCGGTGTCCGACTCGTTTGAGTACCCCCTCGGGACAGTAGGTGACACACAGATCGCACTCGTTGCACACGCCGCAGGACAGGCACCGCTTCGCCTCGCTCGGATCGGTCAGCCCCATGTGGATCTCGTCGAACGTGGACTGACGCGTCGCCATGGGCAGGCTTGTGCCCTCCTGACCCGCCTGGCGCTCGAACAGGTGGAGCCGCATGGCATCGGAACGGATCACCTCGTCGTGCCATACGTCCACGTCGCGCCGGGCGGTCGCGTGCTCGGTGGTCTCCGTTCGCTCTCCGCTCAGCGCACCGTGTATGTGGAGCGCGGAGCGTCGGCCACTTCCGATCGCGCCCGCCACCGTGCCGTCATTGGTCGCCAGGTCACCGATTGCGAACACGGGTGTCTCCAGCAGCCCGAGCAGCTCATCCCCTTCCCTCACCTCGGTCCCCTCCGGAAAGACGCTGAGGTCGGGGGACTGCCCGAGGGCCAGGATCAGGCGGCTGCACGTAAGCTCGAAATCGGAGCCCGGTATTTCCACGGGCCTGCGGCGGCCCGCCTCGACCGGCTCGCCGAGCTCCATACGCCGGCCCGTGAGGCGGTAACCGCCGTCGCCTGGATCCGACGACTCTTGGGCCGTCGATCCGTTCGGCTGGAGCGTGATCGGCTGGGTGAGATAATCCAGTTGCACCCCCTCCTCGAGCGCCTCGTCGATCTCCTCCGCGATGGCCGGCATCTCGTCCCGTGTGCGGCGATACACGACGCGCACGCTGTTCGCGCCGAGACGAAGCGACGAGCGGGCGGCGTCCATGGCCGTGTTCCCGCCCCCCACCACGACCACATCCTCGCCGTCCACCCGAACCTGCCCGCGTCGAGCCAGATCGAGGAAGTCGATCCCCTGATCAACCGCTGGGGTGTCGCCGATCCCCAATCGGAGACCGCGCAGCTCCTGCAGACCGGTCGCGACCAGTACAGCGTCGTGCCGGCCGGCCATGTCCATGAGCTCGCGCCGATCGATCGGATGCTCGGTCTCGACCTCCACTCCGAGCGACAGGATTCGGCCGATCTCCTCGTCCAGCACGTCCTCAGGCAGGCGAAAGCGCGGAATGCCCGACCGGAGGAGTCCTCCCAGATCGGCCGTCGATTCGTACACGGTGACCCGGTAGCCGTATCGGGCCAGATGATAGGCGGCGGTCAGGCCCGCCGGTCCGGAACCGACCACCCCCACGCGCTCATCGCGAGGTTCCATGGGCGTCAGCGAGGCGTTTCCGTTGTCGCCGGCGTAACGCTCCAGCTGCCGTACGTTGACCGCGCCGTCCAGATCGATGCGGTTGCACGAGGCCATGCACGGTGCGGGACACACCCGGCCGCACACGGCGGGAAAGGGGCTGCTCTCGAGCAGGATCTCGAGTGCTCGATCGGGATCGTCGTGCGCCAGGGCGTGCAGGAATCCCTGCACGTCGTTTCCGGCCGGGCACACGTGATTGCACGGAGGGACGTACTGCTGGCGGTGCGGCTGCTCGGTCGCCCACTGTCCCGTTTCGATCCCCGGCAGGTCGCCTCCGGCGCCCTCGAGAAAGCTCGGTCCACGTGGCACGACCGTGTACGGAGCGGGCGTCTCCACGGCCCCGGCCGCCTCTGCCGTCTCCTCTGCCAAGACACCCTCCACCACCGGCACTTCGGCAGCCTCGTCCTCGACAGCTTCCGGCAACCGTAGCGCCTCGTGCGCCTGGCTTGCCGCCACGATGTTCGGTCCCACGAATCCCAGGTGCTCCAGGGCGTCGTGGATTTCGGACAGCTCGAAGCCCAGCATGCGCGCGCTCGCACCGGCGAGCGCCGTGTTGACGATCGGCACGCTGCGCGTGCCCAGTTTGTTCGCGCGGGCGATGGCGGTGGCGTCGACGGTGGCGATGGGGTTATCGGGAAACTGCTCCGCCATCTCCTGCGGAGCCTTCGTGGTATTAATCAGGATCCAACCGCCGGGCTTCAGCCCGCCTGTGATGGCCGGTCCGACGAGCGTGGGGTCGAGGACGATGATGTGGTCGGGCGAGTAGATCAGGTTCCGGTTGGCGATCGGGTCGTCGTCGTAACGACAGAAGGCCTGGATCGGCGCGCCCGAGCGCTCCGCGGCGTACAGTCCGAACGCCTGCACCGACTGGCCCAGCAGAAAGCGGGAGGTGGCGATGATCTTGGCCAGGGTCACGCCTCCCTGACCGCCTCTCCCATGAATGCGGATTTCGACCATCCCGTTCTCCTTGCCCGGTTTGCCCGAGTTCGGACTCGCCCCGAACCGTAAACATAGGGCACGATCGGGACCGCGGCGCGGGCTCAGGCGGAACGAGCGGCGAATTGGCTCTTAGCCGCTAGGCGACAACGGCTTACAAGCCGTTTTCTGGCCTCCCTTCCTGCTTGTGGAGTCGCTGGCCGGGGTAGAATGACACAGCAGAAGCGGCACGCCGGGACACTCAGGCGGCTCCGGGACCCCGAATCTCCGCACGCCGACAGTGAACCGGGGCGTTTTATCCCTTTTCCACGCGGTTTCCACAACGCCGGGCGGCACCAGGCAGGCCGCGAGCCGACGCGGAATCGACACCGTGAGCACGGACGCAGGGCCAAGCGTGCCAGCAGGCGGGGCAGGCGAACGATACGTTGTGGTCCATGGACTTCTTGGGGATGTGTTGGGACGCGGCCGAGCGAATCCGCGACGGGGTGCGAGAGACGCCGGTCGAGCCATCGCCCGCGCTGAGCGAGCGCACGGGCGCCCGGGTTCACCTCAAGCTCGAGAACTACCAGCGCACCGGCTCCTTCAAACTGCGGGGGGCGCTGAATGCGTTGCTGTCGCTCGACGAGCCGACCCGGGCGCGTGGCGTCGTCGCCGCTTCCTCGGGAAATCACGGAGCCGCCGTCGCGTGTGCGGCGGCCTCTGCCGCTTGCGAAGCGCTCATCTTCGTACCGGAGGGCTCGGCCCCTTCGAAGCTGGAAGCGGTCCGTACGTTGGGTGCGGAGGTCCGCGTTGTGGGGGAGGACTGCCTGTTCGCGGAGCAGGCGGCTCGTCTGCACGCGACGGAGCACGGCATGACGTATCTGTCCCCGTACAACGACGAACGCGTGGTTGCGGGTCAGGGCACGATCGGAGTGGAGCTGGAGCGCCAGCTTCCGCACGTCGATGCCGTGTGCACATCGATGGGAGGCGGAGGACTCATCTCCGGGATCGGCGGCTATCTCAAGTCGCTGCGGCCGAACACCGAGGTGCTCGCGTTCTCACCCGCCCACTCCTGCGTGATGCACGCGTCCCTCGAGGCCGGAGAGATTCTGGATCTCCCGTCCGAGCCCACCCTGTCGGACGGGACAGCGGGCGGCGTCGAGGCGGACTCGATCACTTTCGAGCTGTGCCGGCAAATCGTCGACGAGTCCTTCCTCGTATCGGAGGAAGAGATCGCGGCCGCGATGCGAACGGTGCTGCGGCAGCATCACATGTTGATCGAGGGGGCGGCCGGGGTGGCAGTGGCCGGCTTCCTGAAGGCGTCAGCCGAGACCGATCGGTGGTGTGAGCGCGACGTGGTGATCGTGCTGTGCGGAGCGAACGTCGATCCCGAGGTGCTGAAAAAGGTGCTGTAGGCCGTCTTGGACCGCTCCGAGGCCATGTGAAGCGGTGACGTGTCACACGTCGGGCGGCTCAGACCGGCACGAGCTCGGGTGCCGGTTCTCCCCCGCGCGGATCGTCGCCCTCCGGCTTGCCCCGACCGGACCTGTCCGGCCGGCTCCCGCTCTCGTCGCCGGCCTCACTGGGCACCCCGACGCCTGCATCCACGCCCGTTTCGGCTTCCTTCGGCTGGCGGCTGAAGTGCCGCAGCAGGAACGCCTCCAGATCGTCGAGCTGCGAGTGCATGACCGGCAGTAGCACCAATGTGAGGAAGGTCGCGAAGGCGAGACCCGAGATCACGGCAATCGCCATCGGGCCCCACCAGGCCGCCTGCATCCCGCCCCAGTAGAAATCGGGCTCCAGCCGCGTGTAGAAGCCGTTGAAGTCGAGATTGAGCCCGATCGCCAGCGGCACCAGGCCCATGATCGTCGTGATCGCGGTGAGAGTGACGGGCCGGTAACGGGTGAGGCCGCCACGCACGAGCGACTCGCGATACTCCATGCCATCGCGTTCCCGCAGCACGTGGATGTAGTCGACGAGCACGATCGCGTTGTTCACGACCACGCCGGCCAGGCTGATCACGCCGACCCCGCTCATGATCACGCCGAACGGCATCCGGAACAGCAGCAGGCCGAGCAGGACCCCGATCGTCGACAACATCACGGTGCTCAGGATCAGCACGGGCCGGAGCACGGAGTCGAACTGGGAGACGAGGATGAAGCCGATCAGGAAGACGGCCATCACGAACGCGCCGAGCAGGAAGTCCTGCGCCTCCAGCTGTTCCTCCTGTTCGCCCGTGTACTCCATGCGGTAGCCGGCGGGAAGAGACTCCGAAAAATCGGCGAGCACCTCCTTCACTTCGGCCAGCACGGCGTTGCCGTTGTAACTCGCGCGGACGTCAGAAGAGACCGTGGCCATCCGCTTGAGATCCTTGCGGTTGATACCGCTGAACCCTTCGTCGACGCGCCACGTCGCCACCGAAGACAGCGGCACCTGGTCCTCGAACTCGTTGGTGATGGTGAGATCCGCCAGCGCGCTCAGATCGTTCCGATACCGCTCCGCCAGACGAACGACGATGTCGTACTCGTCTTCCCCGTCCCGGAATTCCGACGCCTCGGTCCCGTTGATGGCGCTCCGCACGGTGAATCCGACATCCATCGTGCTGAGACTGAACAGCGCTGCCTTCTCGCGGTCGACCTCCACCCGCAGTTCCGGACGCGCGTCGGACAGGTCGCTCTCGAGACCGTCCAGCTTGGCGGCAACCGGGGAGTTGGAGATCACATCGATGAGCTCGTCTGACAGCCGCTGGAGCGTCTCGGCATCATCACCCGAGATCTCGATGTTGATCGGCAGTCCGGTGGGCGGTCCCATCGAGGGCTGGTCGACCGTGAAGGTGGCGCCGGCCACGTCGCGTCCGACCGATGACCGCATCCGCTCCACGGTCTCGATGCCATCGGACGCCCGATCCTGATAGTCCACGAAAGCCACGGCTACCGTCGCCAGGTGCGTGCCCGACTCGCCCTCACCGAACAAGCCAGCGGCCGAGCCCGTAGTGGCGACGACCGACTCGAAGTCCTCCCGGCCCTGAATCGACGCGAGTACCTCCTCGGTCTGGCGCACGATTCGGTCCGTGACGTCGACGCGCGTGCCCGTCGGCGCTTCGATTTGGACCCACACCGTCTCGGGTGGCACGTCCTCCGGGAAGAACTCGATGCCAGCGTTCAGCGTGCCGAAAGCCGCCAGAGAGAACAGCAGCAGGGCCGCCACTCCGGCCATCACGCGACCTCGGTGGCGGATCGCCCAGCGCAACGTGCGCTCGTAGGCCCTGAGCAACGCCGGCAGGTTCGTGTGCTGTATCCAGCGCGCGATCGGCGCAAGCACGTGCTTGTGCAGGTAGAACAGACCGACCGCGGTGAGGG
>JBDHLB010000137.1:0-3543 GCA_039586095.1 Gemmatimonadota bacterium
GCAGCTGCATGGCGTACTGGCAAAACGGCAAGCTCCACCTGTTCGGCTCCACACAGAGCACGGCCAGGACGCACTCGGCTTTGGCGAGCATGCTGGATTTGAAGCTCGACGACGTGGTGTTCGTCGGACAGTACTGCGGCGGCGGGTTCGGCTCCAAGATCGCAGGGAGTCCCATCATGGCGGTGCCGGCACTCCTGTCGCGTCAGCTGGGGCGCCCGGTCATGCTGAGGGTCACGCGCTACGAGGAGAACTACTTCGGGCGCGCTCGGCCGGCTCAGCAGGCGCGCGTCCGGATGGGCTGGCGGGACGACGGGAAGGTCACGGCGATCGATCTCTTCATGGTACAGGACCACGGTCCGTACGGGGCCTCGGGCGACCATCAGACGGCGAGCGCCATCGCTGCGCTGATGTATCAGCCGCACGCCATGCGTTTCCGGGGCATCTCGATCTACACGAACACTCCTCCGCGCTCCGCCCAACGGCAGCCCGGCGGAGCTCAGATCGCGCCCATGCTGGAGCCGCTGATGGACAAGGCGGCCCGAGAGCTGGGGATCGACCGGGTCGAGATGCGGCGGGTCAACGCGCCGGACCACGATTCCACCTTCGGACCGGGCCAAAGCGGACTCACGACCGCCTACGTCCGGGAGGCCATCGACATCGGCGCGAACAGGTTCGGCTGGTCGGAGAAGACGCGACTGAGCGGCCGACGTGAGGGGACGAAGCTGACGGGGATCGGCGTGGGGGTCAGCCCGTTCGTGGGCGGGTCGTTCGGCTACGATGGTCTCCTGGTGATTCGCCCGGACGGCGATCTGTACATCCATCAGGGTACCGGCAACCTCGGCACGCACTCCTTCGCCGACACGGCCCGTGCGGCGGCCGACGTGCTGGGCATGTCTTGGGAGCGCTGCCACGTGATCTGGGGCGATACGGCCGAGCACCTCCCCTGGAGCTCGTACCAGGCGGGTAGCCAGACGGCGCACGCCCACTCACGGGCGAACCACGCCGCGGCGAGCGACGCGAAGCGGAAGCTGCAGGAGATCGCCGCGCGCGATCTGGGCGGAGCGCCCGACGCCTACGAGACGGCAGACGGTCGCGTCTTCCGTCCCTCGAGCCCGGCGCAGGGGATGAGCTTCGCACAGGCGGCCCGCCGGGCGATCGAGCTGGGCGGCGCGTACAGCGGGCAGGAGCTCCCGGAGGACATCCACGAGATGACCATCGCCTCGGCACAGGGTCTGGCCGGTCAGGGCTTGATGGGAGTGGCCAAGGACAACTACGCCCGGGAGACCGGCCCGTGGTCGTTCGTGATCGGGTTCGCCCAAGTCGAGGTGGACGCCGAGACCGGCGAGGTCGAGATCAAGGAGTACATGGGCGTGGCCGACTGCGGGACGGTGCTCCATCCGCGGGGCCTGGCGGCCCAGATCCACGGTGGGGCCGTGCAGGGCTTTGGCATGGCCCGCAGTCAGAAGTGGGTGTTCGATCCCAGGTGGGGTGTGCCGTTCGCGTACCGACTGTACACGGCCCGTCCGCCCGGCATCCTCGACGGTCCCTTGACGATGGACTGGGCGGCCGTGAACGAGCCCGATCCGCAGAACCCCGTGGGCGCGAAGGGGATCGGTGAGCCACCGATCGGTGCGGGGGCCGCCGCCATCACCTCGGCGATCGCTGATGCGCTGGGCGGCACGTGTCTGTGCCGCACGCCGCTAACGACGGATGTGATCCTCGCGGAGCTCGAAGGCCGCGAGCAGCCGTACAGAAAACTCGACACCCACGTCTGAGGGAGGAGCGGGACGATGGCAGTGATTCGCGACATGATCCCGGCGTTCGAGCTCTTCCAGCCGGCGAGCATCGACGACGCCCTGGCCCTGCTGGACCGGTACGGCGAAGGATCGTGGGTGCTGGCCGGCGGCCTGGACAGCTTCGACTGGTTCAAGGACCGGATCAAGCGGCCCGAGGCCGTCGTGGAGCTTGGCCAGGTGGCGGAGTTGCGTGGCGTCCGTGAGGTGACCGGCGGTCTCGAAATCGGCGCACTCACGACGCTCACGGAGGTGGCCTCGCATCCGGTCATACGCGAGCGGTTCGGTGTTCTCGCCACGGCCGCCGGCCACGTCGCCACGCCTCAGATTCGCAATCAGGGCACCCTGGGCGGAAACGTGGCGCAGGACACGCGCTGCTGGTACTACCGGAGCGGCTGGCCCTGCTACCGGGCCGGGGGAAACACGTGCTATGCTTCGACCCGGCAGTCGATGAACCGCGAGCACTGCGTATTCGGCGGTAACCGCTGCGTGGCTGTGAACGCTTCGGACACGGCACCGGCCCTGATCACGCTCGACGCTCAGATGGTGATTCGCAACCCGAGCGGGGAGCGGGTCGTCGAAGCGGAAGATTTCTTTGTCGGTCCCGAGATCGACATCACCCGCATGACAGTGCTCGAGCCGGGTGACCTCCTGACTACCATCCGCATTCCGGGGACGTGGGCCGGCGCGCGCTTCTACTTCGAGAAAGTCCGCGACCGGCAGGCGTGGGACTTCGCGCTCGTGAGTGTCGCGTCGGCCGTTCGCACGAGTGGCGGGAGAATCCGCGACGTGCGTGTTGCGATGGCCGGCGTGGCGCCGTATCCCGTTCGACTCCACTCGGTCGAAGATGCCATGCGCGGCAGGCCGGTCTCCGAGGAGACCGCGACCGCCGGTGGCGAAGTCGCACTCGAGGGCACGCGTCCCCTGCGACACAACGACTTCAAGCTGCCGTTGATGCGAAACCTCGTCCGTCGCTCGCTGCGCGGAACAGAAGCCTGACGTGGAGCTCTTTCGCACGGCGGCCGCCCCCTGCTCGACGCCGCCCCCGGCCGGCACCGAGCCCGGGGGCCGACGGAGCCCTCCCGCATGAACCGAGAAGATCTTTCCCGCTGCATCGAAGCGATCGAGAAGAGTTACGAGTTCTTCCTCGCTTATGCGGCCCAGGGCACTTCGAGGGAGGCAGCCGAAGGCTCGGACGCGCAGGTTCGTGAGTCGCTGGAGCAGACCGAAGCGGCCCTGCATGAGCTGGAAGGCGGGTTGGCCGGGCTCGTCGAGGCCGAGTCGCTCGAACCCGCAATGCCCTACCGGGAGATGATCGAGGTGACGGTGCGGGATGCGCGACACGCCGCCACCGCTGTTCGACTCGCGCTGGCGCAACCGGCGATCGGCTCGGAACTGATCGACAACCTGAATGCCTCCAGCCACGTGCGCGCCTTGTTGACCGATCTCTTCCTGCTGGACGAGGTGGTGTGAGGGGTTCGGGCGGAAACATGGTCGGGGTCGGGTGTATCTGGCACGTCGGCCGGAGGAGCACCTCCGGCGCCGCGAACCGGTGTTGATATTGCACAAGTACAACTTGCACTCTTCGAGAACTCTGCGGCGAACGGGGGAGAGAGCCCCCATCACCAGAGGCTTTCACGCAGTCGTGCTGCTGGTGATCCTGCTTCCGTACGCCCGACCCGTGCCGTGCGAAGCTTCTGGCCCCGCGCACACGGGCCCGCTTCGCAGTGTTTTCGAGCAACCGGCCGCA
>JBDHLB010000138.1:0-3507 GCA_039586095.1 Gemmatimonadota bacterium
CCGGATGTACCCGATCCCGTCATCCCGTATCGCGTAGCCGACCAACGAATCGTCGTCGATATGGATGCTGTCGGGGTGGAGGTAGTCCAACAGAAGGTCGGCTCCCCAGACATCCTCGTCACGCCGGACCCGCGGCCCGACATAGGGCCAGATCGTTCCGTCCTCCGCCTCGTACCAGCCCGCCTGCAACGGGACATCCAAGCGGTTTCTGGGTTTCATCCCCACGTGCCCGTCCCGCAATTCACCCAGCATCTCGAGCAAAACGACGTGGGCCTCGACGCCGGCGGCACTTTCGGCACGCGAACGGTATTCGTCGTACATGCCGTTCCAGTCGATCTGCTTGAACTCCATGAAGGGATACACCGAGTCCACTACGGACCAGGCGAACTCGAAATCGGCGGCGCCGTCTATGACGCCGGTGGAGTCGCTGCAGGCGGTCGCGACGGCGGCGAGGAGCAGCGCCAGGACCGCCATTCTGCCCGGCCATGTGCGGCTTGCATTTATCATGAGAACCTCCTAATTGCTGACTTTTTCCGGCCTTCTTAGCTTCAAGGGGAAGTCTAGGCGGGCCGCGTCTGCTGACCGACTCGCCAGCGTCACACGCCGTATAACGGTGGGATATGGACCGTTCCTCTCAACGAGTCACCCGTTTTCGGGCCTTCGGAGTCGCCGAGCTCAAGGGACCTGCCGGGACGGACCCGCAGTCTCTGCTGGCCCGGCCCAAGCTGCTCGGGCTCCTGGCCTACCTGGCAGCCGCGACCCCCCGGGGCCTCCAGCGCCGCGATACGATCGCCGGACTGCTCTGGGGCGAGCTGAGCCAGGAGCGGGCCCGGGGTGCGCTCCGACAGTCGCTCTATCATCTGAGGCAATTCCTCGGTGAGGGTGTGATCGTGACGCGGGGCGATGAGGAAGTGGGCCTGGACTCAGATCTCTCCTGGTGCGATGTGACGGCGTTCGAGAATGCCCTGGAGAGCGGCGCCCGTGAGGAGGCGCTGGATTTCTACCGGGGCGATTTTCTCCACGGCTTCTATGTGACGGGCGCCCCCGAGTTCGAGCGCTGGCTGGACGAACGACGCGTGGAATTGCGGGAGCGAGCTCGGGTGGCCGCGTGGGAGTTGGCGCAGGGCGCCGAGGCCGAAGGGAACGCTGCGGACGCCGCGCGCTGGGCCCGGCAAGCGATGAAGCTGGCGCCGTTCGACGAGGATCTGGTGCGGCAGGTCATCGAGCTCCTCGGTCGAATGGGAGATCGGTCGGGCGCCGTGCGCGAGTACGAGGCGTTCGCGACGCGCCTGGCGGAGGAGTGGGAGCTGGAGCCTGCCGAGGAGACGCGGATGCTGATCGACAGGGTCCGGGCATCGCGTGGTCCTCAGAAAGAAGGCGATACCGCTGATGAGCGCGCCGGCGTCAGCGCTGCACCCGCGGCTGTTGCGCCATCGACTCCCGAGTCGTCGACGCCTTCCGGAGCCGGCGTCGGCACGGGCGGACGCCTGCTCGGTACCCGGGCGTTCCGCTTGGGCCTGGTTGCTGGCGCTGCCCTTGTCGTTGGCCTCGGCATCGTGTGGGCTTTCGGATTTCGCGAGGATACCGAGCAGCCGTTGGACCCGCTGCGCGTCGTGGTCGCGGTCTTTGACAATCAAACCGGCGACCCGGATCTCGACCCCCTCGGCAGGATGGCGGCCGATTGGGCGACCGAAGGGCTGAACCAGATCGAAGTGGTCGATGTGGTGCCGAGCACGACGGGCCTCGTCCCGCGTCCCGGTTCTGCCAGCGCCGCGGTTTCGACTCCGGATGACGTGCGGGCGCTGGCCGAAGCGACGGGGGCCGGGACCGTGGTGATGGGCGCCTATTATCGAAGCGGCGACTCGATTCGGTTCCAGGCGCAGGTGCTCGATGCACGGGATGGACAGCTGCTCAGCGCGCTGGATCCCGTGGCCGGGCCTGCTGAGGCGTCCGGTGCCATCGTTGACACGTTACGTCAGCGCGTTGTGGGAACGATAGCGACGTTGCTCGATTCACGAGTCGGTCCTCCGCTGGCGGGAGGCGCACCTCCTTCGCTCGAGGCGTACCGGGCCTACCTCGAGGGCCATCGCATCTTCCACCGCTCGCAGGCCGAACTGGCGGAGGCTCTGAGGTATTTCTATCAAGCGGTTGCGCTGGACTCGAGCTTCATCACTCCTCGCATGTACATCGTCTTCGCCCACGGCACGCGACGGGAATGGCAGGCCGCCGACTCCAACGCGCAGCTGCTCGTTCCGCATCGATCGCGGATGAACGACTATCAGCGCGCGACCCTGGACTGGATGCTGGCGCAGGGCCGGGGCGATCGGATGGCCGCGCTGCGGGCCACACGTGCTAGGGGCGGGTTGGATGTGGGAGTCGAGGCCGTCAAGGCGAACCACCCCCAGGAGGCCGTCGACGCATTAGCTAACACACCAAGCCTACCCGACTGGTATTACCATTGGCTCACGCTGATCGAAGCCTATCACATGCTCGGCGATTACCCAAACGAGTTGATCGAGGCGCGCCGTGGGCGGGCAGCTAACCCCGAACGTCTGAGGATGCTCGAGGCCGAGGTGCGCGCCATGATTGTGCTGGGCGACATCGACGGAGTCAGAGAAAGGCTCGACGAAAGCCTGCTGTTGAGCTCGGATGACGGCCTGATGCCGGGCGCCCTGATGGCCAACGCCGCCGCGGAGCTCCGCACCCACGGCTACCAGGCAGTTTCTTTCGAAGTGGCGGACCGCGCGATCGAATGGTATCGAACTCGTCCGCCGCGGGAGCAGGCGACTGGGCAATATCGATTCGAGCTTGCCACCGCCTACTATTTGAGGGAGCGGTGGGACGAATCGAGAGTGCTGTTCGAGGAGCTGGCGGCAGAGGTGCCGGCGAACGTCAATATTCAGGGGTTCCTGGGCGTGTTGGCCGCCCGTCGCGGTGACGCCGAAACGGCGCTCAGCATCAGCCAGGGTCTGACGGGTATGGCGGAGCGCCGCGACTTCGGACGTGATACTTACTGGCAAGCTTGCATCGCTTCGTTGCTCGGCGAGCCTGAGAGAGCCATGGTGCTTCTCCGTAGTGCCTACGAACAGGGTCGCGAGTTCACGATCGTCTTGCACCGTGACATGGACCTCGAACCTCTACGCGATCATCTAGAATATCTCCGGTTCATCGAGCCGAAGGGCTAGACGCCTCGGCTCTCGCCCAGACGCCCAGCCCTTGGTCGCGTGTGGCCGTTACTGCTGGTCAGGACTCCCCCGGCGAAGATTGACGTTGCCGTTCAGGGTAGACAGCCAGAGATTCGGGCCGCCGCTGCCCAGTGTCCCGTATTTTCGGGTTCGTGTGCCTTCGAGATCGAAAGACGATTCGACCGAACCAGAGCTCGTAGAGGCTATAACCGCAGCGTTCGTGTTCGACGGCACCTGCACGGTCACGTCACCGTGAGTCGTCCTGAACGCCAGGTTACGATCGGGGTCGGCTTCCCCGATCACGACGTCTATTGACCCGGAC
>JBDHLB010000062.1:0-15064 GCA_039586095.1 Gemmatimonadota bacterium
GGATACGACCGTGCCTACTGTGAGATTTGCCGCTCCCATGAGTATGCAGGAGGGGGAGGCTGCCAGTGAGAGGCCGAGGCAGCCCCACGGTTTACCACGGTTGGAGGTGTAGAAGCATCGACTCCTGAGCCACGGGGCGGCTCCACCGGGGCCGCCCCTTCTGCATCTGGCGGCTCAAGAGCCAGGAACAGTAGGAAGCGGGCGACCGGTCTCGAACCGGCGACCTTCAGCTTGGGAAGCGCGAACCGCGCCCCGACCGACCCCGACACACCCCGAACAATGGGCGTTTTGGCCCATCCGACCCCGATACACCCCGACTGACCACGGTGTTAACTGAGCCGCGACCTGTCCTAGCCGATAGCAGGCCACGACACTGCGTCTGCCAGCTTAGCAGACCAGAGCGTGGCAGTCGCACCTACTCCCTTATCGGCACGGAGGGGTGCTTCCATGCGCAAGCTCGCCTTGCTTCCGCTTGTCACTCTACTGCTCGCATGTGAGGACAACCCGGTTCAGCTTCCGGCCGCGGATGACGCTGCCGTGCCGCCACTGGCTTTCCGCGCAGATGTGAGTGGTTGGCAGCTCCGGGCTTCTTTTCCGTCCGAGTTTACGGACTTCATTCCATGCTTCAACGACGGCACCGGAGAGGTGGCAAACTGGTATGCCACTGCCCTAAACATCTGGGAGAGGGAGGTGAGAACGCCGTCCGGCAACATCAATCGACAGCAAAAGATCACCTTCACGGGGGACGTATACTGGGAGGGCACTGTCTCGGAGGAAGTCTGGACGATGGTGCGAATGACCCAACCCGGTCATGTGCATACCAAGAAATCCGACGGGAAGACCTACGCCACGTGGGTGCTCCACGAACTCTACGAGAACGCAGCCGGGAAGCTCATCACGATGAGGAGCATCTTCAAGAACGTCTACTACGATTATGAGGACTGGTGGGACACGTGGGACCCTGACGAGGCGGAGTTTTCGTTCTCGTGCGGCGGGTCGGGGGCACACTAAGGAACCAGTATACCGGAGGACACGGGCGGCTCCACCGGGGCCGCCCCTGCTGCACCTGAGCCTTGTGATACGTATCACAGGCCCCGCATCGCCTTGTAGGGAATTTCCCCACACGCGTGTAGGGGTTTCCCCTACACGAAGATGGGAAAGTTCCCGACAGGCGTCTGACCGTCGTCGATGGTACCATAGAGGTCAGCCGCGACGTGTTATTGCCGATGGCACGCCACGACTCCGCGTCTGCCACCTCAACCCGCAGGCAGACCACCGTGGCAGGCGCAGCTACCTCTCATCGGCTTAGGAGGGATGCTGTAATGAGACGCCTCACGCGGCTCCTGCTCCTTGCACTGCCCGTTCTACTGCTCAGTTGCGACGACACCGGCGTCGTTGAGCCCCCGGCCATTTCCACGGATGTGACCACCGAGGCCGCTCCTCAGCCCGGTACCTTCACCGTAGACGTTAGGTATGGGGCGGACCTCAGAGATTGCCTACGCCTCCCCCTCCCATCGGCCACGCAGACCAACGGCGATTGGACGCTTCCAGCCACAGCGGATAAATACTGCGTCCTTATGAAGGTCAACGGCGGCAATCCGGGAGGGACGATCTTCGCGCAGACATGCCGGAAGAAAACATCGCCGGGCAAGGGTAACTGGGTGCCGAAAGCAAGCTGCGAAGCCGGCACCGGCAAGTGGCAAACGCTCAGAAAGATGGTTCCGTTAAGCCAGTTTGCCGGGGCGGGGGCTAGCTCGCCCGGTACGTATGGATGGCAGCTTGTGTACAAAGGTCAGGGAAGCGGAGTGAAAAACGCCACGGTCCTGTTTGACGTAATACGCCCGGCTTCGTAGCGCTGAACGGTTGTGGGGCGGCTCCACCGGAGCCGCCCCATCTGCATCTAATCCACCTTCCGCCATGCCCCGAGATCGACGGTACCTGAATCGGACGCTGTGACGTCCATTCCACTGCGTAGCCGCTCCTCGAACTCGGCCAGCGCAGCCGGAGTGATTCGCCATTCCCGGCCGAGGCGATAGGCCCTCAGCTTTCCGGTTCTGATCCAGTCGCGGACGGTCTGCGGCGAGCGTCCGAAGTACTCTGCGACCTCCCGGACGGTGACTTACGTCTAAGCGGGCGACCGGTCTCGAACCGGCGACCTTCAGCTTGGGAAGCGCGAACCGCACCCCGACTGACCCCGACTCACCCCGAAAAACGGCCGTTTCCGCCCATCTGACCCCGATACACCCCGACTGACCGCGGTGGGCAATGTCACAATTAGCGGCACAATCCCGAGAGGCCCCCTTGTAGGGTTTTTCCCCACACGCTTGTAGGGGTTTTCCCTACACGAAGATGGGAGAGTTCCCGACAGGCGTCCTGCCGTCGCGGATGGTAGTGTAGAGGTCAGCCGCGACGTGTTATTGCCGATGGCACGCCACGACTCCGCGTCTGCCACCCGTAGAAGACAGGCGGCAGGCGCATCTCGCCTCTCATCGGCACAGAGGGGTGCTATCATGCGCAGGCTCGCTTTGCTGCCGCTTCTCGCGTTCTCACTCGCCTGCGGGAGTGATGGGACGCCGACCGGAGGGCCACCTGCTCCCAGCCTGGGCAACTTCCCGGTGGGCGTTTACACGTGCACTATCGCAGCGTCGGAAGTCCTCGATGAGTACGCCTATATCGCCGGTACTTCCCGACTCACGTTCCGGCCCGATGCGACGTGGAATCTGATCCTTAACGGTGAGTCGGTCGTCGACGGCAGGTTCTCCATTTCCGGGAATCGTATCTCCATAACGGACGTGAGTGGCTATCACTCCTGCTCGCACGTGGGACCGGCCTACGCCACCGGCACTTACACATGGTCTGTCGATGGGACCGCCCTGAGTTTTGCCGTTGTGTCCGACAACTGTACGGGCCGTACGGTGGGAATGACCACCAAGCCATTCATCCGCGAGTAGTTGTCCGTCAGAGGAAAGCGGCTCCACCGGGGCCGCCCCGGCTGGATCTGTGTGTTATACGTATAACAAGCCTCCGCCGTGACCCCGAGTCACACCACACTGGTTGTAATACGTATTACGAGTTGCGCCATGCGCTGAGGTCGGCAGCCTCGTGGTCGGACGGGTCGGCGTCCCGACCATTACGCAACCGCTCCTCGAACTCGGCCAGCGCCGCCGGGGTGATCCGGTTTTCGTTCCCGAAGCGGTAGGCTTTCAGCCTTCCAGACTTGATCCAGTCTCGCACGGTCTGCGGCGAGCGTCCGAAGTACTCTGCGACCTCCCGGACGGTGACTTACGTCTAAGCGGGCGACCGGTCTCGAACCGGCGACCTTCAGCTTGGGAAGCTGACGCTCTACCAACTGAGCTACGCCCGCAATACTCAGAAACGACAACGCGGTCGAGGGTGATCACGGCTGTTGCGGAGCGAGCCTCTTTCGCTTGCGAAAGCCAGCTCGCAGAGTAACAGACCGCGACACCCGACGATGCCGCGTCGCCAATGGGGCGGGAGGGACTCGAACCCCCGACTTCTGCGATGTGAACGCAGCGCTCTAGCCAGCTGAGCTACCGCCCCGAAGCCGCTTCGACCGGCAAGTCGAAACGTCGTTTCAGAGAGCGGGAGACCGGGTTCGAACCGGCGACCTCAACCTTGGCAAGGTTGCGCTCTACCAGCTGAGCTACTCCCGCGGAAAGAAGAAGCCGGGCCCACGGCCCGACTCACCCTGCAAGCTCGATACTACCCCGAATCCGCCAAATGTGTCAACGCAATCGGGCCGCCGCACGCCTGCCCATGGAGCCTCGGATCACCTCCACGGCAGCGCTTTCTGGAGGATGTGCGAGTTGTCCTGCAGGAACTCCTTGAACGTCTTCTCGGTGTTGGCGCGCGTGCTGATGTAGCACGCCGTGCAGGTGTTCTGCTTGGTGAAGTTCTCCAGCATGTCCTGCTGCTTGTCGAAGTACGCCATCACCATCGCGCACGGCGTCAGGCGACCGTCCGGGTTGATGACGACGAACCGTCGTCCCGCCTGGCAACCTTCGATCCCGCCCTGGGTCATGAAGTCATGGAACTTCCACAACACACGCTCGGAGGTGTAAATCGGGTAGCCCGATTTCTTGAGGTCGATCACCTCCTGGATCTTGTCCCGCAGCGCGTCGAGCTGGTCGCCGTTGATCAGACCGTCTCGATCCTGTACGCGGAGGTGCGAATAGACCGAGAAGTTGATCGGCAGTCCCCACGACTTCGCGACCTTCACGATGTCGGGGATATCCTGATAGTTCCACGCGGTGATACAGACGTTGAGCAGGATGTCGTCTTTTTCCCCCTTCTTCGCGAGCTCGGGAAGCACCTGTCCCATCCGCTCGAACAGACCGGGGATCCGCCGGAAGTCATCGTGGCGTTCGTCGGGAAAGTCCAGCGACACGGACAGCTGGTGCATGCCCGCGTCCTTCAACTTGAAAAAGCGATCGCCGTTCAGCTGAGAGGCGTTGGTGACGACAATCATCCAGGGCAGGCCGCCCTTGTTCGTCATCGCGTCGACGATCTCGTACACGTCGCCGCGCGCCAGCGGCTCCCCGCCCGAGGCGTGTGAGACAACGGGCCGCAGCTCTTCGCAGATCGCCGCGTACTCCTCGGCGCTCAGTCGCTCCTCCTTGATCGGCCCGCCCCAGTTGCAGTGCCAGCAGTTGGCCGTGCAGGCGTGGGTGATCTCGAAGGAGACCGAGAGCGGCTTTTCCTGCAGCTTGTTTCGGACGCCCCGGGCCAGCATGCGGAGCGCCATGGCACCGGAGACGTTCATGCCGTCCGCTCCGGGCAATGTGAATACTGTACCGTCATCTGTGCCTCAATGTATCCATGCATCTTATCCATGCATCCGTCTATCGATGCCGTCAGGCGGCTCGCCTCTTCCGCCACCGTGCCAACACCTCGGGACCCGCCTTGGCCACGTACAGGGCGATGATGAACACGAAACTCGCGATAAGGATCCAGTTCGGAATCTGGAACTCCGCCCCCAGCCAGGCGAGAAGGTAGTAGCGCGGGAAACGTGACACTACCAGGGCCGACACGTACTTCCACATCGGGTAATGGATCGAGAAGCACAGAAACTTGAACGGGAAGAAGGGGATCGGGGTGAACCCGGCCACCAGGAGGGTCGGGAACGGGAACCGCATGAAGTATGAGATCGCTTTGCGATAGAGCCGTTTGTCCTTGTAGCTCTGGATGCTCTGGAGGTTGAGCACCGGAACGAACACGGCGTGGTCCATCAAACCCGCCACTACCGTACCCGCGGTCGCCGCAGTCGCGGCAAGCCACAAGTTCGCGAACTTCCCGAAGTAGATGAGGACGGGCTCGTGCGGGAAGACGGAGATCGCCGTGTTGGCGGGGATCGAGTAAAAGGCGAGGTAGAAGTAGCTGTTGGATCGGAAGTCCTGCAGCAGGAGCACGGACGTCACGATCCCCAGCAGCACCATGGCCCCGCCCAGGATCCAGACGCGCAGACTCAGGGTCTCGTATACGGGACCCGCATCGGCGGCGCCGAGAAGCTCGGCCGCTGCCTCGATGTCGTGGTGGACCTCGTGACTCAGGTCGCTCATACGCTCCTTTGCCGACCGGCTGTACCGGAGGGGATGCCGGGCTCGCCACCGGGCTCGCCACCGGGCCGGCACGCTACCGGGCCGCGTCTCGCCAGGCAAGGCGAAGCGTGGAGGGACCCGGGGTGGTCGGCGGTCGTGGTCCCTTTGTAGGTTGGCACCCCGTAGCGCGGCTGCCGGCTGACCGAGTCAGCGAACAGGAGACCCGTATGAACCGGAACGAGTGCCCGGCATGCGGCACGGCGATCGGCCCGACCGATCAGACCTGCCAGAAGTGTGGCAAGGCGGTGTCGTACGAGCCCGGTGAATCGGACGTGTCCTGCGCCGTTTGTGGCGCGGAGATCACGGCCTATACCGAAACGTGCCCCGACTGCGGAGAGACCGGCTACCCGGCGCTTCGGCCTCGACGCGGCAAGGGCTGGAAAGGGGCCGTCTGAACCCTCTCGACCGGCTCGTGGTGGTCCTCCACGAGCCGCAGGACCTGGTGAACGTCGCCCTCATCGTTCGAGCGATGAAGAACATGGGTCTGTCCCGACTCCGTGTCGTTCGCCCGGCGGAGTTTGACGCGTACCGCATCGAAGGGATCGCACACGACACGGAGGATGTGGTGCGCGGTGCCGAGCTCTTCCACCAGCTCGACGAGGCGCTGGCCGACATAACGTACGTCGTCGGCACCACTGCGCGTCGCCGGGCCAGCCGTCAGCTGTGGTGGAGCCCGGAAGACGCGGCCTGGGCCATCGTGCCGCGGGCGGAGCGCGGCCCAATTGCCCTGCTGTTCGGACGTGAAGATCGGGGGCTTTCCAACGAGGCGCTCGATCGTTGCCACGCCCTGATCAGCATTCCGACAAACCCCGAGCACCCGTCCATGAACCTCGCCCACGCGGCCCTCATCGTGTTCTACGAGCTGCGCATCGCGGCCGTGGAGACGGCCGATCTGGAAGGGCGTGATCTGTCGCACAAGAAGCGGCAGACGACACCGCCGGCGTCGGTAGGGGAGCTCGAGACGTTCTTCTCGACATGGGAGAGAGCGCTCGACACGCTGGGCTTCTTCCGTGGGATCGACCCGGCTCCCAAGATGCGCAGCTTCCGCTCGTTGTTTCAGCGAGCGGATCCGGATCGCAGGGAGCTCGGATTACTTCAGGCGAGCGCGCACGAGATTATCCACTTCGCGGATCGCGAGCGGGCGAGGGCTCGTGAAGCGGCGAAGGAGGACGCGGAAGCGGCGGACGACTAGATTCGGCGGCTGAGCTTCTCGATCAGCTCGGCGTTCGTGTCCGTCTGCCGCATCGCACCGAGAACCTCGCTCATCGCCTCTACCGGGTCAGCGTCGGCCAGCTCACGTCGCATCGCCTGGGATACGGAGAGGGTGCGGTCGTCCAGCAGAAGCTCCTCGCGGCGCGTGGCGCTGGCAGGCAGGTCGATCGCCGGGAAGATACGGCGTTCGGAGAGCTCGCGGCTGAGAACGATCTCGCTGTTCCCGGTTCCCTTGAATTCCTCGAAGATCACCTGATCCATCCGGGAGCCGGTGTCGACGAGCGCCGTGGCGATGATGGTGAGCGACCCGCCACCGGCGGACTCGGGCACACAGCGCGCGCTCCCGAAGAAGCGCTTGGGCTTCTCCAGAGACCCGGCATCGATACCGCCGGTCATCGTGCGGCCCGTTCCCTCCTCGACCGTGTTGTACGATCGCGCCAGCCGCGTGATCGAGTCGAGGATCAGGACCACGTCATCTCCGAGCTCGGCACGGCGGCGAGCCCTCTCGAGGGTGATCTCGGCCACACCCACGTGTCGCTCGGCCGGATGATCGAAGCTGGACGCCACGACTTCACCCAACCCGGTCATCTCCATCTCCGTCACCTCCTCCGGACGCTCGTCGACCAGAAGAATGAGGATGTGGCAATCGGGATGGTTGGTGGCGACGCCTTCGGCGATCGCTTGCAGAACCATCGTCTTTCCGGCCTTGGCCGGAGCAACGATCAGCATACGCTGACCCATGCCTAACGGGCAGAACAGATCGATGAGCCGGTTTGTGTAGTCCGTCTGTCCGCGGCGCTCCAGCCCACACTCGAGGGTGAGCATTCGATCGGGATGCTGCGCGCTGAGTCGGGTGAACTTGGGACGGTGGGTGAGGGACTCGGGAGGACGGCCGTTGACGGAGAACAGTTTCCGCAGCGGTGGGCTCTTTCCGGGCCGGGGCGGCTTGCCGACCTCGCCCCATATTTCGTCGCCGGTGCGGAGTCCGAACTTGTTGACCAGCTTCTGACCGACGTAGATGTCATCGTCACTCGGCTGGTAGCTGGAGTGTCGGCGCCGGACGAACGCGGCCCCGTTCCCCACCCGGTCGAGGACACCGAGAAACGTGTCCTCCGGCCGTGCCTGACGTTCCGCTTGCGGTCGGCCTTCCGACGGTTGGTCTTCCGACGGTCCGCGGTCCGGCGGTTGGCGTTCCGGCGGCACCTGCCCGTCGGTCCGACCCTGGCCGTCCGTCGCGCTGTCGGAGGACGCCTGTTCCCTGTTCACGATGTTCTTCCTGCTCATCTGTCTGGGGTTCCTTCCATGAACGCCCGCCTCGAACATCCTCATGCCAGCCAAGGAGGACGAGCCAGACGTCCCATCAACGTCTCAGCCGCGGGACATGTTCGCGGGAACGCAACCCGACGCATGGTCCGCATGCCGGAAGATTCTCGCCTTCGACAGCGGCGTTGCGGAACGATGTCGGTCCTCGCAACGAGAACATGGGGAGCCCGCCGAAGTAGCGGGGTCGCGGCTGGTGCAGCTTGTTACGCGCTCGATGAACGCGATTCTGATGCGTATGTGACGCCGCACGAGCCAAAAAGTTCCCGGTGGCCGAGTGGCCGAGTTGCCCTGTAGCGCTCGGGCGCCGATAGTGGCGGCGTGAAACCCCATATCCTCTCGCTGGCCGGCGCGGCGACGAGCTTCATGCTCGCCCTCCCTGTGGCCGCTGCGGTCCCGTCGCCCGCTCCGGTCGCGTCGTCTGCGTCGGCCACTTCGATCTCTGCGGTCGAGTCACCACAGCAGGTTCCGATCCCACAGCCGTGCTCAGGGGATACGGTGCCGGTGCTCGTGGAGCCGCGTCTGGCGCGCGTTGCCAGGCTGCAGACCGGCGATCCGCTCCGTGTCAGCGGTCCCGGTGAGCCCGGCGGATGCCCGGCGGTCGTGGCCGGAGTCTTCGATCCTCTGGCCGATCCGGCTCGACTCGCCGCCGATCGCCCGCGTGTTCTGCTTCATCTGCCGCATTTGGCCGGTCTGACGGGCCGGCGCGACGAGGTGGATCGGTTCTCCGTGCGGTTGCGGGCAGACGGGTCGGACACCGACGTGGCGGCCAAGCTCGGTGCGATTCTGCCCGGTGCTCAGGCCCTCCCGACCGCCACCGTCAGTGAACGCAGCTCCACCACGTTCGCCGTGGTGAGCCGATTTCACCGCGCAATCGCGCTGATCACGATCGGGGCCGGCGGCGTGTTCCTCGCCTGTATCATGACCCTCAAGGTGCAGGAACGACGATCGCACGTGGCGGCGCTCCGGTTGATCGGCGTGTCGCGGCGCACGTTGCTCGGGTGGGTGATCGCCGAGGCGGCGGTCGTGGCTGTGCTCGGCGGCGTGCTCGGGCTGGGTGTCGGCGCGATCGCGACGGCGATCATCAACGCGTACTACCGCGGCGTGTACGAGACCACGCTCGCCTTCGCCATGGTGACGCCGGAGACGATCTGGCTGGCCATCGCGCTGGCCGTCGTACTGGGTCTGGCGGCGGGTGTCATCGCCGCATTTCACCTTCTGTCCCGAGACGCTCTGGAGGAGGTGGAGCGGTGATCCTCCGCTATGCGAGCCGCGAGCTGCTCGCCCATCCGCTGCGCACGCTGCTGGCGATCGGCGGCGTCGCCGTCGCGTCGGCCATGCTGCTCGACATGCTGATGTTGGGTGGCGGCCTAAGCACGAGCTTCTCCGAGCTCCTCACGGTGCGAGGGTACGAGCTGCGGGTCTCGCCGCGCGGCACGCTGCCGCTCGACACGGACGTCACGCTTCGCAACGCGGAAGCGCTCGTGAGCGAGCTGCGTGCCCGTGACGAAGTGGCGGGGGTCGCGCCTGTCCTGGCGGCCAATGCACTGCTCGAGACGGACGACGAACCGGTGCGTGTGTTCGCGCTCGGCGTCGACCCGGACGAGCAGGGCGTCTACACGATTCGTGAGGGGGCCGCGCCGAGAGCCGCCGGGCAACTGCTCGTGGGCGCCGAAGCGGCCGAGGAGCTCGGTCTGGAGGTGGGGGCTTCGGCGCATCTCACCGCGGGCGGGGGCCTTCGGGTCGGCCGGGGGATCGGCGAGCGATTCGAGGTCGTCGGGATCGCGGACTTCGTGTATGCCTCGACCGGGGAGCGGTCGGTGGCGATGGACCTCGACGCCCTCGCGCGACTCGCCGGGCGGGATGGCCAGATCTCCTTCGCCATGCTGCGCGTGCCGCCTGGACAGGACCCGGAGGCGGCAGCCGCCTCGCTCAGCGTCGTCTTCCCGGACGTCGAGATCGCCTCGGCCGCCGAGCTGGTCGAGAAAGCGCAGCGCCGGCTGTCCTACTTCCGCCAGCTGGCCCTCATCCTCGGCACCGTGAGCCTGGTCGTGACCGCACTTCTCGTGGGCACGATCATGGCCGTATCGATCAACGATCGATACCGCACCATCGCGGTGCTGCGCGCGATCGGCATCTCGCGCCGCTCCGTGCTGGTCACGCTGGCAGCAGAAGGTCTTCTGCTGGTGACCCTGGCCGCATTGACCGGTTTGATCCTGGGCGCGTTCATCGCTCGCTATCTGGAGTCGATTCTGGCGGACTTTCCGGGACTGCCGGAGGCGATCCGGTTCTTTGTGTTCCAACCGCGCCAGACACTCCAGGCATTCCTCGCCCTGCTGGCGGCCGGCGCAGTGGCCGTGGCGATTCCGGCGTGGCGGGCGGCGGGCCTTCCGATCGCCAGGACCCTGCACGAGGAGGAGATGTGAGCACCGAGCCCATCGTCGAGGCGGTCGACGTGGCGCGCACCTATGCCATGCAGCGCGCCGCGGTGGAGGCACTCAAGGGCGTCACCTTGCGCGTGATGCCAGGGGACTTCGTCGCGATCATGGGCCCGAGCGGCTCGGGCAAGTCCACCCTGCTTCACCTGCTGGGAGCGGTCGACACGCCGACCCGCGGTGCAGTGCGGCTGACGGGCATTGACGTGGCATCGCTGGACGATCGCGAGCGGACCCGACTGCGTCTTCTCCGCGTGGGGCTCGTCTTCCAGCGATTCCATCTGCTCCCGATGCTGACCGCGCGTGAGAACGTGGAGCTGCCGATGGCGGAGGCAGGCGTGGCTAGGGGAGAACGCGAAGGCCGCGCGCTGAAGCTGCTGGAGCGCGTCGGCCTCGGTCACCGCGTCGATCACCGTCCCGGGCGGTTGTCCGGCGGCGAACACCAGCGGGTGGCGATCGCACGCGCCCTGGCGAACCAGCCCCGGCTGATCGTGGCGGACGAGCCGACGGGTGAACTCGACAGCCGGACTTCGGAATCGATCCTGGACCTCTTCCGCGATCTGAACGGGGAGGGCGCGACGATCGTCGTGGCGACACACGACGCGCATCTGGCCGAGGGCGCCACGAGTCGCCGCCAGATCGAGGACGGGCTTCTGGTATGATCCCCGACCCGCAGCTCGATCCCGCCACGGTGCGACGGCTCGTTTTCCGGTCGCTCGCACAGCGTCCGGGCCGCAGCCTGCTGCTCCTGCTCGGTTACGCGCTGGGTGTGGGGGTGACGGTGGCTCTGCTGGCGATCGGAAGCGCCCTTCTCGTCCAGGCGCAGGATCGAGAGCTGCTGGGAGGAGGCGAGGTGACGGTCCTGCCGGTCGGACTGGACCTCGAGACGTTCCGCACGGGCGGCGTGACCTCCCTCTACTTCACGATTGAGCAGGCACCGTTTCTCTACCGCGAGGTCCTCGCCGGTCCTCGCTTCGCGGACCGGATCGAGGCAGCCGCACCGTGGATCGAGAACCAGCTCGTGTACGTGCACGCGGCCGACACGACGATCGCCGTCTCGGCCGACGGGCAGATCCCCAGCCTGGCCGCTGCGCTGGGTGTCGTGCCCGAGATTCGGGAGCTGGAGGGCCTGCGGGAGGTGCGGGGGCGTGTACCCGAGGGCGTGTTGGTGGGCGCCGAGGGCATCTGGGTAGATCTGCCGGCCGATCGGGCGTGGGCGGAGCCTTCCGACTCGGTCCGGCTCGCTTCGATCGACGCGTTTCACCTGCCGGGCGCCGCGGGCCGCGACTCGACGTGGGGCGAGTGGCACTACTTCAACGTCCGAGGGCTGGAGGGTGACGGCTGGCTGTACGTGACGTACCTGATCGGTGGCGAGATCCCGGACGGGAGGTGGGGCGGCGAGCTGTTCGCGACCCTGATTCGTCCGGGGCGAGAGGCGCGCTCCTTCCAGCTCTCCTTCGACCCCGACTATGTCGAATTCCACCTCGATCGTCCGGACCTCCGCCTGGGTGACAGTTACGTGACGGTCGATTCCGACGGGGTGTACGAGATCCGAGCCCGAATCCCGGGCGAACGCCCGACGTCCAGCTCGGACACGCTCACGCTGGCCCTGCAGATCGAGCCGGGCGTCGCCTACCTGCCTCCCCTGGAGGTGTCGCCCGGCGGTTTCCCCTCGGGCTACACGGTCCCCGCTCTGGCGGGCTCCGCGAGCGGCGAAGTGTGCGTGGCAGGTCGTTGCGAGGCGCTGGTCGAGACGCCGGCATACCACGACCACAACTGGGGCGTGTGGCGCGACGTGACGTGGGACTGGGGGCAGGCCCGGCTGGGCCTATATGCGGTGCTTTACGGAGGCGTAAAGGGACCGGAAGGCGAAGAGGGATCGCGGTTTCTGTTCCTCACCGACAGCATGGGTTTCGCCGGGTTGTTCACGATCGACGCGCTTGACTACGTGTGGGACGAGGAGTGGCCGGACCGCTTCGTCGTGCAGGCTAGCCGCGGCGCCGACTCGGTGTCCCTGGCCGTGACGGTGAGCCAGGCCCGCGCCACGCCGCGGACTGCGGGCGCAGCCGAAACCGCCGAAGCCGGCGAAGCCGCCGCAGTGGAAGGCGCCGAGGCCGTCGGACGGGCCGCGCCCGACGTGTTCTACCAGATGGAGGGCCCGGCGGAGCTCCGTGGCCGGGTCGCTGGCGAGGAACTCGAGGCAGCCGGCCGCGGCTTCTTCGAGACCTGGCGGCGGGGGTCGACGCAAAGGTAGCCGATCGATCTCCGCGGCAGCCGCCTGCAGGTGGGCCCTGCGTACCGCCGTACAGGAGGCTCCACAGGGTCGGAACGCACGCACTGGCACCCCGACGGCCTCCACGTGTGTGGAGACCACCGGGGCGCCTGTCTGACTCAGCTGCAGCTGGCCTCTACACCTCACACGGTCGGCTACACGGGCCCGGTGAAGGTCACGGTCGCCGTATCGCTGTCCGTGTCGGAGTTGCCGTCGTTATCCGACGCGGTACCCGTCGCTTCGTTCGTGTGGACATCGCCGGCCTGACCGGTCAGCGTCTTCTGGAACGAGCAACTATAACTGCCGAGACCCGCGATCGTGCCTCCGGTAGAGCAGTCGCCTACGCCATTCAAGTTCTCGACCACGCTGTCCACGGTGTCGGTCAGAGTATCCAGGGTCACCGCTTCGAGCCCGTTGTTCGTGACGACGATCGTGTAGGTCACGACGCCCTCGAACTCCCACAGGTTGGTGAACGTGCAGGTCACGGTCTGACCGCTTTGGGCTTGGATACCGCTTACGGTCACGTCACCGGTGCTTGGATCTTCTGAGAACGTTTGCACCTGCCCGTTACAGGTAACCGAGGTGACGCTCCAGTTACTCAAAGCTGCCTCAGTGAGGCTGTACGTGCCAGGTGCGACAGGGATCAGGGCCGCCGTCTGGTCAGGGCCTGGGTCGGTGTCGGTGATCGTGTACGGGTTCCCCGTCGTGGGCGTCGGGCTGACGGTGAAGCTGAACGTCTCACCCGACTGGTCCGGGTTCGTCGCCTTCTGAATCACCAGGAAGCCGGCACCCGGTGTCACCACACAGTCGAACGGGTTGCTGTTGGGCGAACCCGACGGGAACGAGCACACGTTCGTCAGATTGGGCGCGTTTATGACAAGCCGATCGAGCTTGCACTCAGCTCCCGTATCGTCCGGGTACTCGTCGCCGGCCGCGAACGGGTCTGTGCCCACGAACGCCACCGCGCACTCCGTTAGGCCGACATCCGACGAAGGACGCGCCACGACCTTTTGCGAGCAGCGATCTGCCTTCTTATCGCCGCAATCGTAGAGGATCGGCGACTCGAGGGTCTGGGTGATTGTCGTCCCCTCGGAGTCGTTCGTGATCTGCACGCATAGCGCGTTGTCTGCGTTCCCGTTCCCGTTCGTGTCGAGCAAGGCACAGGCGTCGCCCGTCTGACCGCTACCTGTCCACACGGTCAACTCATCCCAACTCCACCGCAGCCACAGGAAGTCCGGATCTACGTCCGAGCGCGAGAATTGGGTCAGGTCTACCTGGCCCGGTTCATCGTTCGCTCCCGCATCGTCACTCACTCCCAGGAACGTGTTGTCCAGCGGGGCACCCGGAAGGATTTGCTGGGCTGTCAGCGGGGTCGACGTGACGGTCGCCGCCGGGGGCAGCGTCGTCGGATCGACCGTCTTCGTCAGCGTGATGTCCGGCAGCACGTCGTCGAAGCCGACGGTCGCACTGTCGGTGGCCGTGTCGGAGTTGCCGTCGTCGTCGCTGGCCGTTGCTGTCACCGTGTTGGTGAAGCTGCAGCTATACGTGCCACCGCTCCCCGCGATCGTGCCTCCGGTCGCGCAGTCGCCCTTCCCGTTCAGGTTCAGGAACACGTCGTCGGTGAGCGAAGTGAGCGTCACATCTTCCGCGTTGTTGTTCGTCACCGTCACGGTGAAGGTCACATCGCCACCCGTCTCCGGGACGCTCGCCTTATTCGCCGTCTTGCTCACGTCGATGTCGGGCAGCACGTCGTCGAAGCCGACGGTCGCACTGTCGGTGGCCGTGTCGGAATTGCCGTCGTTGTCGCTGGCTGTCGCCGTCACCGTATTGGAGTGGTCCGGTCCTGAATGATCGCCAGACACAAACTCCGTGAACGAACAGCTGTAGCTGCCGCCGCTCGCGATCGTGCCTCCGGTCGCGCAGTCGCCTTTCCCGTCCAGATCTCCGAAATCACTATCAGTCATTGCATCCAACGTCACCGACTCTGCGCTGTTGTTCGTCACAACGACGGTGAACTCCACGTTCCCCCCGGTCTCCGGCACGCTCGTCGGATTCGCCGTCTTGGTGACTGTGATCGTGGGCAGCTCGTCGAGGAACGTGACAATCGCGCTGTCAGTCGCCGTGTCGGAATTGCCGTCGTCGTCAGTCGCTGTCGCCGTCACCGTGTTCTCGTGGGTCTCGTCCCCGTTCGGGCGCACGAGGGTCTC
>JBDHLB010000063.1:0-17286 GCA_039586095.1 Gemmatimonadota bacterium
CCTGGGACTCGCGACCGATCGAAACACCAATTGAAGCCCTCGGACGAATCTGCCCGCTGACAACCACGGCCGGGGGAGGACAGGAGGGGTGAGCATGCACATCCCGGATGTCGAGCTTCACCAGGCCGGCACGCTCGACGAGGCCGCGTCCCTGCTGGCGCATCACGGCCCCGACGCCCGCCTTCTCGCGGGCGGAACGGATCTGCTCGTCGATCTCAAGACGGGCAGGGTCTCCGCCCGGCACCTCGTCTCGCTCAAACGACTCGACGCGCTGCGCGGCATCTCGGAGACGGAGGCCGGGTTGCGCATCGGGGCCCTCACCACCATCACGGAGCTCGGGGGGTCGACGCTGATCCGCGAGAACTTCGTGCCGATTCTCGATGCCGCCTTGCAGATCGCGGCCCGGCAGATCCGCAACATGGCCACGGCCGGCGGGAACGTCTCCTGCGCCGTGCCCTGCGCGGACCTGCCACCCATCCTGACGGCGATGAAGGCGACCGTCAGTCTGTGGTCCCCACGGGGAGAGCGGGAGATGCCGCTGGAGGCGTTCTACACGGGGCCGCGCCAGACCGTTCGGCGCGACGACGAGGTGCTGACGGCCATACGGGTGCCGGAGTCGCCGCCCGGGTTCGGGGCGGCGTACGCCCGGTTTGCCCAGCGGGACGGCAACGCCATCGCCGTGGCTGCCGTGGCTGCATCCTTGTTACTGGACGGAGACGGCACCGTGCGGGAGGGGCGAGTGGTCCTGAACGCCGTGGCGCCCACACCGAAGCTGGTTCCGGAGGCGGAGAAAGCCCTCACGGGTCGTCCGCCGGAGAACGAGACTTTTCGGGCGGCGGCAGCGGCCGCCCGGGACGCGGCCGAACCGATCACGGACGCCAGGGGAACGGCGGGTTTCCGTCGCGACCTGGTCGAGGTGCTGGCCCGGCGGGCTCTGCGGAGCGCCCTGGGCCGGGCGAAGGAGGCCCGGGCATGAACGTCGTCCGAACGCTCCACGTGAACGGCAATGACCACACGGCCGCCGTGAGCACCAGCGACACCCTTCTCGACGTGCTGCGTGACAAGTTGAACCTGACCGGGACGAAGAAGGGCTGCGACGTCGGAGACTGCGGTGCCTGCACCGTGCTCGTGGACGGCGAGCCCATGAACAGCTGTCTGCTGCTGGCCGCCGAGATGGAGGGCAAGGCCATCACGACGGTGGAGGGGTTGGCGCAAAACGGCGAGCTCACGCCGCTGCAGCGAGCCTTCGTCCACGAGGGCGCCATCCAGTGCGGTTACTGCACTCCGGGGATGGTCACGAGCGCCACGGCGCTGCTCGACAAGAACCCCGACCCGACCGAGGAGGAGATCAAGGAGGCGCTGGCCGGCAACCTGTGCCGCTGCACCGGATACACGGGGATCCTGCGCGCGGTGAAGAACTGCGGCAAGCACCGCGACTGCACCTGCGAGGACCGGGCGGGGATAGCGCGATCACCCGGGGCGAAGCACGACGCCGTGGGCGTCTCCATCCCGCGTGTGGACGCCCACGACAAGGTGACGGGTCGGACCCTGTACACAGCCGACATCTCGCTGCCGAACCTGGCCCACGGCAAGATCCTCGGCTCGCCGATCGCACACGGCCGGATCAAGAGGATCGACACCTCGAAAGCGGAGGCGCTGCCCGGAGTCCTGGCGGTGATCACCGGCGCCGACGTGACCGACACCCGGTACGGCGTCTCTCCGGCCCGGTACGACGAGTACGTGCTGGCCAAGGACAGGGTCCGCTACGTCGGCGACGAAGTCGCCGCGGTGGCGGCCGTCGATCGGCGGACCGCGGAGAAAGCGATCTCGCTCATCGAGGCGGAGTACGAGGAGCTGCCCGCCGTGTTCAACCCGCAGGACGCCGTGGCCGACGGCGCACCGCAGCTCCACGAGCGATACAAGAACAACATCAACACGGTCGTCGATCAGAAATTCGGCGACACCACGAAGGGCTTCGCCGAATCGCACCACGTTCGGGAGGAAACCTTCGTCGGAAACCACGTCTACCAGTGTCCGATGGAGCCGCATGCCTCCATCGCCACCTGGGACCCGGACGGCACGCTGGTCCTCTACACCTCCACCCAGGTTCCACCGTACGTGCAGTACATGATGGCGCACGTGCTGCACATCCCGGTCGGCAAGGTACGGGTGATCCGGCCGGCGGTCGGCGGGGGCTTCGGCGGCAAGGCGGAGACCACTCCCCTGGACCTGTGCGCCGCGCTGCTGAGCAAGAGGACGGGTCGGCCGGTGAAGATGGTCTACTCCCGCGAGGAGATGTTCCGCCACGGTCGCGGGCGCCACAAGCAACACATGAAGTTCAAGCTCGGCCTGGACGGGGAAGGCAGGATCAAGGCCTTCACGAGCGAGATCTACCTGGACGGCGGAGCCTACACCTCGTTCGGCGTGGCCACGGCCTACTACGCCGGCAGCATGATGCCGACCCTCTACCACATCCCCAACTACGACTACAAAGGCTACCGGGTGATGACCAACAAGCCGGCCTGCGGCGCCATGCGTGGACACGGCGTGCCGCAGCCCCGGTTCGCCTTCGAGTGTCTGTTGAACATGATGGCCGACGATCTGGGCATCGACCCCATCGAGATCCGGCGCCGGAACGCCATGACGCCGAACACACGCACGGTAAACGACATGGACGTCGGTAGCTGCGCTTTCTCCGCCACCCTGGACGCGGCCGGCCAGAAGAGCGGCTGGATCGAACGCTACGGCAAGCTCCCACGGGGCAAGGGCATCGGTGTGGGGTGCGGCGGCTTCGTCTCCGGCGCGGGCTACTGCATCTACCGCGGCCAGGTGCAGCTCTCGCACGAGAAGCCGCGGGAGCCGTTCCAGAAGAAGTCCATCTTCCCGCACGCCAACGCGATGGTGAAGATCTCCGAGGACGGCATGGCCGGGGTGCTGATGATCGGGGCCGCGGACATCGGTCAGGGCAGCGACACGATCCTGACGCAGATGTGCGCCGAGGCGCTGGGCGTACCGGTTTCCCGCCTGCGCATCCGGAGTCAGGACAGCGAGATCGCGCCGCTCGATCTGGGCGCCTACTCCTCTCGCGTCACCTTGATGGGCGGCCACGCGGTGTCACGCGCGGGCGAGGCGGTCCTGGAGAAGATGCGTCCCTACGCGGCTAAGCTGCTCGACTGCCCGGAGTCCGAGGTGCAGGCCCGCGAAGGGAAGATCTCCGTGAAGGGCGACCCCGCGCGGAACGTCGCCTGGGAGGAGGTGGCCCGCAAGTACTTCAACGACAACGGGCCGCTGGTCGGCACCGGCTGCTACAAGCCGCCGGAGGGGCTGGGCGGCGACTACAAGGGAGCCACCGTCGGCACCAGCCCGGCCTTCTCCTTCGGCACCTCGGTCTGCGAGGTGTCGGTGGACCTGGAGACGGGCAAGGTGAAGATCGACCGCTTCACCGACTTTCACGACTGCGGCACGCCGATCAACCCGCAAGCGGTCCACGGCCAGGTGGAGGGCGCCATCGTCATGGGCGCCGGCGAGACCGTCATGGAAGAGGTGCAGTTCGACGATCAGGGGCACATACTGAACCCGAATCTGCACGGCTATCCGATCATGACGATCCAGGACGCGCCGGAGATCTTCAGCGGCATCGTGGACTCGTACGAGCCGCGCGGTCCCTACGGCGCCAAGGAGATCGGCGAGGGCAGCACGCTGCCGGTGCTGGGCGCCGTGGCCCACGCTATCGCCAACGCCACGGGGGTGTGGATCAAGGAGCTGCCGATCACGCCGGAGAAGATCCTGAACGCGTTGCGCACCAGGGAGGTCGCTCTGAGCCGTTGACCTGTGTTACTCGGCGCGCTCTTGCCGCGGACGGGTGTAGATGGTCCGGAAGCGCTCGGGTTCGGAAAGCCAGCACTCGGCGCACTCCTGACCGAGCTCTTCGACCGAAACGGGACGGAGCAGGACCTCGAAGCCGAGCTCCTCGTAGAACTCCACCAGCTCGCTGAGGCGTGGCTCATCGATCGTCGTCCTTCTCTCCCAGCCGGAGAGATCCACCGCCTCGTTTTTTCCTTCCAGGTCCTCCGGCATCCTGCCCTCACACGAGATGCGACGTTCGACACCGACGCGGCGCGTTCAGAAGAGGTCGTCCAGATCCCCGTCCCCCTCGGGCATGCGGCCGTGCCGGGCCAGGAACTGCTGGATCAGCTCGCTCTCGCGCTTGGTGTACATCGCGTCTTCTTCGAACATGAAATACGGCGCCGAGCCGCCACCGGCCAGCTCCTCGACGAGCGCCCGGCGGAGGTTCGGCGTGCCCTGAATCTTCGTCGCTACCCGGTCCTCGCCGAGAAGGCAGAAGACACCCGCGGTGTCGGGGACCCCGTCCACGGCTTCCGCAGTGAAGGCGATCCAGGGTTCCGGGGGAAGCACGGGAGCGGAGATGTGCGACCTGAGGTCGCACTGCAGGCAGCGTGCCGCCTCTTCCCGCGCGTTCGCGCCGGCGAGGACCGACTCGATCTCCGAGAAGCCCCGGGCACGCTCACCGGGAGCGACCTCGACGGGCCGGACCCGCGGTCGGGCTCCGAATCCTTCCTCCCGTCCGGTCCACTGGTCCGGTCTCTCGGGATCCAGGATCGAAGGGACCTCGCCGCTGCCGCCGAGAAAGCGATCGATGCTCTCGGCCGCCCTCCTCCCGCTGGCCACCGATCGGACCACCGATGACGGGCCGAGTGCGAGATCGCCCGCGGCGAAGACGCCGACCGTGCCCGTACTCTGGCCCTCGTCGGTCACGCACAGGAATCCGTTGCTGCCGAACTCGAGTCCCGGATGCTCGCGGAGACCGCGCTCCACCTCTTGACCGATGGCCGCGATCACGGCGTCGGCCCGGAGCTCATGGCGCGTGTCGCTGTCGAAGCGTGGCGCGAATCGCCCGGATTCATCGAACACCGCGAGGCAACGAACGAGCCGTACGCCTCGCACGTTCCCGTTCGTGCCGAGGATCCGGTCCGGACCCCAGGAGGTCAGGATCTCCACTCCCTCCATCCTTGCCCCTTCGATCTCCGCCGCGTGGGCCGGCATGGCCTCGGCCGCCTCGAGACAGACCAGGGTGACCGGAGCGGCCCCGTGTCGCAGCGCTGTGCGCGCGGCGTCCAACGCCACGTCGCCGCCACCGATGACGACCACGCGCCGGCCCTCCAGCTCCGCCTTCGGGAAGGATCCGACGGCGACGTCGCGCAGGAATCGAACGCCGGCCAGGACCCCCTTCAGCTCCGCGCCTTCCACCGCGAGATCCTTCGGGGCCCCGGCTCCCGCGGCGACGAGCACGGCGTCGAAGCCCTCTTCGCGGAGACCCTTCAGGCTCAGCTCGCCTCCCAGAGCCATGCCCGGCCGGATCTCGATTCCCTGCCCGACGAGCAATTCCAGATCCTTTTCCAGGACCCGCCGGGGAAGGCGATACTCGGGGATGCCGTGTCGGAGCATCCCTCCCGCTTGCCGCGCTGCCTCGAAGACCGTGACCTCGCGCCCCAACCTCCGCAGGAAATGAGCCGCGGCGAGGCCGGCGGGCCCCGAACCGATCACGGCCACGCGCTTGCCGGTCGAAGGTGGCCCGGGCCACGGTTCTCGGTAGGGCTCGACGGTGTCGAAGACGGCACGCCGCAGGCGGCAGACCGACAGCGGTCCACCCAGCTCCGTCCTGCGGCACCGGTCCTCGCAGGGATGGAAGCAGACACGGCCGAGCACGTTGGGCAGGGGAAGCCGGTCCAGGCAGATCCGGGCGGCCTCGCCGAGCCGGTTCTCGGCGACCGCCCGCAGGAACCGCGGCACGTCCATTCCCGCCGGACAGCTCGAGCGGCAAGGAACGAGCAGGTCCCGACGATCACCGACGAGCGCCGTACGGTCGCTGAGAGCCCCGGTGGGACAGACCTCGACGCAGGCTCCACAGAAGCGACAGCAGGCCTCGATGATGTCGGCTGCGCGCCGCCCCACGACGACCTCTCCCCCGCTGTGCACGAAGCCCAGCGAGTTGACGCCTTTGAGATCACAGCAGGCACGTATGCACCGCAGACAGGCCACACAGAGCTCCGGCGTGAAGGTGAACAGATCCTCGATCTGCTCGACGGGAAGACCGCGCGGCACGTAGCGCGGCGTGTCCGCGGGGACCCCGACGTGGCAAGCGAGCTTCTCCAGCTCGCAGCGGCCGAGGAGCGGACAGCAGCGTTCCTCGACGGCCACATTGGTGGAGCACGGCTCACGGCTGCAGCCTTCCTTCTGTGCGCACGTGATGCAGGCGTGCGGATGCCGCGCCAGAATCCGGGCGAGCTTCTCCCGGCGAAGTGACTCGAGCCTCGGAGTGTCGGTCCGAACGACCATGCCCGGCGTGACACTCAGGTCGCAGGCCGGTTGCGGCTCGTCCATCCCCTGTACCTCGACCACGCAGAGTCCGCACCCCGCGTACGCTTCGTCGCCGCCGTCGTTCTCGATGCGCTCCCCCGCACGGAACACCGCCTCGGCCGGCCGGGCCGAGCGAGCGGGGGGGAGATCGCGGTGAAAGCAGAGGTGGGGAATGTAGACGCCGGCCTCGAGGGCTCCGGCCAGCAGGCTCTTGCCCGACGGAATCTCGACCTCTCGATCGTCGAACCGCGTCGTGCAGGTTCCGTCCGTGCTCATTGCACCGCCCTCGATCGACTCGCCCGTCTCGGGGCTACCAGGAATGCTGCAGCGCGTCGAGCGGGCACGCCTCCTTGCAGGGAAGGGTCGTCCATCCCGCGGCCGGCTTGCACGGGGCGCACGAGTACTTGATCTGCTTCCGGTGCCCTTCCCTCACCGCACACACGTCGTCGCCGTAGTCGTCCTCGATGATCTCCAGCACATCCGCGGGACAGGCGGCCGCGCACGGTTTCTCTCCACACTCCACGCAGTGATCGGTGTCGACCGTGATGAAGAACTCGCCGGAGCCGTCCTTGTACCCGTAGTTGGCGAGCATGGCGCGCCCTCAGGCCGTCTTGCGGGACTTCATGTACAGCACGCGGGCGAACAGCGCGGCGCCGACCGCTCCGGCGATCTGCGTGTCCATGTCGCTCTTCAGCGCCTGGACGCCCAGCTCTTTCTCGATGCGCTTCACGATACCGGGGTTCTTGGCGATCCCCCCGGTGATGGCGAACTTCTCCTCCACGCCGATGCGCCCCAGCAACGCGCACACCCGATGGGACATTGCCGCGCAATAGGCCGCCAGCACCCGGTTCTTGGGCCAGCCCTGGCGCAGCAGGCCCGAGGCCTCGCTCTTGGCGAAGACGACACAGGTGCTCGATACGGGAGGCGGTTCCTCGTCCACGTCGAGCGACATCGCGCCCACCTCCTCGATCGGCACGGAGAGAAGATCCGCCATGACCTCCATGCCGCGGCCCGTTCCGGCGGCGCACTTGTCGTTCATCAAGAAGGCCTTGACCTTGCCCTTCTCGTCGCAGTGGATCGCCTTGCAGTCCTGACCGCCCATGTCCAGCACGGTCCGCACCGAGGGGCCGTACATGAAGTTGGCGCCACGCGCGTGACACGCGATCTCGGTGATCGCCTTCTTGGCGAAGGGCACGTTGACCCGGCCGTAGCCCGTGCCGACGACGAAATGGAGGTCCTCCAGCGTGAGACCGGTCTCCTCGAGCGCCCAGCCGATCGCCTTCTGCGCGCTCTCGGGGCTGTCCGAGCCGGTTCGCATGTTCGCGAAGGCGTACAGCTTCCCGTCCGTCATCACCACGGCCTGCGAGCTGACGGAGCCCACGTCCACACCGGCCGAGATGACCTGGGCCTCGCGCGGGTCCAGGTCGGGGTCTCGCCAGTTGTACTCCTTCCAGCGCCAGTACTCGACCGCCGTCTCCGCCATCACCATCACCTCCTCTCCGCCAGCCGGTCGGCGGCGATGAGAGCCGCTCCCAGTGCTCCGACGTACTCGGGATCCTCGGGCACCAGGATCTCGGTCTCCAGATTGCGCTTCATCGAGTCGAGGAACCCGACGTTCTTCGCCAGCCCCCCGATCACCACCACATCCTCCTGAAGACCGACCTTCCGCACCATCGACGTGATCCGCGACGCCATCGCGTCGTGCACCGCTCTGGAGATGTCTTCCTTGGGTGTCTTGGCGTGGAGCAGCGAGACCACCTCGCTCTCGGCGAAGACGGTGCACTGCGCGTTCATCGGGACCGCCTGGGTCGAACGCAGCGACATCCGACCCAGCTCCTCGAGGTCGACCTCGAGCGCGCGGGCCATGGCCTCGGTGAAGGTGCCCGCGCCGGCGGCGCACTTCTCGTTGACCGCGAAGTCCTCGACCCGGCCCGAATCGCTGCAACGGACCGCGCGACCCTCCTCCGCACCCACGTCGATCACGGTGCGCGCGGTGTCGAACACCGACCAGGCTCCCCGGGCCGCCGCGGTGACCTCCGTGACCTGGTCGTCCGCGACGGACACCTCCTGGCGCCCGGCACCGGTCCCCAGGACGAAGTCGAGGTCCTTCCGCTCGAGCCCACCCGCGGCCTCGAGAGCTTCGGCAAAGGCCCGGTCCAGCGTCGATCGTGTGTCGAGCCCTGCCAGGATCGTCGTCTTGGCCAAGGGCTCGGAATCCTTCAGCAGCATGACCTTGATCGTCTTGGCTCCGACGTCTATTCCGGCGGTGATCATGATTGCGCTCCTCTTCGGTCCGCGATGTCGTGCGGCGATCGGCTAGCGAGCTTGCGAAGCCCCAGGGTCTCCATGAACGCGTCGATGCGCGCCACGGTCTTGCCCCGGTCGAACTCGCGCTCGTCACCCATGTTGCCCTCGAAGGTCATCACCGGGAACCCGGCCTCGATCAGGGCCAGCCGGTTCTCCGGGATACCGATGGTCAGTCCCTCGCAGCCCCGGTTGTAGTGCAGCATCACGCCGTCGAGCTTCCACTCGCGGGCGATGCGGATCATCATCTCGCTCTTCAGGTGCGGCGAGTAGAAGTGCTGCCATTCCGGCTTGGAGAGGTTCCAGTCCGCGAGGATGCGCAGCGCCTGGTCCCGATCCTCGATCGCGATGCCCTGCTCCATGGGCGTGGTCCGCGGCCCCCAGGACCCATCCTCCTTGACCTCCCACATGCCGATCAGGGCGAAGGTGTAGAGGGAGCCCACCGACACGCAGCCGAACTCCTCCAGGTAACGGAACACGTCGAGGAAGGCCCACGGCGGCTGCGTATCCGACATCACCCGGCAGCGCTCGTTGGGGACCGCCGCGATGCCCTTCTCGACGCGGCCCCGCACCTCGTCGCGCAGCTCCTCGTAGAACTGCGCCACCCTGCGGTCGTGCTTCATCAGGGTTCCCAGCGCGTACAGCGAGTACATGGTCTTCTCGTCGAGGGGTGCCGGGACGGCTTTGTTCAGCGCGCAGACCTCGGCCCACAGCGCGGTGGAGCGGCACTCGTGCTCGACGGCCTCGATCAACAGCGCGTCGTCGTAGGTGCGACCGGTGACCTTCTCCAGCCACTCGATGCCGTCGTGAAGCTGGCCGACGACGTAGCCGAGGCGATTCTCGTTCAGCTCGTTGTAGGGGCCGACCGAGACGTCCACGCAGTAGTGCGGCACCTCCGGCTCGAGGTCGGTGACCACCTGGTACCACTTGGCGTGGGAGCAGCAGATGTGGTCCTGCCAGATGAAGTCGGGCTTGGGGAACGGACCGCCGAAGGCGTAGCGGTCGAGGATCAACGAGCCCCAGTAGTTGCGCATGTAGGAGCAGAGGTCACGGGCGTAGCCCTGCTTCTCGACGGCCTCCAGACAGTCGCGGGAAAGCTCGCGATCCCAGGCGATGCTGGCGGCGTAGGGTTCGCTGGTCAGGCTGTGCACGTCCCGTCCCAGACCCGAAGGAACGGCGCCGAGACTCCAAGCGCCGCCCGCCCAGCGCAACGCGCCGCGCTCGTGCGCGGTGGCGTACTCGGTGTAGTAGGCCTTCCTGAGCTCCTTGGCCTTTTTCCAGCAGGCCAGAGGAGCGGTGGGAAACTTGGCCGTCGTCGTTGCCATGATCACCTCTCAGAAAAGATCGTCGTCGAAGATCTCCTCCTGGCTCAGCATCTCCAGGAAGGCCTCCACCCGGACACGGAACTGTCCCAGCGGGACGGTCACGTCGAACTCGAGGAACAGCGTGGGGACCCCCGCTTCCTCCAGCGCCTTCTTGAGCGCCGGGATATCCAGCTCGTGGGGGTCGCAGAACTTCTGCTGGATCAGGATCGCGCCCTTGACGTCGTACTCGCGGGCGAGCGACAGCACGTGCGGGATGCGTGTCCGCGCGGGCCAGTCCTTGCTGGGGCAGGCGGGTCGCGCGATGTAACGATCGGCCAGCGACCGCAGCGGGTCCCCGTTGATCTCGACCTCGTTCCAGAAGTAGCGCGTGCCCGTGCAGTGCTCGTCGATGACGACGACCGCCCCCAGCGACTCCACCATCTGCACGAAGGGGATGTCGTCGTCCTCGCTTCCGACCAGCATCAATCGGATGTCGTTGTCGCGCTCCAGGGAGCGGTGCGGTAGCTTGGCCAGCACTCCGGCGAGCACCTCGCTGTGCTCCGCCTTGTCCGCGATCTGGTCGGCGAGCACCATTTCCATCGCCTCCTCGCCGGTCATCGGAGGCGACGAGCCCTTGCGCAGCTCGTAGGCCTGCATGAGCTGGCGGCGGTTGACGTTGTAGATTTCGATGGAGCGTCTGAGGTTCTCTTCCTTGATCTTCGTCCCGGTCCATTCCTCGATGGATCGCTGGAAGCTTTCGTATTCGCCGGTGAGATAGGGTCCCGCGCGCTTGCTCTGCACGCCGTGCGGCATCGGCAGGTAGTAGGAGTACTCCACGGGGACGTGCTTCTCCCAGCTGGTGAACGCCTGCCGGATGTGCAGACAGCTCTGCGCGATCATGATGCCGTCGAGGTAGTCGTAGCGGCCCTTCAGACCCTGCGCCAGACAGTCGCGGCAGAACGGGCAGAACATCCCGAAGATGTGCGGCTCGGTCACGTCCTGGGGCTCGTGACTGCCCAGGATCCTCACCGGCAGGACCCCGGCCGCATAGGGAATCTCTTCCGGCACGTAGGTGCAGAAGTAGCCGAGAACCTTGCCTCCCGTCTTCTCCTTCCACGCGCGGGCGTAGTCGTGCCGGTTCCTCTCCCACTCCACGAACTGGTCAAACATGACCCGTCTCCTCCCCTCCCGCGCGCGCGGCGCAGTTCTGTCGTGGCAGGTAACCTTCGAGAAAGAGCGTGATCAGCTGGTCCGCCAGAGTCTCACCCAGCGCTCCCTCTTCGGCCGGATACCACATGTAGATCCAGTTCAGCATTCCGAACAGGTAGAGCGTCGCCAGGCGAGGTTGGACTCTGGAGGCTCCCGCCTTTGCACCGATCGACTCGACGATCTCCAGCGTGACCCGGAGGTACTGCTGTCTGAGAGCCCGGACGCGCTCGTAGTGCTCGCCGCTCAAAGATTCCAGCTCGCGCGCGCAGACCTTGAGGTCGTCCATCCTGGAAAGAAAGTGCTCGAGGTGATTGAGCACCATCACGCGCAGCCGTTGCACGGGATCCTCGACACCGTCGAGCTTGCGCTTCAGTCCATCCAGGATCGACTCGAAGGTGTGGAACTGGATCAGGAACAGCAGCTCTTCCTTGGAGGCGAAGTAGTGGTAGAGGCCGGCGAGACTCATCCCCGCTTCGCCGGCCACCTGGCGGATCGTGGCCTGGCCGTACCCTTCGCGAGAGATGACGCGGGCTCCCGCCGTCAGGACGAGTTCCAGCTTTTCGTCGTAGAGACTCGACCGCCCGCCGGATCGGGTGGAGGTTCGCATGATGCCGTTAGCCCCGATCGAACGTTCGATCGATTATTGCGCCGCGGGATTGCTACTGACAAGACCGGGAGCGGGTCATTTGACGCGGACTCAGGACAAGATCGGTCGGCTTTTGTCGGGCATGCGTTTTTCCGGGGTGTGAGCCGCGTTCTGAGCGGGACCAGTACGACCACGAACCCGACACCCGGTGCTTCCACAGATCGATCGGTCTGGCAGCGGGCATCAACGCTCGTAGATGCCGACGAGCTCCCCTTGCGCCAGGACGTGCCCCTCCATCGCCGCCAAGACCTCGGCCTTGATGGCGCGTGGAGCCAGGCCGAGAACCGCGTCCAGCGCGTAGAGCTTGAACTGGTAGCGGTGAGGCGAGCCCGGCGGCGGGCAGGGTCCGTAGTAGCCGACGCGGCTGAAGCTGCTCACACCCCAGCACAGACCGTGTGCCGCTCCGCTTTCCAGCTTTTCGCTCTTGGGCAAGCCCTCGGGCAAACCGGACGTGTCCGCCGGCAGGTCGTAGAGGACCCAGTGCACCCAGGTGCCCGGTGGGGCATCCGGATCGTCCATGATCAGGACGAGGCTCTTGGCGCCCTCGGGTACGCCGGTCCAGCTCAAGGCCGGGGAGAGGTCCTCACCGTCGCAGGTGTGTTTTGCCGGGATCGCACCGTTCGGGTCAAAGGCCGAGCTGGTGATCTCCAGTGCCATCGTCTTCTCCTCCTTCTCCGCCGATTCGCCTCCCAGCGCCGGGCCGCCCGTCCAACAGACCGCGACGACGACCACGAGCAGAAGCGGAACCACAAACGATTGGACGGGAACCGCGGACTTCCGGATCATCTGTCGTGGTCGCGCGAATCCCGTCGTCGGAATCTTCACCCGCACGTCATTCTCCGCAAGGGGTCGACCTTCGCCCGGACGAGTCGCCCCCGAGTTCCTCTTGGAGCGTGACGATGATATCAGGTTCCAGAGCCCGTTCGGCCTGCGTCAGTCGCGGCTTGGTCTCTGCGATCGCGGGGCAAACCTGTCGAATGCTCACGGCACTCGATGCACTCCCCTCTGCGCCTCGACGAGTCGCGGGTCGAGGTCGTCGCGAGCGAGTGCCCTCAACAGGACTTCCGCGGGATTTCGTTTCGGGCCCGGCTTCCTACGATAAGCGAACCCCGGATACCGGAGCCGGGTGACAGCGTGTTTGACCCACTGCTCGACGCCTCCGGTGCTGGAAGCCACTCGATCATTTCGACTTCTTCGGGATTGCGCAACACTACGGCTTGTCAGCCGTGAAAATGTATTCGTTCGAGCTGAAGAAGTAGTGGCCCGTGGTACCCAACTCGCGAAGGTCGTTTGCCCATGCGTCGGCCTCGCCTTGCGAGGTTCCTTGGGAAACAACATAGCCAACAACAAACTTCATGATGATCGCGCTTATGCTGCTCGGATCATAAGAAGTCTCAACCTGGACGACAGGCTCAGCGCTCACGTTCACGAATCCAGCGTCACGGAGTTTCGGCCCCAGAGTGCGCGGCAGGTGCGGATCGGCCAAGTGCCCTTCAAAGGATTTCATGATTCGCGCCATGCGCGTCGCGTCGCTGGAGTACCAAAGCAACGCACCCCAGTCGGTGTCATGAATGAGCACGCGGCCGCCCGGCTTGAGAACCCGGAATGCCTCGGCGAGCCCTCCAGGAACGTCGTCCAGATACTCAAAGACTTGACTGGACATCACGGCGTCAAACGTCGCGTCGTCGAAGGGAAGATTCGAGGCCTCGCCGGCACTGAAGCTGGTGTTCCTCAACTCAGAACAGCGACGCCGCCCGATCTCCAGCGCGCTCTCGGCGGGATCGACGCCATCGATACGACCGGTGGTCCCCACGGTAAGGGACATATCGAAGACCTGGTGACCGGGACCAGAACCTACATCGAGAACACGATCCCCGGGGTTCAAAGCAAGTGCTTCCTGGATCCTGGTACGTCTCGCGGTGGCACCAGCCGACGCGTTGAACTCCTCGACGAGACGTGATCCCTCATCATCGAATTCTAATTTTGCCACGCTCTTTCCCCTCAACTGAAATCGGCTCCCAGCCGCCTAGTTTAGTGCTTGACGCGCGCCGCTCCAACACCTGACTGTTGCTTCTTAATGGTGCCCGACGTCGTAGAGGGAGTTGAATTCACTTGAGCGCCGTGCTCATCTGCTCACTCGGCATCAGCTCGATGACCAGCAAACGCGACGACGCATGCAAGGGCGCTGGCCTACACTATGCGCGCTTGCATGGTCTCCTCCTGTTGTTGCCCCTTCCGCGTCTGTCGGCCTTCGGCCTGCCCCAGATGCTTCAGGACTGTCCGGCTGAGAGTTGCCCCGGTTGGCCACAAACGGGTCTGACAAGTCGAGCTGTACGACTTTCTCTAGAGAATCTGACGGACGTCGCCCGACGTCCTAGTCGATCGTCGCTGGTGCCGGAGGCAGGACTCGAACCTGAACTCCCGTGCGGCCAGGGGATTCCAAGCCGAAACGAAAGGGGCGGCGAATCAACGCCTAGTCCACCTTCACGACGTCGTTCAGTTTCCAGCTCTTGTCGTAGAAAGGTTCCAGCGGTCCGTAGAAGCGGAAGTACATAAAGAAGCCCTCGCCCGGCTTCGTCTTGATCCAGCCAGTCTCGCCCGAGGGCGGAGGAGTGGGTCCAAAACAGATTTCGACGCTGCCATCCGCGTTCACCGGCAGGTCCTCGTACGAGTTGACGGCGGACTTCGGCCGGCCGGTGTCCAAGATCGAGCGCGTGTTGGCGTCGTAGACGCATACCGACCAGAAGTCTTTCGCCGGGACATCTGCTGGGATGTTCAGCTTGTAGGAGTGGCTCCCATTCAGATGGGCGCCGGTGGCGTCTCGGCTCGTGAACATGTACTTCGAGCCAACTCCCCGAAGCGACAGGACCATGGAAAACGCGCCGGTCACGGCTTGATGGGAGAACGACGCGCGCTCGTAGAGCTGCAAACGGTGCTCGGCATCGAAGGACGGCGACTGGGTGAGGAAGCAGAACTCCCACTGCCGGTCCTCGTAGACACGTGCGCCCGGAACCGTCACATGATGATGATTGCCAAGTACCCCCACGCCCCACTCGGAAAGGACGTACGCTACGGCGGCATCGAAAACCTGAGGCCGGAGAGCAAGAAGGCGGTTGAGGTCTTTTCATCCTGGCAGCCGCCGAGGAATTGATTCGCCTACGAAGTCGGTTGTGACTGATGGATAAAGCATGATGGGAGCGCGAGTACAAGCGCGGTCGAAACGAACACACGGTTCTTCATTACGCTTTCTCCTTTGCTACGGGGTGATCTGAACACCCACTCTCGCTACCGACAGACTCCATTTCTCTTGCACACTTCCGAACAGCAATCGGAATCGATCAAACAGGCGTCAGCTTTCTGACCACAGGCACACTCGGGATCCGCACCATCCGTCAGGGCGTCACAGTCGTTGTCCACGCCGTCGGTGCAGTTCGCCTCTATTGGGGGCGCCTCACCGCAGTCCACCTGACAGTTGCACTGATCCTCACCCGGATCACACACCGCATCCCCGCAGCAGTACGGAACAGACGGCGTGTCGTCGCAGATCCACGTTTCCGCAGTGCAGCGGGCGTCGGCGCAGTCCACGTCCAGACCGCAGCAGTAACGATTGTTCAGGTTGCCGGTCTGCTTACCACGGCAATCGGACGCACATGACAGGCAGTCCTCGCCGCTGCTCGGCTGGCAGACGCCGTCACCGCAGGCCGGCGAGCCGCCAGCGCCGCTGACGCAGTCGGCGGGGCAACTGCTGCAGTCTTCACCTGCTTCGCACGCGCCGTCGTTGTCGCAGGTCAGCGGCAGGCAAGCTTCGGTACCTTCGTTACAGCCTTGCCCCGGACAAGGATTGTCTCCGTCCTGACACAGACCGCCTACGCAGATCTCCGCACCGTTGCAGAAGAGTCCGTCGTCGCAGTTTGGATCACTACTGCATGTTGCGATCGGTTGGAGCAGGAAAGCGCGCAGGTAACCTTCCGCATTCACGGCGGTGCCGACGATCTGGCCGGCGGCGTTGATGTCATCCGCCCTGATCAGATCGAGGCCGGAGCCCGGGGGAATCAGATCGTTGAGGTTGTAATGAATCTCGTCCTCGGGATCCCAGAGGAAGGCCGCCTTGGCTCCGCCGCTCGCAACGCATTGGGCCTGACCGACGACCTGCCCGACGTCGTTCACGGCGCGAGCGATGTTGGCCGTCCAGAACGGAAAATTGGCCGCACACGTGCCTTGAGGCGGCGCGGGGGTCAACCCCAGATCGACGACCCGGCCATCGGCGCGCCACAGAGTCGCCTGATGGGCGGAAAGGAACTGCGGAGAGGTTACGTGCCAAGAGGAGCCGACCACGTCGCCGCGATCGTTGATGTCGAAGGCCTGGCTGAAGTCTTCCCCTGGCAGCACGCCAAGGTCCTGGATGACGCCATCCTGCCAAAGAACAGCCCGTCTCGCATAGCCAGTTGGACCTGAGGCCGACGAGGCCCCAGCCACCTGCCCGAGATCATTTATGCCATCCGCTCGTGAATCGTAGCCCAGAGATTCCAACTCGGTAAGCACTCCAGCGTTCCAGATGAACGCCCGATCAGGGTCTCCAGGACCGACAATGAGTGACCGTCCGACGATGCGCCCCGCGGAATCGATGTCCGCGACGATGGTGTCCGTGAGCCCCGGCAGCACGCCGATCGGCGTCCATAGTCCGTTTTCCCAAGAGTAAGACTGGTACGACTGAGGACTTCCTTCTTCCCTCAAGCCGGCAACCTGTCCGGCATCGTTCACGGCGACACCTTCGGTGACGACGGGCTCCGGCAACGCTCCGAGATTCAGGATGTTGCCGGTCTGATCCCATATCACGGCGCGCTGATGGCCGGTCGGAAGCTGCGCCCAGCCCGTGACGATGCCGCTCTCACTGATCCTTTTGGCGACGCTCCTCGGGCCTCCCAGCGTTCCGAGATCGATGAGCTCGTACTGCTGGGCCTGAACGGAATGTGCCGCCAGCGCAAGAAAGCACATGGTCCACAAGAACAGTTTCGTCGAGTTTCGCTTCACTGGATGGCTCCTCTCCGCTTCTGTCGGCCTGGTTCAGTGGCCTGGTGACGTACCGGCCCCACTGCCGGATACTCCCCGAAACTCCTAGAAACAGGCATCGAGGTCGTCGTTGAATCTCTCGTTCCCCTGGCTGTCGGTTCCCAGCGTCCCGTTGCCGCCGCAATCGGTGTCAACGGCCCGGATCAGATAGAAGAAGCCGTCCTGCGGCGGCGGTAGAGCGTCATCGGACGTCGACACCGCGGGAAGGTCTTCGATCAGGCAATCGCCGTAGCTCCCGGTCGCGATCTCGGACAGCAGCCCACGGCTCACGTCGTACCATTCCGCGACAGAGACCGCGTCCCAGCTGAGGGTCGTCGTCCCCGATCCTTCCAGCACGAGGTTCAAGACCTCCGTCGTCGGTCGGGTGCATGGGAC
>JBDHLB010000139.1:0-3499 GCA_039586095.1 Gemmatimonadota bacterium
GGGCCTCGCCCTCCGCGCCGCCGAGCGCGGGGACTCGGTGGCAGTCCACGCACTCCTCGCCCACGTTGTGACGTTGCTGGTCGGCGTGACAGGCCAGACACACCTGGCGTGTCCACCGCTCGATCTGGTCGATGGGCGCGTCGTGGCAGTCGGCACACCCGCCGTGGTCCTCCGCCTCGTGGATGTCAAGCGCCCCCTCGCGGTGACACGACACGCAGCTGCGCGCGGGATCGTGATGCGCCACGTGACAGCTCGTGCACTCCGTTCCCGCAGCGCTCATCCCGACACCCGAGTGACACGCACCGCAGGCGAGGCCGGCCGCCGGGCTGTGGACTGCATGCGAGAAGTCGCCCTGCGCGGTGCGGAGCGTCTCAGAAGGTGCGCCGCCTCCACCCTCGTGGCACGCCGCGCAATTCCGCCCTCCCACCGCCGGATGGTGGCAGGCGTCGCACTGGGCCAGCGCCGTGATCGTCGTGCCCCCGTGCTCTTCGAGAGACGTGTGGCACTGCCCGCACTCAAGGCCCGCCATCGCATGGGCTTCATGGTCGAACCTCGAGCCCTGGAAGGTGACGGCCGACCGCTCCACCCCCAGGTGACAACTCAGGCAGGTGTTCTCGCGGACCGGCGGTCCCAGGTCCACCCGGGGTACCGCGTACGGGAGCCGTCCGACCCGGACGGCCTCCCGCACCAGCTCGACGGACGCCCGCAGGAGCTGGTCCGCGTACTCGACGTTGTGCGCCCCTTTCCCCAGCCGAACGAAGTCGAGGTTCTCCTCGGCCAGACGGAGCAGGCTGTCGGTGGCCGCGCGAGATCTCACCGGCGCCGAGCCCGCCACGCGCCGGGCCCCCCGGACGACCGGCTCGACGACGCCGATCCGGCGCTCCATCTCCTGTTGCCAGGCCGGGAGGATGTTGACGTACCGGATTCCGTGGCAGGACAGGCACGACGACTCTCCGGCCGCGCGCACGTCGCCGTGCCCGGGAATCTCCTTCGACACCTCGTGACACGCATTGCAGGTGACCCGGGCCTCGTGCATCGCGCTGGGAAGGCTCTCTGTCGCGTGGCCTCCGACTCCGGCATACAGACGCTTCTGAACCTCGTGAGCGGCGCGGTGGCACGAGGTACAATCGAGCTCGAGTGCCTCGGGGGTGAACGCCTGCAGCCCGTGCGTGATCGTCGTATGGCACTGCTCGCATTCGATCTTGCGCCCGGCGATGTGCACGCGGTGCAGAAGGTCCGTGTCATCGAACTTCTCCAGCCGCTCCTGCTCGCCGTGGCAGTTCACACAGCGCGACTCCTCCGCATGACCGTCGCCCTGCACCACTTCCTCGTGGCACGAAATACATGAAACCAGGTCTTCCACGTATTGCGGGTGATCGATGACGAATCCGGCCGGCGAGCTGAGGCGGGGCGGCGCCGGATGACACCCGACGCAGCCAGCGACCGGTTGACCCTCCGGCTCGTCCTTGAAGTGACACAGGTAGCAGGTCGTTTCGGTGACGGCGATGTGATCGCCCTGCACGATCTGGGAGTGGCAGCTCGTGCAACGGAGCTCCTTCCCGCGACGCAGCTCACCCAGGTGCTGCGTGTGGTCGAACACGACACCCTGGTACTCGACCACGCCCTCCAGCTTGCGCTCCGTATGGCATCCTGACCGCAAGCAAGCCGCGTCGTCGATCTCGGCCCAGGGCTGGAGGCCATAAGCCCCCGTCACGTATTTGACGACCTGGTTCGCGGCCTGGAGCTTGCCCATCGCCTCGGCCTTGATCCCGGGCGCGTAGTGACATTCGATGCACTTCACGTCGGAGTGGGAGGAGGTGGCCCACGAGACGTAATAGGGCTCCATGATGTGGCAATTCGTGCAGAACCCCGGCTGGGCGCTGTACTCCACGAACGCGACGGCGCCGATCGTGACCGCGATGACCACGACGATCCCGATCTGGATCATGAGCCTCAGCGGGCGGCCCAGCTCCCGGAACCGGCTCCGTAAGCCCATCGGTCCGCTACTCCTCTTCCACCTTCAACTCACGCAGGCGGAAACCCGCGAGAGCCGCCGTGGCGAGCGCCAGGAACCACACCGGGACGAGGAGCAGCCGGTGCTCCCAGCGCTCCTCCTCCGCCACCTCGGCCCGTTCCTGAATGTCGAAGGTCGCCGACCGCACTCGCCTGCCGAGGTCCTCGACAGCCTCGAGGTCCAGCGAGTGCTGCGCTGCCGCCAACTGCATGTAGTCCGTGAGAGCGCTGCGATAGCGGAAGTCCGTGTCCTCCAGGTCGTGACCGAGCGCAGTCAGTTCATGCGATGCGTCCGAGGCCCACCCCATACGCTCCGTCGCCTGCATAATCTCTGCCTGCAGGCGCTCGCCCAACGCCGCCGGCTCCGTTCCTTCGTCGTGACAGGTAAGACACTGCGCGAGAATGCGTTCTGGAGGGATCGATTCCGTCCCGTGGTTGCTGTGACATCCGAGACAGCCCGGCATCTCGCCAGCCCGCGACGGCTCTCCATGCGGCCCGGACATGAAGGCCCGCCGCACGAGTGTGTGACAACGGCCGCACACGTCGCCGACCTGAGTCAACTCGGCAGGGAACGCGGCGTGTGAGCCGTGGCACGAGATGCAGGTCGGGTTCGAGAGGTTCTGATGCTCGTACAACCCTACACCGTGCTGGCTATCGCGATACTGACGCGCCTGACCCGTCGGGATGCCGTATTTGCTCATCAGCGCCTCGTCCTCGTGACAGACGGCGCACGTGGGCATGATGTTCGTCGGGTGGACGTCGCTCCGGGAATCTTCCGGCGGGCGGATCGTGTGCGAGTCGTGGCAGTCCGTACACGTCGGCGCGTCGGGACTGCCCGTGGCGAAGAGCAGCTCGCCGTGGCGGCTCGCCCGCAGCTCGGCGATCTCGTCCGCCGGCAGTCCGAACGGCCGCATGCGGTTCGGGTCGGAGTGACACTCTCCACACACCTGGATGGTCTCGAGCTTGGTCGGGGTACCGATAAACGGGCGCCGGTGGGCCTGCGGAAGCTGCATGGCCGCCGGATCGCCCCCATGGCAGTCGTGACACTGGATGCCGCGCTCCGAGTGCACGCCCTCGGCGAACGCACGACGATTCTCTCGGTGGCAGACGATGCAGCCGTAGGATCCAGGCGGCGTGTTCGCCTGTTGATCTATGGTTGCAGCTGCCGCCCGAGCCGGTGCGGGCTGGAGTGCCAGGGCCCACAGCGACGCGAAGACGACGATGACGTTCATGGTCGTCCTTCCGTACCCGGTTCGGCATCCGACGCTCCCCCTTCCTCACGAGGCGGAAACTCCGGCCCGAACGGAAGCACTCTCTCTTCCAGGGCCTCTGATTCCAGCGCCTCGCCGGACGGAATGGAGCGCAGCTGGCTCCCGACAAGCCAGGCCAGGAGAAAGGCGCCGAAGTACACCACACCGATGGCCGCGGCGAACGGGCGCTTTCGGATGTGACGCTCCGGCCCCCGGTCGAAGAGCGGGAGCACGAC
>JBDHLB010000140.1:0-3487 GCA_039586095.1 Gemmatimonadota bacterium
AGGCGAGCGATCGTCCTTTGGTGCAGCTCGCGGTAGGCGGGTACCGAGTGATACTGCTGCAACGCCAACGTGTAGGCCATGAAGGCCGCCTGGTAGCGGTAGGCCTCCATGCCACGCTGATCGGCGCCTTCCCAGCCGTGCCAGTCGTCCAGCTCCTGGAACGCGAGCTTCACGAACTGTCGGAGATGGCCGAGCTCTGCGTCGGAAAGGCCGCGCGGCGGCGTGCCAGCCCGCGCGGGCGTCACAGCCACGAAGATCACGAGTGTCACGAGAAGCGGCGCGAGACGGAACATGGCAACGCTCCTGAAGATTGGCAGCGGCCATGCTATCACGGCCGCGTTCCTCGCGCGGCCGGCTTTCGTGCTAGAACTTTTGCATGGAAGACTCCGAGCTACCCAAACACGTCCGTGAGAACCGAGCCTATTGGGATGCCATGGCCGAGGAGTGGGTAACGGCCGGCGAGCGCAACTGGAGCGCACCTGAACCCCATTGGGGTTGTTGGCAGATCCCCGAAGCCGAGCTGCAGCTGCTCCCCGCAGACATGTCGGGTCTGGACGCCATCGAGCTTGGATGTGGCACCGCCTACTTCTCGGCCTGGATGGCGCGCCGAGGTGCTCGTGTCGTCGCGATCGACAATTCGGAGCGTCAGCTCGCGACCGCGCAGCGGCTGGCAGCGAAGCACGGGATCGAGCTGACGTTGCACCACGGCAATGCAGAGACGGTGCCCTACCCAGGCGAACGCTTCGACTACGCGCTCAGCGAATACGGCGCGGCGATCTGGTGCGATCCCCTCGTATGGATTCCAGAAGCACATCGGCTGCTCAGGCCTGGCGGTGAGCTGATCTTTCTGGGCAATACGCCACTCGCGATGGTCTGCACGCCTCCCAGTGGTGCGCCGTGTGAACCCACGCTGCACCGCAGCTACTTCGACCTGCACCGGCTCGACTGGACCCACGCGGAAGTCGACCCCGGAGGCATCGAGTTCAACCTGCCCATCTCCGGTTGGTTCCGCCTCTTTCGCGAGACGGGCTTCGAAGTCCTGGACTACCGAGAACTCCAGGCACCCGTGGACAGCACGGACCGCTTCAACACGCCGGCGCACTGGGCTCGGCGCTGGCCCTCCGAGCAGATCTGGAAGCTGCGCAAGCGCTGAATCGGACTCTCGCAACGTCAAGGGACTCGTTGTGCCACGTCACGGTTACGGGGGGGACCCATCGATCCGTGCGCGCCGTACTGAACGTCGTCGACTTCTCTGGAGCGATCATTCTGTCCATCCCAGCAACGAAGTGAGTTCCGGCGCGCACGGAGGCTTGCGATGCGCGAGCTCCCTGCCTGTAAGGTTGTCGCGGTGCTCTTCGTCGGCACGCGTCCGGACACGCCACGGTGATCGAGGTCAGCCTTCGCAGCCCGCGATCACGTCGCCCACCTGTCCGCCACCGTCACACGTGTCGGTCCCGTCGCCGCCGAGCAGGGTGTCGTCACCGGTGCCGCCGCTCAGATCATCATCGCCGTCGCCACCTCGGAGGACATCGTCCTCGCTGCCGCCGTCCAGCGTATCCGCTCCGCTCCCCCCGGCCAGGTCATCGCTTCCGCCGCCCCCTTCGAGCACGTCCGCATCGTCTCCGCCTCGCAAGAAGTCGTCTCCCAAATCTCCGCGCAGGGTGTCGTCACCCGTGCCACCGATCAGCGTGTCGCTGTCGATTCCTCCGTCCAGGAGGTCCTCTCCCGTTCCGCCGTGGATGGTGTCCTCGCCATCTCCTCCCAGCAGCTCGTCGTTGCCTGCATCGCCACAGATCACGTCGTTTCCACCGAGGCCCGAGATCGTGTCGTTGCCGTCCAGACCGGAGATCACGTCGTCACCGGGTGTGCCGTCGAGAGCGTCGTCTCCGCCCGTTCCCAGGATGGTCGGCTCCAGACCCTGACAGAGGATCACGCCAGGAACCGGGCCCGGCATCTCCGCGCCCATCTCCCCGACGAAGGCCTGGACCATCGCGCGCACGGTCTCGCCGTTGCCGAGGCCATCGCAGCTGCCTCTTCGCTCCACCGCACGCATGCGTTTCTGGAAGGTCGCCTCGGCACGATTCACACACCTGAGCTGAACCGGATCGCCCTTCCTCGCGGCGCGTGCATGGCACTTGAGCAGCCCGCCCGCCATCTGCGCGGCGGCCTCGAGCGTCAGCGCCGTGCACATGCCGCTCGCGTCCCGCGCCTGACTGGGTGCGCCTACGAGGATCGCGATGGCGAGCGCGAGCAACGCGCGTTTCCACGTCATGACATGTCCTCCTCCGGGCGACATCCGCCCTTCTCCACGAATCGCTTCAGTGAGCTTCGAGCCTTGGCGACGGGAGCGGCAGGGGCTGACGGCGTCTCCACACCTCGCCTCAGTCAGGCCTCGCACGTCCGCTGCCCGTCGCCGTTACCGGCGTCCGCATCTTTCGGAAACCGTGAGCGTCTCGATTACTCGTGGGTGAACTCCAGCTCGCCGTCGGGGAAGCCCGTGACGACCCAGGCTTCGATCCCGCCCTCCGGGTTCACGCCCCAGCCGACGATCCGATCGCCGGCCGCCGAAATGCCCGTGGCCTCGTTCAGGATCCACTCGGAACCCATTCCAGACGCTTCACCGACACCGGTCTTGGTCAGGATGTACTCGAGGTCGTACATGTATCCGATTTCGTCGTCCTCCAAGACGGGGTTCCCGGCCCAGACGAAGGCCTCCGAGGGGTAGAGGATGCTCATGCTCCTGCCGACGACGATCAGCTCACCCACCGCTGACCCGGGGCGATAGGCAATGCCGGTGGCCACGGCGTCCTTGGTCTTCTTGGAGAGCGCGCCCAGCGACTTGACCACCCACTCCCCGGTGGTTGCGTCCACGAACCAGATGACGGCCACGGGGCCCTTGGGGCTGTCGCTGCGGCCGGCAATGATGGCCCCGTCGGGGGTCATGGCGTAGGCCTCGGCGAACTTGCCGCCACCGAGCATGGGCAGGATCGTGCTCTCGAGGGTGATCGGGTCGGTGGTTGCGTCGAGAACGGTCGTGACGAACGCGCGGTTCGCGACCTTGGTCGACCCGTGTCCGGCGATGATGAGTCCGTCTTCGGATACCGCCTCTGCCGCGCTGGAGCGCAGGGTCTGCAGCGTCACTGCATCCTGGATGACCAGCTGAACCGCGATCGGCACACCCTCCGCATCCACAACCGCCGTGTCCGCGCGGAACGCCCGCTGGCCGGTCTTGGTGTTTCCGGTGCCCACCAGGATGATCCCGTCGGCCGACACGTCCTTCACCGCCATGTCGGACAGGCCGGCGCCGAAGTCCGGAATGGTCACATAGTCACCCTCCTCGACAGCATCCAGAACGGGCAGCAGCCACTGAATCCCTTGGGACACCTCGCCGATCATCAGCGTCCCGACCGGCGTCGAGTCGCCCCAGTCGAGGCTCAGGTTGGGCAGGTCATAGCCTGTCGGCTCGTAGGTCATGTTCGAGGACGCG
>JBDHLB010000064.1:0-31754 GCA_039586095.1 Gemmatimonadota bacterium
GGGCCTGCCGGACGAGGATCACCGAGCCCACAATGACCACCATACCGACCAACGTTCGGCGGGTGACCGGTTCGTCCGCTAGCCAACAGCCGAGTAGCACGGCCACCACGGGATTCACGTAGGCGTAGGTTCCCACGAGCGCGGGCCTCGTAACACGGAGCAGCCATGTGTAGGCCGAGAACGCGATCAGTGACCCGAAGACGATGAGGTACAGAAGTGCGAGTGCCGACTGGAGTGACACGGATCCGATGGCTACCCGCGCCGGCTCGCCCAGCAGAACGCTGAACGCCAGTAGAAGGGTCCCTCCGCACACCATCATCATGGATGTGGCGTACAGAGGCTGGACGGGAAGTACCCCGCGGCGGCTGAACAGAGAGCCTGCCGCCCACGCGCCCGAGGCGCGCAGGAGCACGATCACTCACATCAGGTATAGGGACCGGGTGGACGGTTCTCCCTCCGTTCCCGCGCCGGGCTCAATGAGCAGCGCCACCCCGCCCAGACCGATGGCGATCCCCAGAAACTCGACCGCCGACGGCGGAGAGCCACGCCTCTCGGCCCAGTCCAGAAGCACGAGCCAGAGTGGAACCGTCGCGATGATCAGGGAGGCGAGTCCCGAAGGTACGTACTGCTCGGACCACGAGAGCCCTCCGTTGCCCAGGAACAACATCAGGCCGCCGGCCACAGCGGCTCCTGCCCACTGACGCGGCGTGGGCCTCGGAGTACCCCGCGCTCGATGCCACGCGTACAGCAGGCCGCCGGCGACGACGAATCGCGTGCCCGCCATGAGAAACGGAGGCAGCGTCTGGATCGCGAAGCGGATCGCCACGTAGGTCGATCCCCACACGATGTACAGCGCCGCAAACGCGAGGCCGAGCGCCAGGCGATACGGAATCCCGTTCGAATACCCGGGCAAGCGGGCCTCAGGCATCGGGCACGCCGAGCCCCAGATCTATTCGAGCACGAAGATGTTCTTCTCCGCGCACATCTCCTTGAGGATCTGCGGCCATACGGTCACGCTCACCTCGCCGAGATGCGCCTTCCGCAGCAGCTGCATGTAGGTGCGCGCCTGACCGATCCCGCCGCCGATGCTGAGCGGTATCTCGTCGTTCATGATCGCCTGGTGATACGGGAACTCGAGAGAATCCAGCTGTCCGCTCATTTCGAGTTGTGCGACCAGCGTCTCCTTGTTGACCCGAACACCCATCGAGGTGAGCTCGTGGCGCCGCTGAGTCACGGGATTCCACACCAGAATGTCACCGTTCAGGCCATGCAACGTGCGGCCGTCGGCCAACGCCGTCTCCGTGATCCAGTCGTCGTAGTCCGCGGCTCGCATCTCGTGCGGGTATCCGTCCTCCAGCGGCCAGCCGATTCCGTAGATGAAAATGGCAGGGTGCTCCTGGAGAATCTGCGTCTCGCGCTGTTTGCGCGGCAGATCCGGAAAAGCCTCCAGGATCTCCTCCGCATGCAAAAACTCCAAATGATCGGGCAGATCCGGGTACTTGTCGGTCTTCAGCTGGGGGAACAACTCGTGCAGATGGGTCTCAGCCCCCTTCAACACGCGCCAGATCCTGCGAACGATGTCGGTGAGAAACTCCAGATTGCGCTGGTCCTCGGTGATCGCAAGCTCCCAATCCCACTGGTCCACGCAGGCGCTGTGATCGTGATCGAGGAAGTAGTCCTTGCGAACGGCGCGCATATCCGTGAGCAAGCCCTCGCCCGGCCCCATCCCGAACTGTTGGAGGGCCATCCGCTTCCACTTCGTCGCCGCTTGCACGATCTGCGCGTCGACGGGGTTCTTGTCGCAATCGTTCGAGATGTGGAACTGGATCGGCGTGCGAGAGCCATCCCGGTCCAACATGTCATTGACTCCGCTCTCGACGTCCACGATGAGCGGGACCGTTACGGGCATGAGGTTCAGCTCTCGACACAGGTTCTCCTCGATGTATTCCTTGGCCGCGAAGAGCGCTCGCTGTGTGTCCTTGGGGTCCAGCAGCGACTCGTAGTCATCCGGTAGGATCTTCTCGAGCGCCTCGTAATCTCCGATTCCGGGACCGGCCAGGTCCGCCGCCTTATCCGTCATTTGATCTCTCTCTTCCGTGTTCCGTACTCGGTACCTCACTTGGGCCTCGTGCGCATCCTTCAAAGCGCTTTTCGTTCGGGGCTCGGAACCATTCCGCCTCGGGTCCACGACCTCGGGGAAAGACGACGCTAAAGCTGCGTCCGATGCGGCGGATCCCACAACCTCGGGGCAAGGTGAAAACCGACCCTCCCGAGCGCTCGGTTGTCGACGCGTCTGGCGAGTTAGTACGATGGGAAAGTGAAGGCTCCTCCAGAGCGCGCTGAGTCGGCAGAGACCCGCCCCATGCACATGGCATCCGTTGAAGACATTCGAAGCCATTTCCCGGCTCTCGAACGCATTCATTCCGGCCTGCCGGTCGCCTATTTCGACGGCCCCGGGGGCACCCAGGTGCCGAGGGATGTCGTCGCGGCCATGGAGGGGTACCTGACCCGTCATAACGCCAACGCCGGCTGGGCGTATCCGACGAGCGTCGAGACGGACGAGGCGCTGGAGGCGGCGCGCGCCACCTTCGCCTCGTTCCTCGGCTGCCTACCGAGCGAAGTCGCGTTCGGCGCGAACATGACGACGCTCGCATTTCACGTCGCGCGTGCGCTCGGCAGGCAGCTCGCTCCCGGAGACGAGATCGTCGTCACCGAGCTGGATCATCTCGCCAACGTGGCGCCCTGGGAAGCGCTGTCTGTGGAGCGTGGTGTCACGCTACGCACCGTGCCGCTCGTGCCCGATACTGGCACGCTGGACTGGGCGGCGTTCGAGACGGCTGTAGGGCCCGCCACACGCCTCGTCGCGGTGGGAGCGGCCTCGAACGCGCTCGGTACGATCAACGAGGTTCCACGTGCCGCGGCGATCGCACGCTCGGTGGGCGCGCTCTTGTTCGTGGACGCAGTTCACCTCGCGCCACATGAGCTGATGGACGTCGGAGAGATGGAGTGCGATTTTTTGGCCTGCTCCGCCTACAAGTTCTACGGGCCCCACGTCGGAGTGCTCTTCGCGCGAGAGCGTCTGCTGAGCGAACTGGACGTCCCCCGGCTGCGCTGTGCGGCAGACACCGCCCCTGAACGCCTGGAGACCGGCACGTTGAATTTCGAAGGAATCGTGGGCGCCGCGGCGGCCGTGGACTTTCTCGCGTCGCTTGCCACAGGCTCCACCGAGCGCGAGCGGCTTCGCACCGTCTTCTTTACGCTCCACGAGCGGGGTGCCGTCCTCGGTCGGCAACTGTGGGATGGGCTCGGGGCGCTGGACGGTGTACGCCGTTACGGTCCCCCGCCCGAGCTTCCGCGCACGCCGACCGTCGCGTTCACGGTGGAGAACGTTCCGTCGGTGGAAGCGGCCAGTCGGCTCGCCGAACGCCAGGCGACGTTTCTGTCGCACGGCGACTTCTACGCGTCGGCGGTCGTGGAAAGGTACGGGAAGGCGGACGTCGGCTTCCTACGGGCCGGATGCGCCTGTTACACGACGAGCGAAGAGGTCGACCGACTGCTGGCCGGCGTCGGGGAGCTGATAACGACCTGAGCGTCAGTCGGTTCCGAACGGATCGTCCAGCGAAGGGCTCTGCGGAGTAAACAGCTCTGCGCCGTCCTCGGTGATCACCATGTCGTCCTCGAGGCGGACCCCGAATTCCCCGCGAATATAGATTCCGGGCTCATCGCTGAACGTCATGCCGGGCTCCAGCGGCAGTGTGTTGCCCTTCACCAGGTACGGCCACTCGTGGCCATCCATTCCGAGCCCGTGTCCCACGCGATGGGTGAAATACGCGTACCCGGGGCCGTACCCGGCCTCATCGATCACCTGCCTCGCGGCGGCATCCACGGCCTGGCACTCGACTCCGGGGCGCGCTGCGGCGAGCGCCGCATCCTGAGCCCGTCGCTCGATCTCGAACACGCGTCTCATCTTCTCGGTGGGCGTTCCGAGCGCGAACGTGCGACTGATGTCCGAGCGATATCCTTCCGCCGAACAACCGCCGTCGATCAAGATGATGGTGCCCTCGCGAACCACCTGCGGCGTCGAGGAACCGTGCGGAAGGGCCGTATACTCGCCGACCTGGACGCTGGCCCCGCCGCGAAATCCCAGCCGCTCGTGCGCGAGCGAGATGAGCCGGGACACATCGCCCTGGGTCATCTCCGCTTCGAGGGCCTGGTACACGGCCTCGTAGGCTTTCAGGGTCGCCGCCGAGGCCAGCCTCATCAGGTCCAGTTCGTGCTCGTCCTTCACCGCCCGACAGCCGGCGGTGACGGGCGTGCCGCTTGTCAGCTCCAGCGCGGGCGCGGCGTCCGCGATCCCGTCGCTGAACACGTAGCGAACCGTCTCCTCGATCCCAAGGCGTCCGGTCGATACCCCTCGCGCCCGCAGCCCGCTGGCCACGAGAGCGTAGGGGCTCTCGTCCTCTTCCCACGTCAGCACATCGGTGTCGGCCGCAAACGGCCCTTCGGCCAGCCGCTCACGCGCCCGATCTTCCTCGAACGCGGGGCAAACGACGAATGCGTCGCCAGAAGCCAGGATCGCGATACCGAAGAGCCGCTCACCTCCGCCCCAGCTCATGTTGGCGAAATACCGCATCGTCGTCCCGCCCATCATGAACAGGGCATCAAGACCGTGCGTGTGCATGAGTCGGCGCGCTTTGTCGATGCGCTGCAGCCTTTCCTCCGTCGTGATCGGAACAGCCTGGTCGGCCATGGACTCCAGGGCCGCGATCGACGGTGGGAGGTCCTGATTCTGCTCTGGAACCGGCGTTCCTTCGTCGCGCCGGCCGGTTCCATGCAGGGCGATCGGGGCCGTAACGCCGGCCACGACGGCTGTCGAGCTTCCGATGAATCTTCGTCGTGAGATCATATCTGTCCCGTTAGCTCTCTTCAGATCCTCGGGCCCGCAGCTGCCACGTCCTCAGCCACGCTGTCGGCGTATTTGCCGAAGTTGTCGCGGAACAAACCGGCCAGCTTTTTGGCCGCCTCGTCGTACGCACCTGCGTCGGACCAGGTGTTGCGCGGAACGAGCACCTCTCCCGGAACGTTGGGAACCTCCGTGACCATCTCGAGCCCGAACACGGGGTCGGTCTCGGTCGGGGCTTCGATCAGTGCTCCTGTGTGTATGGCGTCGATCATCGCGCGTGTGTAACGGAGTCTTATGCGGGCGCCCACGCCGAATCCTCCCCCGCTCCACCCGGTATTGACCAGCCACGCGTTCGCCCCGTGCTCGTCCATCTTCGCAGCCAGCATCTCCGCGTACTTGGATGGGTGCCAGACGAGGAACGGCGCGCCGAAGCAGGACGAAAAGGTCGCCTGCGGGTCCTTCACCCCCACTTCGGTACCTGCCACCTTGGCCGTATAACCGCTGATGAAGTGATACATGGCCTGAGCGCCGGTCAGTTTGCTGATCGGTGGCAGTACCCCGAACGCATCGCAGGTCAGAAAGATCACATCTGTCGGATGACCGGCCATGCACGGGATCTTGGCGTTCGGGATGTAGTCGATCGGGTACGCGCCGCGTGTGTTCTGCGTGATTCGGTCGTCCGAGTAGTCCACATGCCGCAGGTCATCGAGCACGACATTCTCCAGTACGGCGCCGAAGCGCAGTGCCTGGAAGATGTCCGGCTCGCGCTCCATGCTGAGGTCGATCGTCTTGGCGTAGCAGCCGCCCTCGATGTTGAATATCCCTTTCTCCGTCCAGCAGTGCTCGTCGTCCCCTACGAGCATCCGCCTCGGGTCGGCTGACAGGGTGGTCTTGCCCGTACCTGACAGGCCGAACAGGAGGGAGGAGCGCTCGCTGTACGGATCTGCCGTGGCCGAACAGTGCATCGACAGCACACCCCGCTTGGGCATCAGGTAGTTCATGATCGTGAAGACGCCTTTCTTCATCTCCCCGGCGTACTCCGTCCCGAGGATCACGACCTCTCCCTCCTCGAAGCTCAGATCGATGGTCGTGCGCGCCTTCTGGCCCGTCGTGTCTCTCGCGGCGGGAAACTGGCCGGCGTTGTAAATCACGTAGTCCGGATCGCCGAAGTTTGCCAGCTCGCGCCGCGTGGGCCGAATCAGCATGTCGTTCATGAACAGGGCGTGGTACGGGCGCGAACAGATCACCCGCACCTTGATCTGGTAGTCCGGATCCCAGCCGGCGAAGCCGTCGATGCAGTAGAGGTGATCGCACAGGCTCAGGGCGTCACGGGCCCGCTCCCTGTTCAGATGGAAGACGTCCGGATCGATAGGCGAGTTGACCGGTCCCCACCATACGTCGCCCTCGGAGTCCGGATGCTGCGCCAGGTGCTTGTCCATCGGCGAGCGTCCGGTCTTCTCGCCCGAGTACGCGACGAGCGCCCCGTTCGCCGCGATCTGCGAATCCCGTTCGGCCCGAATCGCTTCCTCGTAGAGCTGGGCAGGGGCCGGGTTGCGGCGGATGTCCTCGACCTCGATGCCATGGCGAGACAGATCAATGGTGCTCATCTATACTCCGCTCCATTTCGACTTCCATGCAGTCCGATTCCGCTTCCGACGATCCGCACGATGCGGGTCAGGGTGGGGCAGGATCAAGGTCGGGGCAAAGGAATGGCAAGGCGGGCAGGGGGCTCAGGGCCCGGATACTCCGGGACGCCGCTTCCAACGCCACCTGTTCGGGTCTCAAGTTAGTCAGGCGAAAGGCGTCTATCGATTGACCGGCGGGCCGTCCCCCCATTCGACCGCCGCTCGATCCCACCGGCCAAGATCCGCGGCGGCCTCGTACGTGGTCTGCAGGAAGGCCAGAAGGCTGTCGTCGGGCGAAGTCGCCTTTCGCACCGCAGCGTACGGCAGAAAGAACTCGCTCATCTCTTCTCCGTAGAACGCGGCCTCGGGCTGCACTTCCGCGGCCGCGAAGCCGTCCGGTTCCGGATACGCGTACGAGTAGAAGACCGGCTCTGGGAAAGCGGGCCCGCCGGGCCAAAAGCCGGCACTGCTCACCTCGTGAGAATACGCCTCGCGGGTGACCCAGTCCGGGAGGTTGGGAATTCCGCCGGGATGTTCCGGCGCGGGCCGGCCCGAGAACCTTGTCACGGCGAGATCGAAGCTGCCCCAGAAGAAATGGACGGGGCTGCACTTTCCCGTGAAGCGCGCCCGAAACTCCTTGAACACGCGGTCCACCTGCGACAGGGCCTGCCAGAAGCGTCGCGCATACTCCCGATCGTAGGAGGCGTGCGCGTGATCGGAGGCGAACGGAATCGGGTCTTCGACCTCGTTGGGTCGGGGATGGATGCGAACCTCCACTCCCAGCTCACCCAGTTTCGCGAACAGCTCGTCGTGAAAGGAAGCCACGCTGCGCGGCTCGAGATTCAGCATCCGTGTGTTGCCATCGGTGGATTGGATTCTCAGAACGTGATCGAGGAAGTCGAACTCGAGCTCGAACCGCCGGCCGCCGTAGGGAATCGGCGACGTCGTCAGGCCTCGCGCGCTGACGTATTGCGTGACATGCCACGAGTGGTTCGTCCAAGGCGAGAGGGCGAGACGAGTCTTTCCGACGATCTGTGTCCACAGGTGAAGGGTAGTGCAGGTCTCGCTCCACGCCTCGTAGGGCAGGGCCGGCCAAGCTGTCTTCAAGTCTGTCATCAGTTTGGCCTCCTGTAGGCGCTGAACACGCGAAGCAGCCATCCGGCGGCGAACACGAAGTACGCCACCACATCGGGGGGCTATTCCCCTGTGACGATCGCCGATTCGAGCAACGCGTCGATAAAGGGGTCCAGAATCGGCGTCCGATTCCCACCGAAGACGTTCCAGCTGTTCACGACGCCCATCAGATCACGCTCGGGGATCACGATCAGGTACTGACCGCCGAAACCGAGTCCGGCCCACACCTCCACCCCGCCTCGATCCAGCCGCCACCACTGGTAACCGTACCCCCGATCGTTGCTGGCATTGGAAGGCGCGATGTCGTCTACCTGTCGTGCCGTGGCGACCGCCACCCAGCCCTCCGGCAAAATCCGTCGTCCGTCCCACACGCCGTCGTTAAGGTACAGATAACCGAGCCTGGCCAGGTCCTCGGCCTCCAGATAGAGCCCACCCTCCGTATCGGGATAGCCCTTTGGCGTCTTCTTCCAGTAGTACTCGGTGATGCCCAGCGGCCTGAACAGATGCTGCTCCGCATACTCGTCGATGTAGCGCCCGGTGGCTTGCTTGATGATCCCCGACATCAGGTGGCTGGCACCGCTGTTGTAGACCCACTTCTCGCCGGGTTCTGCCTCCATCGGCTGGTCGAGGGTGAACTGGATCCAGTCGTCGCTCCATTCCAGCTGCAAGGTGGTGTTGTCGGGCCCGATCGGTCGATCCACCTCGTGCCACTCCATCCCCAGTCGCATGGTGAGCAGATCCTCCAGGGTCGCACGACGCAGACGGTCATCCGGGTCCGTCAGATCGTAATCGGCGAAGAACGAGAGCACTGGCGCAGCCAGGCTCTCGATGTCGCCTTGCCCCAGCGCGACTCCGATCAGCGTCGCTGCGATGGACTTCGTCACGGACTGAAGGGAATGGACGTTTCGGCCCTGGTGGAAGGGATGCCAGTCCGGATGATAGTAGTTGTACTGATGAACGTCAGCGGGCCCGTCACACGCGTCGGCTCCGCAGCCGAGATCGCCTTTGAACCCGCGGCTGATCTCCCGATAGTCGTTGTCGTATCGTTCGTTCATCACGAGGTGGCCGTTTCGCACAATCAGGAGGCGGTCGATGTAGCCGTACGTGCCCGCTTCAATCGCGCCGTGCAGCGCGGCCAGCGGTTCGGCTGACAGACCCTGCTCGGACGGCGTGGAGACGGCCCACCCGTTCGTGGGCCATGGCGTGTCCTGCGCGGCGATGGCGCTCGGCATGGTAGCGGTCGTCACGCTGGTGAGACCGACCAGCGTCATGCCTCGGAGTATCATGGAGAACGTCTGCACTGGGAGCTCCTGTCGGTGTTTCCGGTGTACGCCGGTGCCGGATCGCCGGCTTCCGGGTGTCACCGGGCATAGGTTCGGTTAAGCTATGGGAGTCCGAGACATTACGCCTCAGCAACGAGGATTCACTTTGCCAGGTTCCATGAGGGGTTGGCATGCCTTGGTCGCGTTGGCTCTCGCGCTCGCAGGGAGTGCCAGCTGCGGGGCGGGTTCGACCTCTCCCCCACCGCCCGGGCCCGAGCCCGAGGACCTCGCGGTGCTCTTCATCGGAAACAGCCTCACGGCGTGGAACGATATGCCCGTGACGCTCCGGCTCCTTCTCGAGAACGCGGACGTCGGATCGATCGTGGTCGAGAGCGTGGCGTTTCCCGACTTCGGGCTGGAGGACCACTGGAGAACCGGACCGGCACGAGACCGGATTGCTGCTGGCGGCTGGGACGTGGTGATCCTCCAGCAGGGACCATCGGCCACCGAGGGTCGGCCTTCACTGCTCGAGTACAGTCAGCGCTTCGCGGACGAGATCGAACTCGTGGGAGCCCGCACCGCGCTCTACATGGTATGGCCTGCACAAGCGCGGTTCTTCGACTTCGACGGAGTGTCCGACTCCTATGCGACGGCGGCCGCGCTGGTTGGGGGGCTTCTGTTCCCGGCCGGCGAAGCGTGGCGTGCCGCCTGGGCCTACGATGCGGATCTCGCGCTTTACGGTCCCGACGGTTTCCACCCGAGCCTGCTGGGCAGTTATCTGGCGGCACTCGTCATGTACGAGCAGTTGTCGGGTCGCGATCCGCGTGACCTGCCGGCCGTGATCCCCACGGCCTCCGGCAACACCACCCTGGACCCTGCAACCGCCGCCGTCCTTCATCAGGCGGCAGCCGAGGCCAACGAGCAGTTCGCGCTCGCCGTTGGCGCCCTGCCGTTGGCGCGGTGGACCTCGGAGGCTCTCCGCCACGAGTGATTCACCCGCTAGTTTGTCTGGAGTACCATCCCTGAGTCGATCGAAGTTCGTGTGACGCAATCCTAGGAGTCCGTACCATGTGTCGCTGGCTGGCCTATTCGGGCGCACCGATCGCCCTCGAGGAGCTGATCTTCAAGACAGAGGTGTCGCTGATCGATCAAAGCCTCTCCGCGCGTCGAAGCACCACGACGACCAACGGAGACGGTTTCGGAATCGGATGGTATGGGGAATCGGAGGTCCCGGGGGTGTATCGCGACGTCCGGCCCGCATGGAACGACGAAAACCTGAGGGACCTGGCGGCACACGTCGAGTCGCCACTGTTCGTGGCCCACGCTCGATCGGCGACGGAAGGACTCGTGCAGCGAGCGAACTGCCATCCGTTCCGCCACGATCGCTGGTTGCTGGTGCACAACGGCAGCATCCGGGGCTTTCGTGATCTCAAACGCGAGCTGATGCTCTCCGTCGATCCGGCGCTGTTCCCCGAGATTCTTGGCACGACGGACTCGGAGGTGATGTTCTATCTGGCGCTCACGTTCGGGCTCGAAGAAGAACCTCTGCCCGCGCTGCAGCGGATGGCCGGCTTCGTCGAGAAAGTCGGGCACGAGAACGGCGTCGAGCATCCGGTCGAGATGACGTTGGGTTTGAGCGACGGAGTCCGAGTCATCGCCGTTCGTTACTCGTCGGACGGCCAGTCCCCGAGTCTATTCCACAGCAAGAGCATCCGGGCTTTGAAGGAGCTTGCCCCAGGTGGTCCCCGGCTCGAGAGGTTTTCGGAAGAGGCGACGGCGATCGTGTCGGAACCGCTCACGGAGCTCACGGACGTGTGGGTGGAGATTCCGGAGTCGAGTTCGCTGGTCGTGACGGGAGAAGAGGTCGTCTCCGCAGCGTTTAGACCTGACTGGAGCTAGGACCATCAGCCACGACTCAGCCAACAGGCAGGCACTGTGAGCCATCACTCGCCCAGGTTGAGTAACCGCTCGATCCTGGTGTTTTGGGCCCCCCTGGCCGCCACCTGGCTGATGATGGCTCTCGAAGGCCCCTTTCTGGCCGCCGTCATCGCGCGCCTCGTAGACCCGAAGTTCAACCTGGCGGCGCATGGTGTCGCATTCGCTTTCGCGATTCTGGTCGAGGCACCTGTGATGATGCTGATGAGCGCGGCAACCACGCTCGTCGAAGACTCGGCCAGCTATCGCAAGCTCCGCAACTTCGCGAATGCCGTGAACGCGGGGTCGACGGCGCTCCTGCTCTTGGTCCTCATACCACCCGTCTTTGGCTGGCTGATGCAGTCGGCCATCGGCCTCCCCGACGAGGTGGCTGGTCTCACATACGGGGCCCTGTGGCTCTTCCTGCCGTGGCCGGCCGCGATCGGCGTGCGCCGGTTCCTGCAGGGCGTTCTCATCCGCTCCGGCCGCACTCGGTTGGTGGCCCTCGGCACGGTCGTTCGTCTGGTCGTCATGACCAGTACGGCGCTCGCTCTGTACTTCTTCTCGGACCTGCCGGGCGCGTGGGTCGGCGCCGCCACGCTGTCCACGGGCGTACTCGTCGAGATGGCGGTCACACGCTGGATGGCCTCGCCCACGCTTCGAGAGATCCTCGCGCGACAACCCCGGAGCACGAGGCGACCGGGTCTGAGCTATCGCTGGATCGCCCACTTCTACTTCCCGCTCGCTGTAACTTCGGTCATTAGCCTCACCGTGCAGCCGATGCTCACGTTCTTCATGGGACGAGCGGTCTCTCCCGTCGAGTCGCTGGCTGTCTTTCCCGTGGTACAGTCGCTCGGTTTCATCTTTCGGGCCTTGGGCCTGAGCTTTCAGGACGCTGCTCTCGCGCTCGTGGGAGAAAGAAACGAGCATTTTCGTGAGCTCGGCCGCTTCGCGGTCGGACTCTCCCTGGCTTCCGCCGCCGGATTGGCCGTCATTGCGTTCTCGCCTCTCGCTCGCGTGTGGTTCGAGACGGTGTCGGGTCTCACGACAGAGCTGGCGACCCTGGCGATCCCACCGACTCGCATTCTGGTGGCGCTCCCGGCCCTATCGGTCTTCCTGTCGCTTCAGCGAGCTCTGCTCATCCAGAATCACCGGACCCGTCCGATCACGGTGGCGTCGGCGGTCGAATTCGTTGGAATCGGGTTGACCTTCGTGCTCGCCGGTTGGGTTCTCGGCATGGTGGGAGTGACCGCAGCGATCCTCGCGTTTCTTGTCGGCCGTTTGGCGTCGACCGTCTATCTTGTTCCCCTCTGTGTATCCGTCTTGCGTGTCGGAGACGACATTTAACGCTGGGTCGGATACATACGTCTAAGGTGCAGAAACGAATCCCCGCTGGCGCGATGTCGCGTTGGCGTAGCGCAGGGTGAACAAGCACCTCTGACTAGAGGAAGAGCGATGAGACACATTCGAGGAGTGACCGTGGGCCGGATCGTTCGTGCCATGTCGGTTGCATGCGGGATCTTCGTGCTCGCGGCGGGGAGCCTTCAGGCTCAGGGTCGGCGCGGCCCGGACTTCGATCTTGACCGGCATATGGAGAGGCTCACTGAGCGTCTATCCCTCACCGAGGAGCAGGCGGCACAGTTGCGTCCGATCTTCCAGGGTCACTTCGAGGCCATGCAGGCCATGGTGGAGCAACGGCGGGCGGAGGCAGAAGCGCGGCGCGAGGAGATGCGCGAGCAACGGGAGCAGATGCGGCAGCAGGGTGAGGCCATGCGGGACGCCATGGCCCAGATGCGGGAGCAGACGCACGCGCAGGTGGCCGAGATTCTGACCGAGGAACAGCTGGAGAAGTTCCAGCAGTTTCAGCAGCAGGAGATGCGGGCCCGGCGCGCCGCCGCCGGACGCGGAGAGCGTGGAATGCGCGGACAGCGCAGGGGGCCGCCCGATGGAGGCGGCCGGCAACGACCGTAACAAGCTCCAACGCGACATCTCTATTACGGAGCTTCAGTGCGCTGTGGATCCGCCTGGTCGGGTCCGCAGCGCGCTTGCCTCTCGTCGGCCACCCGGCCTCATGAGACGCCTGGCGTAAACGCCTCGCGCGCCATCTTCCACACAGACACCATCGCCACGATGCTGGCAAGCATGTGAACCACGAGACCCAGCGCCTGACTCCATTCCAGCATACCGGCGCGGTCCAGAATCCAGTTCCAATCGTGGATGCCGCCCCCGAGCAACGGGAGCTCCTGGGTCTGTGCATCCGTGATGTAGCGGGCCGTGTACATGCCACTCTCGCCAAACCACACGCCGCACAGAGCTGCCTCGAACCGTTGTCCCCGGTTCCAGAAGTAGTAGGCGAACAGAAGGGGAAAAAGCAGCTGGAGCAGCGTACCACCCAGGACACTGGCCAGCTCACCGAACATGCCGAACACCACGTGACCCGCTTCGTGGACGAAGAGGTTCGCACCGTCCAGAAAGTGGTAACGGTAGTCGAACATGAGCCACAGCACGTACAGCGCTGTGACGATCACGACTGCCTTGCGAATTCTCCCCTTCACCCGCGTACTCCCTACCTTCGAGCTCGCGGCAGCCCGAGTCGACCTTCGAGCCAGCTCTCGCGGTCGAACGGCATATGTGAACCTATGGCCGTCGTTCAGCGAGGAGGAAGTGGTCAGGGCGCGTGAGCGGGCAGCTCGGCGATTCCCGACCTGAGCCGTGCGCCTGTTACATGACAGCCCACACCATAAGAATGGCGAGCCCGAAGGCGGTGGCCGCCCAACCGCGCAACACCCAGGCCGGTCGTTCCATCGCCCAGCCTGCGATCCGACGAACGCGGTCGATACCAAGCACAGGCAGCGCGACGCCCGCCAGAATCACGATCACTCCAAGAACGGTGAACACAATCGGGGCTTTCGTGCTGGGCGCGGCGATCACGAAGAGCGCGCCTACGACGAGCCGAAATGCCGTGGCCCACCGCAGGGTCCCCACCGTGAGTCGTGGAAACAGCACGCCGCCCACCTGCCTCGGAGCGACCAACACCACCAGGGACATCGCGCCGATGAGCACTCCGATTGCGACCACAATCCACAACATTTGGTCCTCCACACGTACGAGACGTCCACTCTCACCCACAGCAGGCCTACGGTCTGTGGGCCGAAGAAGCCGAGGATTCCAAGGCCGTCGGACAGGAAGTCGCTCGCGTCACCGGCTCTGAAGCTGCCGGGCACGGCCACTTCTTCGCAGCTTGTTCATTAAGACCTCCGGCTCCAGAGCACGTATGCGATCGTGGTCGCCGCGATGAAAGGAACCGCTCCGATCCCGCCGATCCACAGCCCCACGAACAGCGCGGCGAGCAGCCCGGAAACAGGGGCCAAATACACCGCCACGGCTGGACGTAGGGCACGACCCAGTACCGCGAACACGGTTCCCGTAATCACCAGGTCTCCGACGCCGACGATTGGACGCAGTTCTCCCTCCACCGGTGCTGTCACCATGAGCGAAAGGAGCAAGTCACTGTTGCTCAGCCGATAAGCCTCGATTATGCGCTCGGTGACCCCCCCTGAGTACGAAACCACGTCTGCCGTAGCCGCCGCTACGCAGAACACGATCAGTGACTCGGGCGATCGTACAGCAAGCGCGATGAGGCATGCGCCGCTCACAGCCCCAGCCAGCAAAGCCAAGTCGCTGTAGAGAAAGAAACGCGGCCCGAAGGCGACTGTTGCAGCGTACCAGGCCAATAGAGCCAGCGCCGCGGGTCCGCGGGCCCGCGAAGGCGTACGTTCGACAGCTCGGAGTCCGGCATATAGAAGAGTCGTCGAGAGGAGGACCGCAACAACCGCGGTTGCGCCGAGTCGCATGTGTGCTCGCTCTCCTCAGCTTTCGCCTTCAAGAAGGCGCTTTCGCTGCCGCCGGGATAGCCGCTGCTGACCGGTCAAAACGGGCTCCGCCAGGAGGGTTTGAGTGAACCCGGCCGCTCCAAGGGCGATTTCGCCGCTCGGCGGCCAGCCCCGGCCCGGCGGTCGTCACGCCGTGAATGCTACTACTGGACTGGATTCTCCGGTCGCAGGTGCGGGGCGAGGAAGCGCCAGATCTTGCGACGGATCTCCTTTGCCGCCCGTGTGTCGAGCCGGTCGAAGCTGTGACCGCCTGGCATGTCCTCGTAGATCTCGTACTCGAAGCCGCGCTTGCCCTCGGCTTGCAGCGCCTGAATCAGTCGCTCCACCTCCAGCACGTTCACATCCCCGTCGTTCGTGTTGGTGTGGATGAGGAGCGGCGTGCCGTCGTACTTGTGCGCGTTCCACGAGGGCGATCGGCGTCGGTACTCCTCCACATCCTCGTAGGCGGTCTTTCCGATGTGGTACTCGGCCGAGTAGAGGTCCCGGTACCCCTGTGTCTTGTAGCCCATGCGGGCAATGAGGTCACTGACAGGGACGCCGGCGTAGGCGACGGCGTAGTCCTCTCCGTGGTCGAAGATGTTCATCAGGGCGTGCAAACCGCCGTGGCTCCAGCCGATGATCCCCACGCGGTTCGGGTCGAGGAACTCGTAGTTCGCGAGCGCATAATTGCGCGCGGCGTACGTGTCCTCGGTCTCGAGGCCCCCGTAATCGATCGCCCGGTAGACCCCGCCGCCGTACCCGGTGCTGCCCCTATATTCGGGAGCGATCACCGTGTATCCCTGGGCGAGCAGCTCCTCGAGAATGTTCGCGTAGTAGGTCGTGAAGTTCGCGTGCACACCTCCGTGCGGGAACACGATGAGGGGCTGGCTGCGGCTACGGTCCAGATCCTTCGGGATGAATACGTAGGAGTAGAACCGGAACGGATTCCCGGCTCCCTGCGCCGTGGGGTTAGGCTGATAGCGAAGCGGCGGGCCCGTAAGCCGCACGATGTCGATCTCCGCGACATCCCCCAGCCGCTGGAAGAACATCAGATCGTCCACCCGGCGAGCGAGTTCATCCAGACGATGCCGCAGGGTCTCGTTCTGTGCCTCGAACTCGGCCCGGATCTCGACCAGCGTGCTCGCCGGGTCCTCCTGTTGGGCCCAGGCCGACTGTGATCCGGCCGCCGCGATGAAGAGGCCGACGACCAGGCCGGACGCCAAACGAAGCGTCAGGCCGCGGACTGTATTCCAGGTTGTCATGGTCGGGCTCCTAGTGCACGAGCGTGACGTCTTTCTCCCTCAGATAGCGGTCGATCCAGCGGAGTTCCGCCTTCACCTTGGTGAGCTTGTGCTTCGGCTGACGAAAGCCATGCGGCTCCTCCGGGAACACGAGGAGCTCGGCCGGCACACCGAGGCGGACCAGGGCCCGGTAGAGCTCGTATCCCTGGGTTGTCGGCACTCGACGGTCCGCTCCGCCGATCGTCACGAGGGTCGGCGTGGAGATGTTGCCCGCCCGACTGATCGCGGACTCCTTCCAGTAGTTCTCGAGGTTCTCCCAGGGCGCCGTCGCGTTGTTTCGAACGTCGTTCTGGATGAAGTTGTCGGCCGTGCCGAAGTACGAGATGTCGTTCCAGATCCCCGCCCCGGATGCCGCGGCGCGAAAGCGGTCGGTCAGCCCGATGATACAGTTGGTCATGACGCCGCCGTAGCTGTAGCCCATGACCGCCATCCGATCCGGATCGGCCCACCCCTGCTCCACGAGGAAATCAACGCCGGTCAGGATGTCGGTGGCCGGTCGCGTACAGGAGTAGCCTTCGATCGCGTGGAGGAACTCGTCCCCGCGTCCCGTGCCGCCGCGATAGTTGGCCTCCAGCACCAGATATCCCCGTGAGGCGAGGAGCGCCGGGTAGTAGGCGAAGCTGATCGGGCCGATGTTCTCGGTTCTGAGCGACCAGGGCCCGCCATGGATGTCGACCACGAGCGGCAGTCCGGGCTCGCCCTTTCTGCCGGGCGGCCAGAACAGGATCCCCTCGATCTCGTCGCCCTCGCCGTTTGGCCAGGCGATCGCCTCGATTTCCGGCATCGGATGGCTGTTGAAGCCGACGTTGAACTCGGTAATCGGCTCGGCGGACTCGAGATCATCCAGCCCGACGGCCACATACACCTCCGGCGCCGATCGATCGGAGATCAATGCGAAGGCGATGACGTTCCCGTCGGCCGAAGCGGAGAGGTTGGACACGGCACCGGCAAAGTCCGTCAGCCGCTCGACATCTCCGTTGTCAGGATCGACGCGATGGATGTTCGTACGGGTGGAGACCGCGGCACTCGCGAGCAATGAACCGTCGGGCAGCACGACGTAGGGTGCGCTGAACGCCCCTATGAACCCGGGCGCCAGGTTTTCGATGCTCCCATCCATACCGATGGTGAACAGACGTCCCTGCGTGTAGCGGCCGCGCGAGTCGTTCGGATCCCCGATGCCAGCCGCATAGAAACCGTTGTCACCTTCCCGCCACTCGAGGTTTCCCTCCAGCACGAGGTTACGGGTGAGTCGTGTCGGCTCGTCCGTTCCATCACTCGAGAGCAGGTAGACCTCCGACGCCCCGAAATCGTTGAAGAAGCGTTGAGGAGTGGAGCGAGCGGTGGTGCTCAGTGCGACCTGAGAGCCGTCGGACGAAGCCCAGATGTCCTGGATCGGCAACTGGACGGTGGCGATCCGCTCACCCGTCGCATCCTCGGCCACGATGCCGAGGCGAGCGACCCAGGTGGTCGTCGGTTCGTCGACAAACCGCATCACGTCGCCGTAGAACTCCTCGATCTCCTTCTCTTCGTCCTCTGTCTTCGGCACGGGCGCGGTGAGCACGAGCTCGGCGGCGCCCAGCAGGTCGAAGCTTCCGACCCCCTCGGAATAGTGCTCGGGGTCCGTCAGCCGGCGGGCTTCCCCGCCCCGCATATCGAGCGCGAAGATGTGCGACTTCGCTTCCTCCTCGGAGTGCACGTAGAGGAGATACCGGCCGTCTGGGGACCAGCGGAGCTGCGAGTAAGACCCTTCTGACGCCGCGAGCCGAACCTGATCTACCTTCCGGCCAGCGTCATCCAGATCCACCCGCCAGATCGCAGACCGACGCTTGTTCTCCTCGAAGTCGTCCTCGGAAGCGACGAAGGCCACGTGTCGCCCGTCGGGGGAAACGGTCACACCGGCGAAGCTCGTCACGCCCAGGTACTCCTCAAGGGGATAACCCGCAGCTTCCTGGGCGCTCGCGGCGCACGGCGCGAGCAGAACGAAAAGGAGGGCTGTCAGGACTACGGCGGCACGCATCGACCACCTCTCTTTCGCTATGGTTCAGCGTTTCTTCGATGTACCGGACTTGCGTGTCGAGTGAACCCTCTCCACTCGAGCGATGAACTCATCCATGCCGATCGAGGCGATCGTCTCGCCGATCAGTGGAAGAGGCAGATCGTCCAGCGTTTTGAAACGGACGCACGACTTGCCGACGTCGAACCTCTTCCCTGTGGCCTTGTACGCCGTCTCGAACTCCTCGCGGTCTTCCTCCGACATGTAGATCGCCGTCAGGTACACGGCCATATGGTTCTTTTGGGAGGCCAGCGCGGCGTACATCAGCGGCTGTCCGTTGTAGGTGTCCGGATAGGTCTCCAGCGGCACCTGGTAGCTGATCATGCCCCAGTTCATCGCCTCCTCGTAGCCATCCGGGAGCTTGTCGAGGATGATTTCGCGGACCTGCCCGATCGCCCGTCTCCGATCGTCGGGAAGGGCAGACAGGTACTCCTCCACCGCAGCCGCGGTCGATCGCATGCGTGGCTTCTCCTTGGTCGGTGTCCGTCCGTATTCGAGCTAGAGCGCGCAGGCTCTTCAGGCAAGAAAACGCGGTGAAACGATGCCTGGAACGGCATCTTCGCCCGTCACGATACGCCGGTGGTAGTCCACCTGTCCGAGGTGGTAGCCCAAGTGAGCCGCCAGGTGAACGAGAAACTGACCCGTCGTCAGAGTGACCCCACCGATGGCTTCCGGATATTCGCGGTCGAGTTCGTTTTCCGCGCCGCGTTCGCGCACGGCTGCGAAGCCGAGTGTGACAGCGGCTCTTGCCGCCTCCACCTCTCGCAGCAGCTCGCTCCGTGGGACGTCTCGCGTATCGAATTCCGCACGGCGATCGCGCACGTAGCTGGTCCCGCCAAGCCGAGCACCGATGTAATGCTGGAGATTGCCTGCCAGATGGAGTGCAAGTGTCCCCGCCGAGTTCGAAAGACCAGGAACGGCCTTCCAGATGTCATCCTCATTCGGATACGCCTCCAGCTGTAGACGCAGCCCCTCCACGTCCCGGAGCAGGACACGGCTCAGCCAGTCCTCGGTCACGTCCGTCACCTGGGGTGGCCGACCGGAATCAGGTACAGGGCTGCATGGTCGGGAGGCAGTGATAGCGCCTCGGCCACCGCATCGTCGTTGAAGGCACCGATCGGAACACCGCCCAGGCCAAGCGCTTCCGCCTGCAGAAGAAGGTTCTGGGCCGCGTGACCTGCCTCCATGTACATGTATCGGTGAGCACGCCCACCGTACTTGGCGGCCGTCCGTTCGACGACCCCCGCGACCACGAACACGGCCGGAGCCGCCCCGACCGGCTCCTGGCGCAACGCGGCCCGTTGAACTCGGGGGCGCAGGTCATCGTCAGATAGCACCTCCAGGGAGTGCTCGTGCGGATCGTAGCGAGCCGCCCCTTCGGCTGTCATTACGTACAGCTCCAGTGGATAGAGCGCGCCGGCCGACGGTGCCGTGCGAAGTCCCCTGGAGCTCGTCACGCCCTGCGCTGCCCAGAGTAGCTGTGCGATCTCCGACTCGGTCAGGGGTTCGTCTGTGTACTCACGGACCGAACGTCGTTTCGCCAGCGTCTCTTCGAGGGATCTCTCGCCGGTTCGTTCAGGCTCCGACAGCCTGTGAACGGTGTCCTGTCGGTCGACCGGCGAAGCGCTCACGGTCTCACCTCGCATCGAGGACGAGTCGGCTCGGGCGGACGGCGTGCGAGCGCAGCCGCATACCGTTGCTGCGACCATGGTCAGCAGTAAGAGCCTCATGGGATCACGTTAGAGCTCTAATGCGCGGAGCGCGAGGGAGTCATGACCCTCTCCAGCGGACTCGCTCAGCCAATTCGTTCTCTGGTCCAGAAAACGAAATCGGTCTCCGCGGGTGTTTCCTCCAGGGAGCGCACCAGCGCCGCGATCTGACCCCTGTGGTACCACGAGTGTCCGAACAGCTGGATGAGAATGTCGCCTACGGCGCTCCGAAACCGGCCTCCTTCGGTTGCTGTGTACTCGAAGACCCTCGTGAGGTCGGCGTCTTCCATCCTGTCCAAGTACTCTCGCCACACCTCGTAGACTCCCTCGTTCCGTTGTTCGAGATCGTCGAGGTCCCCGGCCCTCGCGAACAGATCCTCCGGAGGCTCGGGCTGTGTGACACCGAAACGATCCAGCCAGAGCTGTCGCGCGGCGATCATGTGTGCGAAGAGATCCAGCGCCTTCCGAAACTCTCGCGTGGACCTCTTCTTCGGCGGCACGCCGCGCAGCGCCTTGAGCACCTCTTGGTGCGTCTCCATTTCGTACTGGAGCCACCTCCGAACCTCATCCGCTGTGACCATCACCCTCTCGCCCGATGTCGTGTCGTCCCCGGGCCCTCAGGCCCCGACTCCCGGCCCCCCCCGGGCTTCATCAGAACAGCTTGCCGCTTAGTGTGGGTTCTTTGTCGGTCCGGGTCCCGATCTTGATCGCCGTGGAGAGACGTGCTACACCCTCGGCGTGTAAAGTCTCGTGAACGAGCCGTACCGCGTCGAAGATCTCCTCCAGCTCGCCTTCGATGTTGGTGCCGTAGGAGTGCAACTGCACCTCGAGGCCCGAATCCTTCAGAATCCCGTGTGCACGCTTCACTTCGTCGCGCACTGACACGCCCACCCCGATCGGAATGACCTGTATCTCCGCCGTCGCCTTCATTGGATACCTCCACTCTTTGTATCCGGGCCGGGTCGACTCTCGTCCTCTTCCCGCGACTTCGAAGTTTCTACCGCCAGCACGACCTTCCCCAGGTTCCTTCGCGCGTGCAGGTATCGGTGGGCCTCGACAGCGCCGTCCCGATCGAGTGGGAATGTGCGGTCGAGTATCGGGCGGAGCTCGCCTTGCTCGACCGCCCGGTAGATGTGCTGCATGGCGCGAGGCAGGACCCGTGGCCCTTTGTCTCCCAGATGGAGAAGGTGCACACCGGATATCCCAATGTTGGGCTCCACCAGCTGTATCGGGTGGAAGCGGGGCGTGCGAAGCCATGCCTGAATCGCACGGGGCCAGCTGCGCTTTCGATGGGGTGTGGCGGCGCTCATGCCGTAGAAGACCAGGTGTCCCAGCGGGGACAGCAGACGGCGGCAGGCGGCCGTGGCCTTCCCGCCCACCGGGTCGAGGGCGATGTCGATGCCGCGTGGTCCCACCAGGCTCCGAACTTCCGTCTCCCAGTCCCCGCGCGAATCGAAGCACGCCGCGGCTCCCAACTCGTCGGCGACAAAGGCTCGCTTCTCGGGTGTCCCGGCCGTGCCGATCACCCGCATGCCGTGGCGCACGGCGAGCTGTACGGCTGCCGTGCCGACACCGCCCCCCGCTCCCAGGATCAGTGCCGTCTCGCCGGCCCGCGCACGCGCCGACTCGAACAGACATACCCAGGCAGTGAGGAATACGACGGGGATGGCGGCGGCTTCGGCGGGAGACAGGGATCCGGGGTACGGGAAGAGCCGGTCGGCCGGTACAACAATGTCTCTGGCGTACCCCCCATAAGCCGATATCGCGACGGCCCGATCGTCGTGTTGCCAGCCCTCCACCTCCGAGCCGACGCGCGCCACGGTTCCCGCGATCTCGAAGCCGGGACTGAACGGCCGCGGAGGAACCGTTCCGTAAAGGCCCATCCGCATGATCAGATCGGCGAAGTTCACGCCCGCGGCTTCGATTCTCAGATGGACGTCGTTCGGCCCGAGGTCGGCGAGCGGCATCTCTCGCTCGACGAACACATCGGGTTGCCCGCAGCGCTCGATCAGGATCGCGCGCGTGGATGTCCGTTGACTCATTGTTTGGCCCCCGGTGAACAGAACGCGACCACTCGCCTAGTTGCAGCCAACCCTTCGGAACATCTGATCGAAACCCCGCTCTCCCTCACCAGCATCGACCCGCGCCACCAGCGAATCGGAGCCCCGCCGAGCATATCGGACGCGTTTCGGGAAATCATGCTCAGGATTCTCGAACGTCACGCTTTCGGGCGTGACCTTCGTGGCCGCGAACTCCGTTGGCGTCTGGCCTGAAGGGTGAGCCTCCAGAACCAGCCTGGAGTCTGTCTCGCGCAGGATGAGGAATTCGTAGCTGGTGCTCCGTCCGCTCCTGGTCGTCCGGTTTAGGCCCAGCATCAGCCCGCCTCCAGGCGACATCCAGTGCTCTTGCACCGTGAAGCCGCTCACTGACATCTCCCAGCAGCCGGCGAGCCAATTGACATCCTCGACACCGTGCTGTCCGTTTCCGCGGCCACCGGCCTCCTGTGCCGGCAGCTCTCCGGGCAGGGTGGGCAGCGTTGCCAGTCCGACGACCACGAGTGCTCCTCGCAACCTCTTCACGGTGCCCTCCTTGGAGCGTTCTTGTGGTTAGCCGGCGTTCAGCCGCCAGATCTCGAAGTTCAGCGCCGAGGCGAAAAGTACCCAGGCCAGGTAGGGCACCAACAACCAGGCCGCTGCCTTCGATACCCTGCGGAAAGCCACGATCGTAGCCACCACAGCCACGTCCAGCACGAGAATGACCAGCAGGCCGGCCCCAGGTGCGCGCAGTCCGAAAAAGACGGGCGACCAGGCGACATTGAGCGCCAGTTGGACCGCGAACACGGCCACGGCTACCCTGCACTCAGGCGACGTCAACCCACCGCGCCACACCAGGAACAGCGCGACACCCATCGCCACGTAGAGCGCCGTCCAGACGGGTCCAAACAGCCAGGGGGGCGGCGTGAACCACGGTTTGGCCAGCGCAGGGTACCACTCGACGACACTCTGCGCCGTGGCGATCCCGCCGATCGCCCCGACCAGGAGGGGGGCCGCGAGGCTCACGACGAATCGAAGGACGTCAGCTTTCGAACCGGGACTCGCCATCATACGTCGCGGACGATCGATATGGTGAAGCCTAGGCGGGCCACAACCAGCCGAAGGCCCCTGCCGTCAGGAGCGCATAGATGAAACCGTCGAGCGTGTTCTTGGCCGTCGTGCTCCACGCCCGCTTGTACCATATCGAGGCCGGCCACGCCGCGACCGTGTAGGCGATGAACGCCGTCGCACCGGTGAAGCGGAACACCGACAGGTACTCGGCGCCAGGGCCGAGCGCGCGACCTGCGACGTAGGCGGCGAGAATCCCTACGATGATGCTGAATACGAACCACATCGCGAGCTGGCCGCCCATCTTCGGTTTGCCGGGCGCCATGAAGGTCACGAAGGCCATGGGGCCTTTCTCGCACTTCTCGATGAACTCGGGCGACCCGTACTCCTTGGAGCTGCCGGCGTACGGCATCACGTACTCGCCGGGTGGAATGTCGAAACCGCGCAGCGCATCCATGACGGCGTCTTCGGACGGAAGCTGACGATAATCGGTCTTGTGGTAGCCCAGCACCATGTGGATGAGGAAGCTGGCGGCGAACACGAGAACGGCACCGAGCAGGATGGGGAGCCACAGCGACAGAATGGGGACCATCGTGACCTCCTGTGGTTCGGGACAGGGGCTCTGCGATGCTGTTGGATAGATGGCGGAAAGCTTCGGATTTCAGCGCCCCGGCGCAACCAGACCTGTCATCCGCTGCAGGCTCTGACGCCGGAACGCCGCTGCTCAGACGATCTCGCTCGGCTCAGAAACGGCCTGCATCCACGTCGCGGATGAACTGGATCAAGCCGTAGAAGTAGATCTCCTGGTCGTCGTACATGGCCAGGTGGCTGCCGTTGGGGCAGAACAGGTAGCGCCCGTTCGGAAGCTCGCCCGCCATCCACTCTTTGTGCTCCGGATTCATTGTGTCGTAGCGGGCGCCGATGACCAGCGTCGGCACCTCGATGCGGCTCAAGTCAGCCGTTCGGTCCCATTCCTCCAGCGTGCCGACGAGGCCGAGTTCGCTCGGACCCTGCATAAGGACGTAGATGTCCGTGTTGAGATGCTTGAAGGTGCGGTTCACCGGATCCGGCCACTCCTCGACCGGCAGTCGCAGGAAGTGTTTCGGGTAGTGTTGCTCGAACAGCAGCTCGGTGTAGCGAGGGTTCTCGAAGTCGCCGGTCGCCTCGAGGCGCTCGATCTCGGCCAATGCTTCCGGGTCCATCCCGGGCTTCAGCACCTCGTCCGCGTATGCGTTATAGGCCGGGATGCTCGCCATCATGTTGGAGATGATCAGGCCCTTGAGGTTCTCCTGATGGGCCAGGGCGTACTCGATCGCCAGCATCCCGCCCCAGGAAGACCCGTACAGGTAGAAGTTGTCCCGGTTCAGGCCTAGCGCCTTTCGAACCTGGTCCACCTCGTCGACGAAACGCGGGATCTCCCACAGCTCGCTATCTTCCGGCTGATCGCTGTAATAGGAGCCGAGCTGGTCGTAGTAGTAGTACTCGATCCCGGCGCCGGGGAGGAAGCTGTCGAACGCCTCAAGATACTCGTGCGTGGCGCCGGGTCCGCCGTGGAGGAGCAAGACCTTCATCGTCGGGTGGTTGCCGACCCGCTTGGTCCACACGCGGAATGTTCCGGCCGGCGTCTCCACCGGAATCATCTTCACGCCACCGGCCAGTACGTCGTCCCGACCCGAATAGTCCAGGTAGCTCGACGGAGCTTCCGCGGAGGTCGCTGCGTCGGCGGCTCGGCTGTCGTCCCGAGTTCGCTCGCCGGCACAGGCCGCCAGTGCGAGCGCGACGATCGTCAGAGAGAGCGCCAGGGTCGCTTGCGAGAGCGGCCGAGCACGTCGCATGCACATAGAGAGCCTCATTTCAGTTTCCCGATCACGGCCCCTGCGATGATGTTCTTCTGAATCTCTCGGGAGCCCTCGTAGATCTCCGTGATCCGCACGTCACGGTAGAAGCGCTCCACCTCGAACTCCGTGATGTAGCCGTAGCCGCCTAACAACTGGATCGCTTCGTCGGCGACCTCGACAGCCGCGTGCCCGGCGTAGTACTTCGCCATGGCCGTGAGCTTGGTGTCTGGTTTTCCCTGATCGGCGGTCCAGGCGGCCTTGTACGTGATGAGCCGGGCCAGCTCAAGCTTCGTGGCCATGTCGGCCAGCTTGTGCTGGGTCACCTGGAACTGAGCGATCTTCTTGCCGAACTGCTCGCGACCCTTCACGTACTCCAGTGCTCGGTCGAACGCGCCCTGCGCCGTGCCGAGCGCCTGGGCAGCCGTCTCGATCCGGCTCTCGTCGAAAAAGCCCAGGATCTGGTAGAACCCGCGACCCTCCTCGCCCACCAGGTTCTCGACGGGAACGCGAACGTCCTTGAACGAGAGCTCCCCGGTCGGGATCATCTTGATGCCCATCTTGTTGCCGACCGTGGCGATCTCCAGTCCGTCGGCATCCTTCTCCACGATCACCATCGACTGCCCTCGGTGGCCCGCCTCCGGATCCGTCTGGCAGACGACGACGTAGTAGTCGGCCATCCCGGCGTTGGTGATGAACGTCTTCACGCCGTTGATGACCCACTCGTCCCCCTCGCGCACCGCCGTGGTCGCCATCTGCGTGATGTCGCTGCCGTGCTCCGGCTCCGTGATGGCGCCGCCCGAAATCGCCTCTCTCTGCTCGTGCGTGCCGTGCGACAGGATGTTCTCGGAGGCGAAGTGGGTCACCATCAGCGCCGCCCCGATGCCCGAATCCCGGCGGCAAAACTCCTCCACGACCAGCGCATTCTCCAGGACACCGTACCCGGAGCCGCCATACTCCTCCGGATAATGCAGGCCGATGAACCCTTCCTCTGCCGCCTTCTTCCAGATCTCGGTCGGAAACTCGTGCTTTTCTTCCAGCTCGAGGGCCAGCTCCTTGTCGAATTCGCCCCTGGCGAACTGGCGGGCGGCTTTCTGGATGTCTTTCTGCTCTTTGGTCAGCGCGAAGTCCATGTCGCGATCCTCGTTTCGTTTATCGGTCACGGCTCGCGTTCGGGCGTCCGAACGCGAGGCCTGTGCATCTGCACTCACAAGAGGCGGAACGGAACCCTCAGGCCTTCCGTCCTCGAATCTTTTTTTCGAGCAAAGGTACCAGGTCCAGAATGTCTCCGACGACGCCGACGTCGGCCACGTCGAAGATGGGGGCGGCCGGATCCTTGTTGATGGCTGCGATGAACGGCCCGCCCTTGATGCCCCCCATGTGCTGGAACGAGCCGCTGATCCCGAGCGCCAGGTAGACCCTGGGCTTGACCGTCACACCGGACGTGCCGACCTGTCGGCTCTTCTCCAGCCATTTCTTGTCCACCACCGGACGCGTGCAGGCGAGCTCCGCTCCCATCGCTTCGGCCAGCGAGCGAACCTCATCGAGATTCTCCTCGTCCTCGATTCCCCGTCCGACAGCCACCAGCACCTCGGCCTGACTGATGTCTACCGCCCCCGGATCGGGAGCTACTGTCTCCACGAACCGGCGGCGGGGCGCCGGGTCGTCCGGGATCGCTTCGGCGTGCACCGTACCAGCCGCCTCAGGTGGCACGTCGGGCAGGGTGAACGCCCCCGGTCGGACGGTCAATAGGACGCCGCAGGGGCCTCCCGTGGCCGACACGCTCGCCTGCACCTTGCCCGCCAGCACGGTCCGAACCGCGCGAACGCCATCACCCGCGACCTCCAGGGTCACGGCGTCGGCGATGAGCGGCGCATCGACCCGCGCCGCGAGCATCGGAGCCAGCTCCATACCCGTGTTCGTATGGGGCACGAGGGTCACGAGCGGTTGCTCACGTCGCACGAACGGGGCCAGGAGCCGGGCCTGGAAGTCCCCGTCCGGCTGGCCGAGACGCGGGTCGTCGAACGTGTGGACTTCGTCGAACCAGCGGGCAAGCTCGGCCGCCGGCTCGCCAAGGTCCTCGCCCATCAGCACCGCGGCTACCGTGATCTCCCCCAGGCCTCTCGCCGCGGAGAGCATTTCGAACGCCGTCTCGTCCAGTGCGCCGCGCGCGCGTTCGACCACTATCAGGATCTTACGCATCGCTCAGAACCCTCCCTGCTGATGGAGTCGCTCGACGAGGCCGGCGATCACCTCGTCGTCGTTGCCCGAAAGAATCTCGGCCCCCTCACCCCGGGTCGGCAGGGAGAGCCCCTCCTCGCTCACCCGCACCGCGCCGGCTCCGATCGTGGCCGGATCGAGTCCGAGTTCGGCCGCTGTAAGCACAGGGATCTCGGTCCTCGCCACCTTGCGGATCCCGCGGATCGACACGTAGCGCGGCTCGTTCATGCCAGTCTGGACCGTCAGCAGGGCCGGAAGATCCACCTGCTCGACCCGCTCCAGGCCTCCCTCCACCTCGTGCCGCACGGTCGCCGTCCCATCCTCGACCGAAAGATCCGTGGCGAGGGCGATCATCGGGATGTCGAGCATCGCGGCCAGCATGCCACCCACCTGCCCGCGCGCCTGGTCGGCCGAGATCGCCCCGGTCAGCACGAGGTCGTGCGGTCGATCCGCGATCGCATGGTGGAGGATCGTCGCGATCCCCCAGGCGTCCGACCCCTCGAACTCGGGATCCATGAGATGAACCGCGTCGTCCGCCCCCATGGCGAGGGCTCTGCGGAGCACCTCCTCCGAGTCCTCGTCGCCGACCGTCATCGCGGTGACGCGAGCCCCGCGCGTTTCCTTTAGCCGGACGGCCGCCTCGATCGCGAAGTTGTCCCACTCGTTCACGTCGTAGTCGAGGTCTGTTGCCACGATGGATCGCCTTTCCCGATCCAGCTCCACCTCGATCTCGGATACGTCGGGGACGCGTTTTATACAGACGATGATCTCCATGAGCTCTCTTTCCGTGGGGCGCCTTCGCGCCCATTTGTCGACCAGGCCTGAAAAACTCCGAACGACGTGTGCTCAGGCCAGGAAGCGCTCCACCAGCTCCGCCAGATCGACGACCTCCATGCGACCCTCCCGGCCGGTCGTCTTGAGCGCATCTTCCAGGTTGATCAGACAGAAGGGACAGGCCGTGACGACCACGTCCGCCCCCGCCTCTTCGGCCATCTCGAGCCGAGCTTCGCCCATTCGGGTCTCGCTCTCGCCTTCGTAGAACAGGTAGAGCGAGCCACCTCCGCAACAGAAGCTGCGGTTCCGGCTCCGTTCCATCTCGACCGTCCGGACGCCCAGGCCGTTCAACACCTCCCGTGGGGCATCGTACTCGCCGTTGTGGCGCCCCAGATAGCACGGGTCGTGAAACGTATAGACACGGTCATCGTCGGCGTCGCGAAGGCTCAGCCGCCCGTTCCGGACGAGCTCTGCGAGCAGCTGACTGTGGTGGCGCACCGGCTGCTCCAGACCGTAGTCGTGCCTGAGAGCGTTGAAGGCATGCGGGTCCGTCGTGACGACGCGGTCGAACGTCCTGTCCTCCAGCGCCTCCAGATTCTGATCGCGCAGCGCTTCGAACAGGCCTTCCTCTCCCATGCGCCTGGCTTCGTGGCCCGAGTCCACCTCGTCCACGCCCAGGGTGCCCACATCTTCGCCGACGGCGGCGAGCACACGACCGAACGCCTGTGCCGTGGCCTGTAGTCGCGGGTCGAAAGCCGCACAGCTGTCGGTGAAGAACAGAATCTCGGCCTCGTCACCCGGCTGCAGGGGGCGAACACCGCAGCCGGCACCCTCGCCGTCTTCGCCTTCAGGTCCGATGCCTGCGAGCCCGGCCCCGCTCCCTGCTCCGTCCCCGTTCAGAATCCAGTCAGCTCTCTTGCGTGCGGGCTTGCCGTACGGGTTCCCGCGCTTTTCGAGGTCCGCCATCGGCTTCTGCAGGCTGGGCGGTACGCGACCCTCATCGACCAGGAAGCGACGCATGTCGACGATCTTGTCCACGTACTCGATGAGCACCGGACAGGCTTCCTCGCAGGCTCCGCAGGTCGTGCAGGCCCACAGCTCCTCGTCGGCGATCGTATCTCCCACGAGCTCCGAGCGCGCGTCCGGCGGTACGTCTTGGCCCAGAATCGGGAAGTGCGCGTACGCCTCGTCACGGCACTTGATGCTGATCATGCGCGGCGAGAGCGGCGTACCAGTGAGGTACGCGGGACAGTGGTCGGAACAGCGGCCACAATCCGTGCAGCTGTAGAAGTCGAGGATGTGCTTCCAGGTGAAGTCCTCCAGCTTCCCGACGCCCAGCTCTTCCAGTTCGTCCAGATCCGGCTGGTCGTGGCGCGGCGGCTTCACCCGTCCGCCGGCGGCGAGGCTGGCGTGGAAGACGTTGGGCAGCGCCGTGATGACGTGGAAGTGCTTCGACACCGGCAGATAACACAGAAAGAACAGTAGCGCGACGTTGTGCGCCCAGAAGGCGGACAGGTGCACGACCCCGAGGGCGGCGGCCGAGCCGTCGCCGAGGAGCCAGGTCGCCATCGAGGCGAGAGGCAGGAAGACGCTGCCGGACGGGGTCGCCGCACTCGCGGAGGAGTCGGCCCCGCCGCCCGCGAGAGTCGCCAGGACCATGGCGCTGCCCTCGTACAGCGCATCGGCCACCATGAGCAGGGCGATCAGGCCGAGAATGATGTAGGCCTCGTGAGCGTGGGGTGTGCGGGCGTACCGATCCCGGTAGCGAGCCGGTCGAAAGATCAGCCGCCGGACGGCCGCCACCACGCATGCCAGCAACACGACGAGCGCCGTGACGTCTTTCACTGTCGCGTACCCAGCCCCGATGTCGGAGAAGCCGGCCCGGAAGCCCTCGCCCAACAGGGTGAACGAGCGGACGGAGAGTATCAGAAAGCCCACAAAAATCAGAATGTGCAGCACACCCGCGACCGGGTAGCGCGGCTGCCGCGACTGGCCGAAACCGACCACGAGCAGCTTGCCCAGGCGAGCGGATACACGGTCGAGCCGAGGGTCGGGAGCGGCCTGCCGTAGAAGCCGGATTCGCTTCCACAGGATGTAGCCGAAAGCGCTCAGAGCAAGGAGCAGCAGAACCAGCTGTAGAGCCGGTCCCGGTAGGCCCAGATAGGTCTGTTCAGCGGGCGCCGGAGTCATGGTCAGGCCGAGTGTCAGAGGGCCGTAAGTCGCTGCGACAAGATACGTTTCCGCTCCCGACCGGTCCAACATGCCCCCAGCCGGCTCGCGGCGGCCAGAGCCCGTCCGACGCTGGGCAAGCCGGGATGGGCGTCGTGTGACGAGACGTCTCAGCAGGTCACGGCAGAGCGGCGACGTACGCGGCGAACGCTTCGGGGCGTCGAAGCGGTTCGCCGTGCCCGAAGCACACGACGTCGGGCTCGCGGGCCGCCAGCCGACGGGCCGATTCTCTGTTCCGGTCCGGATCGTGTGTGGCGAATCGGAACGGTTCGGTGAGGCCCTTCCGCAGCGTCAACGGATTTCGATGGAACAGGACATCCCCCAACACCAGTACGCGATCGCTCTCCCGCCAGAAGGCGAGGTGGCCGGGGGTGTGTCCGGGCGCGGGAATCACCGCGAAGCCGCCGACCTCATCACCCTCCGTCAGGATCCTCGAGACAGGGTGAGCCCGGCCGGCGAACCGTTGCATGAAGTGGGAGAATCGAGAGTCGGGGTCCGGCAGGATGCGGGTCAGATCCCCGGTCTCGACGGCCTCACGATCCCCCTCGCCACACCACAGCGGAATCTGCAGGCGCTCGCACACCAGATGGCTGCCTCCCTGATGATCGATGTGCGCGTGTGTGAGCGCGTGCGCCGTCACGTGATGCCTGGAGAGCTCGGACACCAACCGGGGCCCGGCTGCCTTTCCCCCCGCATCTACGAGCACGTCACCCAGCAGATAGACGTTCAACCCGTCCAGCGGCCACAGCGCGAGCCGCAGCACCCCGGGCGCGACTTGATCCAGCTTCATTTCGGATCCTCCAATGCGCGGAGCAGCATGTAGGTCGTGTGCACCTCCTCTACATCCGCCTCTCCGATCACCTCGTAGCCCAGGTGCCGGTAATAGGCGACATTCTTCGCTGTCTCGGTGGTCAGAGTTACGCCGATCGACTTGGGGTGCGCGCGCGCCATCGCTTCGACTTCCCTGAGAAGCGCCGTCCCGTAGCCTCGGCCGTGGTGCCCTGGAAGCGTTCCGACCATCCCCACGAAGTGATGAGGCGCTACGGGTGCGAAGGTGTTCGTGGCCCGCTCGAACGCCTCCAGGCGAGCCCAGGCATCCGCGCCCAGCGTTGCCTCGAGTTCGGCAAACACCGCGTGCAGCTCTGCAGGCCACTCGATGGCGTCGGGCGTGTTGGTCAGCTCGACGGCGACGAGGCCACCGCCCTCGCGGATCCCGAGCACCGGATTGCCCCGCATGAAGCGCGCATCGGTGAAGAACCCGATCATCGCGGATAGCTGTTCGTCGTACGCTTCTTCGCTCAGGTCCTTCAGGACGTAGCGCATGAACGGGTAGTCGCGGAAGGCCGCGCATAGCACATCGACCACGGAGTCCCGGTCCGCCTCGGTGAGGTACTCGATCTTCATCGGCTTTCCTCTTGACCGTCACTCTGGTGCAGGATCACGGCGCGCTGGCCTCGATGACGGTCATGCCCGAGCTCATTCGCTTGCAGTCGACGGGGACGGAGGGAAGCAATCGTTCTTCCAGGATCTGAAAGCCGGCCTGTTCGAGCCGCTCGCGGACACCAGCTGCCGTGGGAAACTCGAAGTCGGGGTCGACGAGCGATCCCTGAAGAGCCCAGTGCACCCTCGCGCCCGGTGCCACTCCGCGCGCCGGGGCGAACTGATCCACGATCACGAAGCGACCTCCGGCGTCGAGCGACGCCCGGACCTTTTCGAACAACGCCGGCGGGTAGACGTTGACATCGCACTCCAGCACCATGTCGAAGCCCTCGGGGAGCGCATCACACAAGAAGTCCGCGGCATGGAAGGTGATCCTGCCTTC
>JBDHLB010000141.1:0-5973 GCA_039586095.1 Gemmatimonadota bacterium
GGAGGGCCGCATGAAGATCCACGCTGCACTACTCGCTCCCGCTCTCGTTTCGCTCCTCCTTGCTTCGCCGGATGCCGCCAGCGGTCAGAGTCAGGAGAGGGCGAGGCCCGGCATCCTGCTGCTGCACGATCTGGTGGGGGGGGCGACCGTCGACGGTGCGGACCCGGCGCCCGACATCCCGGCGACCGTAGAATGGCGCTTCGACCGCCCGCAGGCCGGTTGGAGGCTGGGGCCGTACTGGAGAGAGACGGTGGCGCCCGCGGAGGTGGCTCCCGTGGACGACGCTCTGCGCGTGACCCTTCCGGAGGCCGCTCCGCACACGGACGGACTCACGGGCGGCGGCATCTATGTGGACTTGCCGGATCTGGATCCCGAGGAGTGGGGAGAGGTCGAGATTCGGGCCCGTACCTCGGATGAGTTCTGGCGGCTGGGGATCGTGATGAACCTTGCCCGATCCGTCGGCGCGGAGAACGACGCCTCCTTCCCGTTTCGAGTGTGGGGAGGGTACACGCCCGTCATCTCCGACGGAACCGTGCAGGTATACCGCCTGCGGCTCACGTGGCCTCGTGCGGAGCGAGACCGTCCGTGGACGGAGCTCGGTGTGTACGTGGCCGCCCCCGCGCCGGCCCGCATGGAGATCCTCTCGGTACGGCTCCTGGCGAAGGAGACACCCTACGTGGGCGCTCCCGCCGGGGTGCGGCCGGTGGGCGATCAGGGTGTGCCCGCCGTCTACCTTCGAGCGCCGGGCCGCATTGAGTACGACGTGGCGGTTCCCGACGCCGGGCGTCTAGATGTGGCACTTGGCGTGCTGCGCGAGGATGCTCCGGTCACCTTCCGCGTTCTGGCCTCGCCCGAGCAGGGCCAGTCCCAGCTCGTGCTGGAGGAGACACACGGGGACCCTCAAAGCTGGCTGACGCGCTCCCTCGACCTGTCGCCGCTCGCCGGACAGACGATACGGCTCTCCCTGGAAGCCGAGTCGGAACGGCCGGGCACGGTGGCCCTGTGGCGGGCTCCCGCCCTGTATACACCGAGCCGACTCTCCGTCCGGATCCTGGACGACGGTACGGGTCGGCCCACTCCGGTTCGCGCCCGACTCACCCACGAGTACGGGGTCAGCGCGCCGCTGCCCGACACCGCCATCGGAATCATGTGGGGACGTAACGATTACGCAGAGGGCTTCGGCTTCCAGCGCGACAGCGCCTTCTACGCGGATGGCGGCTTCGAAGCGGGGCTCCAGCCGGGCACGTATCAGCTGTCAGTGATGAAAGGACAGGAGTACCTGGTCCAGGATCATACCCTCGAGCTGTCACCGGGCGAGGAGCGTTCGGAGACGTTCCGCCTGGAGCGCTGGATCGACATGCCGTCCCGTGGCTGGTTCTCGGCGGACGACCACATCCACCTCCGGCGCTCCCCCAGGGAAGACCCGCTCATCCTCAAGTGGATTGCCGCCGAGGACATCCACGTGGGCGCCCTCCTTCAGATGGGCGATGCCTGGACCGGCAACTACTTCGCCCAATACGCGTGGGGCAGGGACGGCGTCTACCAGGTGGAGGACTACTTCCTCGCATCGGGGCAGGAGGACCCCCGCACCCACGAGATCGGGCACACCATCTCGCTGGCCGCGGACGACCACGTCCGTTTCGCAGGCCAGTACTACCATTACGACCGGGTCTTCGATCGTGTCCGCGAGCTGGGGGGTCTGTCGGGCTACGCGCACAAGGGTGTCGCCTTCTACGGATACCGTGGTCTGACGCTCGACGTGCTCCGGGACAAGGTGGACTTCCTGGAGCTTCTGCAGTTCGGTGAAATGACGCTCGATCACTACTACCACTTCCTCGATCTGGGCTTCAAGCTGACGGCGACGGCGGGCTCGGACTTCCCCTGGGCGACGCAGATCGGGGACGCCCGGTTCTACACCTACGTGGGGGACGACTTCAACTTCGAGAACTGGAGGGAAGCTCTCCGGCGTGGCCACACGTTCGTCAGCAACGGTCCCGTGATCAAGCTCACCGTGAACGACAGGATTCCCGGGGAAGAGGTGCGTGTGAGCGACGGAACCGTGCTCGAGATCCGCGCGCGCGCCGAGGGCCACCCCGCTCAGGTGGCGCTCGAGAAGCTCGAGATCGTTGCTCACGGAACGGTGATGGCGAGCACCACGGCCGGTGAGCCGGGCCAGTCGAAAGCGACGCTGTCGATTCGCACGGAGCTGCCCGTCCAGCACGGCATCTGGATCGCCGCGCGCTGCGAAGGCGCCGACGGAAAGGTGGCACACACTACGCCCGTTTACGTCACGGTGGATGGCGGCGGCTTCCACAATCCCGAGACGGCGCTCGGTTATCTCGATCTGAACGAGACGTATCTCCAGGAGCTCGAAGAGGAGATCGCCGAGCGAAAGGAAGAGGCCCACCTGAACGCGTGGCGCTATCGCGAGGGGCTCGAGGAGCGCATTGCCGAAGCCCGTCAGGTGATCGCAGAGCTCCGGCAGAGGTTCGGCGGCACGTCCACCCCGCAGCGGTGAAATGCGATCCTCCGCCGCTGGCTCCGGTCGCGGGACAAGGCTTGACGGCAGCCCCTTCCGATGATCAGGTAGGACGTCAACACGTCCCACTGTTCCCAGCGAAGGAGGAGAATCATGCGACTGAAACTGCCCTTGCTGTGCACGGCCCTGTTGCTCTTCCCGGCCGCTGTGCTTGCTCAGGACGCGAAGGCCGGCGTGACGGCTGGCTCGCAGGCCTGGGAAGCGGGTTGGAACGCCGGCGATGCGGCGGCCATCGCGGCCCTCTATGCGGAAGACGCCGTGATCATGCCCCCGGGGAGCGAGATGGTGAAAGGCCGGGAGGCGATCCAGGCCTTCTGGCAGGCCGCCATCGAAGCCGCCCCCGGCGAGACTTCGACCCTTGAGACTCTGGAGGTGCACAGCCACGGGGACATGGCGGTGGAAATCGGCACGTACGCCAACACGGGTCCGGGCGGTGAGCACGTGGACCACGGCAAGTACGTGGCCGTGTGGATGAAGATCGACGGCAGCTGGAAGCTCGTGCGCGACATCTTCAACAGCAGTATGGAGTAGTCAGGCGCCCTGCCGGCCAGGGACGGGCGACTGGCCGAGAAGGCCAAGACGGCGGAGGACTCCAATGGACGAGCGGCTGATCGGAAGCGTGACGCACTTTTTCGCCAAGCCGATGGTGTGCGCGATCAAGCTGGAGGACGAGCTGCGCGTCGGTGACCTGGTAGCGTTCCGCGGTCATACCACGGACCTACAGCAGGAGGTGTCCTCGATCCAGATCGAGCACGAGCAGGTCGAGAGCGCCGCGGCCGGTGCGGAGGTAGGCGTGAAGGTGGACGACCGTGTTCGCGAGGGCGACAGCGTCTACCGGCTGGCATAGGCGGTTCGTTGGGCCGTCCCGCCTGACCGGCGGGGAGATGACGACGAGGCCGGAGGGAGCGGCGGTTCGCCACGCTCCCTCCGGCCTCACTCGCACCATTGAACCTGTCGGCTCGATAGGCGTCGTAGTGTCGTTTATTCCTCGCCTGCGCTCTTGCCCTAGTCGTCGCCGGCGCCGGTCCGGGGACCCATCGTGTAAATGGCGTCCTTGTGCACCGGGCAGGCTTCGCCGATCACGTTCGGGGCGTCGGCCGCCGCCTGACCGATTCGCTGGTTGCTCTCGTTCCAGGCATCCATGAACGTCTGGACGTCCTCGGCTACGAAATAGAAGCCGACGTTCCACTCCGTGGCCCAGGTGTGCGCGAAGGTGCCGGCGCCGCGCAGCTTGCCTTCCTGGATCATCGCCTCGTACACCGGTTGCGAGAGCTCCTCGTACTGCTCGAATACGTCGCCGATCTGGCCGAAATCGCACTGGTACATCGAGATGATTAGCGCGGGGCTGCCGCCTGTCGGGGCGCCCTCGTTCGAAGCCACGGGCCCGAACTGATAAAAGGCGTCCCGGTGGGTGGGGCAGGCCTCGTCGAATGCGTTCGCGTCCGGGTGGGCCTCGGCGAACCGGCTGTTTGCCTCCTCGTTCGCGGCCACGACCGCTTCCATGCTTTCGCCGATCGTGTACAGTGTGACGTTCCACTCGTCGGCCCAGAAGTGAAAGAACGATCCGGCACTGCCGATCATCCCCTCAGCCACCATGGCCTCCCAGATCGGCACCTGCAGTTCGAGCTCCGCCGTGACGTCGCTCATGCGGCTCCAATCGCACTGGAACTGCGACATGACCATGGTGGGCGCCGGCCCTTCGTCCGCCTCCTCCTGGGCCTGTGCTGCCGCCGGCGCCATGAAGGCCAGTAGGACACAAAGAATGAGCGGGAGCTTCTTCACGATTCCCTCCTGTGCATGGGAGTGCTGGGGACGGGTCCCTCACGATTCAGCGGCGCTCGCGGCGCCACAATAACGGCCGAACCTAGCGCGGCCCAGCGCGCGCGCGCCAGTCGAGACAAGCGCTTTCGACCCGTGGGCGGGCGCTCCAGCACATTGCTGGACGTATCGCGTTATCCGGCAAGCCACCTGTCCGGTTCCCCGCTGTCGACCCACGATCGACGGGCGCTCCGATCTGCTAAGTAGCTGTTTCTGCAAGCCACAAGAGGATTGCAGGGCGTCGTTGCCGGGTGCCCTCATGGCGGGTCCGGTTCCTGCGAATCGAGTCGGGTGTGAGCGGCGGGCACGACGGACTTGCCCGCCCGTGGTAAGGCACTCGGCGGCTGGGGATACAGACGGTGAACGGGTGTGAGAAGCCGAGCTGGGACATCGACCGCGGGCGACGGTACGTGCGGCTCGTGCCACCGTTCGTACCCCGCATCGCCGTCCTCGCGGTGGCCATCGTCTACATCCTCAGCGTGAAGTCCGCGGATCGGAAACCGACGACGCTCGTCGTTGAGCCGGAGCTGCTCGCCAAGCTTCAGACGCTGGCCGACGGGCTCCACCACGAGATCGTCCTTTGTCTGGACGGGCGGGTCGAGAACGATGTCGCCCATGCCTCTTCGTTCTTCATGCCCAGCCCTGTGCACTCGAGCTCGACGCGCTCCGCCTCGGATGCGTGTCCCCGTGGAACGCTCGCCACCTGGCACAACCATCCGAAGGGCAAAGCCTCGGAGGGACCACTCTCGCTGGGCCGGCTCTCGTTTCAGCGCTCCGGGTCCGATCCGGAAGAGCGAGCGAGCGGGCTCTGTGCCCTCTCGGCGAGCGACGTCGGATCGGCCAGTCGCCTCGGTTATCCCTTCATCGTGATATCCGTCGACGCGTCGACCTGGTGCTGGTGGAGTCTCGACGAGGTTCGAGCCTTCGAACGCGAGGGCGTCACGCGAGGCCCTCCGGCTCCGGATCGCGTCGCGAGCGACTAGTCTTCGCTTTCGGGCGCTGCCGAGCTGGCAGCCGCCCGCCTCCTGCGGGCGCCACTCCTGCAGCCGTGTCAACTCGGCAGCCTCCAGTTTGCAGAAGAGGCAGTCCACCGTCTCTTTAAATGCAACAATGGCAGAATACTAGGGCCCTGAGAAGGCACACGTGTTGCTATATCGTCGGGGCGTGCGGACAACGGCCGCAACCCGAGAATCGGAAAGGACAATACAACGCTGGAGGATCGAAAATGCTGCCAACGATCAGGTATCGCCCGGCGCGTGCACTGCGCCAGTGGGAGCTGCCGGAGCTGAATCGGTGGTTCGACGAAGTGCTCAATCGCCCGCTCGAGGCATGGCCGAGCTGGACTCCCTCTGCGGATCTTTTCGAGACCGCCGACGGGTTTGAGCTGGAGCTCGAGGTGCCAGGCTTCGAGAAGGATGCAATCGATGTCACGGTGGAGCGGGGCATCCTCATCGTATCGGGTCAGCACACCTTGGAAGAGGAAGACTCGGGGCGAACGTACCATTGCCGAGAGCGCTCCTTCGAACGGTTCACGCGGACGTTCAGCCTGCCGCACACCGTGAATCCCGAGCACGTCGACGCCGAGCTGGAGAATGGCGTTCTGTACGTTCGGCTCC
>JBDHLB010000065.1:0-13894 GCA_039586095.1 Gemmatimonadota bacterium
GCCGCGCTCGACGGTGCCACCGTGAGCGGGAGTTGGAGCGGCTTCGGCGGCGGCACTGTCATCCGCGGCTCTTGCACCACCGGCTCGACCGGCTCGGGGGCTTGCACGGTCCGCGTGAACGGCATGCGGAAAAACAACGGACCGGTCACCTTCACCGTGACGGGTGTCGATTCCGGAGACTACACCGCAAGCGACAACCACGACCCGGACGGCGATAGCGACGGCACGACGATCGTGGTGAGCAAGCCGTAGAGGGAGCCGGCCCGACTGCCAGGCCAGCGAAGGCAAGGCAACGGTCGGGCCGTCTACTTACCGAGGGTAGAAGCAAGTGAGCGGCCCGCAGGACGGTCCCGCGGGCCGCTACCAGTCGGCGTCTAATGCGTAGCCCGTATCCACCAATTCGCGCGCGGCGATCTCTTTGAACTTCCGCCGCCACCGCTCAGGCCATTCGCCCCAGTGCCCGGTGGGCTTGAAGTCCGAGGGCACGGCTTCATGCCTCGACCAGTCCACTTTGCCCTCGGCGGATAGCGTAGATGAGCCGATGACGCGGATTCGGGCAATTCGCTCGAATGGATAGCGGTCCGGGTCCAGTCCGAAGGCAGTGCAGGCTTCTCGAATGAAGGCGGCCGGGTCGGTCAGGACATCTTCGAACTTCACCAGGGCATACCCCCCAAGGCGATCGGCATGGGCTTCGTGAAATCTCCGCACTGTGCGAGCGCTGTCAGCCCAGCGCTGACAGGCGTGGGTGAAGTCTGTATCGGGCCAGGTCCGCAAGTAAGAGTGAACCACGTCTCGGCCGTCGCGCATTACCAGGAGCAGGTGCTCGTGGGGGAACACCGCAGGGAAGTAGCCCAAGTACTCTACTCCTGCTTCCTTGACCAACAGCCTCTTGCCCGCCGGCATGAACGCATGCAGATACGCAAGGAATGAAGCGCCGAACAGGGGCAGAAACTCGTTGCCACCCATTCGCTCGTCGTTCTGCCTGTAACCGTCGATAAACCCGCGCTGCAACTCCTGAATCCGAGGCGTCTGCTTCAGGAAAGGCACCTCCCACATCTCGTTGGGATAGGCTTCGAGGTCGGGGTGCAGGCGTAACAGTTCCCCAACGTACACAGTGCCCGATCGTCGCATGACGCCGTAGATCATTATGGCGGGTGAGCGGTCGTGGCCGCGGACGTCCGCCGCCGTGTTCACCGCGAGGTCGGGGATACCCTTCACGGGCCACTCGACCTCGTACGGGGATCGGTCGCCGAGCGCGGTCCCGGTCTCTTTCTTCATTTGTGGGCGCCTCGCAAGGTCGGAATAAGTCGCCGCCTGTCCTGGTATCAATCCTCGAAGAAGGACCCCCACTTACGAATCCGGGCCCTCAACTCATGATATCCTGAGATCGCGTTCCTCAGAGAGTCCGTGCCAGTCTTGCCGTACTTGATTCGTGGCTCCCAGTCGTCGGTTGGAAGACCGAGAAAGGCGGCGGTACGCTTCGCGACGGGGACAGGAGTGGCCGCCAAGTCCTCATAGAACACCTCGAGCACGTCGTGTCTCTCGAACAGATCAGCGTACTCTCGTTGCTGCTGTTCTACATAGTCGAAGTCCTGGAGACAGTCCTTCAACTTGAGAGGCACCTCAGGGAGCTGGATTTCATCGACACCCGAAGGGTGCGACCACTCTCCGGTCATGCGAGCTCTCTGTTCGGAGATATACCGCCGCAGGAGGTTCCTTCTCTTCAGGTGGATGATCCGAAAAGCTGTGTCATCTCGCAGACGGTCACGCACCGCGCTGTACCGATCTCCATGATAGTACATCAGCTTGAACCCGATCACCCGGTAGCCGCGCTGCGCTGACATGCCGAACAGCCGTTCGAGGAATGCCACCGGATCCGCGCGTCGCAAGGCCGTGAGCTCGTCCTTCGCATCCTGCCCGGTTGGCGCCGAGTCGAGTTGCCAGGGGATGCGACCGTCCGGGATGTAGTCGTTGAACAGCTCGCCGCCGACGTACACGTCCGGGTGCGAGTTCAGCATGCCACGCAGCAGAGTGGATCCGGTCCTGTCGGCGCAGACAATGGCAAAACAGATCGGCGTTTCCTCTGAACGTGGTTCGTCACTGAGGGAGAGCGGGCGGTCCGCGTCTGAGCGAGTGGCCAGAAAGCGTCGGCACACCGGCGTCAGCTTCTCGGCCGCCTCCGCGTGCATCTCGGGGGACGGGTAATAACGGTTGATCAGCACGCCATCCTTCAGGACCGCACCGTCAATGGTTTGCTCTGCCTCCCACAAGCGCTGGGGAAGGCCAACGCCTGATATGCATTCAACGTAAGCGTCGCTGTGCGCTCGTATCTGTTCCAGCATCGACCGGTTCACGAGCTGCGGGAACCTGTTCATGAGGCGGGAGGAGGATGAGTAATCGTCCTCGTAGTCGGGAGACCGCGTCGAGAGCCAAAGCAGCAGAGTGGGTCGGTGAATGTGCCTGATGAAGTCGATGAAGTGCCGCACGAAGTTGTCTCGGGTCTCACGAACGATCCGCCGAACCCGTTCTGGAGGTCCTTCATCCACGAGCTCTCTCAGAAAATGCTCGAATCGCATCTCCCGCCCGGTGTCGATCCGCACACCTATGTGCGTTCCGGCGAGATTGGCGAATAGCGAGTTGCCCTCGCTGCGCCCGGCCAGCACCTGAGCGACCACCAGCTCCGCACCGTTCAGCCACTCCAGGTATTCCGGCTTGTCCAAGGCTCGCGGCCCGGCACCCCCTGACCCGAGATTCAGAACCGGCACTCCGAGGGAGTCGCCCAGGAGAGCCGGGAACGGCTGGTTGCAGTACCGGCCGAAGGTCTGGGCGGCCCCCACACAGGCGATGTAGGGCTGGTCCCTGTCCGGTGGGTGTCCGCGAAAAAGCTGCCCGGAGATTCCCTGCACAGGGTGCAGATCGTAGTCGAAGTGGTCCCGGTCGAGATCCTGATAGTATTGCCCCACGTCTACCTCCGTTGCGATCGGCTGAGTTTGCCAAGTTTAAGGGGATTCAGACAGTGGCGGCCAACCCGCATGGCCTGTCGCGGCGTCGAAGATCTCGACAGTCGCCCCACCCTATCTCCACCACCGACCCGGACGCAGCCCAGTGGCAGAGCCGGCAAGGGCGGCGTGTTGGATTCTCCTGCACCGAGTGTGCGAACACTCCACGGTCAGACTCCGGGCGGCGACCGGCGGCGACCGTTTAATGAAATCACGCCTGCCGTTGTCCAAGCATTGGAGCGCTGGAGGAGGGGGCCACGTTCTCGTATGCGGGACGCCAGCTGCGAAGGCGCACGAGTCGACGCGAGCCCAAATGGGACGGAGCCGGGAGGAACGATGAAATCCTCAAGACGCCATACGCCGCTGGGCATACTCGTGGTGTGTCTGCTGGCCGCCAGCTGTTCTGACACGGTGGGGCTCGATATTCAGGACTTAGACGACCAGGACGATCCGGACACCAGCGGACCGGCTGCATCGGTTTCCCGGCAGGTGGTCGATACGGGTCAGGAGCGCTGCTACGACAGTCACGGAGAGATCGACTGTCCGGGGCCGAGGGAGGCGTTCCACGGCCAGGATGCCCAGCACGACCGCCACCCGCCTTCCTACACTGATAACGGCAACGGCACGGTGACCGACAACGTGACCGGCCTGATGTGGTCGCAGACCCCGGACACTGACGGTGACGGCGACATCGACGCCTCCGACAAGCTCAGCTACGAAGAAGCGCTTGCGGCGGCCGACCGGCTGACACTTGCCGAGTACACCGACTGGCGTGTGCCCAGCATCAGGGAGCTCTTCTCGCTCATCGACTTCAGCGGGGTCGATCCCAGCGGCTACGAGGGCACCGACACCTCGGGCATGATCCCCTTCATCGACACGGACTACTTCGATTTCGCCTACGGCGACACACGGGCGGGAGAGCGGATCATCGACGCGCAGTTCGCCACCTCCACGCGATACGTCGGCACCACGATGGGCGGGGCTGCGACCATGTTCGGGGTGAACTTCGCCGACGGCCGCATCAAGGGTTACCCGACGGGGGCCATGCCCGGACAGTCTGAGGACAAGGGGTACTACGTGCTCTTCGTGCGAGGACTCGAGTACGGCGTGAACGGATTCGCGAGCCACGGGGGCGGGACGGTGTCCGACGAGAGCACGGGGCTCATGTGGTCACAGGACGACAGCGGCATGGGCCTCGATTGGGAAGAGGCGCTGGCCTGGGTCGAGCAGAAGAACGCGGACGTCTATCTGGGATACGACGACTGGCGGTTACCGAACGTCAAGGAACTGCAGAGCATCGTGGATTATTCGCGTGCGCCGGATGTGACAGGCTCTGCCGCCATCGATCCCGTATTCCGCGTCACACAAATCGTCAACGAAACGGGTGAAGCGGACTATCCGTCCTACTGGAGCTCGACGACCCACGTCAACTGGTCCGCGCTCGCCGGCGGGAACGCCGCCTATGTCGCCTTCGGCCGAGCGCTCGGCTATATGCACGGTGCGTGGATGGACGTACACGGTGCCGGTGCCCAGCGCAGCGATCCGAAGAGCGGGGATCCCGGCGCCTGGCCCTACGGCCATGGCCCGCAAGGAGACGCGATCCGCATCCTGAATCATGTTCGCCTGGTGAGAGACGTCGACGGCTCCTGACGCTGCCTACTCTGCGTGAAACACCCAGGCTGGAGGTGGAGCGGCCACCACGGCGGGCAGGTCGAGAGAGGCCAGTAAGTCAAGGAACCGCGGATCGTCGCGGATCGGGTCCCACTCCGGTGCGTGTAGCTGAAAGAGCCAGCTGTCGTACTCCTCTCGCGCCGTCTCCAGCCACTCGAACGCCCGATCGTACTCCCCGAGACCGACGTAGACCAACGCGATGAAGCCTGCGGAAACGTGTTCGGATTCTCGCCGTCGCTCGAAGTTGGCCAGGGTCGTCCGCGCATCCGCATCCCGCCCGGCTAACGCCTGGAAGTAAGGGAGAATGAGCCCTTCGCTCAGGCTTGGCGGCGGGAAGCTCTGGACGCGCTCGATGGCAGCCTCATAGTGCCCCGCGCGAACGTCGCACAGCGCCAGAAACACGCGGGAGTCATTCAGGTCCGGGTGTACCTCCAGCGTGCGCTCCAGGTGCTCGACGGCCAGATCGCACCGGCGGTTCCAGTAGAGCGATCGCCCGATGTGATTGCGCATGAACGGGCATAGCGGGTCCAGCTCCCAGGCCGTGCGTGAATGCTCCAGAGCCAGGTCGTCTCGACGCATCAGAGACAGATACTGCGCGTACCAATCGTGGGCCCTGGCGCTGCTCGGACTCTGTTCCAGCGCTTGTTCGAGCCGCCGCTTGACTTCCGGCCAGTTCCGTTCGGCACTCCAGTTAACGGCGATGAGCGCAGTCTGCGTCTCGAACAGCTCTTCATCCAGTTCCAGAGCTCGCTCGGCGGCCGTGCGTGCCAGGGGGAAGGCGATGCGCGGAGGTCGGATGTTGAGGTTGCCAAGATAGATGTAGGTGATAGCCAGTTGGGCGTGTGCTGCGGCGAAGCCCGGGTCGAGCTCGATTGCCTGGAGGAAAAACCGCTCCGCATCTACGATCTCAAACTGCCGCTGATGGTAGACACCCGACAGGTACGCTTCGTACGCCTCGTCGTTCTCCGTCCCCCGCTTCTCAAGTCTCTGCCGGACGGCGGGTGAGATCTCGGCCTGAACCGCTCCGGCGACGCGAAGCGCCACGTCACTCTGCAGATCGAACAGGTTGGCCGCCGTCACCTCACGATCGTACGTGTCCGCCCAGATGTTCTGCTCCGTGCGAACGTCGATCAGTTGTACCGCTAGACGGATCAGTGAGCCTGCTCGCCGCACACTTCCCCCGAGGATGAGACCGGCGTGCAGAGAGTCTCCGATCGTCCGGACGTCGGGCGCGGTGGGACCTCGAAACTGCATGACGGAGGGGCGGCCGAGCACATCGAGCGCCGCAATCTGTGAGATCCGCGTGAGCATCTCGTCGTGGATTCCGTCCACCAGGTACCTCTCGGCCTCGGGGTCGGGGCTGAGGTTGGCGAGCGGCAAAACCGCGATCCGCCGCGCGACCACCTCTGGCGGAAACTCGAGCTCGAGACCGGGCGACGGCGACTCGTCCGTCCGTGTGAAGACCGACCAAGCGGCAAGCAGAGCGAGGATGACGGCAAAGGCACCCGCCCCACTGAGCCTCGGCCGGCGGCGCAGCCGGGTCATCAGCGGTGCCCGCGGGAGGGGTACGGTATCGGGTGATTCGAGAGCCTGCCTGAACGCCGCAGCGGTCTCGAAACGCTCTCCCGGCTCCTTCGCCATCGCCCGCTGAATGACCCTGTCCAGGGCGGGAGGCAGGTCGGGCCGTACAGTCCGCACCGAGGGCAGGGGTCGGTGCATGTGACCGGCCAGCACCTCGGGTGGCGTGGTCCCCGTGTAGGGCGGCTCGCCCGCGAGCATGGCGTAGAGGACGCAGCCCAGCGCGTAGATGTCGATCCGACCGTCCAGCTCCCCCTCGCCCATCACCTGTTCCGGGCTCATGTAGAAGGGGGTGCCGATGATCTGGCCCGTCGCAGTGAGAGTGGCACCCCCGGCTTCCCCAACGGCCCTGGCGATTCCGAAGTCGGTCAGCCGGGCGTGGCCATCGCTCAGCATGATGTTGCTGGGCTTGATGTCGCGGTGGACGACCCCCCGGCGGTGGGCATAATCCAGTCCGTCGGCCACTTCCTTCGCGATCTGGACCGCCTCCTCCGCCGGCAGGAACCCGTCGCGCTCCAGACGTTGCTGCAGGTCCTCGCCCTCGAGATACGGCAGGACGACGTAGAGCAGGCCGTTCGCCTTGCCCGAATCGATCATGCCGAGGATGTGGGGGTGCTCCAGGTTGGCGGTGACGCGGATCTCCTGCTGGAAGCGGTCGGCCGCCAGAGTGGAAGCCAGCTCGGGTCGCATCACCTTGATCGCGACCGGTCGGTCGTGCTTGAGGTCCCGGGCCAAGTAGACGGTGGCCATGCCGCCGCGGCCCAGCTCCCGCTCGACCTCGTAGCGGTCCGCCAGCGCCTCACGCAGGCGCTCGAGCTGACTCGGACCCGTTTCGCCTGAAGTGCTCACCAGAGACTCCCCTCACATGGAGCGCATGAAGAGGTTCCAGGAGATCAGGCCCATCGAGGCATGCCTGTGTAACCCGATGGGGCTCTCTCAAGGATGGCATCCGGGACCGTGATGTGGCCAGCGGCCATCACGGCCGGCCTTCTGGCCCGGCTCCACTGGCCAGCATCACTTCGACCGTGTAGAATCGCCGCTCTCTGACCTTTGGACCCGCACACCGATGGACCGCGACTCCCGCTACGAGGACATAATGAGACACGCGCGTACCTTGGCAGCGGTTTGGGCGCTAGCGATCGCGCTATTCGACCTCGCCGCACCCCTGAGCGCACAGCAGGATGAAGAGGCGCTCCGGAAAGCGGCTCAGAACCCGGTGGCAAGCCTCATCAGTCTTCCGGTTCAGAGCGACAACACGTTAGCCAGATGCTCATCCAGCCGTTCGTCAACTTCAATCTCCCGAACGGCTGGTATCTGGTGAGCACACCGATCTGGACCGCGAACTGGAAAGCCGACAGCGGCGAGAAGTGGCTGGTGCCGCTCGGGGGCGGAGCCGGCAAGATCTTCTCCATCGGTCCGCAGAGGTTCAACGGGAACGTCCAGGTTTTGCCCTGAGCGTTGTTTTGACGGAGCGGACAGCTTCAGATGCACGAAAGCCCGCGATCCTCGCGGGCTTTCTGCGTATCGGAGCACAGTGTGCGAGATCATCGGCACCGTCGCACTTCGTCTTCATCTCGCGGCCAACGGGCCAGATCGAATAACGCCTGGCGTTCGACGAGCTCGAAGCTCTCATCCGGTTTCAACGAGACGACGGGACTGTGCATCTCCATCTCGAAGTAGGGATGCAGATCCGAATTGTATACCTCGGCGATGCACCCGTGTCCGTATTCCTGACCGGCGTACGCGGGCACCTGTTTCCGATAACCGACCAGGCCCAACCCGGACACCTCCAGGACGGCCAGCATCCAGCCCTCGCGTGCGTCCACCCCGAACTTGAACGCCTCTGACTCGCGACAGCGGATCACGGCCAGCGTCCCGAGCTCATCTACCACGCGATCGCGGACCTCAGCCGACTCGCCTTCCTCCAGGAATGTCCTGACTCCGTCGGGAAACCGTGACTCGGTGGCCCTGGGCAAGTAGACCGTGCCGGGCTTCGACACCATGCTGACGTCCCAGATGCCCCATTGAACCTCGGCCGGCCCGGCGTTGCGTATTCGGTGCGCCACGCTCCAATCAGACGTCCGGGCCGACACCGTCACCGTCCGCTCCACCTGGACGCCCGTCTCACGGCAGGGTCGACTGGTCATTCGTACGACCGCGGTCTCGGGCCCCGCGTGTTCCACATGCAGCTCGTAGGGGCCACTGTCCAGGTCGAGAAATGGCAAGCGGTCGTTCCAGCGCGTCTGGGGCGCAAGCCAGGTCTTGTCGCCACCCCAAAGCAGGAAGCCGAGCTCGCGCTTTCTTGCATGGGCGTCTGGTGCCGCTTCGACGTCCTCGACCCGTCCCGCCAGGTCGGGGTGAATGAAGTTCAGTTCGTGGCCACGCCACTGCATACCCATGATCCGGCCCCCGACCTGCGGCACGAGGACCAGAGCGAGCGGACCCGTCTCCATTCGCCAGGCGTCCCACCCCCGAAAATCCTGCCGCTTTACCGCGACGGCCTGAACATTAGTCATGGCCAGATCCCGATCTGAAGAACAAGCTGCGCGCTGTTCAGCATGTCCCACGGCGGGGAGCGGGTGCCGACTAACCCGGAGAACCGCTCGCGCAGCCCCAGGCCGAAGCTCACATCGCCAGTGAACGTCTGCACGCCGACCTCGGCGTGAAGCGGGAGTGCGGCGCAACCGAGTCCGGCGGACCAGGCCGCACCGAGCCCGGCTCCGAGAGCCCAGTAGGCGCCCGATCGACGCTGGCCGTTGAACAGGCTCCGGTGCCGCACCTCGAGGGTCGAAACGACAATCGCATCGCCGACGCCCTCGCGGGAGGGAGACGGGCCTGAGGATGCGGAGTAGACGGCGCGACCTCGGAGTTGGCGAGCGGCACCCCAAGGTGAATATCTTCTGCCGCCCCGGACACGGTAGTCCGACGCACGTTTTCTTATAGGAAAGGCAATACTCATGTCCATATCGCTGGGCCCCTGGTCGGCCATCATGGCTCGAGCTGTCGTGCTCTGCCCGCTGCTGCTCGCTGCGCTCACGGTCAGAAGCCCGGCCGCGGCCCAAGTGTCCGAGCCGATAGCGATGCCGTCGTCCGGCGTCGGTCTTCCGAGCGCGTCGACGCAGGCGTCGCAGTGCGACTTCAGCGACGTCCCCGGCGCGGTGTGGTGGGGAACGGACACGCGGATGACGCTCCGCGAGATGGCCTCGTACATGGCGCCTGTCTACTGGTTCTCGCCGGACGAGCCGCTGCTGCAGCGAAGGGAAGGGGCGGACATCCGAATTCCCGCGGCCTTGCCCTTCGAGGAGGCACCGGACCGGCCGGTGGTTTACTACCAGTTGGAGAGAATCCTCAAGCTCCCCGGAACAAGAGGTTTTTACCGAGATTCGGCGGATGTGAACGAGTCGATCATCGACATCGCCGAGGTCGGGACGTTCCAGATGGGCTTCTTCGCGTACTTCCCTGAGGAGGTAGGACTGGGGGCCCACCCGCACGACCTCGAGGCGGCGGAGTTTCGTGGAGGCTTCGCACGCTCGGGCGGCGAGTATCTGGAGGGCAAGACCGAGGCGGAGTGCGACGAAGAGTACTTCGTGCTCGTTGTCACGCAGGTGACCGGGAAGGCGCACGGGATCGTGTGGTTCTGGAACACGATCGACGTGGACGACGAGACGCGCTTCCCGATGCACCTCATGGTGGAAGAAGGGAAGCACGCGATCGGGACAGACAAGAACAGCGACGGTTACTTCACGCCGGGCTACGACGTGTCGCGTCACATCAACGACGCGTGGGGGACGCGGGACGTGATTCGTTCCGGGACGCTGTTCACCGGTGGATATCAGGCGTGGATGACGAAGGCGCGCCAGGACGAGCACCGGGTCTTTCCGCCACTCCCCGACGACAGCCCACTTCGGCCGCTCCTCCAGCGCAGGGGCGCGTACGAGAACCCGTACGTGGAATACGAGCTGCGGCCGCTGCCGCCGGCGGATATGGCGCTCACGAGCCCCGGCGTGCCGGACCCGCGGTACCTGCACCGGTTCATGAAGTCCAAGGAGGTGGAGGACTGGCCGGAGCAGGGGGAGGCGGAAGCCATGCAAGACTATCTTGATTGGCTGGACGAAGGGAGGATCGTGAAGTCCCTGGCGATCGCCCTGAGGGCGGACGGGGACCTGGGTCTGTCTTTTGTCTTTCCGCTGTTCATCGTGAAGAACTTCGAGGAGCCCCTGTCGGGCGGCTTCATTGTCCACCGCATGTACGTGAAGGACCAGAGGCTGCGGGACTTCGGCTGGCAACTCATGTACACCCCCTCGGCCTCCCGCTGGTTCGACACCTACCTGGCGGCCGGCGCGGAGTGGGACGAAGAGCGAAGATGGGTCAATCCGGAGGATCCAGACGCGCCCTTACCGCCCAACCCCGGCGACATCGAGGGCTGGGAGAGGAAATCCTTCACAGAGACGTACTTCACGCTGGAGACCGGGGTCAAGTTCCGGGTCAACGTGGAGGCGATCAAATGGCTCTCCTGGGCCACCGACTTCTGGGGTTTCCGAGCCGGGATCCTCAACAAGGGCTTCTTCGATATCGACAAGCTGACTTACGTGCTCGAGGTCGGGGCCGGGGCCTGGTAGGGGTAGCGGGACGACTCCACGGCACCACACGAAAGGCGAAGACGGAGATCAGGTTGACACGGAAGGGTGAATCGGGACGGGCGAGTCGACACTCGATCATCGAGCGACCTCCCTGTCAGTCGGAGGATCCGGTCCATTGTGGGTGGATCTCAAGTCAGGCGAAGCTAGTCGGCCCGATGTCCGCCGGACAGTGTGCCGGAACCTCCTCGTGATGACATCGCCTCAATGGTAAGGTCGCCCGATGCAGCGAGCGGAGGGCCTCCCTGGCGACAGCCGACGGTGGCGCTTGCACACCCAACCCGATGAACCATCTTTGACTGCAGTTAAGACACGTCGGTGGCCTCTTGGCCTCCGCCGCCGCAGTAGACGCCGCAATACGACGCCCGCCCGACGACGAAGGCCGCCAGCCGCCGAGGCGCTCTCCATCCTCTGAAGGAGACCCGGAACATGTTGGGCGGAAAAGCATTAGTCATTGCCCTCGTGGCAGCGTCCAGTAGCTCCTTTGGCACTCCCCCGGCCCCGCGGCCCGCCGACCACGTGCAGGAATCCGATCAAGACACCGTGTGGCTGACCCCAGGCGCTCCGGTGGAGGGGAAGTTTGCGGAAGGCGAGAGCGTGTCCTACTGGGTGCAGCTCCCGGCCGGATCGTTCGTGCGCATTCGGGCTCTGTGCCGGTCAGAGGCGCATCACAACTGGCTCAGACTCAGACTGTTCGCGCCAGAAGGCAACCAACCGATTACTTTCGGCGCCCATTCGGGGTTCGTGTTCTCGGTCTTGACTCACCGAGCCACACAGCCAGGGCGATACCGACTGGAAATCGGTTCAGAATTTCCCGGGACCCCCGCGCACTACCGTGTGTGGATCGACGAGCTGCTGGACCAGAGCGAGTACCAGCAACGGCAGGATTCCCTCCGGAGCGACCCTAGGGTGGCGTGGCTTCGCGATCACGCGCTGCCGCTCCGCTCCACAAGTCCCGACGACGAGGATTTCTCGGACTTGGGGGGCCTCGCGAGGTATGTCGCCGATTCGCGTGTGGTCATGCTCGGCGAGTTGAGCCATGACGTGGGCAACGTCTACGCGGCGAAGACACACCTCGTGAAGTTCCTTCATCAGGAGCTCGGGTTCGACGTGCTGGTGGTCGAGATGGGCCTCTACGATATGTGGAAGCTATGGCAGGGATTGAGCGCCGCCGTACCTCTCGAACAAGCGCTCCCACGGGTACGTCAGGGTTTTTGGCTCAGCGCCAACTTCAGACCGCTGTGGGAGTACGTCGCGCAGGCGGCCACGACGGACCGCCCGCTCGAGGTTGCCGGGTTCGATCGCCACACTACGAGCTCCCTCGCCACCGATTTCCTGGTCACTGACCTTCGTTCCTTCCTTGCGGAAGCCGGCATCGACAGCGAAGCAGCCGGACGGGACTCGACCTTCTGGGCCGCCCTGCAGCAGGTAGCCGTGGGCCTCGCTCTTCCGTTTGCGCAGGTGCCGACCCGGGACGAGCACGACGCATTCCTGGATGCTCTGTACACGCTGCGCGCTGACATTCGCGCCGGGCCGTTGGGGCTGGAGAAGACGGGACGCTTCTGGGCTCAGGCTCTGAAGACCGCCGCGCGGCACTACCATGTCGAGTGGGATTCTGCCACTGCGGGACCCTACGGCTTCAGGAGCGGGCGCAGCGCCACCATGGCCGAGAACCTCCTGTGGCTGGCCGAGGAATACTACCCGGGTCGGAAGATCATCGTCTGGTGCGAGAACAACCACGGGCTTCGCAACGGCGGCCACCTTCTTCCTGTCAGCATCCAGCACGCAACGGCTGCGGGCGCGCCCCTGTCGATGACCACGCTCGCCGAGTTCCGTCCCGACCTCGCTGGAGTGCGAGACTGGACATCTGTCGCGCAGTACGTACAGGCCGTTATGGGACGGGAGTTCTATTCGGTCGGAACGACGGTGTACGAAGGGCTCTGGTGGGGTGACGGAGCGATGTGGGCGCAGCCGGACCAGGATAGGAGCTTCGAGCTCGAGGAGCTGTTTGTGGCCGCTGGCTTCGAGCAGGCGTTTCTCGACGTCCGGAGCCTGTCCGGTGACGCCGAGTGGTTGTGGGAGCCCATCGTAAGCAACGTCTTCAACCGGTACACGTTCAACGCGGGCTTCCGCGGAGTCCTGCCTTTCGTGTTCGACGGCATCCTGTTCTTGCGAACCGCACGACCGGGTAGGCATACGGAGGAGATCCCTGTCGCGTCCGAGATCCTGGAGGATTACGTCGGCCAGTACCAGATGTCTCCCGAGGTCACCATCGCCGTCACGTTGGAGAGCGGCCGGTTGTTCATTCAAGCCACCGGCCGATGGAAGAGACCGATCTTTGCAGCGTCGGAAACCGAGTTCTTCGTACAGGGCAGACAGGGCGCGGCTTCCCAATTGACGTTCCTGCGTGACGAGTCGGGTGCCGTGACGGGCCTCATGCTGCATCGGGGAGGACAGGACACGCTGGGCCGAAAAGTGCGGTAGGCGTTTGCGCCGGGAAACCGAAAGGGCCCGGTGCACGAGAGCCCGCCGATTGACGGGCTCTCGCCTTCCTGCAACGGGTGCCGCGGATGATCACTCCGCGTCCTTCAAGTACTTGTCGAACCAGCGCAGCTGCTCCCAGACCACATGCTCTACGGACTCCCTTGCGCGGTAGCCGTGGTCCTCGAACGGAAGCAGCACCAACCGGGCGGTGCCGCCCGAACCGCGCACGGCCTCGAAGAAGACCTCCGACTGGGGCGTGAGCGTGCCCGGGTTGGAGTCGTCCGCACCGTGGATGATGAGGACCGGCTCGTTGACCTGGTCGGCGAAGAAGGTCGGTGAGACCTGGATGTAGGCGTCCCTGGCCTCGAACAGAGAACGACGCTCGGACTGGTAGCCGAAAGGCTGAACGGTCTTGTTGTACGATCCGCTGCGCGCGATGCCGGCCCGGAACAGGTCCGTGTGCGCCAGGAGGTTGGCCACCATGAGCCCGCCGTGGCTATGGCCGATGACGCCGATCCGCTCCGG
>JBDHLB010000142.1:0-5085 GCA_039586095.1 Gemmatimonadota bacterium
CCATAGAGCGCATCCCCGAGCTGTACGACATGGCGCGCTTCAATCTTCGTGAGACCGGGTATCTCGACCGGGTCCAGGTCGCGCTCGGAGATGGCAGTCGCGGCTTTGCGGATGCCGCACCGTTCGATCGCATACTGGTGGCCGCCGCGGCGGACCGAGTGCCGGCCGACCTGTGGGATCAGCTGGCCGTGGGCGGACTCCTGGTGGCGCCCGTCGGCGGCACGTTCATGCAGACGATATATCGCTACGCCAAAGAAGAGGATGGCGGGATTCATTCGGAGGCGTTGGAGGGGGCCCGCTTCGTCCCCCTCGTGACCGACGAGTAGCCGCCTTACCAGTTCCGCTCGACCGTCGGTTCTCGGAATCGGTTGCGGCCCAGGAAGCGATCCCGAATCGACTGCTCGGCATCGCCCGCAGCTTCCAACAGCGCGGCCGCTTCCTCGGGAGTCAGTGGACGTTGCTGAGAGCCGCCGCCCTCCTGCTCCGAACCCTGCCCTCCTGCCTGGGACGGAGCCTGTTCGGCCCCGTCCTCGCCCCCGGATGATGGCTCTGCCTCCTCGAGCCACTTTTCGACGAGCTCGAGATTCCAGCGCGCGTCGCCGTCGGTCGGCTCGTCGCGCAGCACCTGCCGAAACGCCTGGCGAGCCGCGAGAAGCGCCGAGCGCTTCGCATCGGGCGCCTCCTCGGATCTTCCGACCCTTCCGCTGGCTACGCCGAGGTTGTACTGCCCGTAGCTGCGGACTCGCTCGCCTTCGCTCCCGGCCGCCCGCTGAAGCGGCTCGCGCGCTTCGGCTGACCGATCGTCCAGCAGGAGTGCCGTGCCCAGGTTGTAATAGTCCACCGGGCGATCGCGCTTTTCGACCTCCGCCCGGTAACGAGCGACGCGCTCGGAATCCTCCGTCGGCGATTGCTCTGCCGTTGGTGGGGGCGACTGCCCCGCCGGCGAAGGCAGCGGTAGCAGAAGGAGACAGATACCATACGCCGGGGCGCGCCGCATTCGACTCAGCCTCTCGAGAACAGGAACGCGTCGGCCCACAGGGCCAGGAATCCGAACAGCAGAAGCAGACTCGTCGCGCCCAGACCGGCTCGATCGCCGGTCTGCGACGAGCGACCGATCTCCTCCGTGAGACGGCCCACGGCGCTCGAGCTTCCCCGCGCGTAGAGCCCGTCCGTCGCATCCGCGATCGTCCGCAGTGTCGCCTCGTCCAGTCGGCTGATCACCACCTCGCCATCCGGGCCCCGCAGAAACGACTCTCTCCCCCGGCGCTCGAACGCGGTGGCTGGATCCACCGACGCATCACGCGTCAACGGCACGGGACCGCCTTCGGTCGTTCCGATGCCCACCGCGTGCACGGGCACGCCGGATCGGGCGGCTCGTCTGAGGGCGTCCTCCACGGGCTGCCCGACGGTCTCCTCGCCGTCCGAGAAGAGCACGATGGCCTTACGCGCCTGGTTCTCTCCTCCGGCCAGGAGGTCGAGCGCCTGTGTGAGTCCTGCCGCCAGGGCCGAGCCACCGAGTCCGACGTTGGCCGGTCGCACGGCGTCGACGAACATCGTGACGGCGTTCACGTCGGTCGTGAGCGGGGACAGCACGTACCCCCGACCCGCGAAGTATACGACGGCGAGACGACCCGGAAGTCGGGCTGCCAACGCTCTGGCCAGTTGGCGTTCCTCGTCCAGTCGGCTGCCATCAAGATCCTCTGCCAGCATCGAGTTCGAGGCGTCGAGTACGAGAACGGTCTCGACGTCATCTTCTTCGAGACGTTCGACATCGAGAGGAGCCGACCCACGGGACGCCAGGGCGAGTGCGAGTGCGCCCAGGGCTAGGAGGCCGACTCGCAGCCACCGCCATCGCGAATCCGGCAGCCGAACGTACTGTCGCAGCACAGCGCGATCGGCGAGGCGCTGCCGCTCACGAGCCGTCGCGCGCACGCCCCATAAACGGAGCAGGACCGCCAGGAGCGCCAGAGCCATTGCGATCCCCCCCATACCGAGGGCGACACCGTTCATGCCAGAACTCTCCGGGCACGGGTCGCGCTACCGATCAGCTCCAGCACGAGCGCGGCCAGGGCGAGCACCAGCACCTCGCGGCGCAAGCCGACGCGCTCGACCGTGCGAACTTCGCGCACCGGACTCGCCTCCAGTTCGTTGATCCGATCGTAGATTCGCGTCAGCCCCTCCGCCTCCGTGGCCCGGAAGTACAGACCGCCCGTGCGCGACGCGATCTGATCCAGCAGCTCGTCGTTCACCCGGACACGGACGTTGGCGTACTGGTACCCGAACGCGGTGCGGGCGACCGGCACGGGCGCGACACCGTCGCGACCCACACCGATCGTGTAGACACGAATTCCCAGGGTCGCGGCCGCTTCCGCTGCCTCGGCCGGCGAGATGCTGCCGCTGTTGTTGTCACCATCGGTGAGGAGCACAACGACCCTCGATTCCGGATCGAGATCGCGGAGACGGTTCGCGGCCGTGGCGAGCGCCACGCCTATCGCCGTGCCATCTCTCAGCTGACCGGCCTCGAGGCTTTCGACGGCCGTCTCGACAACGGTGTGATCGAGGGTACCAGGGACCATCGTGAGCGCCTCGCCGGCAAACGCGACGAGTCCGATCCAGTCCGATTCCCTTCCTTCAACGAACCGGATCACCTCTCGCTTCGCGACCTCGATCCGGTTGTCGGGTCGGAAGTCTTCGGCCAGCATCGAGCTCGAGATATCCACCGCGAGCATGATCGCCACGCCCTGTTGTTCGGACTCCACACGTTCCCACAGACGAACCGGCTGGACGAGGGCAAGCACGACCAGAGCGAGCGCCAACGAGCGGAACACCGAGGGCCACAACCACCATACGAGTCCCTGTCCACGCCCTGCCTTCCCGACCCGCGCCGGACGCGGGTGCGGAAGGCGCACACGGCGATGGCGAGCGAGGAGCCAACCGACCGGAAGAAGGGCCAGGAGGACAGCGTATGGCCAACTGGTGCCGGCCAGCCCGCTCATTCGGCGTCCTCCCGTTGCGTCCCGGGGTCCCGCTCTTCCCTGCTCTCCGCCGGCCCTGCCGCCTCCCGCTCCTCCGCATCTTCCCGCACCCAGGACTCTCCCGCGTCGATCGAGGCAAGCGCCGTAGCGTCAGACGGAGCGACGCGCGCAAAGCGCACGAGAACGGAGTTGGCCAGAGCGGTGGCAAGACCTCGATCCCCGTTCGTCAGTCGTTTGAGCGAGGCTCCGGGTCGCCACGCGCGCGTCGCTTCCGCGTAGCCTCGCAGCGTCACCTCCAGACCGTCGTAGAGCTGCGGTGCTGTGAGCCGACCCTCCCGCCAACCGCGACGGAGTCGCCGCAACGACTCCAGCGTCTGCTCGAACGGAGTCAGAGGCACGCTCGCGGCTGCGGGCGCGGACAGCGGCCTCGCCTCACGAAGCTGCAAACCCGCCGTGTCCGTCGGCAGAACGGTCGCGACGAACAAGGGTCCGGGCGCCACTTCCAACCGTCGTTCATCGTCCGCCGTCCGCACGGCGACCTCGAACGCAGGGACTCGCTGCTCGCCTGCCTGCCACGCCAAGATACGATAGTAGGCCCGCCACTCCCCATCCTCGGTGACCGCCCGCTGCTCGATCGGTCCCTTCTGCTCCAGCGGATCGGTCAGCGGCAGGAGGGCCGGGAAACCGACCGATCGCACGTCGCGCGCGCGAACGGTCACCCCGAGCAGGACCGACTCGCCGACGTGTGCCGTGTCAGGCTCGATCGCCGCCGCCACTGTGACCTTACCCTCCTGGCCTGCCGCAGATGGTGGGAACGGCCGGGGTGCGCTCGCGACCCACGCCGAGGCACCGGTCACCAGTCCGATCGACACGGCGACGAGGCCGGCGCGACGAGGTGGGCCGACCAGAGCGGAGCGAACCATCAGCGGCGGCGCTGCCGGGCTCTGGCAGCGAAGAAAGCGGCGAGCTCGGTGACGTAGGGTTGGTCGGTGCGGACCTGCATGCGGTCCACGTGACATCGACGAAAGGTGGAAGCGAGGCGATCGGACTCCCGACGCCCGCTGTCCTCCAGGTTGCGCCTTACGCCGGCGTGGGCCAGGTCGACGATTCTGCGGTCTCCCGTCTCCGGGTCCTCGAGCTCGAGCAACCCGCGAGCGGGAAGAGCGTAGTCGCCGGGGTCGACCAGGTGGACGGCCACGACATCGTGCCGGCGCGAAAGGGCGAGGAGGGAGCGTGCAAGCGGTGCGGGGCTGATGAAGTCCGACAGCACGAAGATCAGCGAGCGCACCTTCAGGAGCCGTACGGCCGTCGTGAGTGCCAGCGGAATGTCGGTCCCCTGTCCGGCGGGTTCAAACGCCAGCAGCTCGTGAATGAGCCGCAGACTGCGGTTTCGACCCCGCAGGGGGCGCACGTAGCGCTCGACGCGATCCGTGAAGAGCAGAAGCCCCACCCGGTCCTGGCTCCGCATGGCCGCGAGGGCGAGGACACCCGCCACCTCGGCCGCCAGACGGCGCTTGAGCTTGTCACGGGTGCCGAACCTGGTCGACGCCGACATGTCCACGGCCAGCAGCACGGTCAGCTCCCGCTCTTCCACAAAGCGCTTCACGAAAGGCCGGCGCATCCTCGCCGTCACCTTCCAATCGATCGCCTGGAAGGGGTCGCCCGGCTCGTAGGCGCGGACCTCCGAGAATTCGATCCCGTGGCCGCGAAATACGGACTCGTAGCTTCCGAGGGCGGGGCTGTCCATCAGGCGTCGTGCCTCCAGATCGATGCGCCGGACTTCGCGCAACACTTCCGTGGCATCGTCACTGGCGGGGGAAGGGGCGGCCTCTCGCCCCCAGGGCCTGAACAGCCTCACGGCAGAGGCACGGCGTCCAGGAGGCGGCCGAGTATCTCCTCGACGTCCACCTGCTCCGCTTCGGCCTGGAACGTGAGGATGAGACGGTGCCGCAGCACGTCTCGGGCAACGGCCTGGACGTCCTCCGGAACCACGAAGGATCGGCCGTCGAGAAAGGCGTAGCCTCGCGCACCCCGGGACAGATAGATCGTCGCTCGTGGAGACGCCCCGTACTCGAGCCACCCCGACAGGTCCGCCAGACCGGCCTCGGCC
>JBDHLB010000007.1:0-94661 GCA_039586095.1 Gemmatimonadota bacterium
GGCGTATCCGTGAGCACGGCGGCTGGCGACGTGCGGCTCGGCGATGTCGCGGGTGCGCTGAGCGTGGAGGCAATCGACGGAGACGTAGTCGTCGAAGGGGCGGATGCCGACAAGGTCCAGGTGACGACGGTGGACGGCGACGTGCTGTACGACGGTCCGATACGCGACGAGGGGCGCTACCGATTCGCCACTCACGACGGCGACATCGTGTGCACGGTCCCGGAAGGAGCCAATGCCACGGTTTCCGTCGCGACGTTCGCCGGCGACTTCGAGGCGAGCTTCCCGATCGCGATTCAGAGCAGCGTGGATCGACGGTTCCAGTTCACCCTGGGCAGCGGGTCGGCAAGGCTCGAGCTGGAGGCATTCGAGGGCGAGATCCTCCTCATTCGGCCCGGAGAAGGTCGACCGGAAGACGATGACTAGACGGTCGGTAGTGACAGGGTGCAGAAACAAGCAGATCGCGAAATGAACCGGATACAGGAGATGGGGCAAATGCGAACTCTGACTGCAGTTGGGCTCGCGCTCGCGGCTTTGGCGGTGACCTCGCCGGCCGCCGCGCAGGACTTCCGCTGGACGGGTTCCGTCGAGCGCGGAGACGCCGTCGAGATACGCGGCATTATGGGCGACATCATCGCCACACCGGCATCGGGCAGTCAGGTCGAGGTCCTGGCGACGAAGACCGCCGAAGACGGCGATCCGGCGGCGGTGAGCATCGAGGTGGTCGAGGACGCCGATGGCGTCCTGATCTGCGCGGTGTACCCTTCGAAGGAGGGGAAGGAGCCGAACCGGTGCGCCCGTGGATCGGACTACGAGATGAACATGGGCGAGAACGACGTTCAGGTCGAGTTCACCGTGCGGGTCCCGGCGGGCGTGAACCTTCATGCGTCCAACGTCAACGGAGGCATCACGGCAACGGATCTGTCCGGCGATGTGCGGGCCGAGACGGTGAACGGCGAAGTCCGCGTCGAGACTTCGGGTCAGGCTTCGGCCGAGACCGTGAACGGCTCGATCGTCGCGGCGGTGGGGAGCGTCTCGGCCGCACCCCTTTCGTTCGAGACGGTGAACGGAAACATCACGGTGACGCTGCCAGAGGCGACGCAGGCCAGCGTGGTGGCCGAGACCCTGAACGGAGACTTGAACTCCGACTTCGCGCTGACGGTGAAGGGTAAGTTCCGTGGCGGAATCCGAAAGCTGGAAGGCGACATCGGCCGCGGAGGAAGCGAGATCTCGCTCGAAACCGTCAACGGCTCGATTCGACTCATCAAGGGCGGGTGAGCGGCTAGCGAGCCGCCAGCGCCTCGATCTCCACCCGCGCTTCGGCATCGGCCAGGTCGGCCACTGCGATCAACGTGGTGGCCGGCCTGACGTCTCCGAACACCTCTCCGTGGGCTCGGCCCACGGCCTCGCAATCCTCCACGTGGCGTTTCGATCAGAACCGGTCCGCCGTGACCCGCCGTGTCTGGTATTCCTCCAGGTAGCGGCGGTGAGAATCATCGTCCGGATAGGACTGCTCGGGTCCGTACGGATAGCGCGTCTGAGCGTGGAAGGGGAGCGGTTCCACCCGGTCGCCGGTTCCCGTATTCAGATCGCCGTCCTTGATCCATCCATCCGTGTAGAGGAGGAAGTCACGTCGCCAGCCATCACTCAGAACCGGTGCCTGTGAGGCGTCGAATTCGATGGTGATCTCGTCCCCGGCATTGAGGACGACGTACATGTCGTCGGCCCGCAGCAGAAGCGGGCGTACGTCTCCGTAGCGGGTGTACAGGCCCTCCAGATCGCTCCACCGCGGGCTTGTGTCCACGTCGCTGTAGTCGAACCAGTGTGGACCGTAACGACCTCCCCTGCGGTAGAGGCGCGAGAATCCGCGGTAATGCAGGTCGGCGCTGCTCGGCACGAGCGTGGTCAGCTGCGGCTCGTCGAACGTCCGCGTGCTGGGCATCCGATCGTCTTCCTCACCGGATGCGAGGTCACGTCTCGAGCGTGCGGTGAAGAAGATGTGATCCCAGTAGACCTGCATATTCGTGCGGATCCGCAGCAGCCGGTCGTCTCCGACGAACTTGCCGGTCAGATCGGCGACGATCGTCTTGTCCTTTCCGGACGGAATGCTCAGCGGCTCGACGGTGCGCCATTCGCCGTCGGCGTCTCGCGTCTGCAGGACCGGGAAGACGGCCTCGAGTCGATCGGACTGTGACATCGCCACATTGATGCTCGCGTCGGTCGGGAACACCCATCCGCTGAGAAACAGAACGACCTCGTCGGCGCGGGCCAGATCGCCGAGATCGAGGATCAGGTCGTGCAACTCCGTGATGCCCTGATACGGCCCGGGAACGAGATTCGTGACGTAGATGTCATCCTTGCGACGGATCGCCGCGAGCTGATCGTTGCCCCGGTCGTCCACGGCCGCGACCGGCGTGTAGCGGCGAGCCACCTCGAACAGCTCCAGGCTGACCGGACCTGGGGGCACGAACCGCTCGTCGACGTACACGTCGACCGAGTCCGGATGGTCGATTGCGATCAGTCTCACTTCGTCGACGTATACCGTCTCCCACAGCTCTTCAGTCAGCTGAAGCGAATACACTCCATCCTTCGCACGAAGTTGATCGCCCCGAATGAGGAGGTACTCGCGCGACGCTTCCGCGGGCGCGTAGGCGCGCTCGCCCGATGCTCCCATGATCCCCAGTGGCATGCCGAGCGCGCTCTTCCACAGAACGTCCTTCACGAACTCGTACCGTTCGCCGTTCCACGTGTAGAGGAAGGGGCATGAGCCCTTGAGACTCTGTTCTTCGATCAGGTCTGCGTCGGTTCCCGGAAAGAAAAGGTCCTGAGCGACGCCGTTCGGCCATTCGACCCGGACCACGTCGGCCTTCAGTCGTCCGTCGAGACCGAAGTGAGTGACCGGACGCGAGACGACCTGCGCCTGAAACAGATCGCCGGCTCGCACCTCGATACGCGAACCGATCCCGAACCGGTTGTTCTTGCCACTGCCGGTCCCGAGCCCCTGGAGTGCGATCCGGAACGAGTGGTTCAGGTTGGCACCGTCGTTCCTGAGCATACGCACGCCGTCCGGACCCGCGGCCACGATGTCCAGATCGCCGTCCTGGTTGTAGTCGGTGACCGCCACGGACTCATAGGACCCCGGTGTGCCGGGGAGAAACCGAGAGCCATCCTCGAACCCGCCGTCCCCCACATTCCGCACCAGCGCGAGGCCTGAGCCATCGCTGGCGGCCGGGATACCCGCCACCAGCAGATCGATGCGGCCGTCGTTATCGAAGTCGAGAAACTCCGCATCACGCGCCAGCACTCCCGCGACTCGCGCTATGGCCTGTTCTGCACGGTCATCGCGCTCGAACGTGCCATCGCCCTGGTTTCGGTACAGGCGATGCGAGCCGGAGAGACCCGCGACGAAGAGGTCCAGCGCTCCATCGTTGTCGTAGTCACCCACCGCGGCCGCGGCGGAGCCTCCCGCTGACTCGAGACCGCTCTCCGCCGTGACGTCCGCGAACAGTCCGCCACGCAGATTGGAGTACAGGCGATCGCTCCCCGCGGCGTTGGCTACGAAGAGATCCACGTCCCGGTCGTCGTCGAAGTCGGCGAACACCAGCCCCCGACTGTCGGCCGCTGCTTCACCGGCGATCTCGGCTTCCACGGCGCGCTCCTCGAACGAGCCATCTCCGTTATTGCGGAAGAAACGGTTCGCCCCGGCTCGCACCAGATAAAGGTCCAGATCCCCGTCCAGGTCCAGATCGACGAACACCGCGTCCCGCGCACCTGTCGTGCTGAGCCCCGCCTGGGACGTCACGTCCTCAAATCGACCGGGGCCCGTGTTCCGGTACAGTGCGCTGCTCTCGGGACCCACCAACAGCAGATCGAGCCGCCGATCCTGATCGTAGTCTCCGAAGATCGCGCCCTGGCCGGGCCCCGTGAGCGAGAGACCGGCCTCTTCGGTCACATCCACGAAGCGACCGAGGTCATCACGTAGCAATCGGAGGGTGTGTTCTCCCTCGCCGCGTGTCGCCGCGACGATCAGGTCTTCATCGCCGTCACCGTCGAAGTCACCGACGGCGACCGCGGTTCCCCGACCGCCGGTCGGAGGCGCGAGCGCTCCGACCGGGACCGTGTCCAACGCCGCGGTCGAAGTGGCATCGGAGTACCGAAGGGTCGAGAGCACGAACTCCTGCTCCTGAATCTGGAGGGAGAATTCGTGGCTGAAGGTGAGGCCCAACAGACCGACGATCTCCTCCGGCGGGCCGCGCAGTTCCTGAGCCGCCGCCTGAAACGGTGTCGTGACCTCGAAGTACGCACCGAATCGAGACAGGCTCGTTCGCGCTCCGGCCAGGTCTCCGCTTCGGCCCCGGTCGATCGCCTCTTCCAGAGACTCCGCTGCCGCCTCTGGAAAACCGGGTGCCTGCTGGCGCAGAGCCTCGAGCTGCTCGATCGCCGGATCCGCCCTGCCGGCCGAGAGAAGACTGCGGGCCAGCTCGAGTCGCACGGCCAGGTTGGCGGGAGCCAGTTCGATGGCCCGTTCGAGGTAGCCCCGCCGTTCAGAGGCGCCCTCCTCGCCGCGATGACGTTCGACATGGGTCGCGAGCGCGTAGAGCGTGCGCAGGTGTTCCGGCTCGGCAGCCAGAGAAGTCTCCAACGTGACACGAGCCGAATCCGGCTGCCCTTCGAGCTCGAAGACGCGGGCGAGGATGAGCGCCACATCCGGGTCGGTCGGTGCCAGCTCGAGCGCTCGCCGAACCTCGCGTTCCGCATCTTCCACTCGTCCCGCACGCAAGTGCACAAGCGCCAGGTTCGCGTATCCCGCGGCCTCATCGGGCACAAGGTCGATGAGACGGGTGAACTCCGCCTCGGCTTCCTCGAGCCGATCCTGCTGCAGGAACGTGAGGCCGTTCGTCCGGGCCAGAAGCGCCTCACCGGCCGCGGCGCGGACTCCCTCGTCCGCCTGTCGCTCCCCACACGCCACGGCTGTCAGCGACAGCACGACCACGGAGACCGGCAGGCGCCACCCGCGTAGACGGGATCGTGTGCGCACCGTGCAGCGAATCCGACGACCCATCACTCCTCCTCTTGTCCACCCCTTCCAGAAGTCCCCTCGCCCTCGCGCAGGTCGAGTGTGGTCCCCGAAGGCACCGAGCCATACAGCTCCTCGAGACCTGACGTCGGCCATCGCACGCGCACGCTGTCGGCCGAATCCAGGCTGCCGAGTCCGAACAACAGCGGGTTCGATTCCGACTGCGACAGGTAGGAGGAGCCGGCGCGGACCATTCGGCGCTGGACGAGATCGCCGGCATAGACGGTCACGACCGCGCCGACGGCCGATCGATTCGGCGGCCGGGCGACGAGCTTCACCCGTATCCACGCCGCAGTTCGGGACGGCAGATCGTTCCGCAGCAGGCGGGGTCGCCCACCGTTCGCCGTGATGATGACATCCAGATCGCCGTCGCGATCGTAATCCGCGGTCGCGATGCCGCGGCCTACCATCGGCTCCTGGAACGACTCCCCCACCACGTCGCTCACGTCCTCGAACTGACCCTGACCCGTGTTCTGGAAGAGCTGAGGCCTTTGCGCGAAGGTGACGTCTCGCATGACGGCGTTCACCTCCGGTTCAATGTGTCCGTTTCCGGTCACCAAGTCGACATAGCCGTCAGAATTCAGATCGGCGAACGCGAGCCCGAAGGTGAGGGGAAGAAGAGTCGATCGTGTGATGCGCGCGGAGCCGGCGAGGTCCTGGAACACCTGTTCGCCGATCTGCGTGTAGAGCGATACCGGCTCGTTGGAGAAGTTGCCGATCGCGATCGAGAGACGTCCCTGCCCTGTCACGTCCGCGACGTCCACACCCATTCCGGCACGAGCCCGACCGAACTCGTCGAACGCCACCCCCGCCGCGACGGCGACGTCCGTAAAGGCACCCGTTCCGTCGTTGAGATAGAGGAAGTTCTGATAGGTATCGTTCGCGACCACGATATCGGGCCACCCGTCCTGGTTGAAATCCTCGACGGCGACGCCGAGTGACTTCCCCTCCGGCCGATAGACCCCGGCCGTGCGCGTCATGTCCTCGAAGTCCCGCCCGTCGCGATTCCGGTACAGCCGGCAGCTTTCTCCATCGTACTGCTGTGGCGTCGCGTACGACTTGTTCGTGCCGTCCAGAGTAGTGAACAGGTCGGTCTTCGGAGTCCAGCGCACGTAGTTGCATACGAAGAGGTCCAGCCAGCCGTCTCGATCGGTATCCACCCACGCCGCACCGGTGGACCAGGACGGTGGATCGCCCGGCATCCCGCTGTTGCCATGTGCTCCGGTCCGCATCGTCACGTCGGTGAAGCGTCCGCCGTCATTGCGGAGCAGGCGGTTCGTACCGACGGCTGTCAGGTAGAGGTCGGGGTCCCCGTCGGCATCGTAATCGGCTGCCGTGACGCCCATCCCATACAGGGGCAGCGCGAGACCGGCCTCCTCCGTCACATCCTCGAATCGCCCGTTGCCCAGGTTCCGATAGAGGCGCGAGTAAGGGGTCGCCCCGGTTCCCCGTCGTCCCGGCCATGGCGCGCCGTTGACCAGCAGAAGATCGGGCCAGCCGTCGGTGTCGTAATCGAAGAACGCCGCCCCGCTGCCCATCGTCTCGGGCATCCATTTCTCGCCGAAGGCACCGGTCTCGTGGACGAACGTGATGCCCGATGCGGTCGTGACGTCCTCGAAGCGCATGGCCGTCTCGACTTCCCTTCCCGGAAGCGTCGCATACGTGGGCCGCGCGTACGCGGGTTCGGTCGTCGGCGGCTCTGCATCGTCGCAGCCTGTTGCGAAAGCCGGGAGGAGGGAAAGCAGCACCACCGGGACGGAGACGGCAACCGGCGACGGGAGTGAGCCCCCCGGGCCGAGCGAGCCATGGAGATCGTTATTCACCGGCGACTCTCTCGAGTCGGTGCGTGTGGATCGGCTGCGCCATCAGGTTCACGCCGGGGTGTGCTCGACGGTACGCGCCCGCAACGGCCTGGGCCGCCTCGTCGATGCGGTACCGTTCGTACGCGGCCTCCGCGGCAGCGGCTTCGACCTCCCGTCCGAGGGCCCGGAGGACCAGCATGCGGTGATAGTGCGCGACTCGATCCTCCGGATCTATCCTCAGGACGCGGTCCAGCGAGACCAGGGCCTCTTCGTACTGCCGGTGCAGGTACAGCGTGCGGCCGAGATTTCGCCACGCCGCCCGATCCTCGGGGAAAACCTCGAGGACTCTCCGGAACGCGAGAATCGCGTCCTCGTACCGTCCGTCTTCCTGCAGCACCTGCCCCCACACCCAGGCGGCACGTGGATCGCCGGGCCGGATGCCCTCTGCCTCTTGGAGAAGGTCGTATGCGGCATTCAGGTTGCCGTCCCGCAGAGCGGTTCGAGCCATGTTGAGCGGGCCGTCGGTCCGGTCCGGATGCGCGGCACGCACTCGGTCGAACGCACGCATTGCGAGCCTCGTGTTGCCTTCGAGAAGCAGCGCGATGCCGTAGTCGTTGTAACGAGTCCAGTCCTCGTCCCTAGCCGCGGCCTTCTTCGCACTCCCGTCGGTCCCCGTTTCGCCGTCTGTCGACGGATCAGCGAGCGCTCCCGAGGCGATGGCGAACGACGCTTCGCCCGTGGCGATCTCGGTAACGGGGAGGTCCGGCACGTCCGCGAAGCGCCGGAACCCCTCCGGATTGGCTGCATACGCGAACTCGGTGAACGCGCGGTCGAACTTGCGCCACAGCAGGCGCGCGCGAACGGTCAGGTTTCCTCCCGCCGCGCGCTCCGGCACGACGAACTCGTAGTGCGCCACGTCTGCCGTTCCCGGGCCGATCACGTTCGAGGCCGCCGTCACGTAGATGTCCTGCCCGTTGCGACGCTGGATTCGCCGGCCCTCGCGGTCCAGCAGCACGACACCGTACACGTGCGCGAGCGAGTCCAGGCGCCGGTTCGGGGCGATCGAGCCGCTCTTCGCGAGGATGCGACCGTCGCCTTCAAGCAGCTCTACCTCGAGCCATCCCTGGTTCGAGTCGTTCGTCCCGCCTGGAAACGTGTGGCCGACGGCGCGATTGCGAACAACCACATCCACGACGACCCGCTCGCCTGGCTCCAGAGTCCGCCTCTCGCCATCCAATGCCAGAGGGGTCCGGTCGTCGCCGCGGCGGATCGCGAACACGTCGACGCTGAGGGCTCCGTCACGCAGGAACCTCTCGGTGTCGCGCAACGTGGCCGAGTCGCCGCGCACGTACGGGAGCGCCGTGTTCGCGGCCAGAAACCGGTGCGATCGCACGAGCCCGTCTTCGGCTGCCAGATCTCCCCGTGGCGCGGGCTCCAGCGGCATGTGGCAGTCCTGGCAGACGCGGCGCGATTCCGGCAGGTAGAACGTGCGCGCCGCATTCAGCGAGATGCCGCTGTCATGCCAGTTGTCGTACTCGTCTTGCCCGCGCAGCCAGCGGTACTCGTTCACCGGCTCGGTCAGACGGACCTTGTGGCAGGTCGCACAGAACTCCGGCTCGCTGTGCAGCGGCTTCAGCAGGCGTCTCTTGTGCACCGTGGGCTTCGCCTTGAGGGCCATGTCGTGAACGAAGGCCCTCCAGCTGCCGGCGGGTGCGTCCGCGAACAAGTACGGATCATCTCCAGTGTCGTCGATGTTGTAGTTCGCGTTGCCGGTCCTCCCGTGCAGCCGATCGATGGCATGGCAGGCGAGGCAGGTAAGCCCGGCTTGCGCTTCCCGGCTCACACGATCGATCGCCTTGTCGATCAGCCCCGTGAACAGGAGCGCCGGGTCGTGACAGCCCGCGCACCACTTGCTCTTGACGGGGCCCGATTCGAGCGGCGCCTCCGGGTTCGCCTTCTGATGGAGACGGATCCACTCGTTGGGCGGGCTGCCGTCTGCTCGCAGGCTCCGCACGCTCGCCTCGTAGAACGGATTGTTGAACGACGCGAAGCGGTGAGCCGAGGCCGACCATTGCTCGACGGTGTCGGGGTGGCAGCGCACACAGCCTTCCGCGCCGATCGGGGCTTCGGAGGCGAAGCCCTCAGTCCGGACCTCGTCGATCGGGCTCGGCGTCGTCTTGCTGCCGTCGCCCGGTGTGAAAACGCGCGCGGGCACCAGACCGCCCGACGTCGTGGTCGCCGGTGACGGGAAGAAGAGGCTCTGTGGGGGTACGAAGTCGGCGGCGACAAAGGACGAGTCCGAGAACTCTTCTGGCGACCGATCAGCACCGCTCGGACCCGTTCCAAGGGTCGCATCCAGAGCGATCTGCGCCTCCGGCCCCTTCCGCGTATCGTTGCCACCGGCGACGTGCGCGGCCACAAGCAATACGCCCGCGCCAGCGACGGCCAGCGCGTAGCGACCGATCGAAGACCGGGCCGGGCGTGCCAGACTGACGAGTCGGTGCGCCAGATAGCCAAGCGGGATAAGCGCGGCGCAGGCAACGTGTAGCCACCAGGCCCACCGGTTCTCCTGGCTGGCCGCTTCCGTCAGAATGAAAAGCCCCGTGACGACGAGGACGACCGCCACGCCGACGAACAGGGATCCCGTGAGGATCGAGCTACCGTGGCGACGTCGCCAGACCCGCGGCAGGTGGGCCAGCACAAAGACCAGGACCAACGCCGCGGCAAGGAGTCCGATTCCCGTATGCGCCAGAAGAATGGCCTGAAACACGCTCGGCAGGGAGGTCGATCCGGCTGCCAACAGCGTCCAGCCCAGCCCGTCCGCCAGCCGATTGAGAAGCAGATAGAGCGCGCTGGCAAGCATGAAGCCTGCCAGCACCACCGTCACGCGCAGCAACATGCGCACGCGCGGCGGCAGCAGTGAAGGAAGATTCGGCCGGCCGCTGGGTCTCTCAGGCATGATACCGTCTACCCGAACCGGAGCGGCCTGTGCGCCAGGCCCCACACCACGAGACTACGAGTCCCCTTCCTCGATGTCGGCGGTCCAGCGTACGTCCACCGCCCCACGCAGGGACTGCGCGGTCGGACACTTCGAGGCATGCCTTTCGAGCGCTCGCTCCACCACCTCTCGCGAGCCAGCGGGAATGCGAAGTCGATATCGGACGTGAATCTCCGTCAGGACCGGTAGCCCGTCGCGAACCTCATTGATGCCTTCCACGTCGGTGACGATGTCGGCGGGGTCGAGCCGGATCTCGCGCACCTCCAGTGCGCCGTTGAGCGTTCCGAGCATTCACCCGCCGGCCGCCGCCACGAGATAGTCCACCGGCAGAGGCAGGTCCTCGGCCTCGATCCGGTAGTGCTCCTTGATGATTCCGTGCACGCCCATATCGAAGTTCGTTCCGTCGTCCAGCGTGGCCAGCCTGTGCACGCCGGACACCTTCTCCACTCGGGCCCGTGCCGTGTAGAACGCGTCCGTCACTTCGCCCCCCTCTTCTCGTGGATGCCATCCCGATGCCGACGCCGCTTGGCCGGCTCGCGTGCAGAATATATGGGGTGCGGGCATGAACGGGCATGAAAAAGAGGGACGGCGAACCGTCCCTCTTTCAATGCCTTATTGTGAGCCTGGTGGAGCCCAGGCCGCGTCTGGCCCTACTCCTCGGCTTCCTCCAGCTCGCCGCTGCGGCGCTTGCGCAGTCGCGCGCCTGCGTAACCCGCGAGACCCAGCCCGAACAGTGTCGTGCTGATGGGCTCGGGCACCTCGGTCATGGGAGGCTCTTCACCCTGTTCGCCCCAGACGGGATCTTCCCACCCGTCGTCGCCACCCTCGTTGCCGTTGTTGCCGTTGTTGCCGCTGTTCCCGGAATTGCCGCTGTTCCCGGAATTGCCGCTGTTCCCGGAATTGCCGCTGTTCCCGGAGTTGCCGCTGTTCCCGGAGTTGCCGTTGTTGCCGGAGTTGCCGCTGTTCCCGGAATTGCCGCTGTTCCCGGAGTTGCCGCTGTTCCCGGAGTTGCCGTTGTTGCCGGAGTTGCCGCTGTTCCCGGAGTTGCCGCTGTTCCCGGAATTGCCGCTGTTCCCGGAGTTTCCGCTGTCGCCACCTTCCTCGTTGCCCCCGGTGGTACCGCCCTCGTTTCCACCCTGCGAGCCGCCCTGATTGCCGCCTGCATCGCCGCCCTCGCTGCCGCCACCGCTGGTCTCGGTGCCGCCTTCGCTTCCTTCATCCTCTGGGAAGCTCCGCACGACTTCCGGCTCATCCCCGCCGGGGAGGGCGACGGCCACCGCCGTGGGAACGGCAAGCAGGAACAGCGCAGCCACAGGAGCATCTCGATCGCACTCCTCGTCCCGCTCCGCCCGGTCGGAGCCGCTCGGGTCGTCCAGACCCGGGCGGTCTTCGTCGCACTGGACAAGGCCGGGATCCAGGGCAACAGCCGCGATGCCGTCCAGCCACTCCTCGGTCACATCGACGCACCCGATGCCCGATTCCGGCTGGCATGTCATTCCTGAGGCGCTCAGAAGAACCTGAACATCCGCCGTTGGCCGTGCGGCGCTCGCGGCATCCGTGGACGCCGTCGGCATCGCCCGATCACGCGAAGCCTCCAGCCCGGTCGCGTTCGGCACGAATATCGACAGCTTCTCGCCGACGACGTCCACCTCGACACTGGCACAACTCTCGTTCCAACCGCCCTGACACGCTGACTCAGAGGCGACAGCACTGCCGGCGCCTACGACCAACAACCAGGCAGAGCCGCCGGTGAGGAGCAGCATCCCGAGCATCGCGAGGCCCAGATAGGCCTGACGTCTCGATCGCGACCAAACCGTACTCATGATGGTCCCTTATCTCGATTCGGTGGACGCTGGCGCTCACCAGCCCGCTGCCTTGACCTACTCCCGCACTCACTACGACCGTATGCAAGTTTGGGGCACAAAGCTCAAGGTCGTGTAATCCGTTTTGCGGCAACCAAATAGCGCCTCGGTCGGTGCATCGGGAATGCCGCGATCTGTCGTACTGTCACCACACTGTCTGGGGATCAGACTACAACCCGAGCGGATCGAGCCGAGTGTGGCGAGGTTGCCGCACCGCGACCAGGCCGCGGCTTGAGACCCTGTTGAAGAGGGCCAGGGATCGTCTATTCATGGCAACCGATTCGACCGACCAGGGGTTCATTCTGCCGGCCATAGTAGTGGCGCTGACCGTCCTCTACCTGACCGCGGGGGTCGGCTACACGGTGTCCGCACTCGAGGCGCGGATGAGCGAGGCTCAGGCCGCGAGTGTCCGAGCCTTCTACCTGGCGGACGCCGCCGTGTCTGACGCGCTGGCAACCTTTGGAGACAGCGTCTCGTCGCGCTCGTACGACTTCGGCGAAGGAGGCGCGTTCGTAGAGGTCTCCACACTCCTCGATGCGCCGGACGGCGTCCGCCTGCTGCGGTTCACGGCTACCGCCCGGGTCGATTTGCGCCGTGGGGGACCGAGCGTGCGTCGCGTTGAATCGGTGGCGCTCGTGGCGGCAGGCGAAGACTCGACCCCGCCGATGCCCGTAGCAGTGCCGGGTACGTGGCGTGAGAGCATGGACTGGTGAGCGACTCGATCTCCCGGATCAGAACACGCTGACGTGCGAGTGAGCGACGTCGTGCTCGATCACCCATTCGACGAAGTCGCCCGGGTCGACCAGTACATCCTCCGACAGGTAGTTGCGCGAGGATCCGATCAGTACGGCAAGGAACCGAAGCTCGGGGCTACCACCGAAGGAGCCGGGCGGCAGTGTGAAGGTCTCGGTCCGGAACGTCGACACCAGGCCGAGTGACAGTCGACGGCCGCCCGAAATCACGTACGCGTGGATCGTGTTCCAGTTGCGGTTGGTGACCTCGATCACCGTTTCCGCCCGCGGCGCGTCGACCGACCCTCCGCCAGACGATGCGCAGCCGAACAGGTTCAGCCCTGTCGCCAGGAGGCCGATCCGGATCGATGTGTTCATGGGTGGGTCACAACCCCTTTCCTGCCGGGTCAGGCAGCATCACGCGGCAGCCCATCCTCGAGCCGCTGGAGCACCGCGCCCGGGTTGTCGGCATTGAGCCAGTGCCCGCCAGCGATCCGGTGCAGGTAGACGGCTTCTGAACGCGTACGCTCGATGCGCGAGCACTCCTCTTCCGTGAGCACATCCGACTCGCTGGCTTTCACGAAGTGGAGCTCCACGCCTGCGGGAGGGTGCTCAACGACCTCCCAGGCATCTACACGGAAGAAGTCCACTAGCATCGTCTCGACTCCGTCCAGGTCGAAACGCCAGCGGTAGACCTCACCCCTTCGTACGAGGTTCGTGACCATCCAACGAGCCACGGAAGGCGCGAAGCCCGATGCCACGAGACCCGCTGCTGCCGTACCGCGGTCTGGGAAGCGATCGTGTTCCCGTACGAAGTCCAGCATGTCGACGGCCGCCCCCGCTGGAGACCGGCTCGCGGGTGTGGAGTCCATGACCCACACCTGACGCAAACTGTCGTCGGCCCGTCGTGCGTAGAGCAGCGCCACCTTGCCTCCAAAGGAATGACCGATGAGAGCCTGCGGCCCCGTGTCCAGGTAACGACCGAGCTTCCGCAGGTCGCCGGCGCACGCCTCGAGGTTATGGGGCGGCCCAAAACCTTGGGAATCGGCGTGCAGTCGCAGATCGACGAGGACGGCGCCCCAGTCGGGCCGTCGCTCGACGAGTCGGCGCGCGATGCTCGCCCAGTTCCGACCTGCCCCGTAGATGCCATGCAGAACGAAGATCCACGCCGTGGGAGTCGCGCCACGTGCCGTGACGGGGCGGTGGCTCAGAATCGGATCAGCCTTATCCTCCGCGTGGCGTTCCCCTTTGTTCACCGACATGTATTATGGGCCTCGCGTCGAGCCGTTCGCCAAGACGGTCATAAGGCCGACAACCGTCGCCGTGGACGGGCCGAAGTTAGAGCCTTCACGAGGCCACAGCGAATGAAAGCAGACCGCGCACCCGCGCGCACAGCGAACGAGAGTCTCGGGATGGCGGGCCGCTGCCCTCCGCGGTTCGAGCCGCGGCCTTACAGGGCGCCCTGGTGGCTCGGGAACGCACATCTGCAGACGGTAACCGCTCGGCTGCTCCGTGCGGTCGCGTCGGTCGAGTACAGGCGGGAGAGGATCGATACGCCGGACGGAGACTTTATTGATCTCGATTTCGCGGTCGAGCCGACCGATGGCCCGTTCGTTCTGGTGCTCCACGGTCTCGAGGGGTGCTCGCGTTCCGGCTATGTGAAGCAGGCTTGCCGGGCCCTCGCGGCGATGGGCCTCCGGACCGTGGCACTCAATTTTCGGTCACGGAGCGGTGAACCGAACCGCCTTCCCGGCTCCTATCACGCCGGGCGAACGGACGACCTTCGGACCGTGCTGCGCCTGTTGAGGAGCCGCTCCCCCGGTTCGGCTATGGGCGCCGTGGGCTTTTCGCTCGGCGGCAACGTGCTCTTGAAGTACCTCGGCGAGACAAAGGGGCCGGCCGACAGCTATCTGAACGCCGCGGTGGCGGTATCGGTGCCATTCGACTTGTCGCGAGCCGCGGATTGCATGGAGCGGGGATGGGGCAAACTGTACGGCTGGCGCTTCCTGCGGTTGCTGCGCCGCTCGGCACGGGCCAAGGCGCGGCTCTTCCCGGATGCGTTCGATCTGGGAGCCATCGCGAGGGCACAAAGCGTAAGAGCGTTCGACGACGCCGTGACGGCACCGCTGCATGGGTTCCGAGATGTCGCGCATTATTACGCCGAGGCCAGCAGCGGCGGCTATCTGCGCGAAGTCCGTGTGCCCACGTTGCTGCTCCACGCCCGCAATGATCCGCTGATCCCGTTCGACTCGGTTCCGCTTGCGACGATCCGGGACAACGCGTGTTTGCAGGCCGTGCTGCCGCGAGGCGGGGGACACGTCGGATTCGTGTCCGCCGGTCGGAGCGGTCCGCGGTTTTGGGCGGAGGCGGAAGCCGGCCGCTTTCTGGCAGGCGCCCTGGGGGCCGATCTCGCGCAGCACCCCGTGCGCAGTCGGGTGTAGCATGGTCCGATCGAACAGCAGGCCGGCTGGTCGAACAGTAGACGGGATCGAGGATATCCCGTTTGTAGATAGAAGCACGCGGAGGAGCGGATGACGACGGGCACTCAGGCGCAGGGGCGATACGCCACATTACGGTGTCAGTTTTGCCTGACGCTGAACCGAATCGACCTGGATCGGGCGGCGGAGCGGCCCAAGTGCGGTGACTGCGGCCGGCCAATGCTCCTGGATCGACCGGTCAAGGTCACCGCCGATGAGTTCGATCGGGTGATCGCCGACTCCGACGTGCCGGTACTGGTGGACTTCTATGCGGATTGGTGCGGCCCGTGCAAGGTGATGGCTCCGATTCTCGACGAACTCGCGCGCGAGCGGCTGGGCCATCTGCTGGTCGCCAAGCTGGACACGGATGCCAACCCGGATGTCTCCCGGCGCTTCGGCATCCGGGGAATCCCCACGTTGATCCTCTTCCGCGACGGAGACGAGACCGGACGCGAGGTCGGCGCCGTTCCGAGAAGCAGCATCGAGGCCCTGATCGAGCGCTAGGCGGGGCTCGCGGGCGACGCGGTGTGGCCGCGACCAGCGCGGCGGCCCGCAGCATCGAGCCCTTCCCCCTCACAGCAGCTCCCGATAAAGGAGAACCGGCGGCTGGATATCCAGCCGCCGGTTCTCCCGGACGAAGCGCCATGCGCTCCGCCTGTCTCAACTGACCGTCGGTCCGGTCGTTCCTTCCGACCGACCGCTACTGGCGCGCTGCGGTCTCGTCGATCGGAATCGGGTAGGCCGCGTTCACGACGTGCGTCGGTATGTCGAGCGGCAGCTCATCGAGCTTGTTGTAGCGCCGCATGTCGATCCAGCGGTGTCCACCCTCGTACAGCAACGAGTAACGCTTCTCGTACAGAAGCTGGTCCATTGCCTGATCGGCGTCGGTGAGCGTGACCGGCGGTAGACCCCCCGCCCGCTGACGAACGACGTTGATGTCCGTCTGGGCCGCCCCCAGGTTGCCGAGCCCGATGTTCGCCTCGGCGCGGAGCAGGATCAGTTCCTCGTTCCGGATGATCGGAATCGGCGTCGTGCTGGTCGAGTAGATGTCGAATCCGATGTCACACGTCGGAAACGCCGACTGCGGCGTGCACAGGACCCCGTTGTACGAGCGCGAAGCGATCTCGCGGGTCTTGGCCACGAAACGATCGTCGGGCGTCCCATCCAGCTTCAACTCCACATCCTCACCGAGCGACGGGTGCGCTCGTAGATTCGGATCACCGCCCGGCTGGAAGAGCTCGTTCGTGCGGTCGCCCGATCCGGTGCTGAAGGTGTGGTACACTCCGTTATCTAGGGACCCCGCCGCCCTCAGAAAGGATTCGCCCAGAGCGGTGAGCGCGATCGAGTAATCGCCCATGTAGACGGCCACCCGCGCCCGAATCCCCCGATTGAACTGCCGGAACGTCGCGGGAGTGTCGAACCCGCTGAAGCCGCTCGACAGCCGGAAGGGGAACGCCGTGGCGCCCTGCAGGTGTCCGTTGGCTTCCTCGAGCAACTGTACGATGTGATCGAACACCTGCTCCTTGGAGGCGTTCGGCGCGGGCGTGCGCGGGTCCTCCGCGATCGTGATCGGGCACCCGCAGTTGGTGTCCCGCGTGTTCACGAGCGACAGGAACTCCAGCGCCTGCATCGTCTTGGCGAAGCCGCGCAACGCTTCCTTCTCGCCTGCAGAAACCTCGGCATCGTCCACCTCATCCGTTCCATCGAGCAGAATGTCCGCCAGCTTGATGTTGGCGTACGGCTCGGCCCAGTAGTTGCCTCCGAAGGCGGGGCTGGAGGCCTGTAGTGATCCGGCCAGCATCTCGCTCTCGAAGCGCGGGTCGGCCACGTCGTGGTTGTAGGACTCGCGACCCAGAATCCCCAACATCGAAACCAGGTCGTTCGGGCCCAGATGATACTGTCGGTATCCGATGATTAGCCCCTGCGCGGTCGTCGCGAGTCCGGCCCGGTCTGGATTCGACGTCAGCTCCTCGAGATCACCGAAGTTCGAGTTCGGCGACGTGAGGTTCTGACAGCCTGCCAGCCCGACCAGAACCGCGGCCGCGAACAGCGGCCCAACGATTCTTTTCAACATGATCTCCGCTCCATTCCTTGGATTCGTTCGCTCTGTCTTCATCGTCGTTCCCTTCGATCAGAGGCGGAGATCGAAGCCGAACCAGAAGCTGCGGCTCGGTGGGAACGGAGCCACATCGATCGAGCGTCCGACCTGCTGCGTTCCGAAGTTGCTCACCTCGGGATCCAGACCACGGTAGTTCGTCACCGTGAACAGGTTGCGGCCGCTCGCTCTGAGCCGGATCTGATCGAAGAAGCCGTTGAAGATCCGCGACGTCACGCTCTCGGGAAGCGTGTAGCTGAGCGCGATCTCGCGTGCCTTGAAGAACGAAGCGCGTTGCGTGTACGGAAGCGCCCACCCGTTCACGAACCCGGCCAGGCGTTCGGCACCGCTGCAGTCCGGGCGGCACGACTCGGTCGAGAAATCCGAGCTGGCGTTGAAGAAATCGTTCGGATCCCCAAAGTCGGCGCTGTTGACCGCCCCGTCGTACAGCAGCTCGGTCAGGTTCACGACCGACTGTCCCTGCCGCCACTCGAAGAGGGTGTAGATTTGGAAGTCGCCCAGCTGGAAGTCGTTCGCGAAGTTCATGTTGAAGTCGGGATCGGAATTCCCCGTCGAGACGCGTGACCTCACTCCGATTCATGAAGAAGCTGGTGCGCGAGTTCCAGGTGAAGCCGCTTCGGACGATCGGCGTGACGCCCAGCGCGGCCTCGAAACCGTAGTTGCGCAGCTCCCCGCCGTTGAAGATCACGTCGGCGAAACCGGTCGACGGAGCGACGGTGGCCTCGATGATGAGGTTATCGACGTTCTGCAGGTAACCGGTCAGCTCGAGGCTGGCCCGTCCGTCGAAAGCGAGGATGTCGACGCCGCCTTCGAACTCGGTCATACGCTCGGGCTCCAGAGCCTCGCCGCCTCCCACCGTGCCCTCGATCTGAAAGCCGCCGATGCCCTCGATGTTGTTGTCCAGCTCGAGGCTGGTGAACTTCTGGCACCCTTCGCGCGGGTCACAGGTGGGCGGGTTGCCCGTCTGACCGACCGCGGCCCGCAGCTTCACCTCGTCCACGAAACCGCCCACATCGGGGAAACGGTACGAGGCAGCCCCCTTCGGGAAGACGAACAGCTTGGTCGGATCGCCGTTGGCGGAGCTTTGGTCGAACCGGACCATCCCCGTAAGGAGAAGCCGGTTGTCCAGCAGCAGGACTTCCTCCTGTACGAAGAATCCGAAGTCCTCGACGTTGGCTCGATTCTCTCGAATCTGCACCTCGGTGGCCGCATCAGGCTTGTTCTTGCCGCCGGTCAGATCCCGTCCGACCAAACGCGAGATCGTGAGGCTCACGTCGTCGTAGTTGAAGCCGAAGGATGTCGTTGCCGTGAGCGCGCTCGACGGCGTCCACCGCCAGATCCCGTTCACGTTCACGTTGAAGTTCAGGTTGTTTGTGTTGCTGAGCAGCGAGGTACCGGGCCGCCCGTCAAAGCTCTCATAGTGGAGCGCCGGGGGAGAGAAGATCCGGTTTTCCTGCGTGAAGAAGTCGACCCCTCCGGTCGCCACGATGTTCACGCGGTGCGTGCCGTTGTCGATCAGCCCCACATCCACGTTCCCCGAGGCCAGGAGCCTCCAGACATCCTCATCGTTTTCCAGCAGTGCGGCGGTCTGCAGCGGGTTGCTCCCGTTCCCCACGAACGGGTTCACGGGGAACGTCCCGTCCGGCTGTTGTCCCAGATCGATGAAGTTCGGCGTGCCCGGGAACACCATGTACCAGCTGGTCTGGCTATTGTCGTTGTTGGTCAGACCGCGGCTGGCGACGGTGTGTATGACGTTGGTGTTGAGTGAGATCTCGGTCATGCCGAGTCGGGTGCGAAGGTTCGCCCGCGCCGCCTGCCGCTCGAAGCCGGTGTTGTCGACGATGCCCTCGTCGTTCTTCCACACGGCGGAGCCGAAGTACTGCACGCCCTCGGCCGTTCCGCCGCTCACGCTGCTGGACAGGTCCCACGAGAGGGCGTTGCGTCCTGCCAAGCCCGCTTCGTGATCGAACGTCACGCCGGGTTGAAAGAAGCTGCGCGCCGTCTCTCCGAAGGTGCCGACGGCCTCCTCGACGTCCCCGAAGGTGCGAAATCCGAGCGTGTTGCGGAGATCGAAGTAGCCGCCCAGGGCGCTCACGCGTACCTGTGGTGGCCCGACCTGACCGCGCTTCGTGGTGATGATCACCACGCCGTTGCTGGCCTTCACACCGTAGATGGCGGCCGCCGACGCACCCTTCAAGATCTCGATGCTCTCGATGTCATCCGGGTTGATGTCGGAGATCCGATTCGTGAGCGCGTCCTGCTCCAGCGACGGGTTGGAGCCGCCCGCGGCATCCGTGATCTCGTTCTGGTTGCTCGGAATCGCGATGTTGCTCACCACGACACCGTCGATCACGTAGAGCGGCTCCGCAGCGGCGTTCACCGAGGAGGACCCTCGAATGTTCAGCTGCAGGCCGCCGCCGGGCGCCCCCGTGTTGCTGGCGATCACCGCCCCGGCGACGCGGCCCTGCAGCGCCTTGTCCAGAGTCTGCTGCGGCACCGCCTCGAGCTCCTCACCCTGGATCGACTCCACCGGGTTCGGAGCGTTGACCCGCCGGGTCTCCGTAGCCCGACCGGTGACGACCAGCTCCTCCACCCGCAGGTAGTCGATCTCGAGGTTTACCGTCACCGTGTTCTGGCCCGCGGGAACCGCCACTTCGAGTGACTGATACCCGATCCGCTGGACCACGAGCATCACGTCGCCCGCGGGCACGTTTTCGAGTGCGAACGTTCCGTTCTGGCTCCCGACCGTTCCGATGGCCATTCCGCGCACTGCGACCTGCGGGAACTCCACGGGCTCGCCCGACTGAGCGTCGGTCACGGTCCCGCGGATCGTTCGCTCCTGCGCGAACAGCCCTCCGGTGGAGAAGAGCAAGAACAACGAGATCAGCGCACAAAGCCTGTACCTCATGTGAACCTGCCTTGCCGTGGATACACGTCTCCTGGTTGTAAGACGTCCGCCGCATTTAGGCCGACGTCCGCGACCAGTCTTTGCTGTTCTTATAGAGAGGCCGGAGAGCGGCCGGAGAATTCATGCAAGAGGTCTGGATCCTGGGGGGCACCCAGGCGCGGCAGCAGCCGTCATGAGGCGACCGCGTTACCGCACGAGAAAAGACCGCTTCGCCTCGCGTGCTTCGAGAGGCCATGCGCTTCTTCCCCTTCAAACACACGTGTCTGGCCACCGCCGCCCGACCGTTCCTGCCGGGTTTCCCCACGGGCCGTGGTTCAGGACGTGAACGAATTTGGGCGAACGGGGGTTCCACTGCAAGCAAATGCGACGTTTAGGAAGCCCAGCGCGTGCGGATCACGCTGTCACAAAAAGAGTTCGGTGAGGGCAACGTTCAGCGGACGGAGGGTGGGACGGGGAAGATTCGGGGTGAAGACGCGAGCGGATCGATGTTGATGCGGGTGCTGATAGAGGCCGGGATCGGGCAAACAGACGACGGCAAGGATCTGATCACGGCCGCCCGAGCCGCCCTGCGAGGGGGACAGGCTGCGCTCCCGTTCTACGGAGACGCGACGGTCGATGTACGGTCCAAGGGAGCCGGCGGCCCCGTCACGGAGGCCGACCACGCCTCGAACGAAGCCATCCTGAAGCTTCTCGAACGGGAACGACCGGAGGACCCCGTTCTCAGCGAAGAATCGCCTTCCCCTTCGCCCGCCCGGCCCGCGGACCGGTTGTGGATCGTGGATCCCCTGGACGGCACGAAGGAGTTCCTGGCCGGGAACGGCGAGTTCAGCGTCATGGTGGGTCTGTCTCGGGATGGCGCTGCGGTCCTGGGCGCCGTGTTCGAGCCCGATATCGGGCGTCTGTACCTGGGCGCGATCGGCCTCGGCGCGTGGCGGGTCGACCGTCCGCTCGACGCCCCGTCGATCCGACCGCTCGATGCGGCCCGCACGGCGGTCGATCGCCTGCGCTTCGTCCGCTCCCGCTCACACCCCTCAGAACGACTGCGACGCCTGGAGGCTCAGCTCGGCGACTTCACACCGGTGGTGTCGGGATCTGTGGGGGTCAAGTGTGCTCTCATCACGAACGGGGAAGCCGATCTGTATGTGCATCCGGTGCCCTACCTGAAGGAGTGGGATACGTGCGCCCCGGAAGCCGTGGTTCGGGCGGCGGGCGGTCGGGTGACGGACTGTGCGGGCGGGCCGCTCGCGTACGGAAAGCCGCAGCCCGTGCAGCCAGGCGGGATCTTCGCCGCCACTCACGACGTGTGGTCCCTCGTGGCACCGATTGTGCTGCGAGAAACGCGGGACATGTTCGAGTGATCCACGTATCTTGCGGGATCCGATCGCGAGGGTCGGGGAGGCGTAGCGAATGGAGCGAGGTGTGGGTGACCTGAGATCCGACAACGTCGTCTGGCAGACGGATCCAGTCAGTCGTGAAGAGCGTGAGGAGCGCCGAGGTCATCGCGGTGTCGTTCTGTGGCTCACCGGCCTCTCGGCGAGCGGCAAGAGCACCCTCGCCATGGAAGCGGAGAAGCGCCTCTTCGAGCAGGGCTACTTCAGCTACGTGCTGGACGGCGACAACGTACGACACGGACTCAACGGCGATCTGGGCTTTTCTCCGGAGGATCGGGTCGAGAACATCCGGCGCGTGGGAGAGGTGGCCAAGCTGTTCGCGGAGGCCGGCGCGATCGTCCTGACCGCATTCATCTCACCCCCCTACGAGCCACCGAGCGACCCTGAACTGATCGTCGAAACGAACGTCCACGACGTGGACGAATGTGTGGGACGCATCATCGGATATCTGAGCGATCACGGGTACGTCCGCGGCGTCGACCCGCTGCGTGCGCTCTCGGGCTGAGCCTACCATGGGTTCGACGCGGGCTGCGTCCTCGGCCACACGCCCGGTGACGTCCCATCCGACCGACTCGAACAAGCCCGAGTCGAGCACCGTGCCAGGGCCGATCGCGCCGTACGGGGGCCGGCTCGTGGACCGCACGGTGCGACCCGACAGGCGACGGCAACTCGTCGAGCGGGCGGGGTCGCTGCCGGAGCTGCGGCTCGATGGCCGAGTTCTTAGTGACCTGTACCTGCTGTCGGTTGGAGCGTTCTCTCCCCTTGTCGGCTTCATGAGCCGTGAGACGTATGTGTCGGTCGTCGAGGAGATGTCGCTCCCGATGGGACTTCCGTGGACGATTCCTGTCGTGTTGCCTGTGGGGGCGGATGAGGTGACGGGCTTCGGACCCGGGGACGAAGTGGCCCTGCTCGCTCCGAGCGGAGAGCTGGCCGGCACGCTCGAGGTGAGCGAGGTGTTTGCGCGCGACGTGGAGCGGGAGGCCGAGCGGGTGTACGGCACGACCGACTCCGCTCATCCGGGCGTGGCCGCGATACAGGCTCAGGGGACGCATTGTCTATCCGGCGCCGTGCACTATGCGTACACGAACGACATCAGCGGCTTTCCGGCCGATCATCTCACGCCCGAAGCCACTCGACGACACTTCGAGGAGGCCGGCTGGCGTTCGGTGGTGGCGTTCCAGACCCGCAATCCGATCCACCGGGCGCACGAATATTTGCAGAAGTGTGCTCTGGAGATCGTGGAGGGGCTTCTCGTCCACCCGCTCGTGGGGGAAACGAAGTCGGACGACGTGCCCGCCGAGGTGCGTATGGAGTGCTATCGGGTCCTCCTGGAGCGCTACTTCCCCGGCGATCGCGTCCTGCTGTCGGTTCTGCCGGCCGCCATGCGCTACGCGGGCCCGCGCGAGGCAGTGTTTCACGCGATCATGCGCCGCAACTATGGCTGCACGCACCTTATCGTGGGCCGGGACCACGCTGGCGTCGGTGACTTCTACGGCACCTACGACGCCCAGCGAATCTTCGACGAAATCGACGCGGATGCGCTCGGCATCCGCCCGCTCAACTTCGAGCACGCGTTCTATTGCCGACTCACCCAGCAGATGGCGACCTCCAAGACGTCGCCCGCCGATCCCGACCAGCGGGTCTTTCTCTCGGGCACCAAGCTGCGCGAAATGCTCCGCCGTGGTGAGCGGCCCCCCGCCGAGTTCACCCGGCCCGAGGTCGCGAACATCCTCCTGCAGGCGTACCGGGATTGACCCGAAGGTCCTGCCGGCGCTTCGCCCCGGTCGGCCCGGCCGGGCGATGGACGTGGCTGGCCGCGTTCGTGGTGGCCGGGGCGGCAGGTTGCTCGGGAGACTCTGCAGTCTTCGAACCCATCCCCACGGGTCAAGGTGGCCTGATCGGGCTGGAAACGGTGGCCACGGGGCTCGAGCGGCCGCTTCTGCTGACGGCTCCGCCCGGGGACGATCGCCTGTTCATCGCGGAGCAGCCCGGCCAGATTCGAATCGTGAAGGACGGCTCGCTGCTACCCGCGCCGTATCTGGACATCCGGGCCCAGGTGCGGAGTTCGAGCAACGAGCAGGGCTTGCTGGGTTTCGCCTTCCACCCCGACTACGCCTCGAACGGCTTTCTCTATGTCAGCTACACGTTTGGTAACGGCGACAGCCGGGTCGAGAGGTACACGGTCTCGCCCGACCCGGATCGGGCGGATCCTGCATCCGCGCTCACCATCCTGGAAACGGACCAGCCGGCCGCCAATCACAACGGCGGGCTCGTGACGTTCGGCCCTGACGGCATGCTGTACGTGGGCCTCGGAGACGGAGGCGGAGCCGGCGACCCGTTCGGCAACGGACAGGACCCGAACACGTGGCTGGGAGCGATCCTCCGCATCGACGTCGATGGCGGAGATCCCTACGTCGTGCCCGCCGACAACCCCTTTGTCGGGCAGACCGGTGCCCGGCCGGAGATCTGGGCCTACGGACTCAGAAACCCGTGGCGGTTCGCGTTCGATCGAGAAAGCGCCACGCTGTTCGTCGCCGACGTGGGTCAGTCCAGCCTCGAAGAGATCAACGCGGCCCCGGCGTCCGCTGGCGGACTCAACTACGGCTGGAATGTCATGGAGGGGTCGCAGTGCTTCGGCAGCGACCCGTGCGATCGAGCCGGCCTCACGCTTCCCGTCTTCGAGTACGACCACTCACAGGGCTGTTCCGTCACCGGCGGCTTTGTGTATAGAGGAGGGGCAATCGCCGATCTTCAAGGCCTCTATCTCTATTCGGACTTCTGCAGCGGCTTCCTGCGCAGTTTCCGGCTCGAGGGAGGCGAGGCCGTCGAGCCACGTTCGTGGCCGGTCGGGGACCTCGGCAGCGTCCTGTCGTTTGGCGAGGACGCGGCCGGCGAGCTGTACGTGTTGACCGGCGACGGCCGAGTGCGTCGTCTGGCGCGGGCTCCCTGACGGCGTGCGGGCACGCTCCGCAACCAGCGCGCTCCGGCAACCAGGCGGACTCCGGTGACCTTGCGAGCCGCCAGGCCCGCACTGCCCGGAAACGCTACAGAGTAAACGACACGCCGAACTTCAGCAGAATCAGATCCGCGTCGCTCTCGAAGAACGTGATGTGGACGTTGCCGAACTCGTCTTCCACGATGCTTCCCTCTCGCAGGTACCGAGTGGTGTCGTGGTGCCGATACTGGGCATCGAAGAGCAGACGAATCGGCCGCCGGCCTCGTGTCAGCGCCACCCCGAGCCCGCCCCCGAATCCGTACGCCAGGCTCGTGTCATCGAAGTTCGTGCTGCGGGCCAGGGTCGGATAGAAGGGGTCCCCTCCGTCCAGCGACGACTCGGTGAAGAAGTACCCGAGGCCCACGAAGCCGTTGACGTAGGGCTCGATGGGGCCGGCAGGCAGGGTGACCTGCGGGCCGATACTGAACATCGCGATGTTGTTGTGCGTTCGGACATCAAACCCGACGCGAGGCGATGGAAACCCGGGCACGAACACACGCTCTGAGCCGTAGGTGATGAACGCGGCGTCCATTCGCAGCCCGAGGACGCCGGGGTACGGTCGGTACACCACGTGACCGCTCGCGCCGTACCCTTCACCGACCACCTGACCGAAATCGCCCTGCGGCACGCTGATGGCGAAGCCCGCACCGAGCGCCCAATCCTGCGCCGAGGCGGATCGGGTCAGCGCCAGGGCGAGAATCACCAGGCCGAGTGCCCGCCTCAGAACGCGGGCGCGGCTCGAATCGTCTCGTCGATCGATCATGGTTGGCCTCCCGATGAACGGCCGCTGCCAGTCTCATCAGGTAGACGAACTCGACGATGGCGACGTCACTCGTGCAACCGGCTCACACGTGTATCGATCCCTCGAGGTAGAGAACGCATTCGCCGGCGATTTCGACCCGGTCGCTCTTGTCGACACAAAACAACTCCCCACCGCGTGTCGAGATCTGGCGGGCGTGCAGCCTGTCCTTGCCGAGGCGTCGCGACCAGTACGGGACCAGGGTGCAGTGGGCGGACCCGGTCACCGGATCCTCCGGGACTCCCAGGGCGGGGGCGAAGAAGCGCGACACGAAGTCGACCTCGTCGCCCGGTGCCGTGACGATCGTACCGGGCAGATCCAGCTCCGCGAGGCGTGCATAGTCGGGTCGCAGCCCCCGCACGTCTTCCTCCGATTCCAACACGACCAGGTAGTCGCGATCCGCTGCCCACGCCTCGGTGAGCTCCGTGCCGAGCGCCGCTCGCAGTGCCGCCGAAGGGGCCATGGCGGTCGCCGGGACCGCCGGAAAATCCATCCGCAGCCGCGCTCCGTCGCGCACCACCGTGAGGGGTCCACTCCGGGTGTGGAAGACGATCGAATCCGACTCGTGATCCAGTCGCTCGAACAACACCCAGGCAGTCGCCAGCGTCGCGTGACCACACAGCTCGACCTCGGCCACGGGTGTGAACCACCGCAGCTCGAAGTCATCTTCCCGGGGGAGGAAAAACGCGGTCTCGGAGAGATTGTTCTCGGACGCAATGGCCTGCAGCCGTTCGTCCGACAGCCAGTCCTGCACGGGGCAGACCGCCGCCGGGTTACCCCCGAACCGCTGCGCGGTGAACGCATCCACCTGATACAAAGGGAGAGTCGTCATGCGTGCAGTCTAGTCTGTGTCCTCGGCGTCCGGAACCGCATGCGACTTGCGTGACGGCCGCCGCATCCGAGACCATTTCCTGGAGACCGAGCGCTCTCTCGCATCGCACGCTGTGGAGAGGCGATCGCCCCTACCGATGACCAAGCGAGGATATGGGATGGGCATGCCCGTGGTGTTTCACGAGGGCTACGAGGTAGACATCGGGCCTCACGTCTTTCCGACGGCCAAGTACGGTCTGATCCGCAAACGGCTGTTGGAGGAAGGCGTGATCCGGGAGGGCGATCTCCACCGATCGGAAGCGGCAAGCGACGCGGCGATTCTGCTTGTCCACACGGAGCGCTGGATGGGCAAGCTCCAGAGCGGTGACCTGACCCCACAGGAGCAACTCCTGCTCGAAGTTCCGTACTCGACCGGTCTGAGAGACGCGGCATGGCTGTGCGCGGGGGGATCGATTCTTACGGGGCAACTCGCGCTCGAGCATGGCGTCGCCGTTCACCTCGGAGGTGGGTTTCACCATGCGTTTCCGGACCACGGCGAGGGTTTCTGTCCGCTCAACGATGTCGCGGTGGCCGTGCGCGAGCTCGAGCGACAGGGCGTGATCGAACGACCCGTCGTGATCGACTGCGACGTACATCACGGCAACGGCACGGCGGCGATCTTCGTCGACGACGCGCAGGTGTACACGTTCTCGATGCACCAGCTTCGCAATTACCCGATGCACAAGCCGCCCGGCGACACGGACGTGGGCCTGGCCGACTGCACAGGTGACCAGGAGTATCTGAGGCTTTTGCGGCGGCACCTGCCCTCGATCGTGGACTCCCATCGCCCCGATCTGGCCTTCTACCTCGCCGGCGCAGACCCCTACCGGGAGGATCAGCTGGGTGGTCTGGCGCTGTCGCTCGACGGCCTTCGGCAGCGCGACGAGCTCGTTCTGGAAACGCTGGGCGAAGCCAGCGTGCCCGTCGGCGTGTGCCTCGCCGGCGGGTATGCGCAGCATACCGCTGACACCGTCGCCATCCACTGCGCTACGGTCGCGGCAGCGCGCGAGGCATGGGAGCGCTACGGGCGCGACGGGTAGACACCAGGCGCGCGCTGTGCAGCAATCGGTCTCGTCAGGCCAGTCGTGGCGCGGGCCGCAGCCAGATCCACCAGGTACGATCCGAGGCGGCGTCCCAGGCCGCCCGGAGCGCCTCCTCGCTCTCGAACGGGCCCTTGAACTCCCGGTAGGCGATCCGCACCTCCACCGGCCCCCGAAACGGGAACGGATCGACATGCAACACATCGTCCTCGACCCACGTCAGATGCAGTCGCTCCCCGGACGGCGTCCTGGAATGACGGGCCGACTCGACCCAGACGGGCTGCTCGGCAGTGCTCGCCGACGGCGGAGTCAAACACAGGAAGATGGACAGGTTGTCGAACAGCTTCAGGAACTTGAGATCCCACGCGATCCGGTCGTCGTCATCCGCACCGAGCTCGAGGATCTCGCGCAGGTCGCTTCGCCGCTCCGCCTCCAGCTCGAGCAGCGATTCGAGTCCTTCGGCATCGGGAAACGAGGTGTAGTGCAAGCTGGCGAGAAGCGCGGCATACGGATGAAGATGGCTGACATCGTCGAGGCCGCGGCGATACGCCGAGATCTTCTCGTCGAGGGGATATGCGTGGAAAGGCAACGCGTGGCCCGTGTCGGAGTCGAGCATCGGGATCTCGTCCAGCTCGCGCCACGCCACGTCATGCAGGGCCGTTGCGAGAACGAGCTCGAAGGCGAGCGGAGACGGGTCCCGGCCGATCCCCGTCCACGCGGCCGCCAGCTGTCCCGCAAGTAACGCATGATCGTGCTGACGGAAGAGCCTGGTGCCGCCGTCGCGACGGTACTGAACAAGCATTCCTCCTCCTGGACGAGCCCCGCGACGACGCAATCGGGCGGCCTGCCCGGCCTCGGGGCGAAGTGCCGGGATTACCGTTCGCGCCGGCCTTTCATAATATACAGCGCGACGCGACGTTGCAGGTTCCGTCGCGCGCGCCCCGACTCACCAGCCAGGGAGGAGCTCAGACATGTGGATCGCGCTGCTGGTCATCGTCGTGCTCATCTTCATCGTCATCGGGATGTACAACAGCCTCGTCAAGCTGAGGGTCCGCAGTAACAACGCATGGGCCGATATCGACGTGCAGTTGAAGCGCCGCTATGACCTGATCCCGAATCTGGTGGAAACGGTCAAGGGGTACGCGGGACACGAGCGGGAGACCCTCGAGGCGGTGGTCGAGGCGCGCAATCGGGCGATCAGTGCAGAGGGACCGGCCGCGCAGGCTCAAGCGGAGAACGTGCTGAGCGGGGCGCTCCGTCAGCTCTTCGCTCTGGCGGAAGCGTATCCACAGCTGCGCGCCGTGGAGAGCTTCACCCAGCTGCAGGCCTCTCTCGAAGAGATCGAGGGGGCCATTCAGAACGCACGACGCTACTACAACGCTGTCGTGCGCGACTACAACACGAAGACGCAGGTGTTTCCGACGAATCTGCTGGCCAACGCGTTCGGCTTTACGGGGCGCGAGTTCTTCGTCCTCGAGGACGACGCACAGCGGGAAGCGCCCGAGGTGCGGTTCGACACGAGCGATGCGTAGAGGCCGGACCGGCGCAGTCCGCCTCGCCGTCCGTGCCCGGGTCGCGGTCGCCCTGGCCGCGGCGGGCGTCGGTCTTCTTCCCGCAGCGGTAGCCGGCCCGGCCTTCCCGCAGGCGCGCTCGTGGGTGATCGAGCGATTCGACGCCGAGATCACGGTGTTGAAGAGCGGCGACGTCGTGGTCACCGAGAGGATTCGCCCCCGCTTCACAGGATCCTGGAACGGGATCTACCGCGACATTCCCATCGACTACCGCACGCCGAGCGGCTTCGGATACAAACTCAAGCTTTCCGTCGAGGAGGTCACGGACGGGCAGGGGAACTCGCTGCGGCGCGAGTTGAGCCGTGAGAGACAGTACCGTCGGATCAAGGTGTGGATTCCGGACGCGCGCGACGCCACTCGAACCGTCGTCATCCGTTACAGGGTGGAAAACGCGCTGCGGTTCTTCGAGTCGGACGGCGAGCGCGAAGGCATCGTCGAGGCCTACGACGAGCTGTACTGGAACGTGACGGGAGACGAGTGGCCGGTTCCGATCGAGGCGGTCACGGCGACCGTGGTGTTGCCAGCGGAAGCGACCGGCATGCGAGCGAACGCGTTCACGGGGGCCTATGGCTCACGGGAGCAGGCGGCGGACGTGAGCCGGACCGGGTCGCGCATCAACGTCGCGGCCCAGCGACAGCTGGGCTACCGGGAGGGACTCACGATCGCTGTCGCCTGGAATCCGGGCGTGATCCGCAGGCCGACGGCCGTCGATCGAGGCGTCTCTTTCTTCGCGGCGAACTGGCCTCTGCTGCTTCCGTTCCTCGCGCTTATAGGCATGTATCGGCTCTGGTCCTCGCGAGGTCGGGATCCGGAGCTCCGCTCGATCTCGCCTCTGTATGAGCCTCCCGATGGCCTCCGACCCGCCGAGATCGGTGTCGTGGCCGATGATTCCGCGGACATGCGGGACGTGACGGCTACCATCGTGGATCTGGCCGTGCGGGGGTACCTGGTGATCGAGGAGACGGAAGAGGAGAAGCTGTTCGGACTCCTGTCGAGCCGCGAGTACGCTTTCCATCTGAAGCGGCCGCGCGCGGAATGGGATGACCTGGAGCATTTCGAGCGCAAGTTGCTGCGTGCGCTGTTCGGCGGTCGGGGGGACACGGTACGCCTTTCCGAGCTCCAGAACGAGTTCTACAAGGACCTGCCCGGAATCAAGGACTCGCTGATGGACCGCCTCCTCAAGCTGAAGGTGTACCGCCAGCGACCCGACCACGTGAAGGGCCGCTGGATCGCGGCCGGCATCGCGACCGGAGTCATCGTGGCGGGATTCGGCACGATCATCGCCGAGCGTCTCGGGCTCGCCCCGCTGGCCCTGGTGGTCGGCGGCGTGGCCAGCGGACTGGTCGTACTCGGGTTCGGTCTCATCATGCCGGCTCGTTCGATCCAGGGCGCGCGATTGCTCGAGAAGGTGCGCGGGTTCGAGGAGTTCCTGAACCGGGTCGAGTCGGACCGCTTCAAACGGATGATCACGGGTCCGGAGATGTTCGAGAAGTTCCTGCCGTTCGCCATGGCGCTGGGCGTGGAGGCGCGCTGGGCGCGCGCCTTCGAAGGCATCTACCGCGAGCCGCCCGAATGGTACCGCGGACGACACTACGGCACCTTTCATCCGCACGTGTTCGTGTCCGACCTCGGCAGAATGTCCACCCAGGCGGCGACGGCGATGGCGTCGGCTCCCCGCAGCTCGGGTGGTTCGGGTTTCAGCGGAGGCGGCGGGTTCTCCGGGGGCGGGTTCGGCGGCGGCGGCGGCGGCGCGTTCTGAGTGTGTTCTGAGCGAGAGGTTTGAGGTGTCTCTGCGTGTAGGTGATCCCGCTCCCGGTTTCTCGCTTCCGCACCGGCCGGGCGAGACGATCGACGTCGGTGAGCTCTTCGGGCGTGAGAAGGTGGTCCTGTTGTTCTTCCCGCTCGCGTTCAGCTCGGTGTGCACTACCGAGATGTGCACGATCCGCGATGGTTGGGAGGTGTGGGAGGGAGCCGACGCTCGGATCTTCGGCATTTCGGTCGACAGCCCGTTCGTGACCGCCCGATTCCGAGCCGAGGAAGATCTTCCGTTCCCGATCCTGTCGGATTTCAACAAAGAGGTTGTCCGTGCGTACGGGGTCCTGAACGAAGATTCTTTCGGTCTGAAAGGCGTCGCCTATCGAGCGGCATTCGTGATCGACGCGAGCGGTCGAATCTCGTACGTCTGGATGTCCGAGGACGCCGACGTGGAGCCAGATTACGTCCGGCTGCTGCAGGCCGTCTCTACCGCCTGATCCAAGCGCTCCGCGGCTCGCGGGGCAGAACGCCATAACCTGTCCGCATTCAGCAAGCTCGAAGGGCGTGGCCCCCGTCGGAGCTCGGGGGGCCGCGCGGGCCCTTCCGACGAAGCCCGGGACGGCCTCCCGCCCCGCCCACACCGCTCATGGGGTGGCCCGGAATCGTCGCCTGTGTCCCGGTTCCACATCGCGCGCGGCCCATACGAGCACATCATACATCGCGTTTCTGTATAATAGTATACGAGTGGTTATATAATCTGTATTGTGAAGCCATGTCGGTCGGTCCACCCTCTCATGGCACGCGGGTCCGAGTGTCTCCCCGGCCTCCCCTTCCCGCTCGCTCTCGACCCGCATGCAGGTTGTTTCACGGTCGTACGCCGCAGCCGTCTGCATCCTGGCAAGCCGCTTGATTCAGCTGTTCCATTTGACACGCGTGATGTCGCCTCGCGAGCAGGACGTAGCCCATGCCGGACCCGAAGACACTGACAGCCTTATACGATTCGATCCGCCGGATCGGACTTTCCGATACGCTCGACGACGTGCTGGAGACGGTTCTCGAGCAGGCGCGGCGTCTTATCGGGTTCGACCACGCCGCGATCATGTTGTACGACGAAATCAATGGGTCCCTGAGCGTCCAGAAAGTGCTGGGGTATGGAGAACGGGCGCCCGAGATCCTGGGTCTGAAACTGGAGCGCGGCCAGGGGCTGAGCGGATGGGCCGCAGAGAAGCGCGCCCCGGCCCGCTCGAACGACGTGAGCCGCGATCCGCGCTATGTCCCGGGCCTCGAGGCGGCCCGCTCGAACCTGGCCGTGCCGCTGCTCGTGACCAGTCAGGTCGCCGGCGTGCTCAACATCGAATCCGATCGAACCGACGCGTTTACCGAGGAGCACGAGGAGCTCCTCACGATCCTCGGGTCGCAGGCGGCCCTGGCCATATCGGCCGCACTTGCTCGGCGCCGACTGCGCCGGAAGTTCGAGCAGCTGAACGGTCTGTTTCGAATCAGTCAACTGGCCTCCCAGGCCAACAGTCTGGACGCGACCCTTGAAGCGATTCTGGAACTCACCGAAGAGCTGATTTCCGAAGGTCACATCGCGCTTCTGCTTCTCGACGACAAGAAGCGATCGCTGGCGGTGCGGGCGTCCCGCGGGTACGAGGAAGCGTTCACGGTCAACCCCATCCCGCTCGGCGAGGGAGTGACGGGACGCTGTGCAGAGTCGGGAAACGTACTCCTCGTGCAGGACGTCTTTCTGAATGAGGACTACATCGAAGGAGTAAGAGGTGCCCGCAGTGAGCTTGCCCTGCCGCTGAAGGTCGAAGGTCGGGTGATCGGCGTGCTGAACGCTGAGTCCACCCGACCGCACGCGTACTCCGGCGACCATGTGCGGGCACTGAGCGTGATCGCCCAGCAGGCCGCAGTCGTGATTCGGGCGGCACAGGTCAACGAGGAAGCCCGGCGCCTCGCCGTGACCGATTCCCTCACGGACCTTCACAACCGTCGGTACTTCCTGAACAAACTGGAGACGCACCTGAAGCGTGCCATACGGTACGGCGAACGGCTGGCGCTGATGCTGGTCGACTGCGATCGCCTGAAGGCGGTCAATGACGTGCGAGGTCATCCGATGGGTGACAGGGCTCTGCGGGCGATTGCCGACCTGCTGCGCCGTGCCGTGCGGGAGACCGACGAGGTCGCTCGTATCGGTGGAGACGAATTCGCCTGTCTCCTCCTGCACGCGGGACGTGAGCAGGCGTCAGCCGTGGCCGAGCGGGTGCGCCGCTACGTTCAGGGTCTGCAGCTGATCAGCGACGAAGGGGAACCGATCACCCTCACAGTCTCGGTCGGCATTGCCCTCGTTCCTGACAACGGAATGGAGGCGAACGCATTGCTCAAAGAGGTCGATCGAGCCCTCTACCAGGCGAAAGAGGCGGGTCGAGACGCCGTCGCCTTCGTGATGGGAAGTGGGGATGAAGGACCCTCTACAGCCGATCTTCGGGCCGAAGACTGGCCCTTCTCGAACGTGGGTAAGCCGTGGAAAGACACGGCTGGCTGAGACCCCGGTTGCTCGGATACGCGTAACCACCTGACGAAGAGCACACCCTCCGCGCGCTCGCTACATTCAGCCTCCGTTGCGCCGCACACTCAAACGAGAGGCTGAACGATGTCACGCTTGTTGTCCATGCAATGTGTGCCCTGCCAGGGTGGAGTCCCCCCTTTGCGAGGCGAAGAGCTGGTGCGTCTGGGGGAGGAGTTGGGGAACGGGTGGAAGGTGATCGACGAGCATCACCTCGAGAAGGAGTTCGAGTTTCCGGATTTTCGCGAGGCGCTCGCCTTTACGAACCAGGTCGGCGAGCTGGCCGAGGAGCAGGGCCACCACCCCGACATCTATCTGGCGTGGGGTCGGGTTCGCGTCACCGTCTGGACGCACAAGATCGACGGCCTGACAGAAAGCGATTTCGTGCTGGCCGCCAAGGCGCAGCAACTGTTCGGCTGAGTCGCGGGCTCACGAGGGAAATCGGGACTGCTCACCCGCCGTGGTGACGAACGACTCGACAGCCGGAGTCGGAACGGATCGAGCGCTCGACGTCACGTTCGTCGATTCGTGGCATACGGATGTCGCCGTCGGGAGCGGTTCGGCCGCCGGGATCCGTGGGCTGGCAGATGGGATGCGCGCGCTCGGCCACCGCGTCCAGGTTCTCCGCCCGCAGGGAACCAGAGGCCCGCTCATCCAGCGGCGACTGCGATTCAATGCCGCGCTGAGAGATCGACTTCGCCGCCTGAGACACGACCTGGTCGTCGGATTCGACATCGACGGCTTCCTGTTGCCGAAGGCACGGGACCACCCGTTCGTCGTGTCTCTCAAGGGGGTCCTGGCCGATGAGGCGCGTTTCGAGCGAGGGCTGCAGCGCTTCCAGCTTTCCGCGCTGGCCCGGCTCGAGCAGCGCAATGCCCGGCGGGCGGACCGGGTGTTCGTGACCAGCGAGTACAGCTCACGGGCGGCCATCTCTGCGTACGGCCTAGACACGGCGCGAGTGCGGGTCGTCCCCGAAGGGATCGACACGGAGTTCTGGCGTCCGGGCGACGCGGCACCGACCGGTCACCCGGTGGTCGTCAGCGTGGCCCGTCAGTACCCGAGAAAGAACACGCGGACGCTTGTGGAGGCGATCCCGATCGTGCTCGAAAGCGTCCCGAATCTGGAGTGTCGTATCGTCGGCGGCGGACCGGAGCTCCCGACGCTTCGCCGGCGGGTGCGTCGACTGCAGATCGAAAACCACGTCCGGCTGCTTGGCGCCCTTCCCCGTGCGGAGGATGTACGCGAGGAGTACCGCCGTGCCTCCGTCTTCTGTCTTCCAAGCCTGCAAGAGGGCTTCGGCATCGCCTTTCTGGAGGCGATGGCAACCGGACTCCCGATCGTCGCTGCCGACTCGGGAGCCGTGCCCGAGGTCGCGCCGCATGGTGAGTTCGGGCTGCTGGTCGACGGTCGTTCCGCGCCGGCGGTCGCCGTGGCTCTGGTACGCTTGCTCGAAGACGAGTCCCAGCGCAGGCGTCTGGCGCGCGCCGGGCGGGAGCGAGCCAGACGTTACGCCTGGCCTCTTGTCGCGCGGGCCTTCCTGAATGCTGCGCTCGAGCGCCACGAAGCCTGATACTTCGTGGGACGGCACTTGTCGAATCGTCTGGCAGGGCCCAACGTGATCGGCCCGCACCCGCTGTACGCACGGAGTTGGGAGCTGGAGGTCAAGAGCCGGGACCCAGAATGGGCAAGAAAGCAGTAGAACGCACGACCGATCCCGACGAGCTGCGGCACTTCACCCAGCGACTGCTGGCCGACGTCCGAGCTCTGGAGAGCATGCTCGACTCGGGTCTCATCGAGTCGGGTGTTCGACGGATCGGTGCCGAGCAGGAGATGTTCCTGGTCGATCAGAGCTGGCGGCCGGCACCGATCTCTCCCGAGGTGCTTCGCCGGATCGACGATCGTCGAGTGACGACCGAGCTGGGCGCCTTCAACCTCGAAATCAACATCGACCCGCTGCGCTTTACGGGCACCTGCCTGAGCGAGCTCGAGCGTGAGCTTCTGGAGATGCTCGGCATGGTGCGCGAGGCAGCCCTGCGCTGTGGCGCCGAGGTCGTACTGGCGGGAATTCTGCCCTCGCTGTGGAAGTCGGATCTCGACCTCGACAACATGACACCGATGGATCGGTACTACGCGCTCAACGAGGCGATGAACCGGATGCGGGGTGGGGCCTACAAGCTATATATCAAAGGCGTCGACGAGCTGCGTGTCGAACACGATTCCGTGATGCTCGAGGCGTGCAACACGAGCTTCCAGGCACACTTCCAGACGGGTCCTTCCGAGTTCGCGAAGCTGTACAACATTTCGCTCGTGGCCACCGCTCCGGTGCTCTCGGTCGCGGCGAACTCCCCGCTGTTGTTCGGCAAGCGTCTCTGGCACGAGACACGGATCGCCCTCTTCCAGCAGTCGATCGACACGCGGGCGGCCGGACCGGATCTGCGTGAATCCTACCCGCGCGTGAGTTTCGGGGCGGAGTGGGTGAACGACTCGGTGTTGGATATCTATCGACGCGACATCGCGCGCTTCAAGGTTTTGTTGAGCGGCGAGGAGTGGGAAGACCCTCAGCAGGTGCTCGCGGGTGGAGACGTTCCACGTCTACGGGCGTTGCAGCTCTTCAACAGCACGGTGTACCGGTGGAATCGCGCCTGCTACGGGGTCAGCGATGGCGTGGCCCACCTTCGAATCGAGAACCGGGTCCTGCCGTCCGGCCCGACACCTGTGGATGAGGTGGCCAACGCGGCGTTCTGGTTCGGACTCGTTTCGGGCTTGCTCGAACAGTACGAAGACATACGCAACGTGATTCGCTTCGAAGATGCGAAAGGCAACTTTCACGCGGCGGCCCGACTCGGACTCAGCGCGCCGTTCGTCTGGCTCGAGGGACGAGAGTGGGTCGCGCGTGACCTGGTCCTCGAGGAATTGGTCGATCTGGCCCGTGTCGGCCTCTCGTGCGCTGGCATCGACGGGGGTGACATCGATCGCTATCTGGGCATCATCGAAGAGCGCGCCGTTGCCCGTCAGAACGGTGCGAACTGGATGCTCGGCTCGCTCGAAGCACTCCGCGAACGGGGGAGTCAGGAAGAGCGCCTCCGGGCACTGACCGCTGCGATCTCCCATCGCCAGAGGCGGAACCGCCCCGTCCATCAGTGGTCGCCTGCGGAGCTCGAGGAAGGTGGTGGCTGGAAGCCGAGCCATCTACGGGTCGAGCAGTACATGACGACCGACCTCGTCACGGCACACGAGGATGATCCGGTGGAGCTGGTGGCTAACCTGATGGACTGGCATCACATTCGGCACGTGCCGGTCGAGGATCGGGACCGTCACCTGGCCGGACTCGTGACCCGCCGAACTCTCCTTCGCTTTCTGGCCAGCGACGAGGGGCGACAGGCGCCCGAGCCCGTGCCCGTCTCTCGCGTCATGCAACGCAGCCTGATCACGATCAACCCGGAAACTCCGACGCTGGAAGCGATCGACATCATGCGTCGCAACCGCATCTCATCGATTCCCGTCGTGCGGGAAGGACGCTTGGTCGGTCTGGTCACCGAGCGCGACTTCATGGAGATCGCCCGACAGCTTTTGGAGAAAGGGCTGAGTGAATAGCGGGATTCCGGGGACCTCCGGCAGCGGGGCTGTGACCGGCCGGCCGATCGAGGCGGAGGCACCGGAGAGCCGGCTGCTGGGGCGTCAGCGTGGGGAGCGGCCAGGGCCCATGCTACTGTGCGTGGCCGGCCTGCACGGAAACGAGCCCGCGGGCGTCCATGCACTTCAGCGAGTGATTTCCGCGCTCGAGGCACGTCCGGTCCCACTTGTCGGAGACCTCGTGGCGCTGGCTGGCAATCTGACGGCGCTGACGGCCGGTCGTCGATTCCTCGACGAAGATCTCAACCGGATCTGGCAGCCGGAGCGTGTCCGCGCGCTGCGTGGTTCCGAGTCCCCGCAGGCGGGGGGAGGAACACTCGCAGAGAAGGCGCCGTCTGCGGAGGGACCTTCGGGGGCTGCCGCTGGCGTCGAGGCGCGCGAGCAGGCCGAGCTCCTGCACGCCGTGGACGAAGCTCTGGCATCGGCGAGAGGGCCCGTGTATGTGCTCGATCTGCACACGACGTCCGCGGAGAGTCCCCCGTTCGTCACCCTCGGCGACACGCTCACCAACCGGGCGCTGGCCCGCCAGTTTACGATTCCGATCATCCTGGGTCTGGAAGAGCAGTTGGACGGTGCTCTGCTGTCCTACCTGGACCGGCGTGGCCTGGTAGGCCTCGGCGTCGAGGGCGGGAGCCACACGTGCTCGCAGTCGGTGGACGCGCTGGAAGCCGTGCTGTGGATCGCGCTGGTGGTTCACGGCCATGTGCAGCCGAGCGACGTGCCCGGATTGGATGCGTACTACGAACTCCTCCGGGGCGCGACCCGGCACCTCCCGCCCGTCATGGAGGTGCGGTACCGCCACGAGGTCAGGCCGAACGACGATTTCGCGATGGACGCCGGATTCGAGAACTTCCAGCCCGTGCAAGAGGGAGCCGTTGTGGCGCGAGATCGAACCGGTCCGGTCCTCGCTCCCGAGAGCGGGCGGATGTTTCTGCCGTTGTATCAGGAGCTGGGTGACGACGGCTACTTCATCGTGCGCAGAGTGCGCACGATCTGGTTACAGATCTCCGCCGTGTTGCGTCGTCTGGGTCTGGCCGGTATTGCCCCGCTGCTTCCCGGCGTCGATCGACTGCCCACGCGTGACGACGCGCTCGTACTGCGCCCCTGGGCGGCTCGTGACTCCGTCATCGGTGTCCTGCACCTCCTGGGATATCGGAAGCGTGTGCGGGATCACGTCGTGTACATGATCCGCCGGAAGGACAAATCGGGTGGGTACGCCGGCTAGCGTGTAGCCGGGGCGAGCACGGTCGCCTCAAGCACCTCGGCGAGCGCTTCCACGTCGGACACATCGTTGTAGACGTGGGCCGACACGCGAAGCGCGTCGCCCCGCAGCGAGGCGAACACCCCGGCCTCCGTCAGCTGCTCCTGGAGCGACTCGAGCGCCAGTCCCTCGGGCAGCCGTACGCCGAGCATGTGCTCGCCCCTCCACCCATCGGCTTCGACGGAGAGACCGAGCGCATCCATCCGCGTCATGAAGCCCTCCAGCAGCGAGCGGCAGTAGGCCTGGACGCGAACCGGCTGCCATTCGAGCACCATCTCGAGCGCGGAGACCATCATCGGAACGAGTGTGAAGTTGCTGCGCTCGCCGACGTCGTACCGCAGCGCTCCAGGTTGGTACGAGTCGTTGTACTGGACAAGCCCCTGGAAGTCCTCGCTTCCGCGTCGGGCGATCCACGTCTCCTCGAGGGGCGCGCCGTCGTCGAACCTCTCGGAGAAGTATCCCAAGGCTACCGAGTAGGGCCCGAATAGCCATTTGTAGCCCGCACAGATCAGGGCATCGGGACGAACCTCCTCGACGTCCAAAGGCAGAGCACCCACAGACTGAGAACCGTCGATGATGAGGGCGGCACCGTGGGATCGCGCTTCTTCGCCGATGCGGCGCAAGTCGAACAGAGATCCGTCCGTCCAGTGCACGTTGGGAAGCGCGACGATCGCCGTGTCTGCGTCGATCGCCTCCAGAACGCGGGCGTTCCACTCTTCAGCGCAGGGCGGCCCGTCTTTCGGACGGGCCACGGTCCGCAGGTCGAGACCCCGGTGTCGGCTGAGGGTCCTCCATGCGTACACGTTGCTGGGAAACTGCTCCTCGACGATCACGACGTTCTGCCCCGTCTTCGGGGCGAGGTTGCGAGCCACGACCGCGATGCCGTAGGAGACGGCGGGGAGAATCGCCACGCGTTGTGGATCGCGTGCTCCGACGAGCGTCGCGAACAATTCGCGCAACCGATCACAGTCCCGGAAGAAGTCGACCGGTAACACGCGGGAAGGGTCGCGCCGCCGTTGTATCGCCGCCACGCCCGCTTCCTCCACGCGGTGCGCGAGGGGCGCCATGTATGCACAGTTCAGGTAGTGGACGTCGGAGGGAAGCGAGAATCGGTCCTTCTGGCATGTTAGCATGTTCCCTCCAACGGATCTCCGCTGTCTTTCGGATCGCGCACGAGTCGTCGCAACGCGTCTCGGTCGGGCTTGCCGCTCGACGTTCTGGGCAACGATGTAACCAGGCGCCAACGGCGAGGTCGTTTCGGGCTGCTGAGCTCGTCCCGGCAGAACCGGGCCAGTTCCGTCTCGGTCGGTCGTGCGCCTTCGCGCAGGAGAACGACGGCCGTCACGATCTCCCCCCACACGGGATCGGGCATTCCGAGGACGACAGCCTCCGCGATCCCGGGGTGAGTGCTCAGGACCCGCTCGACCTCCTGAGGGTGTACGTTTGTGCCCCCCGTAACAATGCGGCTTCCGAGCCGACCCGTCACCCACAGATCGCCCGACTCGTCCAGGCGCCCCAGATCGCCGGTGCGCAGCCAGGAATCCAGCCACGGGCTGACGCCGGTCTTCTCGTTCAGGTAACCCTGCATGACCGTCGGACCGCGGATCAGTACCTCGCCCTCGTCGGTCAGGCGGAGGCGCGTTCCCGTGAGCGGACGACCGACGGTGCCCGGCCTTTTCCTCACCCGCTCGGGCGGAGCCGTGGCCACCTGCGAGCACGCCTCGGTCAGCCCGTACGTCAGCGCAACGGGCACGCCGGCTGCCAGGGCTCGATCGAGAAGCGCCGTCGGACAGGCTGCGCCTCCGACCAGGACGCACCGCAGCTCCGCCGGCCACGGGTCCTGCCATGCCTCCAGCGCCATGTGCAACATGGCAGGGACGAGCGACAGATGCGAAACCTGCTCCATCTGCAGGCAACGCACGAGTCGCGCGGCGTCGAAATCGTCCCCGGAAAGCACCAGACACGCTCCCGTCCACACGGTGCGGAAGATGATGCCCAATCCACCGACGTGCGACAGGGGCAGAGAGGCCAGCCAGCGGTCATGCCGTGTGAGGCTCAGTCGCTCGGACACCGCCCGGGCGCTGGCCAGATGATTGGACAGGGAGAGTCGCACGCCGCGTGGAGCGCCGGCCGAGCCCGACGTCCACACGACGGTGTGCGTGTCCGTCAGATCGAGATCCGGCCGCTGTCTCGCCGCTCGACCGACCCACGCAGCCTTGGATTCGTCGCCGAGGATGGCCACCGGTGCCACGGCCGATGTGAAGCGCTGCCACTCCCCGTCGCCCCACGTGGGATCTGCGGGCGCGAGCACCCCACCGACGCGGCTCACGGCGAACAGGAGGGCCAGGGAGTCGGCGTCCCGACGCAGGACGGCGGCCACCGTCTCGCCGGGCCGAACTCCAGACTCGCGCAGGGAGGCCGCCATCCGGTCGGTCGCGCGGTCCCACTCGGCGAACGTCCATCCACCGCCGGCCCACTCCACAGCGGCGCGAGGCGCGCTCTTCCGTGCGCGCTCGCGAAGCGGGTCCGTGCGCTCGTTCCGGCTCAGACGATCAACCCGATGGTGAACAGAAGCCCGTAGGTGCCGGCGAGCCGAGAGGTGCTCGCGAGCGCCGCGTTCAGCTCGACCGGATCGCGGTGATTCCACATGGCGCGCAATGGCGACACCGCCAGTGGAAGCGCGGCCAGGCTGACCAGCACGGAGCTCGGCCACACCCCCAGCGCGGATCCGACCAGGGGGGCGGCGAAGCCGATCGCGAGCAGGAACGAGTACTCGATTCGAGTGCCCAGGGGACCGAGAAGTACGGCCAGCGTGCGCTTCCCCACCCGGGCGTCTGTGTCGCGGTCTCGCAGGTTGTTCACCACGAGGATCGCCGTCACGAGGGCCCCCGCGGCACCGCCGGCCAGCCACAGGTCCGGCCGCAGCTCGAGCGCCTGCACGTAGTAGGTGCCGAGCACGGCCACGAAGCCGAAGAACGCGAACACGAACGCATCCCCCAGTCCGTGATACCCGAACGGCCAGGGTCCGCCTGTGTACGCGAGACCTGCGAGAATGGAAGCCAGACCGACCAACAGTATCGGCAATCCCCCCACCCACACGAGGTAGGCACCGAGTGCGACAGCCGCGCCAAACACTAGGCCAATCGCCGTGCGCAGCTCGCGCGTGGAGACGAGACCGGCCTGGGCGACGCGAGTGAATCCCTTTCTGTCGGCTGTGTCGGCACCGCGAACGAAATCTGAATAGTCGTTGGCCAGGTTGGTGCCAATCTGGATGAGCAGCGCGCACACGAGCGCCGCCAGGAACGGAGCCGGCGAGAAGGCTCCCGCCTGCTGGGCGAGGCCCCCTCCCATGAGAACGGGAGCGGCGGCCGCATACAGGGTCTTGGGACGGGCCGCCGCCGCCCAGATTTCAATCCCTGTCGGTCGCGTCTGTCCGCTCAAGGGAGCCAGGGATACTTCCGAAAATCGGGCAAGCGCTTCTCCAGGAACGCGTTGCGGCCCTCCTGCCCTTCTTCCGTCATGTAGAAGAGCATCGTCGCATTGCCGGCCAGCTCCTGGAGCCCGGCCTGCCCATCGCAATCGGCGTTGAAGGCGGCCTTCAGACATCGGATGGCGAGCGGGCTGCGCTCCAGGATCTCGCGCGCCCACAGGATGCCCTCCGCTTCCAGCTCCTCCACCGGGACGACGGCGTTCACGAGACCCATCCGCTCGGCCTGATCCGCGTCGTACTGACGGCACAAGTACCAGATCTCGCGCGCCTTCTTCTGTCCCACGATGCGAGCCAGATACGAGGAGCCAAACCCGCCGTCGAAGCTGCCGACCTTCGGTCCCGTCTGCCCGAACACCGCGTTGTCGGCCGCAATCGTCAGATCACAGATTACGTGCAGCACATGGCCGCCGCCGATCGCGTATCCCGCGACCAGCGCGATCACGGGCTTGGGCATCGATCGAATCAGTTTCTGAAGCTCGAGGACGTTGAGTCTGGGCACGCCCTGTCGATCGACGTAGCCGGCCTCGCCTCGTACCCGCTGATCGCCGCCGCTACAAAAGGCCCATTTGCCGTCCTCCGCCGGCCCGTTGCCCGTGAACAGCACGACACCGATCTCGGGGTCCTCGCGGGAGTCGGTGAACGCCTCGAGGAGCTCGAATAGGGTCTCCGGCCGGAACGCGTTGCGCACCTCCGGTCGATTGAAGGCGATCCGCGCGATCCCTTCGGCCTTGTGGTACGTAATGTCTTTGTAGGGCTTTACCTCGTTCCACGTCACATCGCTCATTGATGCTCCTCGATCGATTGTTTCAGGAAGTGAAAGTCACTCGCCGAGCCCGGCACGCACGGCGTCGCACATCCGTTCGACCACCTGCTCACGCCGTCGTCGATTCTCCTCGCGATCCGATACCACTTCGACCACGTGCGGACCACCGATCTCGAAACTCCGCTCCAGGGCGGCGTAGGCGTCGGCCGCGCTGGTCTCGCGTCGATACGGAAGGCCGTAGAGCGCCGCCGCGTGCGAGAAATCGAGTCCGTGAGGCTGCACCACATAAGGCAGAAGTACCTCCTCATACTCTCGGATCGGCAGGGTGTGGAAGATGCCGCCGCCATCGTTGTTGATGACCAGGAACACGATGTCGGATCCCAGCTTCGACGCCGCGAGAAGACCGTTCATGTCGTGATAGAAGGCGAGGTCCCCGAGCGCAGCCAGAGTCGGGCCCGTCGCCACGGCGCTCGCGCCCAGCGCCGCGCTCACGTTGCCGTCTATCCCACTCGCTCCCCGGAGTCCGATGACGTGGAGCGATTCGTCTGTGGGGACAGCGAAGGCGTCCACGTCCCGGACCGGAAGGCTGTTGCCGAGATACAACGTCGCCTCCGGCGGCAGCGCGCGCACGGCCTCCGCCAACACCGCGCCCTCGAAGCCCTCGCCGTCCAGCTCTGCCGACAGCGCAACGGCGGCCAGCGAGCCGGCGCGTCGCCAGTCGCCGACCCAATCCGGATCCGCGCTGCGCGTTACATGATCCGCGACGGCGGCGGCCCATGCGTCGGGGTCCGCCCGCACATAGATGTCCGCCACCGCCAGATGGTCCTTCCAGCGTCCCCCCGCGTCGACCACGATCTGGCGCTCGCACGTCCGGAGGAGTCTCGACAATGACGCGGAAGTGGGCGCGGCGCCAAGCCGAATCACGAGATCCGGGGACAGACGGGCCCGAACCTCAGGATCGGCGAGGAACGCGTCATAGGCCGCGACGGCCTTTTCCCTGGCCCCCTTCTCGAAGCGGGCGCCGGAGAGCGGATCGGCAAGCAGCGGATAGCCCGTGGCCGTCGCGATCTTCAGCGCAGCAGGCCCGGCCGTGGCCGGTGTGGGCGAAGGACCGGCGACGACGAGGCCGCGCCGCGCCGCGCCGATTCGCGTCCCCACCCACTCCAGATCTTCCCGGGCAAGCTGGTAAGTCCCGGAGCGCACGCTGGCAAAGGGCGCGGCTCCGGCACGTCCTCGCGCCGCCATAGGCGCCGAACGTGCGAAGTCATCCGGCACGTCGCCCGATACGGAGGTGGGCTCCAGGGGTTTCTCGAACTGAAAGTTGACGTGCACGGGACCGGGCAACGGGTCCGTGGTGCCGCTGACGACCCGGGCCGCCAGAGCGCGCACGTAGCGCAGCACGTCCTCGCGAACGCTCGGCAGCGGCACGTCGTAGAAGGCGCGCGGATAGACGCCGTAGAGCCGGCTCTGATCGATCGTCTGGTTCGCGTCCTGACCGCGAAGATGAGCCGGCCGATCGGCCGTCAGCACGATCAACGGGGATTCGCCCTGGCTCGCCTCGACGACGGCCGGGAAAAGGTTGGCCGCCGCCGTGCCCGAGGTCGTGACGACGGCTGCGGGAGCGCCAGCAGCCCGGCCCACGCCCAGTGCGAAAAAGCCGGCGGACCGCTCGTCCACGAACGCGTGCACGCGAATCCGAGCCTCTGCCGCCAACGCGAAGGTGAGCGGCGCCGAGCGCGAGCCGGCGGCCACGCAGACATGCCGCACTCCCTGCCGAGCCAGCTCGTCGACAAACGCCGTGGCCCACAGGACGTTGCGGTTCGCTTCGCTCACCCGACCTCCCCGAGGCCGAGCACGCGACCGACCGTACGGAGTTTCAGATTCGTCTCCTCCCACTCTGCGTCCGCCCCGGACGCCTCCACGATGCCGGCTCCGGCGAACAGGCGCACAGCTGGCCCGGAGAACAGTGCACACCGCAGTCCGGGCACGAAATCCCCGTTGCCTGCGCCGTCGAACCAACCGACGGCCCCCGCGTACCAGCCACGCGACTCGGGCTCCTCGGCCGCCAGCACTCGAACGGCCGTTTCACGCGGCCGGCCGCAGACAGCGGCCGTCGGATGAAGAACCGACAACAGATCGAGAATGTGCGTTCCCCGTGGGACCTCTGCCGCCAGATCTGTCCGCAGGTGCTGAATCTCGGCCAGGCGATGCAGCCGAGGCGCCGCATCCACGTCGAGCCGCGTGGTCAAAGGACCGAGTCGATCCCGAAGCTCGCGCACGCAGATCGAATGCTCCAGGCCGTCCTTCGGGCTCTCCCGAAGCGCCTGCCCCAGACGTTCGTCCGTGTCAGGGTCTTCTCCGCGCCGCGTAGACCCCGCCACCGCCATGGTGCGGAAATCGTGGCCGCGAAGCGAGCCCAGCACCTCCGGCGATGCGCCGACGAACGCGGCCTTCCGACCGAACTGGAACGCGAACACGTTGGCGGCCGGGTCTGCACGACAGATGTTCTCCACCGCGCCGAGCGGATCTGCGGGCGGCTGCAGACGGAGCTCGACGGCGCGCGAAAGCACCACCTTCTGCACATCTCCGATCCGAATTCTCTCACGGACGCGCTCGACGCTGTCCCGCCAATCCGCCCGGGTCACGCTCTCGCGGACCACGCGTTCAGAGCGCCGGAGCTCACCGTCCCGCGGTCCGTGTCGTACCGCCCCTGCCAGGCGACGGCGGAGCCTGTGGAGGTCCTCCAGCACCTCGTCCCGCTCGGACTCCGGATCGGCGGATTCTCCCAAGGGACGCCAGGCCCGCAGCCGCGTTGGCCCCTCTCCCCCCGCCAGCTCGTACGCTGGAAGGAAGAAGCGCGCCGCCGGAAATTCGGCCCAGGGACCGCCGCCTTCCCTTCGATCCCTCTCGCTCCAGCGACTATCGAACGCGAGTCCGCCGTAGAACCGGGGAGCGACGGCCGGCGAACTCTCCGCCGGCGAGGGCTCGCCCCCACCTGTGGATGGCGTCCCCAGGAGATCCATCGCCGCCTCGCGCACTACAGTGCACACATCGTCGCCACCCAGCTCGCGAGAGTCGATCTGCGCCAGAGCGCCGCGGCTCGCCTCCCAACGGGACCCTATTCTCCAGTATGCACGGGGCTCACCAGCGCCCGTGGCACGCGAGCTGTCGCCGAGGAACGAAAAGGGATCGACGTCCGGGGCCTCGCATTCCGTGAGCAGCCAGCGCATCGATGACCGCTGCTTCATCGCACGCGGACCTGCAGGCGCAGAGTCCGACCGGGCTGCGGGAGCCCGCACTGATCGAACACGGCGGCGTCGGTCAAGTTGTCGAGCGCGAGCGAGGTTTGGAGCGTGGACAGGGCACCGCCAAGACGCCACTCGCGCCCGAGCATCAGATCGAGACGACCGCTCGCGTCCAGCCGCTGATCGGCCTCCAGTTCGGGATTCACACAGTACTGCGGCCCCACGTATCCGAGCGCGGCGCTCCCCCAGACGCCGAGTGCCAGGGGGCCCGATAGCTCCAGGTTTCCGAACACCTCCGGCTGGTACTCCGGCTCGCGCTCAGTCTGTGGAGCCAGCTCATCACGCAGAGCCACGCCCTGCAGCGTGAGGTCGCCGCCGAGGTGCGACGCGCCGAGCCGAAGCGACGCCAGCAGTTCGACACCCGTCGCGGTAACCCGATTTCGGTTCTCGCGCCGAAACATCCCGTCGCCGACACTCGACCGAACGATGGCGTCCGACCACCGCTGGTGGAACAGCACGACCTGGCCGTCCACGCCTTCGAGCTCGCCTGTCACCCCCAGCTCCCCCGCGACCAACACCTCGGGGTCGAGGTTCGGGTTCGGGATGAACCGTCCCAGCGCGCCCGAGTAGAGCTCTCGTAGAGATGGGAAGCGGACCCTGCGACTGACGCCGGCGTGGAGCCGGGTCGTACCGCCCGCGACCAGGGCCGACGCTCCCACACGCGCGCCCCAGTCCACCAACGGATCGCTAGCTTCACGGCCGCCAGTCTCCGGCGTGCTCGCCCGGTCCAGGCTGAGGCCGGCCGTCAACGTGAGGTCGGAGAAGGGGCCTGTGTCCTCGCTCTGGCGGCCCAAGGGCTGCTCCGCTTCGGCGGCGAGGCTCCACAGCTGCTGACGGAACCTCGACTCTCCCCCGGGATCCAGCGTCTCGACGTGTCGAGTGTCGGCCCACGTGAAGGCCGCCCGTACGGTGCCGTCCGCCAGTGTGTGATCTCCAACCAACCGAGCGGTGATCGTGCGGTCGTCCGACAGCTCCTCCTGCGCGACCGTCTGGTACGCCAGCGTCTCGTACTCCTCGATTCGTGAATTCCCCCAGTCGACGCCGAAGCTCGCCTCGAGATCTCCCTCGCCCAGTGGAGTCGCGCCCCACCCGGTCCCGCCGGAAAGCCCCGTCACCACGCGTGACGTCTCGGGAATGCGCCAGAGTCGTGGGTTCTCGATGTGGAGCTCGGGGGGCACGCCCTTGTCGGCCGTGAAGCCGAACGATGACAGGGCAATCCACGGACCGCCCTCGGAAGATCCGTAGCGCGCCGCCAGGAATCCGTTGAAGTGCTGTCGGTCGCTGTTCAGGCGGAGGTCGTGGTCGGGCACCGGCTGATCCACTCCCGACGCCAGTGCCACACCATCGCGCGTCCGAAAGGCGAGGCCACCCCGGACCGTGAGGTCGTTCGCCCCCGTGGCGATTCTCTTCCCCGCTTCCGCCGCCACGGCGGCGGCGCCCGTGCCGTCGATCCCGAGCTGCGTTCTCAGGGGCGGCGGGGCCGGCACGCCGGAGGTGCCGCGTACGATGTCGATCTCCACCACGCCACCCAGGACGTTGGGACCGTGCAGCACCGACGACAGACCCCGATACATCTGGATCTCCCGGGCCGCACCGACGGGGATCAACGACAGGTCGGTGCGCGCGTCCCAGCCAAGAGTCAGCGGAATGCCGTCCACCAGCACCGCCACCTGCCGCGACTCGGTGCCGCGCAAGGTGAGCTGCGCCTCGCCGCGCGAATTCTCGCGCACCTGGAAGAAGGGCATCCGGCGCAGCGCCTCGTCCAGAATCGGGGCGGCGAACACCCGTGGAGCATCCAGGTTCAGACGGACTGCGGTCGCACCCGCTTGCGTGGCAAGCGGTCTCGTGGTTCGCACTCGAAGCGCTTCGAGCTCGTATACCGTGGTATCCTCGGCGAGTGTATCCGGCGCAGCACGGCTCGTGTCGACAGGCACGGGGCGCGGAATGAACTGAGCATGCACGGACGCGGTGGTCGTGAGCCCCATGCCCGCCACCATGGCGGCCAGGACAACGCCCGCTCGCGGGGTCAGCCTGTTGCTCCCTCGCGGCGTATCGCCCCGCTCCCTGTGCGTCATGTGCGGCTTCGTCGGCGGTACCACAGGCCGAGGAGGAGAAGCGCGGACGTCACCGCAGAGGAAGTCCCGACGATGTCGCCGAATCGAACGAACACCGTTTGACCGTCGGTGGTGAGTACGTCCGTCGCGAAGGCGGCCGGCACGAAGAGCGGCGTGCGCGAGCGCACTCTGCCGAGGGGATCCACGACGCCCGAGATTCCCGTGTTCGCCGAGCGGACGGCACCGCTGCGGGTCTCGATCGCACGCATGACAAGGTGAGCCGGGTGCTGCCACAGCGCGCTGGTGCGGCTCCACCACGGCTCACGACCGAACCACCCGTCGTTCGTCACGTTCACCAGCAATTCCGCTCCATTTCTCCGGTAGTGACGTCCCAGTTCCGCGAAGATGGACTCGTAACAGATCATGACGCCGAATCCGCGTCCGGGCGTGCCGAGCGGAGACGCTGACCGCCCCCGGGCGAAGCCACCGAGATATTCTAAACCACCGAACCAGCGAGGGTTCAGAAACGGAACGCGCTCCACGCCCGGAACCAGGTACCGCTTGTCGTAGCGGCCTACCGGTTCGCCGTTCTCTCCGACGAGAAAGACCGAGTTGAGGTAATCGTACTCCCCCGCGCCGCGGTCCTCGACCCCCAGCGCGCCGTAGAGCACCTCGGCCCCCGAGCGGCGCGCCAGCGATGCAACCCAGGCCTCGAGGTCGGGTCGACCCGGGTCTCCTCGTGACGTGATGGGCTCCACGTGCCAGGGCAGGACGGTCTCAGGCAGTACGAGCAGGTCGAGCGGGACCGAGTCGGAGACCACGCGGAGGAGAAGCGAATCGGTCGCCCGCTGCGCCGCTCTGATGGCTGCCGGCCGATCCAGTTTGACCTCCTCCGGGATGTTCGGTTGGATGACAGCCACGCGCGCGGCAGTCCGCATCGGAAGGCTCGTCCAGCGAACCAGGGAGTACCCGATCGGAAGCGTGACGACGCACAGCATGGCGATCAGGCGTCGCGGCGTGAGCGCCGCGCGACCGCCGGCCCGCCGCCCCGTCACCACGGCCGCCGCCACGAGCGCGTTCACCGTGGCGAGCCAGAAGGTCAGCCCGCGAGAACCCACGAGATCGGCGCCTCCGACCAGCCACGGAAAGCCCGTGAGGGTATCTCCGAGCTGCATCCACGGAAACGCGATGTCGGGCAGATGGGCCCTCAGCCATTCGTAGCCCGTCCACAGGAATGGAAACACGACCCACAGCGGCCAGCCCAGCTCGTCTCGGGTCGTTCGAGCCGCTCCCGCGACCAGGGCGAGCAGGGAGGCGAGGAGCAGAACGATCGCCAGGAAGAAGAGCACGGAGAGCGGCGTGAGGTGGATGAGCGACAGGGCCAACCAGTAGTAGATCAGCGAGTAGCCAACCACACCCAACAGGAAGCCGCCGCGGCGCGCTTCGCTGCGGCCCACCTCGCCGGACGGCCGCTCCTCCAGCCATATCAGGAACGGCACCAGAGCGGCGAAGGAAGGCACAAGGAGGTGGAACGGCGGACACGCCAGCGCAAGCAGGACGCCGCTGACGAACGGCCAGACGGTCCCCGGAGGAAGAATGTGAGGCCGGAGCATATGGGCCATCACGGGTTGCGCCACCCGTGACGGCCCGCGGCTCGTCACGGGCAGACGCCCCACGAGACATCAGGGTTGGACGATGTAGCCCAGTCCGATTGTCAACGCGACGTTTCGCACATCCGCGACGAGCGCGCCTCGCACGTCGCCGTACAGGGTGAGTGCGTTCAGGGAGAATTCGAGGCCCGCCACACCCGACACCCCAGCGGTCAGGAGGTCCAGCCCGTCTTCGACGAACGTATCGTCGATCGCGTCACCCGACCCGCTCAGAAAGTACAGCTCGGTGCCTATGCCCAGGTACGGTCGCACGAGCCCGCTCACCGTGGGCATCCAGTGCAGATCCGCACCGAACAGCAGGGCGCTTCGGTCAATCTGGCCCAGGTCCAGACCCGCCTCGGGGATCTCACCGCCCTGCTCGATCACGAGCTCCCCGACTCGATCCTCGAAGCGACGCACCTCAGCCGTCTTGAGCCGAGAGTCCCAGTAGGCGGCGCGGGCCTGCAACCGGACGTGTGGCCCGAGGAATCCGAAATCGACCCTCGCACCGAAGCCGATCGTCTCCTCGACGTTGTGGGGAAAGACAAGAAACACCTCGCCCGTCACGCCCCGGAGCCACAGGTTGGCGTAGTCGTACTCTTCGAGGTTCTGACCCCGCGCCGGGGATGCGGCGAGCGCCGCGAGAATCATCGCGCAGGTCAACGAGTAGACCGCACGCCTGGGCAGCAGACCGGCACCTCCGCCCCGGATTCCTCTTCTTCCCTCGGAGCGCACACGCGCGCTCCCGCCACTCTTCCTCATTCCCATCCTCCCTTGCGAATCCACACACCCTTCCGGGCCGATCGGGGCCATACTACGCCACAGCCGTCGGTCCGACCAGCGATCGTCGATCCGTCAGCGACCGCGCACCGTGTCGAGACCCAGTCCCGTGACGGGCAAACGCCGATCCCCCGCACGCTGCACATCCGAACGTTCGATCGATCGGATCCGTGGCTCCGGGGGGGCGTCACGCACCATGCTCTCCACACGGGCCGACAGATCGTAGTCGGAGCCCTCCAGCACCAATACGTCGACGAGCTGCCCGCGTCGGAGCGGCTCCGGAGCGACGAGATTCGTCACGCCGTCGACGTCGTCCGCCTGGGATCGAATCCGCCCGATGGCCTGGAAGGCCATCGGCCCTGTCGCGTCCGGAAAGCGGTCCCTATCGCCCGGTACGTCGTCTGACCGGGGCGCGTCGACGATCGCCTCGCGACGCTTCCCGATCTCCCGCGCCATCTTCTCCGCGGAAATCGCGCGCTGAACCTCGAGAAGCTCCTCGAGCCGCTCTCTGGCCAGGTCGGCCGGGACGAACAGATCCTCGAACTCCGCCGCCCGCGTTCCGGGCTGAGGCGAGAAGGCGAACGCCCCCAACCGATCGAAGCGCACTTCCTCCATGAAGTCCAGCAGGTCGCGAAACTCGTCGTCGGTCTCGCCGGGGAATCCGACCATGACGGTCGTTCTCAAGGTGAGACCGGGGATCGACTCACGCAGCCAGCTGATCTTGTCACGCAGCGCGCTTTGCCTTTCCGGCCTGCGCATGCGCACGAGCACCGGATCCGCGGCGTGCTGAATCGGCATGTCCAGGTACGGCACCACCCGCGGCTCGACGGCCATCAGCTCGACCAGCGGGTCTCGCACGCCGGCTGAGTAAATGTACAGCAGACGCAACCACGGAATGGACGTCTCGTCGAGCAGCGTACGCAGCAGCCCCGAGATGTCCGAACCGTCGCGCAGGTCGCGCCCGAAATGCGCGAGGTCCTGGGCCACCAGGTTCAGCTCGACCGTCCCCTGTTCCTCCAGCTCCTGCGCTTCCGCCACGAGACCACTGGCCGCAAAAGAACGATGCTTGCCCCGCCACAACGGAATCGCGCAGAAGGCACAGCCGTGATCGCAGCCCTCGCTGACCTTCAAATAGCTCACGTGGCGTGAACCGAGCGGCAGACGCGTTCCGGGGTGGGCCGCCAGCGGATCATCCAGCAGCCCACGGTCCTGCAGCTCCGGTACGAGACGGTCCACGTCGGTCAGCCCGAGCAGCAGATCGACCTCGGGCAACGCTTCCTCCATCTCGCTCCGGTACTGCTCGACCATGCACCCGACCGCTACGACAGCCTGACATTGGCCGTGCTGCTTCCAGTGCGCCGCCTCGAGAATCGTTTCGATCGATTCCTCTTTGGCCGCGTCGATGAACCCACACGTGTTGACCAGGATGACGTCGGCCTGGTGGAGCGCGGTCGTACGTCGGGCGCCGTGGCCGACAAGCGTGGCGAGCATGCGCTCCGAGTCGACCGTGTTCTTGTCGCAACCGAGGCTGACGAGGCCGAGCTTCATCCTTCAAACACGTCGGCGTCCGCCGGCGGAACGAACCGAAAGAGCGAATCGGGCAGATCGGCCCCGGGCTCCAGCGAGGTCAGGGTCACCGTGCGAACCGTCTCGTTCTCTTCGGTGATCTCGAACTTGCGCACGAGGTGGTCCTGTTCGGCGATCGATACGCGCACGAGTCGGTACTGAGAGCGGGTGGTGGGACGCAGACTCACGATACGCGTCGTAACGCCGTCTACCGTCTCGGACCCCACGTACTGCCCCGCATAGTTGATGCGCGCCTCCTCGAGAATCCGGGCCAATACGTCGGCCGTTCCGGAGCCGGTGCCCGAAGCGCCGAGACGGGATCGAATCACCTGTCGCGGGTTCGTGCTCGGGTAGAAGAGCCACAGATGGATCCCGTCCGCCACGATCTCGTCATCCGGCGGATCGTCGAAGTCCATCTTGAAGCGAGCCCGCCCCTTCTGGTACCACTTTCCGTGGCCTTCCCGGCGCCGTTCGAGGAGAGGGACGTCGATCACCTGGTGGAAGCGGGCACGAAGGGACGGCAGACCGGAGTAGGCCGCGTCCGCATCGCTCAGCAGACCGTCCACGTCGACGTCCTGACCGGTGTCCGATGGGGCGTTGTCCCCGCTGGTGTCAGCAGCCTCGGGCGGCCGGGGTTCGGCGAGCGGGTCGGAGTCACCGGGCGTCCCTTCGCCCGCTGAGACTGCGCCCACGGCGCCCTCGTCCACCGTGACTTCGCCCGCTGCCCCGTCTTCGCTGGACGACCGGCTCTCGTCCGTGGGGCTCTCGTCCGTGGGTGCTGGAATCGCCGGCCCCGAGTCTACGGCTGACGCGGTGTCGGCCACCCCGGGCGACGGCCGTTCGTAGGCCGAGACGTCCGGTTCGCGAGCCTCCCGGCAACCCACGGCCCCCGAGAGACCGATCACGACGAGGACCACCCGGCGCTCGGCTGCGCGGCTCAGAAAACTGACAACCTGTGATGCCATGGCGCGACAGTACCCGGCGTGCGGAACGGCCGTTCCTGACGGCCGTTCGACCGACATCTACTCGTCCGCCAGGAAGCCGTCCAGATCCTGCAGACGCAGCAGTACGTCGCGTGGTTTCGAGCCGTCGGCCGGACCGACGATGCCTGCGTCGTGCAGCTGGTCAATGATCCGGGCCGCGCGACCGTAGCCGATCTTGAGCCGGCGCTGAAGCAGGCTTGTGGAGCCCGCCTCGTTCGTGATCACGATCTCGGCCGCCTGTCGAAACAGCTCGTCACGATCGGCCAGCACGTCTTCCGCCACGTCGACGCGAGTCTCCTCCTCCTCGAGCTCGCGGACGACCTCGAGTATGTCTCGCTCCTCGCCGGCTTCCGCTTCCCGAGCGACGGCTCTCTCCCGGTACCAGTCCAGAAGGCGCTCCGTCTCGTCGCTCGACACGAAGGCACCCTGGATGCGCACGGGGTCCGCCTCGCCGGGCGGCAGGAAGAGCATATCTCCGTTGCCGAGCAGGCTCTCCGCGCCGTTCTGATCCAGAATCGTTCGACTGTCCGTCTTAGACGCGACCCGAAACGCGATGCGGCTGGGAAAATTCGCCTTGATGAGGCCTGTGATGACGTTCACGGAGGGCCTTTGCGTCGCGACGACGAGATGGATCCCCACGGCACGAGCCTTCTGCGCCAGCATCGCGAGCGGCGTTTCGACCTCGGCCTGAACCGTCATGATGAGGTCGGCCAGCTCATCGATCAGCAGGACGACGTAGGGAAGCTGACCCTCCTCGTAGAGTCTGACGTCCAGCTCCTCCCCGGCGGGCGACAGACGTGGCCGCGCGGCGACCATCTCACGCCCCTCTCGCACACGACGGTTGAACTCCCCCACGTTGCGGCACGCATTGGCCGAGAGCAGGCCGAAGCGACGTCGCATCTCGTACACCGCCCACTTGAAGACGGAGGCGGCATCCTCGTTGTCCGTCACCACGGGGTGGCGCAGATGGGGAAGATCGTTGTACACGCTCAGCTCGACCATCTTGGGGTCGATCATCAGCATGCGGAGCTCGCTCGGGGAGTACCGGAACACGAGGCTGGTGATGACCGAATTGATGCAAACGGACTTCCCTGTCCCCGTCGCACCGGCGATCAGCAGGTGCGGCATTCGTGTGAGGTCGGCGCAGCGAGGCCGCCCGGACAGATCCCGTCCCAGGGCGAGCGGGAGCGTAGCTCGCGAGCGCCGGAAGGCGGCGGACTCCAGCACGTCGCGCAGTGAAACGATCTCCGGTTCCGGATTCGGAACCTCCACGCCCACGGCGCCCTTCCCGGGAATCGGCGCCACGATCCGCACCGAGGGCGCCCGCAGCGCGAGGGCAAGGTCATCGGCTCGCGCGGCGATCTGCCCCACCTTCACACCGGCCGCCGGCACCACCTCGAACTGGGTGACGACGGGGCCGGTCGTCCATCCCCCGATCCGACCGTCGATTCGAAACGTGGCGAGCTTGTCGACCAGGATGTCGCCCAGCGACTTCAGTTCCTGCTTCTCCAGGCCAGCGGACCGTCGGACCGGCTCATCAAGAAGATAGATGGGTGTCAGCTCCGTCTCCGACAGGTCACCGGGATCGAACAGGGCAGGCCCCGAGGGGGCCACTGGTTCGGCTTCCGCCCGGGCGACGTCCTCCTCCGGTAACAGCTCGTCGGCACCCGCGTCCGCGTCATCCGAGCCGAGATCCGCATCCTCCCAGGGAGTGGAAGCGAGCGGGTCGGCGGACCCACGGAACGCGTCGGTCGCCGTCCGCCACAACCACACCGACCCCCGCGCGACCCCCCGCACGCCCTGCTGCGCCCAGCTGCCTGCGGATCGCAGGGCGGCCGGGGTCGATATCCCGAGCGTGCCGACCATCAGCACGACGGCAAGACCGATCAGCACGAGAGCCGTCCCGAACCGACCGAACACCGTGACCAGCACCGCGCCGGCAATGCCACCCCACCAGCCGACCGACTCCACCGTGTCCTCCCCCGTCGCGAGCAGCCAATGCGCGATCGGAACGAGGATCAGGAGTCCGAGGGCCAGGCTCGTCGCGCGCCAGGCGGTCTCCCGGCTGATGGCGTGTACCAGGTGGACCCCCCAGCCGAAGGCCGGCACGGCCACCAGCACCGCGGCGAGGCCGAACGCGGCTGACCCGCCACGCTGAAGAGCGGCACCCGCGGGACCGATGAGATTGGTTGGAGGCTCGATCAGAAGCGGGCTGATGACCGACAGGACCAGGAGCAGGCCGAGGAACACCAGCCCGATTCCAAGCGCTTCCTGACGCTGACGTTCTCCCATTCCCTCAAGCCTCCGCCCTTCAAGCCCCCGCGTCAGGCGTGACCGGCCTGGAAACGCTCCACAAAGCGAGTGTCTACCCGACCCGCCTCGAAATCGGGGTGGCTCAGCAGCGTCCGCAAGAACGGGATCGTGGTGTGCACACCCTCGATGATGAACTCCTCAAGCGCGTGGTAGCTGCGGATTCGAGCTTCTTCCCGGGTGTTCCCGTGGACGATGAGCTTCGCCAGGAGCGAGTCGTAGTACGGGGGGACCAGGTAGCCGGCGTACACGTGCGTATCGACCCGCACGCCCGGTCCACCGGGCGCGTGAAACGTCGTGATCTGGCCCGGCGAGGGTCGAAAATCGTGCTCCGGGTCTTCCGCGTTGATGCGGCACTCGATCGCGTGCCCTCGGAGGGCGAGGGACTCGGGGATGTCCAGCGCCTCTCCCGCGGCCACCCTGATCTGCCACTTGACCAGGTCCGTCGCCGTGACCAGCTCCGTCACGGGGTGCTCGACCTGAATCCTCGTGTTCATCTCCATGAAATAGAAACGGCCTTCGTCCAGGAGGAACTCGACCGTGCCCGCCCCCTCGTAGCCGATGGCACGGGCCCCTTTGACCGCCGCCTCCCCCATGGCCGTGCGTAACTCGTCGGACACGGCGGGACTCGGCGCCTCCTCGACCAGCTTCTGGTGTCGCCGCTGCAGCGAGCAGTCCCGTTCGCCCAGGTGGAGCACGCGACCGTGTTGGTCGCCGAGAATCTGGATCTCTACGTGTCGCGGTCGCTCCAGGAACTTCTCCAGATAGACCGTGTCGTCGTGGAACGCGGCCTCGGCTTCCTTACGCGCCATCGGGAACGCGCGCTGAAACTCCTCTTCGTTGAATGCGACCCGCATCCCCTTGCCGCCACCGCCCGCCGTGGCCTTGATGATGACCGGGAATCCCAGCCGCTTCGCCTCCTCGAGCGCGGCTTTCGAGTCGTCGAGCGGGCCGCCCGACCCGGGGACCACTGGAACACCCGCGTCCTGCATGGTGCGGCGCGCCTCCGCCTTATCCCCCATTCGCCGGATTTGCTCAGCGGTGGGTCCGATGAAAGTGATGCCCGTGCGGGCGCAGATTTCCGAGAACTCGGCGTTCTCGGCCAAGAAGCCGTACCCGGGGTGGATCGCCTCGGCACCCGTGACCTCGGCCGCGGCGATGATCTGGGGCACGTTCAGGTAGCTGTCGCGGCTTGGTCCGGGCCCCACGCAAACGTCTTCGTCGGAGAAGCGCACGTGGAGCGAGTCACGATCCGGCTCCGAGTAGACGGCAACCGTCGGGATGCCCAGTTCACGGCAGGCGCGGATGATTCGGAGCGCGATCTCTCCGCGATTCGCGATGAGGATCTTGCGGAACAATGTCGCTCAGCCGGTGCCGTCGCGCTCGATCCGGAAGAGAATCTCCCCGTACTCGACCGGTTCGGCGTTTTGTACTGCGATTTCGCGCACGACCCCGGCCACGTCGGACTCGAGCTCGTTCATAAGCTTCATGGCCTCGAGAATGCACAGCGTCTGCCCCTCGACGATCCGGTCACCGACCTCCACGTACGGCGGGGCATCGGGCGCCGGTGACCGGTAGAAGGTGCCGACCATCGGTGAGGTGATCTCGGCGACCGATTCGTCCGTCAACCCGGAAAGCTCGACCTCTTCCGTGGCAGCCGCGCTCTCACCCGTCGATCGGCTCGCGGCTTCACCGCTCCCCGCTGCAGGGGGCGGTGCGTTCGCTGGAGCCACGGCCGAAGACCCGCCGGCCGTGCCGACCACCTGGACGGCGGGTGACTTGGAGATTCGAACCCGCGTACCAAAACGCGACACCTCGAGCGTATCGATGTCCGACTCTTCGACGACGCGCATAAGGCGCCGGATCCACTCCATCCGCTTCATGAAGAGACCCTCGTGATGTACTTGTCTACCGTGCGGTCCACGCGGATCACGTCCCCGATCTCTATGAACAGGGGGACCTGCACGACGGCTCCCGTGACCAGTCTGGCCGGTTTGGTCCCACCCTGCGCCGTGTCGCCGCGCACGCCCGGCTCCGTCTCGACGATCTCGAGCTCCACGTGCTGGGGGAGCTCGATAGCGAGCACCTTGCCGTCCCGTGTCAGGCCCTCACATACCATGTTCTCTTCCAGATACTGTAGCTGATCCTCGCCGATCGCCTCGGGCGACAGCGGGATCATCTCGTACGTCTCCATCTCCATGAAGTAGTAGAGCCCGCCGTCCTGATAGCTGTACTGAATCGGTCGACGCTCGAGCCGAACCTCCGTGACCCGCTCGCCGGCACGAAACGTTTTGTCCAGTACGGCACCCGTAAGGACGTTCTTGAGCTTTGTCCGGACGAACGCTCCGCCCTTCCCCGGCTTCACGTGCTGAAAATAGGTGATCGTGAAGAGCGTTGCGTCCAGCTCGATCACCATCCCGTTGCGAAAATCAGATGTGTCGGCCATGCGTCGAAAGACTCTGTTATAGCTCGATCAGGTCGCGGCTCAGGTGGGTGAGCAGCCGCGGACCCTGCGCGTCCACCACCACATCATCCTCGATCCGCACCCCGCCCTGAGCCGGAAGATACACGCCCGGCTCGATCGTGACCACGTGGCCCGCCTCCAGCACATCGTCGGAGCGGCGCGCAAGCCGTGGCGCCTCATGCACTTCGAGCCCGATTCCGTGCCCCGTGCTGTGTCCGAACCGATCGCCGAGCTCACGCGCCGCCAACACTTGGCGCGTCACTTCATCGACCTGGCTCGCTGGACGCCCCGGCTCGAGCACCTCGAGCGCGGCCGCCTGCGCCTCCAACACCGCCTCGTGGATCTCCACCTGCCAGGGGCGGGCCCGACCCAGGACGAACGTGCGAGTGATATCGGACACGTATCCCTCGACCGAGGCTCCGAAATCGAGCAGTAGCAGATCCTTCTCTCGAATTTGCCTCTCTCCAGGCGCGGCGTGGGGCAAAGAGCTTCTCGGGCCGCTCGCTACGATCGGCTCGAAGGGCAACGGGCCGGATCCTTCGCGCCGCAACCGATACTGCAGCTCGGCGTCGAGCTCCCGTTCCGTCATCCCCTCCTCGATCGTGCCGAGCGTGGCCTGCAGCGCGCGTTCGGCCAACGCCCCGGCCGTCTCGAGCAGGCTCACCTCGTGCGCACCCTTCACGGCTCTGAGCTGCGCGACGAAGTCGGCCGTCTCCTCCCAGTGCGCTCGCGCCGCCTTCTCTCGCAGTTCGCGACTCGACCGTACGGTCAGCTCATCGCCCTCGAACCCGAGGTCCAGGTCGGCTCCCCGCTGATTCAGTCGGGCGGCCAGTTCATCGAACAGCCCGTCACGGGCAAGCCACAAGGTGGCAGCTGGAGGCAGTTCCGCGGCTGCCTGTTCTTCGTAGCGAAAGTCCGTGATCAGGTACGCGGCATCATCGGCGAGGACGAGGAGGAGACCGCTCGATCCCGAGAATCCGCACAGATACCGCACGTTGGCCGGCCGACCCACGAGCAGGCCATCCAGGCCGATGTCGCGAAACTTGAGGCGTAAGCGGTCCAGTCGTGACGTATAGAGCGTCGCTGCGGCGGTCCCGGTCTCCACCGCTAGCCCTCCAGGTGCTCGATCAGGGCGTCGAGCGCCAACAGGTAGCTGTTCTCCTTGAACCCGGCGATCACTCCGACCGCCAGATCCGCCAGCAGGGATGTATGACGGAACGGCTCCCGGCTGTACACGTTGGAGAGATGGAGCTCGACGAACGGTCGTCCGGCGGAGCCGAGCGCCTCACGGAGAGCCCGGCCGGTATGCGTCAAACGACCTGCGTTGACCAGCCAGCCATCGACGGAAGACGCCCGACTCGCGATCCAATCCACCAGCGCCGGTTCGTCATCGGCCTGGAAGAAATCGAGCCGGACATCGCGGGACCGGGCACGCTCGGCGAGCATAGCCTCGATCTCGGGCAGCGTCTTTCGTCCGTAATGGGTCGGGTCGCGCTGCCCGAGGAGGTTGAGCTTCGGGCCGTTCACCACCCCGATCCGCAAGCTGTCACACTCCCCGAATGGCTCTTAGCCAACGCTCGAACCGGGATCCTCCGCTCCCCTCAGACGGGTCTCCGGCAGGGCGTCCTTCGAGCAGGTCGTCGAGGTATCGACGGATCGAGGGTCCCGTGGGCGCCTCCTCGTGCGCCGTACGCGCCGCATGAGCCGCTGGGCTCGCGGATTCTCGCGCCTCTTCCGGCACCGCTTTGGGAGTCTTGGCCTGCGGAGCCGAAGTCGAGGATCGGCGGGCCACCCGGGCTCGTGCAGCCTTCAACTTCTCGGCCAGCTCGAGGTCGTCGGGCCGGCGGGCCACGAGGCGCTCGTAGATCCGGACCGCTTCGTCGATCAGACCCTGCTGCAGATAGAGATCCGCCAGCGTCGGGGTGACGAGCTCGTCGGTGGGTCTCTCCGACCTCATCTCGCGGTCCTTTTCTCCCTTCTCGCCTTCGACAACGTCATCGGTTTCGTCCCCCGGAGCGGTCTCGGAGGCTGCACCTCCGGTCTCCCGAGCGACCGCTTCCAGCTCGTCGACCGCTTCTTCGCGCATCTCCCCACCCGATTCTCCCACGACCGCCTCCGCTGGTTCGGGCATCGCTCCGCCCGCTGATTCACTCGTGGGCCCCTCGCCCGTCCGTGGAACCGGGGCCTGTTGTGGCGCGGTCTCGGCTCCCGCCGCGGGTTTCCTTGCAGGCGCGGCTTCGCCTGCCGGCGTGGATTCCGCTTCCGGCGCCAGCGGCTCGACCCGCCGAGTTTCGGCGTGCGCCACTGCGTCTCGCGAGGGGGATGGGGACTCCGCCGAGGTGGGGAGACGGTCCAGCAGGGCTCTGACCGGCTCCTCCGCGAAAGGTTCCGCTTCCAGAAGCCGGGCGTACCAGTCGCGAGCCACCTCGAAGTCACCCGCCTCTCCCGCCAGGTCGCCGAGCGCGCGCAGGGCCACCTGGTTGGACACATCGATCTCGAGGACGGCTTCGAAGGCGCTCACGGCATCCGCTCTCCGGCCCAGATCGCGCAGCACTCGAGCCCGCACCAGACGCGCGTTGAGGTAGTCGGGATGACGGTGCAGACCTCGATCGACGACTTCGAGCGCTCGGCTGAGGAGCCCGGCCTTGCGGTATGCGTCGGCAAGGCGTGCGAAAACGAGACCGGCGGGATCGCCAGCGACCCGTCGCTCGAGAGACCGGATATCGTCTGTAAATGTCGCGTTCAGAGACATACTCATGAAGGGAAGCAGTCCGGACACTTCCGGGTATACGACAACTCGAACATGAAAAACTTACGGACCGGCTTTTTCAGATGCGAATCCGATGAGTCGCTCGTTTGCGAGGTCCAGGGCGGCGCGGATACGTTTCGGGCCTTCGACAGGGGAACTCCGCGGCCGGCCTCCGGCCGCTTGGCTTTTGTGCAAGGCCTGCGCAATCAGACAGACGGGGAGGTAAGGATCCCAAGATGGTAATGCGGTCGATGCGCGACAGCGCGAAGTGGGTGATGCTGGTGCTGTCCATCGCGTTCGTGGGCTGGCTGGTGCTCGACTGGGTCACAAGTCGAGGCGGAGCCGGCGTCGCGGAGGCGAACCCGGTGGTCGCGACGGTCCGCGGGCGGGACGTGCGTTACTCGCAGTGGAACCTGTACCTCCAGAATCAGCTCGCGCTCGCCAGGCAACAGCGTCCGTCCGGTCTCACGGACGAAGAGGTGCGACTTGTCAGGGAGGGGGCGTGGAACGAGATGATCTCCGGCATCCTGCTCGAACAGGAGATCGACCGCCTGGGAATCCGCATATCCGACCGCGAGATCCGCGACGCGTTTCGCAACCAGCCGCCGCCGGAGTTCCAGACACACCCGGCCTTTCAGACCGATGGACAGTTCGACATCGAGAAGTACCGGCAGTACTTCGTCGGGCCGGCCGTCGACGAGACGCTCCTGCTGCAGCTGGAGGGATATTATAGAGAGACGCTGCCGCGCGAGCGGCTGATCAACATGGTCGCAGACGGCGTCGTCGTATCGGACGCGGAATTGTGGCAGTCGTTCCGGGATAGCCGTGAGACCGTCACGGTGCGGCTGCTCAGCATCGATCCGGCCGTCGAGGTCGCGGACACCGCGGTCCAGGTCACGGACGCGGAGATTCGTGCCGACTACCGTGAGCGTCAGGACGACTTCGCGAAACCGGCCACGGCCACTGTAAACCTGGTCAGCCTCCCCTTCCTGCCTTCGGCCGCCGATTCGGCTGCCGCGCGCCAGCGAGCGGACTCGCTCTACCAGGTCATCTCCTCGGGCGAGGCAACCTTTGAGGATGTGGCCCGTGCCGCGTCTGCCGATTCGGCCACGCGCGAGAACGGCGGAAACCTCGGCCCGCGCGTGCGCGGGCAGCTCGACCCGGCGATCGAGGACCTGGCCTTCTCGACCCGTGTGGGACGCGTGGCCGAGCCCGTGCTCACACCATTTGGTCATCAACTCATCCGTGTGGATTCACGGTCGAGCGATACCGTCAGTTTGCACCGCATTCTCGTTCCCGTAGACGTCTCGCCCGTGACGGAAGACGTCGTGTTCGATGCGATGGACGAGCTGGAGGGCGTCGCACTCATGGCCGATCTGGTGACGGCCGCGGACTCGCTCGGGATCGAAGTGAGGCGGGACGTCGTGCTCACCGAGGGGTCCGGGTTTGTTCCGGGGGCCGGAGCTCTCGGGGTGGCGGTCGAATGGGCCCTGGACCCGGAGACCATCCCGGGGGACTTGAGCCAGTTCTTCCAGACGCCCACGGCCTATCACGTCCTGGAGCTCCTGGATCGCGCACCGGCCGGCGTGTATTCGCTGGAGGAGGTGGAAAGTGACATCGAGCGACGGCTGCTCGCAGAGAAGCGGAAGGAGCGAGCCCGCGAGCTTGTCGGCGGGGTCGTGGAGGCGCTCGAGGCCGGCGCCACCTTTGAAGAATTCGCCGAGCGTCCCGGCTGGGTCATGCGGGACAGCGTGACCTTCAGCCGGCTGGAGTTCGTGCCCGGTCTCGGTCAGGGCACGGAAGCGATCGGCGTAGCGTTCGGTCTGGAGGCCGGCGAACTCAGCGGCGTCGTCGACGCAGGCGATTTTCTCGCTATATTACAGGTTGTTGACAAGACGACGGTTACGAGAGATGAGTTCGAGCAGATTAGAGAGAGCCTGCGCCAGCAGATGACCTTCCAGCGACGCCAGATTTACGTGCAGCAGTGGCTCGACGCACTGCGAGAGAACGCGGACGTGATCGACTTCAGGGACCAACTGGCGGCTGCCGCTGCGGCTGCCGGCGTCTAGCGCCGCGCGCTGTCGCCGGCCCGCCAGCGACCGCCGCCCTCAGGCGGGAGGTGAGCCGGTCGAGCCAGAGGTAGACGAGGACTGCGTCTCATCGTTGGTCGGACCGCCAATCTCCCCCTTCACCTCGCCCTCCACCTCTCGGATGGAGTCTTTGAACTCTCGGATCCCCTTCCCCAGGGATCCGCCGATCTCGGGTAGACGCTTCGCGCCGAAGAGGAGCAATACGACCATGAAGATGGCCAGCAGCTCCCAGATTCCCAATCCAAACATTCTCTCCTCCGATTGACCCTCGTTGCGCGCCGACCGCCAGCGCCGCTGTCGCGCTATAGCAGCGAGCGCGCGAACCAGGCGACCAGAAGGATACCGACTGCGCTCAGGAAATTCACGCGGAGAATCAGCGGGCCGAGCGTCAAGGCGATCACCTGCAGGTCGACCGTGAGGGGGCCGAGCGAGGCCGATACAGTGGTAATGAAGAACTGTCTAGCAGCGCTGGGGGGTAGCACGCGGGCGACGAGCTCCGTTACCAGAGCCCCCAGGATGAACCCGCCGGCAATGATGCCCACGATTCGGCGAGCCGATTTCTCTCGTCTGAGTCCCAGGTCTGACACTATCGTTCCCTGTTGACCACGTAGTCCACCGCCATACCCAGGGCGTCCCGCGCCGCCCCGTCCGGGAGCGCATCGAGCTGTGTGCGCGCGCGCCCCGCCATGCGTTCGGCTTCGTCGCGGGCCACGGCGAGGCCGTCGAAGGTCTCGACCGCCTCGATCACCGCCTCCACAAGATCGCTGGTCGGCTCGGGATCCGCGAACAGCTCCTCCACCCGAGCCCGCTCCGCGGCCCCCATCCGAGGCAATGCAGCTATGAGGGGCAGTGTGACCTTGTGCTCCCGCAGATCCAGGCCGCTCGGCTTCCCGGTGACCGAGGCGGACGCGGTATAGTCTAGCAGGTCATCGGCAATCTGAAAGGCCATGCCGAGGTGGTACCCGTAGGCCTTCATTTCGGCGCGGAAGCGCGGGTCGCCCGACATCGCCCCCAGTTCGCAGGCCGTAGACATGAGCGACGCCGTCTTGGCCTCGCACAGGAGTCGATAGTCCTCCGAAGAGAATCCCAAGGCATCGTGCGACACCAGCTGCCGCATTTCACCGATCGTCATACGATTCGCGGTATTCGCCAGCATGGCGATCGCCTCGAGGTCGCCGAGCGCCGTGATCTCGATCACCGCGCGCGAGTAGAGGTAGTCGCCCATGATCACCGCGACCTGATGCGTCCACCGAGCGTTGACGGTCGGCATTCCACGGCGCTGCACGGAATGATCCACCGAGTCGTCGTGGACGAGCGTGGCGACATGCAGCAGCTCTACGATGGCTCCCAGTTTGACGCCGTCGGCGGAAGCACGCCCACCGAGCTCGCTGGCCAGCAGCAGAAGCGTCGGCCGGAAGAGCTTTCCGTGTCCCGAGAACAGGTACTTGTTGACCTCTTCGATGGCCTCGAAGTCCGCAGGGATCAGTGCGGTCAGCTCTGCCGCCACCTGCTCCAGGCGAGTCTGGATGGGCGCTCTGATTGCGGACAGCGCGGATGATGTGGTTTCAAGCATCTCTCGAGCCGGGTCGTCGGTCGGCGGCCACACCTCCGTGGCTGCGCGGCGCGGAACGGCGCGAAAATGTAGGAGACGAAGGAGAGGAAGGCGAGTCGGACCAGCGTGGCCCGGTGAAGCGGCAACGGGCGCCGGGGTCTCAGGCCAGCCTGGCGCAGGTGTTGATTCGGTCCTTCACGTCCTTGTAATCAATGTCGACGCTGAACACGCGCTCGTAGCAATCGAGGGCGAGCTGGAACTCGTTCACCGTCTCGTACGCGACGCCCAGCTGATACAGCACGCCCAGCATCTCCCGGTCGGAGCGGCCGGCTTCCTCCAACGCGCGTGAGAGGATGCGTGTCGCCACACGCGCCTGACCCTTCTCGACGAACGCTTCGCCCAGGAGCTCGTAGGCGGTCGGAGGCGCCTCGGGCTCGCGGATTGCCGCCTGAAGCTCGCGGATCGCGTCATCGAGGAGACCCATCGACTTGAGGTTCGCACCCAACTCCGTGCGGGAACGCGTGTCGGCCTCCACGTTCGTCTCCGCGAGCTCGGCCCGGAACTCCGAGACCAGTTTCTCGAAGTCGAGCGTCGCCTCAGTACCCCCCGCAACTCCGTCGTAGGGGCGGACTTCCGGCTCCACCCCTATGGGTGCGGTGGCGGTGTGTTGCGGTGGCGGCGGCGGGCGGGTCGCCGCGATTCCCGCGCTGATCGATGGGCTGAATCTCGAGTCAATCATGGCGTCCTTCCGAGCCTCTGCCGATATGGCAGCGGTCTCGCTCGAACCGACCTCCTCGATGGCTGCAAGCGCCGGACCGTTTTCGGGCTCGAGTTGCAGCACCTGCCCGTACGCCCACCGAGCCGTCTCGATGTCGGCAACGGATTCGGCGTTGGCCGCCACGGTGAGGTATCCGTCCACGGCCTCGGTTTTCCGTCCCAACTGGCCGGCGATTCGAGCCCGCTGCTTCAGGAGTCCCAGATCGTCCGGCTGGGCCGCGAGCTGCCGATCGAGTATCAGTATCGCTTTTTCGTGCTCTCCTCGACGGTCAAGCTCGTCGAACGCCGCCGGCAGCGCTCTGAGCGGCGCGGTCTGCACGAACTTGAGGAAGGGATCTTCCACCGGATCGATGGAGGCTTGAGCCGGCACAGGCCGCGGGGGTGCCTCGGCGGCCTGTGCCGGTTCGGGTGCTGGCTCGATCGCTGGCTCGATCGGACGGGCGGGCTCGCTGTCCTCCTCGACGGCTGCTTCGATCGCTTCGAGTTCGTCCTCGGGTGCGGGCTCCAGAGAAGCCTCGCTGGCTTCCGGCTCGAGCGGTAGTTCGGGCTCGACCGGACCCTCGATCGCTTCGCACTCGGGCAAAGACTCTTCGACGGGACGCTCCGGTGCCAGCTCGGCGGCCTTCTCTTCCGGTTCCCGTCCGAGCTCGGATGCCAACTCGACGGTCGGTTCGAGCGCTGCAGGCTCAGGCTCGAGCTCGGGTCCGACATCCGGAGGCGCCTCGGCCATCGCCGCCGCCGGCTCCCCATCCGGATCCGGCTCCGCCACCGGCTCCACATCGCGAGCGGCTTCCGCTGCAGCAGCAACCGCTCGAGTTTCCAGCTCGGTGCGGCAGTCCACGAAATGACTCCAGGCGTCTGCCAGCGCCGCGGGACTGGCGAGAGCGAGCCCGAACGCCTCCATGGCCTGTTCCAGCTCACCCTGCCCTCTGAATCGAATCCCGATCTCGAGTTGCTCTTCGAAGGGGTCGCAATCCGCCTCGGCTCCGTCGATGAGGGGGCCGTGCAGTTGGAGGGGCCGTGGCAGTTCAGCGAGTGGCTCGGCGACCTCGGTAAAGCGGGCGAGATCTCCGTGCCCAACGGCCTCGGACTCTTCGGTGGATGACTCTCCTTCTTCGACCTGTAGCGAAGTGGAAGGCGTGACAGGTGCGTGGTGAATGGAATCACGCTCGCAGGGATCGAGGTCCACCCGGCGACCTGCCTCTGGCCGTGCCAACCCTGCGAGTCCGAGGCTCTCAGCGGACACGACGTCGGGCAGAACGGACTCCTCGGACAGTTCCAGCGCAGGCGGAGTCAAGACGAAGTGCAGGGGTACGGTCGTGACCGACGAGTCGGATCCCGTCGCGGCGACTTCCATGGCGCCGGAGCCATGCCGCAGGGCCGTGAGCAACTCCCCCAGGCTGGGCCCGCCATTGGTCGGCCGTTCCTCGCGTTCAAGCTCAACCTCGAAAGGCAGTTCGAACGGCACCGGCCCGTCCAGCTTCGTGACACTCTCCGATCGGAACAGATCGGACGGCACCGAAGGAGCGAGTTGATCGATAGCCGAGATGGGCTCGGGAACCTCGCCCTCGAACCGGCACATCGACGGACCGTTCGGAGATTCGTGGACCGCCCCCTCGACACGCTCCAGCTCCGGCGCGACCTCTATGGTGTGGGAGCCTGAGGTAAGAGCTGTGGGCGTTTCGATCCGCCAGGAGCTCGGTTCGACTTCGTCAGGCATGAGCAACGGAACAGCCGAGAAGGCAAACGTCGCAGGCGACCCCTCGGTCGGCGCTCTACTGTCGGCCCAATGCGGCCGACGCGCTGCAGGTCCGACTCCCGGCTCTTGAGCGACGCCCTCGACCGGGAACAAAGACCAGCTGGCGGGCGTCAGAGGGGCCTCCGTGCTCTCGGGACGGGCAGGCGCGTGCACGATAGCCCGCGTCAGATAGTGCCAGACAGGTGGCTCGAGCGTCTCAGGCTCGGGCGCTCGTAGTGGCTCCTCTCTGCCGATCGCGTCGAAAACCGGAGGTTCCAGATCCCTCTGGACCGGGAACGGGGGAGGCAGAGTGATGCGTTCTCGTTCAGGGAGTGAATCCACGACCTCGGCCGGCATATCGGCTTCGACCACGGCCGGTGAGATCGGATCGCTCCCAACCTCAGATGTCCCGAACCCGTCGCCAAGGTCCTGAACGGGGGCACGGTCGAGGTCGTCCGCCAGATCGGCGAGTACGGGCTCGAGCGTGGAAACCAGGGGCTCGCTCTCCGGCAATGGCGGGTCGCTTTCCGGGGCCGGTGGCTCAGATTCGACTGCCGGCTCGGCGTCGAGGCTGACGGACGATGTATCCGACCCGTCGTCCTCCGACGTCGTGAGCGAGTCATCGTCGAGCTCGGCAACCAGTTCATCCAGCGCGCCGGTCACGACGGTCGCTGCCGGAGGATCGGAGAGTTCCGCGGCGATATCGTCGATCGAATCAGGCCCCACGTCTGCCGGTGCCCAACTCTTGAGCGCGGCGACAGCCGCATCGACGGCTTGCACGTCGCCTTGGCCGAGCTCTGCATGTCCGCGTAGCGACTTCAGCCGCCCCTCGGCCTCTTCCCCTCCCGTCTCGACGATCCATTCCAGTAAGGCCTTCAGGGCGGGCGCATCTCCCGTCGCCCTCACGGAGTCCTCGAGCGCCTCGATCGCTTCGGACTCGTGCCCCAACTTCTCCATCTCGACCAGGAAGCGCTGATAATGCAGCCGGGCGTCTGCATCCAGCTCGGTCGCCGCATGGAGGCGTGCCAGGTGTAGATAGATGCCCACTCGCGTGGGGAGGATGCGGAGGACTTTGTTGCATAGCGCGATCGCGCTGGTGTGAAGGTCTTGCTCGGTGTAATGCTCGTAGAAGGAGACCGCCTTCTCACGCTTCCCGAGCTTCAGATGGATATCCCCGATGCGGTTGTAGAGACTGACGTCGATCGCCGGCGAGTCCTCCGCATCGCCGACAGCGATGGCCTCGTTATAGAGCTCGAGGGCTTTCGTCCAATGCTCTCGGTGCTCCTCCCGTCGCGCCCGGTTCTTCAGGCGAGTCACGGGATCCGCAGACCCTCGACGACCGACTCCACGCCTCGCCTTCATTCGCCGGCTCCCCGGCTGCGTGCGGCCTGCACGCCCACACCCGTCTTTGCTCCTCGCGCGCCGGGGCTCGCGGCGCCGCTGCGAGCCATCTCCACACCCAGGGGATCGGCACCCGGATCGATCGCGATGATCCGATCGCGGATCGCGGACGCGTCCGTCGTGCCTTCCACCCGTTCGTGCCACAGTTCGAGGAGCTCGTCCACCGCTTTCTCGTGATGACCCGAGTCCACGTACGCCTCGATGAGGAAGTCGCGCGTCTCGTCGTCCGGGATCAACTCGTATAGCTCTTCGAGCGCCCCGAGCGCCTCATCGGCGTGGCCATCGTTCTGCAACGCCCGTGCGTACTCGGCGTAGGACTGTCGGGCCTCTGCCGGGAGACCCGATCGGGCTAGAAGACGACCGGTTCGGCGGTGCGCGTGTACCTGATCGGGCGCGTTGCGCAAGATCTTCTTGCACAGTGCAACCGCGTTCGGATAGAGCTCCTGCCGCTCGTACAGGTCCACGACCGCTTCGTACGCGCCAACGGCCCGAGAGAGATCGCCTGTCCGCAGGTACAGATCACCGACCCGGTTGTAGAGACCCGGATCGACACCGGTGACCGTACCCTGTTGCAGGGCAATCACTTTCGAGTACTGCGCAATGGCACCCGTGAGGTCGCCGGCTTGCTCGAGACGGCGCCCCTCGGCCACCAGATCCCTGAAGCTCGTCATCTCTAACCGGCTCTAAAAGGCTGGTATTCTTCGGCTTCCAGCGCACTGGGGCACGGGAGTCAGGCGCAAGGAACCGGCCAGCCGTCGCCCCCTATCGATTCAGGATCTGTTCGTCGTAATCGAGCTTCAGGTCGGGGGCGTCGCGGAGGTTCACACGGACGGAAAACAGGAAGTTCCCGTTGGGCGCACGGGAGAAGACAAAAGAGGCTTGCCAGCGGTGGAGGTCTCGGTCCAAAGTGATCAGATGCTCACCGAACTCGCCTTCCGAAAGGTCGTACAGCGTTCGCCATTGCAGCCGCCAGTTCGGAGTGGGCCGCAGGGCGAGCCGGGCACCAAGCGACTGTCGATCCTGACCGGGCTCCTCCGCTCGCACGCGACGAAGCGAGTACACCAAGGAGAGAGTCCAGGGACCCGCGCCACCGACGTCCTCGAGTGGATCTACTTCGCGGTCCTCGAAGCCGCTCAAACGGTAGCGCGAATCGACATCCTGATGGATCCGCCGACCTGGATCCCTCGCCCGGCGTGAGCTTCCATCGCCGAGCCCGAACATACCGGCCAATCCCCGCTCGGAGCTGAAGCTGAAGCTCCCCGTGAGCTCCTGGAGGAACAGACTGAACTTGCGGTCCTCGCCCGTACCCTCGAACAGGTCCAGGGTCAGGTTCAGCGAGAGGCCTCGCAGCAGATCCGAGCTGATTCCGTGACGCCACCGATCGGTCACGAGGAGCGGCTCGTTCTTCTTCGTAAAGTCGAAATCGAGCGAGGAGCTGTTGATCGCCAGCAGCACCACGTTGCGTTCATTGCTTCGCGGCCGCGGCTTGAACGGCTGGTCCAGCAAACGTCCCCGGCCCACCGTCACCGTGTCCGCATCCTCCTGTCCCGGCTCGACGAGGGTCGTGTCCTGAGTCGCTGCTTCTGCTCCCTCCTGCTCCTCGCGGTCAGCCGCGCCTTCATCTTCAACCGGCTCCTGCGCCGCTGCGCCCGTCTCCGTCCGGCCTCCTGAGATTGTCTCCGCGTCGAGCTCTTCGCCGCCCGTGTCGTCCCCCGCGCGGGTCTCGGTCGTCCGTTCCGTGTCGTCGGCTTGGTCCGGCGGCTCCGGCTCCGAGCGAGGCATCTTTGCCTCGAACGTCTGGTTGATCGTGAGGCTGAGCGTGTGGCGCTCGCTGGCCGCTGCGCCGGGAAAGCCAGGAATGTCGAGCAGCGAGTCGGCGACCGATACTTCCGGCGAGTACGCCCATGAGAGGCGAGGCGACACCTTGTGCCGGATGCGCGTGAACGGCCCGAATGATGGGAGAAAGGCGAAGACATCGGTGGAAAGCGAAGCACCCACGCTCAGACGACTGGGCGCGCTGACGAACCCGTCCGTGTCCGACGAGCGAAACGCGGAGGCATTGATGCTCACATTGGGGCGGAACGTCGTGCTGCCCATGAGATCCAGTTGATAGGAGGCGGCCCCTCCGTAGGTGATCGTCGTCTGCCCGGTCGAAGGCAGCTCCACGCCGAGCGAATCCACCGGGGTCGTCCTCTGATCATCGACATTTCCGTTCCCGGACAGGGTCAGAGCACCGAGCCGCAGGCTGCTGGCCGCACCCCCCCGCGTGTTGGTCTGATCATCGGAGGCCTCCCGGCTCAGGCTCTGCCGTGTAAAGTCCGCCGACCCACTCAGGGTCAGGTTGTTGAACGGTCCGGCGCGTGTGGCCGGCGCCCGAAAGAGCGTGACCGGAGAGAAGTTGAGACGCAGCTGGGGCAGCGTGAGGTCGACACGTCCCGTCTGATCACCCAGGAACTGACGACGTCTCGCGCTGAGCGACATGCTGGCGAAGGAGAACCGGTGGTTGAAACCCAAGTCCGAGTCGATCGTCTGGGTCTGCTGTCTGGGGTCGAAGCTCTGATCCTGAAACAGACGCGTGTCCTGGACGAACGCGGCATTCACGCGGAAATCGGTGGACGGACCGATCTCCTGGTCGTGGCTGGCGCGGAACTCGAGGCTGTTCCCCCTGTCCCCGAAGCTGTAGCTCCCCAGAACGTTTCCTTGGAAGAACTTCTTCAGGACCTTATAGCGGAACGCGCCGTTCAACCGCGTGAAGTTGCCGCTGAACCAGTCGATGGTGACCTGCGCGTCCGTGTAGGGGTTGAGCGCGAAGTAATACCCGAAATCCGATATCTGCCTGTTGAAGTCGGAGCCGCCCAGGATGTCGTTGAAACCGAAGCGCGGCGGCAGAAATCCGCTCCGCCGGCCCGGACGGATGTCCTGCGCGAAGAACGGAAGCCAGATCACCGGGACGTTCTGGATATAGAGGGTCACGGGCCATGCAACGATCACGTTCTCCGACACGACCTTGATCTGCCCGGCCTTGAAGAAGTAGTGCGGCTCGTCGTACTCACAGGACGTGAACGAGCCCGCCTCGACAAACACGGTCGTCTCGCCCCGGGGCGTGGCCGTCCCGCGTACATACCACTCCGCACCTCGCTCGGCGAATGCCGTGCGGGCGTCCAGGATAGTCCCCTTGAGTTGCGACACGTCGTAGTAGAGGACCGAGTCGCTGGTGACCTCCTTCATCCCCTGGCTGGCCAGCTTGATGTTGCCGCGTGCCGAGATGAACTGCACCCCCGCGCGATAGGTGATCGAATCCGCTTCGAGGACGGACGCCGTGTAGTTCGCCTGCGCCTCTCCATCCAGCCGAACGGTCTCCTGCTCCACGTCCAGCTCGACTCGGCGGGCGCGATACTCGACGACTCGGTAGCCGGCGAGAGCTGAAAGCTCGTTGAAGAAGTCGTCCGGCTCTGGAAAATCGCCGCCACCCAGCGCCGCCCGCCTCGTGTCCAGATCGGCGGCGAGCGTGTCGGTCGGGGTAGTGTCGCCGGGAGCGCCAATCCGATCGAGCGTGTCCCGGCGTAGGGTGTCCGGCCGGGGGATCGTGTCCGCCGTCACGGAATCCGGGGGAACCGTGTCCGCAGGCGCCGTATCCGCGACCACGGTGTCGGTGTCCGCGACCGCGATCAGCGACCGTCCGAGGCCTCGGACGGTCGCTCCGCGCAGCGTGGTGCTCCCGCCCGCAGCCGCCAGGAGGACGGCAGCCAGAAAGAGGCGGAACGGAACGCGTGCAGTCGGCATCGTTAGTACGGTACGCCGTAGGGGGATGGGTGGCTACCGCTCGCGTGGTCCGATCCGCTCAGGCCGCGGTCTGTCCATCGGCCGCGACTTCCGGGCCGCGGCTACGCTCGCCCGGTACCACGACCCGGACCAGCCATATGGACAGCTCGTACAGGAACAGCAGAGGCACCATCATCATCAGCATGGTATAGGGATCCGCCGGGGTGAGCATCGCCGACAGAACAGCGAGCACCACGACGGCGTGGCGCCGATACTTGGCCAGGCCTTCCGGCGTCACGATCCCCAGCAAACCCAGCAACACGAGCACCACCGGCATCTCGAAGATCACACCGAATGCAAGGATGAGCCCGGTCGCGAATCGCAGGTATTCGTCCACCGTGATCATCGGTTGCAGGGCTTCCGCCTGGAACGTCAGCAGGAACCGGAGGCCCAGAGGAAGCACGAGGAAGTACGCCATCGCCACGCCGGCCAGGAAGAGTACGAAGGCGATGGCGATCGCCGGCACCACGAACTTCCGCTCGTGAGCGTACAGTGCGGGTGAGAGGAAGGCCCAGGCCTGATAGGCGATCACAGGCAGAGCGAGGATCAACCCGGCGAAGAAGCCGAGCTTGAACGTGACGAAGAACGGTGTGGTCGGACTGAGGTACTTGAGGGTCTCGCCGGGCAGAAGCGCGCGGATCGGACGCTCCAGGAGGCCGATCACGTCGAAATGGTAGACGAGGAAGAAACCCACGACGAACCCGACCGTCACCGCCGCGAGGGTCCACAGGATTCTCCAACGCAGCTCCTCGAGGTGGTCGAGAAACGGCATTTCGGCGCCACCGCCCGCCATCCGCCACTTCATTCCTCCGACTCCTCATCGGTGGCAAACAGATCGGCCTGCCCCGCCGCCTGATAGCGAGCTCGCTGTAACAGTTCCCGGACTTCTTCCATGAACTCCTCTGTGTCCTGAAAGTTACGGTACACGGAAGCGAAGCGAACGTAGGCCACCTGGTCCAGGGCGCGCAGACGCAACATGACCATCTCGCCGAGCCGTCGGCTCGACACTTCGCGGGAATCGGTCGCCTCCAGCTCGTCTTCGACCTGGTCGACCAGCGCCTCGATCTCGGCCATGCTGACGGGTCTTTTGGCGCACGCGATCTGGATGCTGGCCAGGAGTTTCGCGCGGTCGAAGGGCTCCATCGCCCCTTCGCGCTTCTGGACTACGAGCGGCTCCTCTTCAACCTGCTCGTACGTGGTGAATCGGCGGCCGCAGGAAAGGCACTCGCGTCGCCGCCGTATGGCTCGACCGTGTCGACTCGTGCGCGAGTCTACGACGCGATCTTCAGGATGGTCGCAGCTTGGACATCGCAAGGGATCGGTCCGATATGTCGTGCAGCACGCGAGCCGACGAGGCGACTTCGCGGATCCACAGTCCGCTCAGCCGCCCAGCCGTCGCAGTTGATCCGCGGCCAGCTCCGCCTCGGGGCTGTTCGGGTAACCGAGCTGCACGCGGGAAAAGTTGTTCCTGGCTTCCGCGACGTTGCCACTCTCGAGCTCGATCATGCCGCTCTTGTACAGCGCCGTGGGCGCACGCCGGGAATCAGGGTACAGCTCGAGCACTCGTCCGTATTCTGTCAGCGCGGTTTCCGCCTCGTTCGCCGCCGCGTACGTCTCGGCCAGGAAATACTGGGCGTCGGGCGCCAGTTCGTGGTCCGGATAATTCTCCAGAAAATCCTGGAAACCGGCCCGCGCCGTCTCGTACGCGCCTCGCCCGAATTGCTGCTGCGCCGCAGAGTAGAACATGCTCGCCTCGTCGGATCCGACTGTCCCGCTTCCTGTCGGTCGCGAAACGGCCGTCGGCGTGTCGCCCCCGGGCACGCTCCCACGGCTGGCATAGAGCTCGTTCAAGAGCTGGTTGTTCTGGCTCGTCAACTCGACGAGGCGGAGCAGCTGCTCTCGTAGTTCGTCGAACTGCCGCTGTGACTCTCCCATCCCGGTCATGGCTCGACGCTCCGTCGCGTCAATGCTGTCGAAGGCGGCACCGATCAGCTGGGCCAGGAGTCGCTCCTGGTCCGCACGCAATTGCTGCATCTCCGACGCCATGGTCTGCTCGAGGCTGGCCACGTCACCCTTCGTGGCGCAGCCGGCGCCGAGCAGTCCGACGCAGAGCCCGAGAATCAGCGGCCGGTTCACAGGTCGCCCGGGTCTACGACGATGAACTCGCCCCGACGGTTCATGGCCCAGGCGGCCTCATTGCTCTCCGGGACCAGTGGCCGTTCCTCCCCGAAGCTCACGGTGCGGAAACGCGACGTGTCGAGCCCCAGGCTTCCGAGGTAGCGCTGAACCGACTCGGCGCGGCGCATCCCGAGAGCCATGTTGTACTCGAGCGAGCCCCGCTCGTCACAGTGGCCCTCGATCGTGAGCGTGACCCCGGGGTGAGCCCGCAACGCGTCCGCCTTGCGCTGCAGAACCTCGGCAGCTTCGTCCGTGATCCGCGATTTGTCGAACTCGAAGTGGACGCGCGCCACGATCGCCTCGAGCGACTCGATACGAGTGAGGGCTGCGTCGGCCGTGCCCGCGCATGTCGTTCCCGGATACTCGCGCTGAACCTGGCGATACAGGTCACGCGCGACGTCGAAGTTGCCGGCTTCGATCGCGGCGAGCGCGCGCTCGCACAGGCGGTTAGCCTCTGCTTCGCGACGCGCGGCCTCCGCCGCCGCATCGTCGGTGGTGTCGACCGTCTCCACCGGTTCGGGCTCCACGGGTTCCGGTTCCGGATTGCGACTGCAGGCGAGAGCCAGAACGACCAACAGGAGCGTCCCGGCATGAGGGCGTATACGCCGCATATTCAGATCCTCCTTGCGGGGCCGAAGGTTGCGGACTTCGGCGCGTGTGCGGCTACAGCATGTGCAGGCGGGAATCCACCGCCCATCCCATTCCTCCCAACGTCGTCACAAGCTACTGCGGACCGCTCCGATTGCAAGCATATCCGATCCATTCCTTTTCGGTTCAAGGAGCAGGAATCGGAGGTGACCAGTCCGGCACCTCATCCACCCGTCCAGAGGACAGAATCCGCGTGCGACCCGTCACCGTGTCCAGGATCCACAGCCCTCTGCCCTGCCGCTGCGTCGAGGCGAAGACGATGTGACGCCCATCGGGCGCCCACGCAGGGTCCTCGTTGTTCCCGCGCGAGGTCAGCGCGCGGCGATCCGTGCCATCCGGGTTCACGCCGAAGATTTGAAACATGTTGTCTACCCAGGCGGCGAAGGCGATTCGATCCCCGAGCGGAGACCAGTCGGGCCCCGCGGCCGATCCCCGTTCGCCGTGCACGTATCGGCTGATCAGGCGTGGCCTCCCTCCATCCGTCGGCTGCACGTAGATCTGCTGCTGGCCGAGCGGTGTCGCCTCGAACGCCATCCAGCGGCCGTCCGGCGAGAAGCTCGGGTTCAACGCATCACCGCCCCCCGTGCGGGTCAGCTGCCCCCGCCCCAGCTGAAAAATCTCGGTGCTGGTGCCCGTGGAGCGGGCCAGCACGATACCCCCCTCCGGCGTATAGGTGGGCGTGATGTTGAGTCCCGCTTCGGCCGACACGACTCGGCGTCGCCCGGTGGCCAGGTCCAGCTCGTGCACGGCCGTGGACCCTCTTTCGTCCATTGTCTGGAACAACAAGCGGAGCCCATCCGGTGAAAAGGCCGGCGAGTAGACGGCACCGCCTCCTCCGGTCACTCGGCGCAGATTCTGGCCGTCGCTGTCTACGATGAACACCTGTGACGTGCCGTCCAACGCCCGCCGGCGGAACGCGATTCGGGTCGCAGCGATGCCTGGCTCACCCTCCGTCGCCCAGCCCACGACCGCATCAGAGACGCGGTGGACCGCCATGCGAAAGTCTTCCGAGTCCAGTGCCGGCAGCGTGAAGGCGCGGATGTTCTTGAGCGTTCCGTACACCACGTCATGCAGACCCACGCGCAGAATTGGAGCGGCCGCCGTCCCGCTCACATCCGCCGTCACGAGCCACACGGCGCCGAGCTGGTTCCACAGACCGTAGTTGACGACCGCATCGACGCGCAGGGAGTCGGGCACTGGAAGAATCTCGAAGCGGTCCGAGTAGTCGAGGTCCGTTCGCAGAATCTCTTCCGCGCGACTCGCGACGTCTTCGAGCCTGGGCGTCGCGCGCACGCCCGCGACCACGAGGGCCGGAACGTAGCCCGGTTCGTAACGAATGCCGATCCGCACGTTCGAGGGGTCCTGAGCCAACCCCGTGCGGGGCAGAAGGAGGGCCAGAAGCGCCATGAGCGTCACTCCCCATGTCGAGAGCCACGCGCGTCTGCCTGCTCCGCTTACTCCAGTGCTGGCAATCCTTATCACCGCCCCACCCCATGTCTCATTGCCGTGTTGCCCGCCGTGCTTGCCTAACGACGAGAGGGATCGAAATAGAAGGACACGCGCAATCGATCCCGCGGGTATCCTTCAGGGAGCGGGCCGAACGCCAGGCTTCTCCCGGCCGCTTCGATCGCTCCGCGCGCCTCGAGGTCGAAGGTCGGATCCCCCGAGCGCCGGATCCATTCAATGTCCGCAACCGCGCCGTCTTCCTGTATCACAAAGGCCAGCTCGGCACGATAGGCGCGACCGCCGCCGGGAGGCCGCCAGTACCGATTCACCTGCCGGATGATGTTGGTCAGGTACTCGGGGAAGGGGAAGATCGCCCCATCCAGCTGCACGTTGACCGTTTCCTCCCCCTCTTCGGGTCCACGCGCCGGCTCTCTCGCCGGTTCATCGGGAGGCGGCGTCTCCTCGACGATCGTCGGTCGCTCCGTCTCCGGTCGGCGCTCCACCTCGGGCTGGGGAGGCGGCGGCCGGTGCTCTTCTTCCGCGACCTCCGCAGGCGCGGGATCCAGACGCAGCGGGGCGTTCTGATCGGCCGCGGCCACGAGTCGGACCCGGTAGCTGCGTGGAGGGACGGTCGTGGGGAGCACCGGAGCGACGACCAGCAGGAAGAACGCGAGACCGGCATGGAGGCCAAGCGAGCCCGCGACCGCCCCGGGCGGCAGCCGGCTCCCATCCCTCCGCTCCCGTCGTGCAAAGCTGTGCATTCGCGGCTCGATCCTTCACGTTCCCCGCCGTCTTACGGGCTCCGGCGGACGATCTCCGGCTCTGCGACGAGGCTCACGGTCTCGATGCCCGATTCCGTGAGGGTCCCGATCACCTTTAACACCGTTCCGTACGGGACGTTCGCGTCGCCTTTGACGTACACCGTCGGGGAGCCGCGGCGCCGGATCACCTGCACGACGGACGCTTCGAACTCATCGAGGGTCACCGGCGCATCGTCGAAGTAGATCTGACCGTCCCGAGCGACCGAGATCACCAGCCCTTCCTCCGTCGTCAGAGGTGCCGCCGGCGCCTGCGGCACAGCGATCTCCACTCCGCCCTGCAGGATGGGGGCAGTGATCATGAAGATCACGAGCAACGTAAACGCGACGTCGACCAGACTGGTGACGTTGATCTCGGCGCGAACCGCGATCTCTTCCGGAACGGACTCCGCGAAACGACCCCTCACAGTCGACCTTCCCGGGCGAGCGTACCGACGAACTCGCTGGCAAAGCCCTCCAGCTCACTGGTGAACAGGGCAAGCTTCGACGCGTAGTGGTTGTAGGCGATCACCGCCGGAATGGCGACCGCCAGCCCGGTCACGGTGGTGGTCAGTGCCTCGGCGATACCGGGCGCTACGGCGGCGATGTTCGCGCTACCCTGTGCCGTGATCCCGATGAACGAGTTCATGACGCCCACGACCGTGCCCAGCAGGCCGAGCAACGGGCTGATCGAACCGATGATCGCCAGCCACGGCAGCCCGTGCGAGAGATCGTCCCGTTCCTGTGCGAGACCCTTCCCGAGCACCAGCCACAGGGTGTCCAGCTGCGTCGGCGTAAGCCCGGGCTCGGGGTTGCCTCCCCGGTTCGTCAGCGCGGTCGGACGCAGCTCGGAGAAGAAGTTCACGCCCTGGCGGAATACGCGCGTGTACGGCGACTCGTCAAGACGGAGCAGCGTCTCGTAGAGGTCGTGCAGACCGCCGGTGCTCTCCATCGCATCGACGAACTCGTCCCCCTCGAAGCCGACCCGTCGGAACTCGCGCCACTTCCAGAAAATGAGCACCCACGAGAGCAGCGAGAACGCGACCAGCACAATAAGGATGATCTTGGTGACGGGCGTCGCGCCCCACACCATGTCCATCGGAGAATCGATGACGCGTTGCTGGAGGAGGGCGGTCAGCACGGCGGTCGCGCTCACTCGTCCCCCCGCGCGATCCACTCGTACGTGTGCTGCAACCCTTCGCGCAGCGAATGCTCGGGCGACCAGCCCAGCTCGCGCAACTCACTCACCTCCAGCGAGCTGCGCCGCAACTCGCCCGGTCTCTCGGGTGCGTACTCGATCTCGGCTTGGGTTCCCGATATCTCGATGAGAGTACGTGCCAGCTCGTTCACCGTCGTCTCCCGTCCCGTGCCCACGTTGAAGGCTACCTCGTCCAGCCCCTTGGGATCCGGCAGATCCGTTTCCGAGGCCAACAGATTGGCGGCCGCTACGTCCTGTACGTACACATAGTCGCGGGTTTGTTCGCCGTCTCCGAACACCGTGAGCGCATGACCGCCGAGCAGACGGTTGCTGAAGATGGCCACCACACCTGCCTCGCCATGCGGATCCTGTCGTGGACCGTACACGTTGGAGTACCGGAGCGCGACGTACGGAAGACCGTGAAGCCGTCGGAACGCGAACAGGTAGTATTCGCTGGCGAGCTTGCTCACTCCGTAGGGAGATTCGGGCAGCTTCGGGCTTGTCCGCGACGCCGGCAGGGTCTCCGCCTCACCGTACACGACGCCACCGGAGGAGATGAAGACGATCCGCTCCGTGTCATACTCCACACAGCATTCAAGGACGTTCAGCAAGCCGTCGATGTTGATCGAGGCGTCGTGGCGTGGCCGCTCGACCGACAACCGCACATCGATCTGAGCGGCATGGTGATTGACGAGATCGAAACGATGTTCGCGGAACAGCTCGGGCAATTGCGGGGAGCGAACATCGAGCTCGACGAAGTTCGCCTCCGCCGGCACGTTTTGACGCCTGCCCGAGCTCAGATCGTCGAGCGCCGTCACCTCCCAGCCCCGACGCAGATACGCTTCACACACGTGGGACCCGATGAACCCGCCGCCCCCGGTGACCAGCACGTGCTTCGCACTCATACGCAGTCCGTTCCCCTCACTCTCACTGACCCCTCACTCGGACCCGCTGGAATGTCGCGCATGGCACCCTCTGGCGCCATACGGGTCGGGCCCGAGCGGGCCAGCCATGCGTGATGGACGCGACAATTGGACAAAAAGAAGAGGGGCGTCCGTCCGCAGACGAACGCCCCCAGATGTTCTGTGGCGCGTGCCGAGCGTGGACCCCGTCAGTCCGCTCCCGCCGCGCGTCGCACGAGGCGGGCCGGCGACCCGGCCGTCGTGCCCAGATCCTGCACCTCGATCACGCGTGCCGTCGAGAAGCCGGGTCCGACGCGGACGACCCGCACCGTGGCCTGTCGATCGGCCAGCGGCGCATCGGACGGGCGGTCCTCGTTCGGCATGAAGGTCGCGAACTCGTCGCCGATTCGCACACCGTCGGCCGCGCCGGCGTTCAAGAAGAGGTGCGAGCCCGGACCCAGGAGCACCTCCGCCATGGCCGTATCCATGACTCTCGTGAGGAGTCCGGCCCCCTGCACGGCCTCGTGCCGAACCAGCTCACCCACCCCGAAAGTCTCGGCACCGGCAACCAGATCGCCGACGATGTAATTCCCGAACACCTCCACCACCTGCGCACGTGCGGAGTCACCCATGACCTCGATGACGTTCAGCATGGCCAGAGGCTCGACCACACGCTGATTCGAGCCGACGTGGCGGCCCCAGCGGAAGGCTCGCAGTGATTGATCGGGCGACACGGCCATACCATTCAGCGCGATGATGACGTGGTGGTTCAGCCGCGTCGCGGCAGGCAATCTCAGATCCAGCGGGTTCGCCTCGATCTTCCGCGTTGTCACTCCGTAGGTCGTCTCATCGGGGATGGCCAACGTCGGCGCGCGCCGGAAGTCACTGGCCGAGACCAGCGAGGTGGCCGCAAACTCCTCCACGTCGAGGCCTCCCATGGTGGCTCGCGAGTCCGGCGACTTGTCGAAGACGCTCTCGCCACCGAAGCGGGACACGCCGCGTCTCTCCTGGAGCGAGACCGGGCCCGGTTCCTGGTCGGCGGGCCGCGCTTCCCCTGCGGTGGGTTCACCACTCGGGCCGGCTCGTACGGCCACGCCGGTCACGGCGCCGGGAAGCCGGAGGTTCTCACCGGGAAAGATCCAGTGCGGATCCTCCACCACCGCGGTGTTGACTTCGAAGATCTCCCGCCAGCGGAAGGGATCGCTCAGGTACCGGCGGGCCAGGTCCCACAGGGTGTCGCCGCGCCGGACCTGGTGCGTTCCCGGTCCAGCCTGGGCCTCCTGTGGCCGTTCCAGGGTCGCCTCCGGAACGGGGCGCCGCTCCGGCTGCCGTTCGGGTGCCTGGGCCCGTGCAGATTCCACGACCCCACCCACGCAAATCGCCATGATCACCGACATCACACCGGTCATCCTGCCCCTGCTCCACCACTCTCCGCGTCTTCCACGCACCCGAGGGCCGAGGCTCATCGCGCTCCTCCTGAGGAAAAGTCGCACAACTGTACCCGCCGTCGGGCCTTGCCGACGGAAGCACCACGTCATCATCGCCGTCCCAGCGTGCAACTTCCGGGCGCGCCCAGCGGCCCGGAGGTACGGAGGCCGGTACGAGCGAGGGCAACCGCTCTTCGCGGGGGCGGCCGACCGGCCGCCGCCAACTTACGGATGGCGTTTATGCCAAACAATTGCCGCGGGTGTGAAAGAAGTATCAACGCGGCGGACGCACGGGTCGCTACAACGCCTTCGGACAGACGATCGGGCGCCTCCGAGGGCGAATGGAGGGAGATCCGGCGGATACTCCTAGAACGGCAGGTCGTCTTCTCCTGCCAGCGCCTCACCCGAGAAGTCGGACATCTCGCTGTCCACGCTGACCGGCGGAGCCGCGGAGCGGGACGACGGCTCCCGATCGCCGGCGCCACCGAGCATGATCAGCTCGAAGGCGCGAATCTCGGTCGTGTATCGCGTCTGGCCGTCCTGACCTTCCCACTGGCGGTACTCGATGCGGCCCTCCGCGTAGACGCGATCCCCCTTCTTGAGGTACTGCTCGCAGATCTCGGCGAGCCGATCCCAACACACGACGCGATGCCACTCCGTCTTTTCCTGCGGGTTGCCGGCACGGTCTGTCCACCGGCGGCTGGTGGCCACCGAAAGGGTCGCCACTCGAGTACCGGAAGACGTCGAGCGAATCTCGGGATCCGCTCCGAGGTTTCCGATCAGAGTCGCCTTGTTCAGGCTGCGGGACATTCTAGGCCTCCAGAGGGAAGAGTTTCACACGAGCGGCGCGGCAAAGTAGACGAGGCCGGAGGCGACTGTCAACGAAGCTCACTCGCTACGTCGACGCGCATGACAAGCGCGTCCTCGGCCGGGTTCACGTAATAGCCCGGTCGCAGTCCGACGGCGCGGAAACCGGCTCTCTCGTACAATTGGCGCGCCGCCGTGTTGGACACGCGCACTTCCAGAAAGAGCGCCTCCGCCCCTCGCTCGCGAACCTGCGCCAGCACCGCCTCGAGGAGAGTGGAGCCGAGTCCTCGCGCGCGCCATTCGGGGCGTACGGCGAGGTTCCCGAGCTCTGCTTCGGTCCCGGCGAACCAGGCGACCGCGTACCCGCCGATCTGCGACGCATGGTTCTCGGCGACCAACAGACAGGCGTTCTTTCGAGCCAGCAGCAAGCGGAACGTTCGCTCGGACCAGGGTGCCGAGAAGGATGCGTTCTCGATCGCGACGACTTCGTCGACGTCGGCCACCGTCATCGGACGCACCTGGCTGAGGCCGATCATACGGACGCTGTGTCCTCCGCCGCGGCGCGTTCAGCCGCTCGGCGGGCACCGGACGCGCGCACGTACTCCGGCTCCCAGTCGGCTGAATCGCGCACCCTGCCCTTGTCCGGCCACCGACTCGCCAGCCAGAGAAGCGCCGACGCCCGTGGGACTCCGAGGTGAGCCGGAAGCACTCGTCCACCCACGCGGGCAATCCGGTCTGCATAACGGATCGCGCCCTCGCCGGCGAAATGCCACGCCGAGGGCTTCTCCACGCGAGCGAGCACGGACTCGACCGACTGCGCAATCGGCGGAAAGACGCACTCGAGCGGGTCCGTGCGGCGGTAAGCGGCTGCGTACACTTCGCCGCGGCGCGCGTCGAACATCGCGCACACTCGTTCGGACCCGCTCGAAGCGGCGACAGCCAGCAGACTCGAGTAGGCATACAGGGGGACTCCGGTCGCGAAGCTGTAGCCCTTGGCGACGGAGGCCGCGATCCGGACTCCGGTGAAGGAACCCGGTCCCGCCCCTACGACCACGGCCCCCAGGGATTCCGGTGCCACGTCACTGCGGTTCAGCAGTCGTTGGATCTCAGGCATCAACGCTTCGGAATGGCTGGCTTGCACGGACAGCGTGGACTCGGCAAGCAGCTGTTCACCGTCCGCCAGCGCTACACTTCCCAGCGACGTGCTCGTTTCGAGCGCGAGGCGCAGCACCTACTCCTCCTGCGCGGGGCTATCCCCCGCCTCGCTTGCTGTGTCGCCCGCCGGGACGGGAGGGAGAGGCGTCGCGTCGCCTCGGCAAAGACCGCGCACGCGTCGCGTGTCGGCGGTATCTCCCATCTCCAGATACACGTCCCAGCGGTCGTCCGGCAGCCAGCCGTGAGCGCGGTCCGCCCACTCGACGAACACCGGGCCATCCGCGGTGAGGAGCTCCTCCCAGCCCAGATCCGGCAGGTCGTCCGGGTCCGGTACCCGATACAGATCGACGTGGTAGACAGGACCTGCGGAAGCCGAGTACTGCCGCACCAGCGTGAACGTGGGACTCAGCACCGGCTCGGTCACTCCGATACCCCGGCACGCGGCGCGCACGAGGGTCGTCTTGCCCGCCCCCAGGGGACCGCACAGCGCGACGAAGACGCGGTCGCGCATGGCCGCCTCGCCCAGTTGCCCCCCCCACTCCCGTAGCTCGGACTCGGTGAGGTCGTACCAGGCGTCGGCGCGCTGGCCCGGAGGGGTGCCTGCCTCGCGCAGATTCATCGCGGTCATCTCGCTCGGCCGGCGCCACGGCCGATCGCTTCCAGCCGCGAACGAGGAGGCGACCGGTCCTTCTCGCCGGTTTCGATGCGGGCCTTGATCTCGAACAGCTCATCCCGCAGGCGGGCCGCTCGCTCGAAGTCGAGCGCTTCCGCCGCCTCGTTCATCTCCTGCTCCAGGGCGCGCACCATCTCGGAAGGCGAGAGCCCTTCGTAGCTGGCTGCCCGCTCGGCCACCGCGGCCTGCGCGGGCTCCTCCGCGTCGGCGACCGCCGTCGTGAAACGGATCTCCTCTACCGATTTGACGATCGAGCGCGGAACGATGCCGTGCTCCCGGTTGAACTCGGCCTGCACCTCCCGACGGCGGTCGGTCTCGTCCAACGCACGACGCATGGAATCGGTGATACGGTCGGCGTACAGGATCGCCCGACCGGCCACGTTTCGCGCGGCGCGGCCGATCGTCTGAATCAGCGATCGGTCGGAGCGCAGGAAGCCCTCTTTGTCGGCATCCAGGATCGCCACGAGCGACACTTCCGGGAGATCCAGACCTTCACGCAGCAGGTTGATGCCCACCAGCACGTCGAAGGTGCCCAGTCGAAGCTCGCGCAGGATCTTCACTCGATCGATGGCCGCGATGTCCGAGTGCATGTAGCGCACCCGCACGCCGCGCAGCGCCAGGAACTCGGACAGATCCTCGGCCATGCGTTTCGTCAGAGTGGTGACCAGTACGCGCTCACCTCGCTCGGCACGTGTTCGGATCTCTCCCAATAGATCGTCGACCTGCCCGCGCACGGGGCGCATCACGACCTCCGGATCGAGCAGACCCGTCGGACGGATCAACTGCTCGACCACGACTCCGCCGCTGGCTCGCAGCTCGTACTCGCCGGGCGTCGCGCTGATGAAGATGACTTGCGGCGCCAGTTCCTCCCACTCCTCGAGGCTCAAGGGGCGGTTGTCCAGGGCGGACGGCAGACGAAAGCCGTGCTCGACCAGCGTTTGCTTGCGGCTCCGATCCCCGGCGTACATGCCGCCGATCTGCGGCACCGTGACGTGCGACTCGTCGACGATCACCAGGAAGTCGTCCGGGAAGTAGTCGAGCAGACAGTACGGTCGCTCCCCCGGCGCGCGGCCGTCGAGGTGGCGCGAGTAGTTCTCGATCCCGGGGCACACGCCCATCTCGCGCAGCATTTCGAGGTCGAACTTCGTTCTCGTTTCCAACCGTTGCGCTTCCAGCAGCCGTCCGTCCTCGCGCAGCTCGAGCAGACGCTTTTCCATCTCCACGTAGATGGCGTCGATCGCCGCTTCGAGCCGATCGCCCATGATCGCGTAGTGCGTTGCCGGGAAGATGGCCGTCTGACCCAACGGGTTGATCGTTCGGCCGGTCAGGGGATCGACCTTGGAGATACGCTCGATCGTGTCGCCCCACATCTCGATGCGGACGGCCTGCTCTTCATAGGCCGGCAGCACTTCGATCACGTCACCCCGGACCCGGAACGAGCCCCGATGAAAATCGAGGTCGTTGCGTCGATACTGGATCCGAACGAGAGCCGAGAGCACATCCCTGCGAGTGATCTGCTGACCCTCCTGCAGCGTCAGCATCAACGCCTTGTAGCCGCTCGGATCGCCGAGCCCGTAGATCGCGGAGACCGAGGCGACGATGATCACATCGCGTCGCTCCATGAGCGATGAGGTCGCGCGCAGCCGCAGACGGTCGATGTCTTCGTTGATCGAGGCGTCCTTCTCTATGTACGTGTCCGTGGAGGGGACGTACGCCTCCGGCTGGTAGTAATCGTAGTACGAGATGAAGTACTCGATCGCGTTACGGGGAAAGAACTGTCGCAGCTCGCCGTACAGCTGGGCGGCCAGCGTCTTGTTGTGGCTCATGACCAGCGTGGGCAGGCCGGTCTCGGCGATCACGCTGGCTACCGTGACCGTCTTGCCACTGCCCGTCACGCCGAGGAGGGTCTGCGCGGGCTCCCCCGCCACGACACCGGCCGTCAGCTCGCGGATCGCCCGGGGCTGGTCGCCGGTGGGCTCGAACGGAAGACGCAGATCGAATGGGCTCATGTCGGCCGCGAGTTCCCGTCAGCCGCCGAGCGTGAGATCGCTCTCGCCCACGCTCTCCTTGCGCTCCACGGACAGCACACCCTTCACGCGCCGGATCTGCCGCATGACCTTCTTCAGGTGAGCCAGATTCTCCACCTGCACGACGAACCGACCCGTCATCCCGCCTTCCACGGCGCGCACGTCTGCGGAGCGAATGTCCGTGCCGGTGTCCGAAACGGCCCGGGCGATGTCAGCAAACAACGCGTGACGGTCCGTGCCCTCGATGTCGATGCGCACCAGGAAGCGCTGTGCACCATCGCTGTCCCACTCGATGTCGATGCGGCGATTCGGTGCGTCCGAGAGATGCAGGACGTTGGGGCAGTCCTGACGGTGGATCGAGATGCCGCGGCCGCGGGTGATGTAGCCGATCACCGGATCGCCGGGCACCGGCTGACAGCACTGGGAATAGCGCACCATGAGGTGATCCATTCCCTGGATACGAATCCCCTTCGGTCCCTGCCAGACCTTCTCCACCAGGCGGTGCAGTGGGCTGGGCGCGCGCTCCGGCTCGTCCGGAGTGACTTCGGGAAACACGGCTCGCACCACCCGGGTGAGTCCGAGGTCTCCACGGGACACGGCCGCGTGCAGGGCGTCGGCGTCGTCGAGTCCCAGCGCGTGTGCGGCCGTCTCCAGCTGCTCCTCATCGGGCTTGCTCCGAAGACGACGCCACTCACGCCCTAGGATCTCTCGGCCCAGACGAACGGCGGTCTCGTGCTCCTCGCGCCGGATCCATTGCCGGACCTTGTGGCGCGCCTTGCTGGTCTGCACGAAACCGAGCCAGTCGCGGCTCGGAGTCTGAGTGTCGGAGGTGAGGATCTTGACCGTGTCCCCGTTGCGCAGCGGTCGGCTGAGCGGCGCGATCCGCCCGTTCACCATCGCGCCGGAGCACTTGTGGCCGATCTCGGTGTGGACGGCGAAGGCGAAGTCGATGGGTGTCGCCCCCTTGGGCAGCTGCTTCACGTCCCCGGCCGGTGTGAACACGAAAATCTCGTCCTGGAAGAGATCGACCCGCAGGAACTCCATGAACTCCTCGGGCTCCCGGGTCTCCTGCTGCCACTCCAGGACCTGGCGGAACCATGCGAGCTTGTTGTCGACTTCGTCGATCTCCTCGGTGCCCTCTTTGTACAACCAGTGTGCCGCGATCCCGTTCTCCGCCGTGCGGTGCATCTCGTGCGTGCGGATCTGGATCTCGTACAGCCGTCCGCCCGGACCGAAGATCGTCGTGTGCAGGCTCTGGTAGAGGTTCGACTTCGGCGTGGCGATGTAGTCGTGAAAACGCTCGGTGAGGGGGGTCCACTTGTTGTGGATGACGCCCAGAGCGTGATAGCAGTCGCGCACAGTGTCGACGAGCACGCGCATGGCAAGGACGTCGTAGATCTCTTCGTAGGGCTTCTGCCGCTTTACCATCTTGCGGTGGATCGACCACAGATGCTTCGGCCGCCCGTACACCTCGGCCCGCAGGTCGGCCGCGGCGAGCTCTGCGATCAGGGGCTGTGCCAGCTCGCGGATCAGGTCCTCTCGCTGCCGCCGTTTGTCCTTGATCGTCTTGGCCAGCTGCTTGTAAGCCTTGGGCTCGAGGAACTTGAACGCCAGATCCTCCAGCTCCCACTTCACGCGCGCCATCCCGAGGCGGTGCGCGAGCGGCGCGTAGATCTCGCGCGTTTCCAGCGCGATGCGCTCCCGGGCCGCCGCCGGCATGTGCTCCAGCGTGCGCATGTTGTGAAGTCGATCGGCCAGCTTCACCAGGATGACTCTGGCGTCTCGGGCCATGGAGAGGAGGAGCTTGCGATACGTCTCCACCTGGCGCTCGGCGATCGAGCCGAGCTGAAAGCGCGCGATCTTTGTGAGGCCGTCGACGATGACCGCCATCTCTTCGCCGAATTCCCGCCGAATCTCCTCCAGAGAGGTTCCGGTATCCTCCACCACATCGTGCAGCAGGGATGCCGCGATGCTGACCGTGTCGAGGTGGATCTCGCTGAGAATCTTCGCGACCTCGACACAGTGGCGGACGTAATCCTCGCCCGACCGACGCTTCTGACCGGCGTGTTTGTCCCGAGCGTATTGGAAGGCGAGGGCCAGAAAGTCGAGGTCGAGGTGCGCCTCATGGCCGTCGATCGCCTCGAGAAAGTCCTTCGGTAGCAGGGCGTGCGAGTCCGCCGCCCCCTTGGGGGACCCGTTCTCAACCTGTGCGGAGACTTGACCGTCCGGCATCGCGCGACTTCGTGCAGGTGACCTGGGAGAGGACGGACCCCGGGGCCCGTCGTCGGCTTCAGTCCTGCTGATACCGTGCGATGCTCGAGGAGTTCGGGGTGCCGCACAACCCCCGTTCCAGAAGACTCACGTGACGCCCGTCCCCCAGAATCACGTGGTCACGCACCGGAATGCCCAGCAGACGCCCGCTTTCCACCAGCTGGGCGGTGACCCGAACGTCCTCCGGAGAGGGTTCCGGATCGCCGCTCGGATGGTTGTGGGTTAGCACGACGCTGGCCACGCCGTGCACGAGCGCGGGCCCGAACACCTCCCGTGGATGGACCAGCGACGCGTTGAGCAGACCGACGGTCAGGCAGCGCTCCAGGCGTACGCGGTTCTGTACGTCGAGGTACAAGGCCCAGAACTCCTCCTGGCGCCGGTCGCGCAGCAGCGGGCCCAGACGGCCGCGGACATCGGCCGGTCCACGGATTCGCTTGCCGTTCCGGGCGGGCTCGGCGGCCATACGTCGGCCCAGCGCGAGTGCGGCGGCGACCGAGGCGGCCCGGGCGGGTCCGATCCCGGACACCCGCTGCAGCTCGCCGGGGTCCGCACGAGCGATGCGGCGGAGGGAGCCGCCGAAGTGCTCGAGCAGGGCGGTCGCGAGCTCCAGCGCGGAGCGCCCGGCTCCACCGGAGCCGAGCAACACGGCCAGGAGCTCGTGGCTGGCGAGGCTGTCGGGCCTTCCGTGGATGAGTCGCTCTCGTGGGCGTTCGGAGGCGGGCCATTCGCGGAGGGTCGGCATGCTTGAGGGTGCGCCGGGTGTCTCATCGGCGGCTCAACGCTGCATTCGTCAGGCAACGCGCAATCCAGGCGCCACAGAGTCAGGCGAAGCGGGTTTCCCCTCTGCGACTCGGAAGCGCGATGCGGTGGCGTAGCGGGTCGTCAGTCTTTCGGCTCCGTCGCTAGGCGCGGCTCTGCGGGGGCCGTCAGGCGCAGGTGACCTCGAAACTCACGGTCGTGGTCTGGCCAACCGTGACGTTCACGGTGCGCGGGTTGTCGCCCGCGAGAGAGCAGTTTGGCGCTATGTCGGACAGCCCCACGGTGTGGCCGCCAGGCAAGAGATCGGAAAAGGACGCCTTTCCATTTGGGTCCACCCTCTGGCCGCCGCCCCCGTCCACCGTCGCCACGTACCCATCCGGGTCCTGATTCGTACCCGTCGTCACCGCGCGCACCTCGATCGAACCCGTAGTGGGCCGACCCGCGTTCGCCCCCCCCTGGAAGCTTGCCAGCACCTCTGGCGCCGTCAGCGCCCCCCGCCAGATCCTGAGCTCGTTGTAAGAGGCGTTCGCCGTATTGTCCGCCGGGAGCCGCGACCGTCCCAACGTGCTGGACTGCATGTCGATCTGATGCCACGACGCGCTCTGCGTCTGGAACGAGCCACGCTCCACTCCGTCCAGGTACCACCGCACCGTGGTGCCCAGGAACGAGGTCGCGTCCAGAACCGAGCTCACAGAGAAGCGCGCGTCCAGCGTCAGCACGATGTGGTACTCTCGGTCCAGCTCGTACGGCGCCATCGTGTCATCAATGATCTGCTCGCCGCGCCACTCCACACGGTCCTGTCCGAGAGCCGTGCCACGTGTCCAGCTCATCATCAGATAGTCCGTGGCGTCCTTCCCGAAGTCGAAGATCCGCGACCAGTTCTCTACCCCGTGCTGCGTGGCCCACAGCTCGATCGAGATATCCTGTGTGCCCGGAGGCGTCTGGAGCGGACGGTCGAAACTCACGTAATCCGTGTTGCCCTGGTTACCGCCGGCCAGCCGGACCTGCCCGTTTCCCACCACCGCGTTGTTCGATCCCACGTCGACGATCGTTCCGTCCAGACCGCCGACCGGATCCCTCAGCGACGTCCCGGCACCGCCGGTCTCATCGAACGACCAACGGTGCGTCATGAACGGCGCTATCACCGTCACCTGTACCTGACGCGACAGCCCGCCGGCCGTCGCCGCCTGCACCGTCGTCGTGCCCGGTGCCAGGGCGTCGAACAGGAAGTGTTTCGCCACATCGCTCTCGCTGCCCGTGCCACTGATCGTGCTTCCCCCCGTCGTCGTCCAGGTCAGGTCCACCTCGGGCAGGAACAGATAACAGGCCTTTTCCAACCCCGGGATCGGGTCCCCGAACGTCGCGCTGTTGCAGTTCGCGCTCGTCGACATCCTGCGCCGGAAGAACTGATCCTCCGCGCCGTAGTACACGGTCCGCTCCCCTTCGAACGTGCACACGCCGTCTTGCGACGCACACCGCTCCAACGCCGCCGCGTCCACCAATCCCTGCTCTCCCACCACCGGTGCTCCGTTCGACGATTCGGGCGAGGTCCAGTTGCGGATCGTCAGAAGATCGATCCTCGAACCCGGAGGTGGCGGAGGCGGAGGGGGAGGCGGAGCCGGCGGAGGTGGAGCCGGCGGAGGCGGAACGGACACCGGTCCGGATCCATCGCCGCATCCGAGGGCTACGGTCACGCACGCGAAAGCGAGCCCAGTGAAGATCGTTTTGGCGCGAGTCGCGGCTGTCATGGCTTTCCTTTTCTCGGTGGCTCGCAATCGCGTTCAGGGAACCCGATTCTGCGCGGGCTGCCCGACCGTGTGCTATGTGGTCGCCAGGGACCTGCCCACGTGCAGCTCTCGAGAACGCAGTTCATGAAGCTCCTCGAGCCAACGCGGCGATGACGATAACCCGTGATCAGGTTACAGTATCACACACGGCTGCGCACGCGGCGTAGCACCTGTTGTAAGCACGTTCCAGCTTCCCGGTTGAATCTACGGCGTGGAAGTGGAGTGACCAGACAGGTCGTGGCGGGCTCGTCAGCCGCGCCAGGCCTGCCCCCTGCGTCTCATCTCGGCTAGTTGTGGAATCGAACCGTACGTGATAAGACGCAGGGTCAGAATAGCTTGCGAGGAGGCTGACCGACACGATCATGTAGGGGCGGTTGAGCTACGGCGCCCGTAGGCGTTATATTCAAGTCTGATGTGCCAACGGAAGGCGCTCCCTGAGGAGGGCAACATGAAGAGAATTCTACCGTTCGTTTGGGTGGCCGCGCTGGCCGGTGTCGCCGTTAGCTGTGACGGACCGATCACGCCCCCGATTGATGATCCCGAAGGCGTCATCCTGGACGAGCTGCGGGCTGCGGGGAAGGCGATCCCCGACGGTGTGGTGATCATCGACACGCCGGATCCATCGGCGCCCGGTCTCGCGGAACGCCCGGCGTCGGCCTCCGTGTCTGCCGCGTCGACGCCCTTCATCTGGGTCTCGGACTTCGGGACCGGACTCAACCAATCCGACGATGACTGCGACTTCGTGCCGTTCGGGTTCAACTTCTTCTTCTACGGCCAGCCTTACGATGGCGTGTGGGTCAACTCGAACGGCAACGTGACGTTCGGAGAGTGTTGGACTGATTGGGGCAGAACGGACATACCGGACGGCTTGACCAAGATCATCGCGCCGCTGTACGGCGACTTCAACCCGTCCTCGGGAGGCGACGTCTACGTCAACACCGGCATGACCTCGCTCTTCGGCCGCAAGGTCGTCGTGACCTGGGCAGGGGTTCCGGAGTATGCCGGAACGCCGGGACCGAACACCTTCCAGATCCAGCTGTACGAGCGCACGAACTACATCGTCGTCGGGTACAACGGACTCGCGACGGACGGGATCAACTGGTCATACTATGCCCCATCCACCGATCCCCTAATGGCAGTGGGGATCAGCCCGGGCCCGTTCCCGACCCCCTTCGGCTCCTTCGTGCGGTCGGCGGAGGGCACGGCCATCCCGGCACTCGACGGGCACAACATCTGCTACATCCCGGTCGCCCAGCGTTACATGGAGTTCCGCGACCAGATTTGCGCGCTGTTCGGAATCCTTCCCTAGGGTGCCCCAGGCGCCACAGTGCAGCGAAAGCCCCGCCGGCACGGCGGGGCTTTCGCTTTCCGGTCGTCCCGTTGCGCTGTCATCCGGTCTCGCCGCCACGCTCTGCACCGAGCGTGGCGAAGCCCGCATCGCCGAGATGCGGGCGAGTGCGCTCCTGAACGGCGTCAGGCCGCGCCGGCGATGCCGACGGGGCCGCGGGTTATCGCTGTAAGGTCATCCATCACGTCGAACTTCTTCGCAGTCATGTCCGACAGCGCCGGATGAGCCTTCACCGCGCCCGCGAGGGTGCTGTCGAGGTAGGCGTTCAGTGACGTCTCATCGTCGAACAGGTAGATCCCTCCCGCCTCGTGATCGGCCTCGTTCATGAGCCAGACCTTCCACTGAAGGCCCGGCACCTGAGCGAAGTCGTCGGCCAGGGGACCGACCGCCGCTTCGTACTCCACTCGGGGAACGTTGAACTTGAAATTGAGCTGCAGGATCATGCTGGACATCGCCAAAGCCCCTCCTGCCGATGCTAATACCTGCGCCTGCCACGGCGGTCTGCCCGAAGGTGGAAGGTGGGTGGCAGACGCGGAGTCGTGGCGTGCCATCGGCTGTAACACGTCGCGGCTTAGTAGGGCAATCTAGCGTGTGAAACCGGCGGGGCCAGATGCGGAGCGGCGGCCCTGCAAAACCGCCGCCGGCCTGCCTGGAGGGTAGCCGCTGCGGCTGGATTCCGGATAGTATGGTAGGGCCCTGATTGGCTGAGGAAAAACCCGGATCGAAACCCTTTCGAGGGAGCTGACATGACGCGCATACGACGATGCTCGACGGTCGGCCTCGCCGCGATCGTGGCCAGCGTGGCCATGGGCTGCGGCACCGCTGACACCACCGAGTCGCCGCTCGAGGCGGCCCTTTCCTCCATCGCGCTGGATGACTACACGACCCACATCCGCACCCTTTCGTCGGACGAGCTCGAGGGGCGGGGGCCCTCCTCTCCCGGAGAGGAAAAGACCATCGCCTACCTGAAGGATGCCTTCGAGGGCATGGGGCTCTCCCCCGGGAACGGGGACTCGTTCTTCCAGGAGGTACCTCTCGTGTCGATCACCGCCGAGCCGGATGCCGTGCTCGGAATACGTGGCTCGGACGGCACGGAGGAGCTGGTGTACGGGGACGACTTCATGGCGTGGACGAAGCGGGTTCGCGATGAGGTAGAGATCGATGACTCGGAGCTCGTCTTCGTCGGCTACGGGATCGTCGCCCCCGAGTACGACTGGAACGACTACGAGGGCCTGGACGTGGAGGGGAAGACGGTGGTCATCCTGGTAAACGACCCCGGGTTCGCCACGCAGGACACCATGCTGTTCAGCGGCAACGCGATGACCTATTACGGTCGCTGGACCTACAAGTACGAAGAGGCCGCTCGTCAGGGGGCTGCCGGCGCGCTCGTCGTTCACGAGACGGAACCTGCCGCGTATCCCTGGGGCACGGTGAAGAACAGCTGGTCGGGCGAGCAGTTCGACCTGGTCACCGCAGACGACAACATGTCACGGGTCGCCATCGAAGGCTGGCTCACGATCGAGAGCGCCAGGGCCCTGTTCGATCGTGCTGGTCTGGACTTCGACGCGCTCAAAGCCGAGGCCCTCAAGCCCGACTTCGAGCCGGTGTCGATGGGGCTGACCGCGTCGCTGAAGCTAGAGAATGCGGTGCGACGCTCGACCTCCAACAACGTGCTTGCCGTGCTACCGGGGACCGATCGAGCCGACGAGTACTTCGTGTACATGGCGCACTGGGATCACCTCGGCCGCGACGAGAGCTTGAGCGGGGACCAGATCTATAACGGCGCACTCGACAATGCGACGGGCACCGCTGCCCTGCTCGAGCTGGCCGAGGCGTTCGCGTCGCTGGAGGAGGCGCCCTCACGCTCGGTGCTCTTCCTCGCCGTCACTGCGGAGGAACAGGGCCTGCTCGGCTCTGCCTTCTATGCGACAAACCCGGTGGTTGCGCCGGAGAAGACCGTGGCCGCCCTCAACATGGACGGGATGAACGTGATCGGGCCGATGCGCGACATCACGATCATCGGGTACGGCAACTCGGAGCTGGACGCGTATCTGGCCGAGGTTGCGGAGGCGGAGGGCCGGACGATCCGGCCTGACCCGGAGGCCGAGGCCGGCTACTACTACCGTTCAGACCACTTCAACTTCGCCAAGGCGGGCATCCCGGCCCTGTATCCCGATGAGGGCGTAGACCATGTAGAGCACGGAGAGGAATGGTCCCAGGCGCGGCGGGACGCGTACCGCGCCGAGCGCTACCACAAGCCGACGGACGAGTTCAACGAGGAGTGGGATCTGACCGGAGCGATCGACGATATCCGGCTCTACTTCCAGGTTGGCTACCGGATCGCCAACGAGTCGACCTTTCCGAACTGGCGCGAAGGCACCGAGTTCAAGGCGACACGAGACGCGATGATGGAAGGCGGCTAGATGCCATCGACCGGGGCTTCACCCTCCGGTGAGGCCCCAGCGCGCGTGTTATCGACGGAATCAATTGCTCATAATTCGGAGTCGTCGCAATCAGCGCGCGCCGACGTACACAATCCGATAGACACCTGACCTCAGAGGCAGCTAGGAGGATCGCATGCGCACCAAGACAGCTGCTGCACTCGTTGTCCTGGCCTTCTGCATGGGCTGCGACAGCGCGGGGGAGGCGGTGGCAGGCCCGGGTCTGGTCTTGCAGGCGGTCAATGCCGGCGAGACGACAGCGCGGGCCGTGACGGGGAGTGGTCACTACACGAGTTCCGCCGGTTTCTGGAGGACCTTCAGCTTCCAGGTGAGAAGGCAGGCCGACGGAAGCGTGCGCGGGAGATTTCAGCTCGTCGGGCACCGGCAGCCAGCGGTTCGGCTGCACGGATCGCTCACCTGCTTTTCGGTGCTCGGAAACGAGGCGTGGATCGGGGGAATCTACGAAAAGGCGACCAATCAGAATCTGATCGGCACGGGGTTCGGTTTTTACGTGAAGGACAATGGTCAGGGAAGCGGCGCGGATCCCGACCTGATGCACCGTCATGTTCGGGGCCAGGGCCCGGAAGACTGGTGCTCGACGATGTGGGACGTCTCGGACTCGCCTTACCTGTTCCCGATCGAGTCGGGCAACGTGGAGATTCACACGAAGTAGAGATCTTGCGACGCGGTCGGCCGGGCTCTGCGGCGGCAGGCCGGGGCTTCGCCGCAGGGGCCTGGGCGCGGGGAAGGACGAGAGCGTCAGCTTCCCAAGCGTGCTCTAAGTGGCTCCATTTCCCGCAGATTGCAGCATGAAACAAGGGCTCCCTCCGCATCTTGCGGGGGGAGCCTTTCATGTTATCAGCAGGTTGCGGGAAAGAAACTCACACAGAAACTCACACACCCTCGATGTAGCTGGGGCGGCCCCGGTAGAGGCGCCCCGTCCGAGGTGCTACTGTCTCAGCGGGCCAGATGCTCTAGGAAATACCCAAGGAGCACGTCATTCCAGTAGGGTCCCAAGATCGAACGGTGATCGGCTTCCGGAATCGGGAGAAAATCGAAGGGTCGGCCCGCTGCAATCAGAGCATTGACCATCCTCAGGCTCTCGCCGAACGGCGCTCCATCGTCCCGCGTTCCGTGGATCAGTAAGAGCTTCCCGGCCAACTCACCAGCCAGTGCGGTGTTGCTCCCCGCCTCGTAAGCGTCCGGGCAATCGGCGGGCAGACATCCCATGTAGGGTTCGACGGACACCCTCATGTGCATGGGGTCCACGACAGGCGCACTCGCCACTCCGACCTCATACAGGTCGGGGCGGGTCAGGAGAGCGCGCAGGACGAAGTACCCTCCCCACGAGCGTCCGAAGATCCCGACCCGGTCCAGATCCATGAACGGGCGTACCGCAGCGGCCTGCTCCAGGGCCGCCGCATGGTCGGCAATCTCGAATGTCCCGAATCG
>JBDHLB010000066.1:0-13408 GCA_039586095.1 Gemmatimonadota bacterium
GATCTCGGTCTACGAGCGTGAGGTTTTCCAGTATCCGGCGGCTGGACGTCGGGATCCTTTCTATCCTCTGACTGCGGGTCAGCAGATCGGCCCGCGCTTCGACGACTTGGAGTTGAACGGAGTGCTGTACAATCCGACGGTCGGGAGCGTAGCCACTCTGACTGACCGGAAAACGGGTAAGCGGTATCGGACCCGCACCGGCGACTCTCTGGGTGACATTCGGATCGTGGCGATCCGTGCGGAAGAGGTCGATTTCCTGATCACTTCCTTCGGTGTCAGCCGGCGAGAGACGCTAAGGGTTTCCAAAGACAAGGAGCGACAAGGATGATCGCGAAGCTCATCCTCGCCCTCGTCCTCGCCGCACGGGTGGGGGAGGCGCCAAGGGACGTCAGTGAGGTGCGCATCGCGCCGCTCGGCGCGGAGACCGAGATCTCGGTCTTCGTGGAGGGCGACGTGACAGTCACCGATTTCATGCTCAGCGGCCCGCCTAGGCTGATTCTCGACCTCCAGGGGGCGAAGCACGCGCTTCCGCGAGACGACTACGAGGGAGTCGGACGGGGCGGGGTCCTGCGGGTCCGGTCGAGCCAGTTCAGACCCGACGTGGTCCGACTCGTCTTCGATCTCACGGCCGAGCTGGAATACGAGATCACACAGGACGGCCAAGCGGTCCGCATCCGCTTCCCCAACCCGGGCGAGTCGTTCGCCGACTGGTCGACAACGCGTGAGGAGGCTCCCCCGGTCGCCGTCATGGGGGTTGGCAAGGCTGTCGAGGCCGAGGACAACAGCATCGGTGGCGAGCCCTCGCTGACTGTGTTGCAGGAGGTGCAGCCGCGAATCACGGTGAACTATGACAGTGCGAGCATGCTCGACGTGCTGGCCGGGTTCTCCGAGTTCGCGGGGATCTCCATCGTCCCCAACGGCGATGCGGCCGGGGTGTCCGTGCGCGGGATCGACATCCGCGACCAACCGTGGGATGTCGCGCTGAGCGCGATTCTCTCGGCCCAGGGTCTCGGCTGGAAGACGACGGAGAGCGGGATCATCATCGTGGACAAGCTCGAGAGTCTGGTGGCCCGTGACACGCTGCTCACTGAGACCCGCGTGATGCGGATCAACTACGCGAGTGCCGACTCCGTGGCCTCGACGCTGGAGCAGCTCGCGACGGCTCGCGGTCAGGTCGTGGCCTACCAGGGCACGAACTCGGTCATCGTGACCGACGCCCCGTCGGTCGTGGCGCGCATGGACTCGATTGTCAGCGCTCTGGACAAACGAACGCCACAGGTGGCGATCGAGGCGAAGATCGTATTCGTGGACCGCACCGACATCATGGAGTTGGGCATCGTCTACGATCTCAAGGAGCGTGACGGCGGTTTCGTCGAGCAGGGAATCAACGACGCCATCGCGGTTCCCGATCCGAACGAGCCTCCGCAGCTGGTCGACACCGACGGGGACGGGATTCCCGACCAGGCCTTCTTCAAGCGGACCAACGAGACGTTGGTCAACATCGGAGGAGACGCGATCGCGACGCTCGCGAACGCGAACGATCGTGTGGTGTCACCGGCGCTGCAGATTCTCTCGGCGGTCGTGTTCGGCGAGTTCTCGCTCTTCACGTTCATCGAGGCGCTGGAAGCGCATCAGCTGTCCGATGTGCAGGCGGCGCCCTCCATCCGAGTGGTGGACAATCATAACGCGCGCATACACGTGGGTGAGAAGACACCGATCCGGGTGCTGGAGCAGGGGGCCCAGGCCGAGGAGGCGACGATCAACGTCCAGTTCGAGGAAACGGGAATCATCCTCGACGTGACCCCGCACATCACCAACAACAACCAGATTCTGCTCGATCTTTCGGCGGAACGTTCGTCGCTCGATCTGGCCCCGTCGGACATCGGTCTCATCTTCAACAAGCAGATCGGACAGACGCGCTTGCTGTTGAATGACGGAGAGACAGCCGTGATCGGCGGGCTCACGCTGAGCGAGGTAACGCGCAGCGTGACGGGGATTCCCGGTCTCATGAACGTGCCGTTGCTCGGGGCTCTGTTCCGGACGACGAAGGAACAGGAGACGAAGACGGATCTGATCATTCTGGTGACTCCTCACATCGTCTTTCCGGACGAGATGAGGGCCATGCAGTAGTCGGTTTGCTCTTTCGCGTGAGTCGGCCAACATTGGGGCCCGGCGGTGCCGGGCCCCTTCTTTTTTGACTCCGCGTTTGTTGTTGTGCAGCGGAGTGACGACGCTGGGGGGCGGGCAGCCCATCTTCCGCAACGGTTGCAGCTGAGAGACGAATGCTCACGAACTTTCGATATACGACAGCCGGAGAATCCCACGGCAAAGCTCTGGTGGTGATTGTCGAGGGGGTGCCCGCCGGACTCGACCTGCGGCCCGAGCACATCGCAACGGAGCTTGCGCGCCGCCAGGGCGGTCACGGTCGAGGCGCTCGCATGCACATCGAGCAGGACGCCGGCGAGATCGTGGCAGGCGTGCGTCTGGGAGAGACCGTGGGGTCGCCGGTCGCGATCTGGTTGCGCAATCGCGACTACGAGAACTGGCGGGTCCCGATGTCGATCGAACCTCGACCGGGCGCCTCGGATGAGGAGCTGCGACGGGTCTATCTGCCGCGGCCCGGACACGCGGATCTGGTCGGAATGCTGAAATACGATCGAACCGACGCTCGTGACGTGCTGGAGCGCGCGAGTGCCCGCGAGACAGCGGCTCGCGTCGCCGCCGGCGCCGTGGCCCGACGACTGCTGTCGGCGTTCGGAGTGGACATCGGGAGTCACGTCGTGCGAATCGGGGGGATCCACGCTGCGATTCCCGAACCCTTGCCAGTGGATCTCAACGAGGCGGCCGCGGCTTCGCCGGTGCGCTGTCTGGATCCCGAGGCGACGCAGGAGATGGTGAAGGCCATCGATGCAGCGAGGGCCGATGGTGACACGCTGGGTGGCGTGTTCGAAATCGTCGCGCGTGGGCTGCCCGTCGGGTTGGGCAACCACGTCTCGGCGCGTGAGCGCCTGGACGGACGCATCGCGGGGGCCCTCATGTCGATCCACGCGATGAAGGGTGTGGAGATCGGTCTCGGGTTCGAAAGCGCCGAGCGGCGAGGTTCCGATGTACACGACGAGATCGAGCGCGACGCGAGTCGACGTTTGACGGGAGGGTACCGCAGGCGCCGCAACCACGCCGGAGGTACAGAGGGAGGCATCACGACCGGAGAGCCCGTAGTGGCGCGCGTGGCCATGAAGCCGCTCAGCTCGCTTCGCCGGCCGCTGGACAGCGTCGACTTGCGTTCGGGCGAGCCCGCACCGGCCATCCGAGAACGCAGCGATGTGTGCGCCGTGCCGGCCGCCGCCGTAGTCGGCGAAGCGATGGTGTCCCTTGTCCTGGCCGATGCGTGGCGGGAGAAGTTCGGAGGCGATTCGGTGGCGGAGATCCGCAGTCACTACGAGTCCTATCTGGACCGCCTCGAGGTTCACGCCACGCCTGACCCGACGTGATCCGTCCGGACCTGCGCACCAGGCAGGAGCTACCATCGCGCGTAGTACTGGTCGGATTCATGGGCTGTGGGAAGTCGACCTGCGGCCCACTCATCGCCGACATCCTCGGCTACGATTTCGTAGATCTCGATCGGGAAGTGGAATCTCTCACTGGTCGTACGATCGCCGAGATCTTCTGCTCAGAGGGAGAGTCAGCCTTTCGAGTGCTCGAGGAGCAGGTGGCCCGCGACATCTCCCGGCGCTCCCGGGTCGTGGTGGCGGCGGGCGGTGGCTGGACAACCGGCCGGAGCTCGGACGTCGCGCTTTCAGCCGCCGTTCACGTGTGGCTCGTCGCTCGGCCCGATACGTTGCTTGCCCGTACGGCGAGGCAGCCGGAGTCGCGCCCGCTGCTCGATCCGGAGAATCCGCTGGGTTCGATTGCCCGGCTTCTGGGTGAGCGCGAATCCTCGTATGCCCGGGCCGAGGTGCGAATCGGAACCGATGAGCGCACCCCGGAAGAGGTCGCACAGGAGGTGGTGCGGCAGCTCAGACAGGGTGACTGGAGCCAGCCATCGACGGCCGGGTAGGGGAGGACTACGGGAACTATCCGGGGACGCGGCGATATGGACGCTGCGGCAGGCAAGGCAGCCGCGATGAAGTTTCGGGATTGACGGCTCGAGACGTTGAGAGCCTTGGACACAGGAAGACAGAGCGAGTCACGTGAAGCATTTGGTCATTGTCGAGTCACCCGCCAAGGCGCGGACCCTGGAGGGTTACCTGGGGAAGGACTACCAGGTCGAGGCGTCCGTGGGGCACGTGCGCGATCTGCCCAAGAGTGGGTTGGGAGTGGATGTGGAGGGCGGCTTCGAGCCCGAGTACGTGACGATCCAGGGCAAGGGCCCGGTCTTGAAGAAGCTCAAGAGTGTGGCGCGCTCCGCGGGCGACATCCTGCTGGCCACCGACCCGGATCGGGAGGGCGAGGCCATCGCCTACCACATCGCCGTCGCGCTCGGCTACGATTCGGAGGACGGCCAGCGTTTCCGGCGCGTCACGTTCGACGAGATTACCCGGGAGGCGGTGCTCGCGGCCATGGAGGATCCGCGCGAGATCGATCAGAACCGGGTGGACGCACAGCAGGCGCGTCGCATCCTCGACCGATTGGTCGGCTACAAGCTGTCGCCGTTGCTGTGGAAGAAGATCCGTCCGCGGCTGTCCGCCGGACGGGTCCAGTCGGTGGCCGTGCGGCTTCTGGTGCAACGCGAGCGTGAGAGACGCGCGTTCCGCACGGCCTCGTACTGGGACCTGCGAGCGCATCTCGAGGCGGACGGTCGAAACTTCACCGCGGACCTGATCTCGGTGGCCGGGACGCCGCTGGCGTCGGGGAAGGATTTCGACGAGCGAACGGGCCGTCTGCGCGAGGGCCGCGACGTGCTCGTACTGGATGAAGCGTCAGCCGGTGCGCTGCGGGAGTCGCTGCACGAAGCCCGCTTCGAGGTCGCTTCGGTGGAAGAGAAACAGGTCAAGCGATCGCCGTACCCGCCGTTCACCACCTCGAGCCTTCAGCAGGAGGCGAACCGGAAGCTGAACCTCGGTGCGCGCCGCACGATGCGGGTTGCGCAGGGCCTGTACGAGGACGGCCTCATCACCTACATGCGGACGGATTCCGTCCACCTCTCCGGCCAGGCGATTTCTGCGGCTCGCGGCAAGATCAGCGCCCTGTACGGCGACGACTACCTGAGCGAAAAGCCGCGGCGCTACCGGACGAAGAGCAAAGGGGCACAGGAGGCGCATGAAGCGATCCGGCCAGCGGGTACACAGATGCCGACCTCGCGCGAACTGGGCTTGGATGGGCAGCGGAAGGCGCTGTACGACCTGATCTGGAAGCGCACGGTCGCGACCCAGATGGCCGACGCCCGGCAGCGACATCTGACGGTCCTGCTGAAAGCCGAAGAATCGGTGTTTCGGGCGACCGGCAAAGTGCTGGAGTTCGCCGGGTTCTTCCGGGCCTACGTCGAGGGCTCCGACGATCCGGAGGCGGCGCTGGAAGATCAGGAAGTGCTCCTGCCCTCGCTCGCGGAAGGCGACGTGCCCGAGTGTGGAGAGCTCGAAGCCGTGCCCCACGAGACGAAGCCGCCCGCGCGTTTCACCGAAGCCTCGCTGGTCAAGGAGCTGGAGGCGGACGGGATCGGTCGGCCGAGCACGTACGCGACGATCATCTCCACGATTCTGGACCGCGGGTACGCGCAGCGATCGGGTAAGCAGCTCGTGCCGACCTTCATCGCCTTCGCCGTGACACGCCTGCTCGAAAAACACTTCCCCGACCTCGTAGATGAAGGCTTCACCGCTTCCATGGAGGCGGCGCTGGATGAGATCGCGGCGGGGAAGATCGACTGGCGCTCGTACCTGAAGGAGTTCTACAGCGGCGACGAGGGCTTCGAGACGCGCCTCACCGAACGTGAGGATGCCATCGACCCGCGTGAGGCGTCCACGATCGACCTGTTGGGTCTGCAGCCCAGGGTTCGAATCGGCAAGTACGGCCCGTTCCTCGAGCTCGAGCGAGACGGCGAACGCCTGACGGCGCCGGTGCCCGAAGATGTGCCGCCCGCGGACCTTTCCGACGAGACGGCCATGCAGATGATCGAAGCGCGCGCCGCCGGCCCGCAGTCACTCGGCGACGACCCCGAGTCGGGCGAGGCCGTGTTCCTCCTGACCGGCCGTTTCGGCCCCTATGTGCAGTTGGGCGAGACCGGGGACGGCGAGAAGCCCCCACGGGCATCGCTTCCGAAGGGCATGGCCCCCGAGGACGTGACGCTGGAGACAGCGCTCAAGCTTCTCGCCATGCCGCTCGAGCTGGGTCTGCACCCGGGCACGCAGAAGCCGGTGAAGGTAGGGATCGGCCGGTATGGACCGTACGTTGTGCATGAGGGGGACTACCGCTCGCTGACGGCCGACGACGACCCGCTGTCCGTCGGCCTCGAGCGGGCGCTCGAGCTCCTGGCGCAACCGAAACGAGGAAGGGGAGGATCCCGCTCCAGCAAGCCGATCCGCGACCTGGGCGTACACCCCGGGGATGGGAAGCCGGTGGCCGTGTATGCCGGTCGCTACGGTCCCTATGTGAAGCATGCTCGGACGAACGCCTCGCTGCCGAAGGACACCGAGGCGGATGAGATCACCCTGGAGGAGGCGCTGAGTCTTCTCGAGGCCCGCCGTGAGCGCGACCGCGCCAAGAAACGGAGACGGAGCGCGAAGAAGTGACCGAGCCCACCGGATGAGCGATCGGCTGGCCTGGCTGGCGGATTTCCTCCGGTACGCCGAGAAGGAGCGGCTGCTGTCACCGCACACCGTCGCCGCCTATCGTCGAGATCTGCTTCAGTTCCGCCGGTTCCTGCTCGACTACTACGCGTCGGAGGCCTGGGAGTGGAGCGAGGTAGACCGGCTGGCGATCCGCTCCTTCCTGGGCTCTCTGGAGGCGCGCGCACTGAAGCGCAGCACGATCTCGCGCAAGCTGTCGGCCGTACGAGCCTTCTACGCGTTTCTCCACCGCACGGAGAGAGTCTCGACGAATCCGGCTCGGCTGGTCCGCGGGCCCCGCCGTGAGCGGTCGCTGCCCGGCCATCTGTCCGAAGATCGGACGGAGAAGATGTTCGAATGGCTGCGTCTGCGGGCCGGAGCGGATGAGGGCTACGTTTCGCTCCGCAACCGGGCGCTCATGGAGCTCATCTACTCGTGCGGGCTGAGGTTGGCCGAGGTTCAGCAGCTCGACCTTCCGGATCTGGATTTGCGGCAGGGGCAGGTGCGCGTGCTCGGAAAGGGCGGCAAGGAACGCATCGTGCCCGTGGGTCGCGATGCCGCTGGGGCGCTGCAGCGCTATCTGGCATGTCGGAGGGAGAGCGGGATCGGCGATCGCCGGGCGGAAAAGGATTCGCCGGAAGAACGCCGCGGCGGCCGAGGGTCCAGCCGGCGGGTACCGGTCTTTCTGTCGACGCGGGGTCGCCGCCTGTCGCGACGTCAGATCCAGCGCTCCGTGTCACGAATCCTGGCGGCAGCGTCCGGTGGCGAGAAGCTTTCCACGCATGCGCTGCGACACTCCTTCGCGACCCACCTTCTCGATCGAGGTGCGGATCTGATCGCCGTGAAGGAGATGCTCGGGCACGCCAGCCTGTCCACGACGAGGATTTACACCCACACTTCGGTCGATCGGCTGCGACGGGTGTACCAACAGGCTCACCCGCGTGCGGGCGAGTCGCCGGAGTCGGAAGGTCCCGCGATCCATAACGGGGGCTCCGATCATCTTCACCGTGAAGGGGACGAAACGGAATGAAACTGCGCGGCACCACGATTCTCTGCGTCCGTCGGGATGGCCGCGTCGCCATGGGCGGCGATGGTCAGGTGACGATGAACGACTCGATCGTGAAAGCGAGTGCCCGCAAGGTACGGACGATGCGGGACGGCACCATCCTGGCGGGATTCGCCGGCGGTGTAGCCGACGCCCTGGCGCTCTTCGAGCGTTTCGAGGGCCAGCTGGAGCGCCACCCCAAGAACCTCACCAGGGCGGCGGTGGAGCTCGCGAAGGAGTGGCGTAGCGATCGGTTCCTTCGCCGGCTGGAGGCCCTGCTCGCGGTAGCGGATAGAGAGCAGAGCCTGCTGATTTCCGGCAACGGAGAAGTGCTGGAGCCCGACGACGGAATCCTGGCGCTCGGGTCCGGAGGGGCGTACGCCCTGGCCGCCGCGCGTGCCCTGACCGAGCATTCCGACCTCGCCGCGCCCGATATCGTCCAGCGGGCCCTCGAAATCGCGGGCGGGATCTGTATCTATTCCAACGATGACATCACGGTCCTGGAGCTCGAAGGGTAGCGGTGCGGTCACGATCGAGCCTGCGGACAACCACATACAGAGAGAATGATCAGAGATACGAGCGTGGAGCTGGCGAAGGTGGAGAACGGCGTGACGAACGGCGGGGGTGAAGGCGAGGCGCTCGCCCCTCTGGCGAGCGAGGGTCTGGCCGAGCTCACCCCGCACCAGATCGTCGCCGAGCTGGACCAGTACATCATCGGGCAGGATGACGCGAAGAAGGCCGTAGCCATCGCGCTTCGCAACCGCTGGAGACGACAGCGCGTCAGCGAAGAGATGCGAGAGGAGATACTGCCGAACAACATCATCCTCATCGGCCCGACAGGCGTCGGAAAGACGGAAATCTCGCGACGTCTGGCGCGCCTCGCCGGCGCCCCTTTCATCAAGGTCGAGGCGTCCAAGTTCACCGAGGTCGGCTACGTAGGCCGGGACGTGGAATCGATGATTCGCGACCTGGTCGAGATTGCGATCAACCTCGTTCGAGATGAAAAGGAAGCCGGCTTCCGTCAGGTGGCGGACGAGCGGGTGGAGGAGAGGGTGCTCGACCTTCTGTTGCCGCCGCTGGCGGAAGGCACCTCGGACGGAGACCCCATCACACCGAGGCATTTCGTGGTCAGCGCGACCGGCGAGACGGCGGAGGAACGTGAGGCGGACGAGACGCTCGAAGGTCGCAAGCGCCGGACCCGTGAGAAGCTCCGCGGACTCCTGCGGGACGGGGAGCTGGAAGAGCGGGAAGTGGAGGTGGAGGTGACGGAGGGCTCCATGCCGATCTTCGACCTGGGGGGTGGCATGGAGGGCCTGGATTGGAACCTGACCGAAACGCTCCAGGGCATGCTGCCCAAGAAGACGCGTCGACGGCGGGTCAGCGTGGCCGACGCCCGTCGCATCCTCCTGTCGGAGGAGCTCGACAGAATGGTCGACATGGATGACGTGATCGACGAGGCGTTGGACCGCGTCGAGAATATGGGCATCGTTTTTCTCGACGAGCTGGACAAGGTGGCAGGCGGCCAGCGCGGCGCGGGTCCCGATGTGTCGCGCGAGGGAGTGCAGCGGGATCTGCTGCCGATCGTGGAAGGGTCGACCGTGCAGACGCGCTACGGGATGATCCGGACCGACCACGTTTTGTTCATCGCGGCCGGCGCGTTCCACGTGGCGAAGCCATCCGATCTCATCCCCGAGCTCCAGGGGCGCTTTCCGATCCGGGTCGAGCTGCATAGCCTGACGGAGGAAGATTTTGTGCGGATCCTGATGGAGCCGCGCAACGCGCTACTGAGCCAGTACGAAGCGCTGGTCGAGACCGAGGGGACGCGTCTCGAGTTTACGGAGGAAGCGATTCGGGAGCTGGCGCGCATCGCCTCGCACGTCAACGAGCGAACCGAGAACATCGGCGCGAGGCGACTGCACACGGTGCTGACGACCCTGCTCGACCAGGTGATGTTCGATCTGCCCGATGCCAGCCCGGGTGCTCACATCACGATCGATCGGGACTTCGTGACGGACAGGCTGGCCAAGATCGCGGAGGACGAGGATCTGCGCCGCTACATCCTCTGATTCATGAATCGACAACGACACTTTCTCTCGCTCGCCGACTGGACGACCGAGTCGCTCATCGAGTTGCTGGATGCAGCCGCTCGGCTGAAGGTGGATCCGGCTGCCCTGGGCCGGCCCCTGGCCGGCAAGACGCTCGCGATGGTGTTCGCGAAGAGCTCGACCCGCACTCGCGTGTCGTTCGAGGTGGGCACGTACCAGCTGGGCGGGCACGCCCTCTTTCTTTCCGCGAGAGACATTCAGCTGGGTCGCGGAGAGCCGATTGCCGATACCGCACGTGTGCTGTCACGCTACGTGGACGGCGTGATGATCCGTACCTTCGAGCAGGCGCACGTGGAAGAACTGGCCCGGACCGGCACCATCCCGGTGATCAACGGCCTCACCGATCTGCTGCATCCTTGCCAGGTGCTGGCGGACGTCCTGACTATGCGCGAATCGTTCGGCGAGGAGCTGGCCGATCTGACGGTCGCGTGGGTTGGTGACGGCAACAATATGGCGAACTCGTGGCTCAACGCGGCTCGCCGGTTCGGCTTCACGCTTCGTCTGGCGTGCCCGGTCGGGTACGGCCCGGATCCGGAGCTTCTCGCCGCGGCACGGCGCGAAACGCGGATCGAGGAAGTCGACGACCCGCGGGACGCAGGGCAGGGAGCTCACGTCGTGACAACCGACGTCTGGGCCTCGATGGGGCAGGAGGACGAGGCCCGCGAGCGGGCGATCGCGTTCGAGCGCTACGTGGTCACCGCCGAGACGATGGCGTCGGCCGCGCCCGGTGCGATCTTCCTCCACTGTCTGCCGGCACACCGTGGTGAAGAGGTCACTTCCGAGGTGATCGATGGGCCTGCGTCCAGAGTGTGGGACGAGGCCGAGAACCGACTCCACGCGCAGAAGGCGATCCTGGCACGCCTGATGGGAGACGAGACGTGAGTCAGCTGAAAAGGACTCCTCTGTACGAAGAGCACGTTCGCCTGAACGCCAAGCTCGTCCCGTTCGCGGGATTCGCGATGCCCGTTCAGTACCCGACCGGAATCCGGGCCGAGCACCAGGCCGTTCGGGAGGGAGCCGGCCTGTTCGACGTGTCGCACATGGGAGAGTTCCGCGTGCGCGGTCCCGACGCGGAGGCGTTCGTTTCCATGGTGACGACGAACGATCCGGCTCGCCTCGCGGCCGGACAGGCTCAGTATTCTGCGACGTGCCTCCCCGCTGGTGGGGTCGTCGATGATCTGCTGGTCTACCGCCTGGCAGAGGCGGATTTTCGACTCGTTGTGAACGCGGCCAATATCGCGAAGGACTGGGCGCACATCGGGGCATTTCGCGACGGATTCGACGTCCAGTTGACCGACGAGAGCGACGATATTGCACTGATCGCGCTACAGGGGCCTCAGGCCGCGGCGATCCTCGCTCCGCTCACCGGTGTGGAGCTCGATTCGATCGGCTTCTACCACTTCGCCGAGGGTGACGTGGCCGGCGCGCCGGCGATCGTGAGTCGGACCGGTTACACGGGCGAGGACGGCTTCGAGCTCTACGTCGCAGCCGGGCACGCCGTCGACCTGTGGCGGGAGTTGGAGTCAAGAGGCGGCAGCGGGCTCGCAGCGGCGGGTCTGGGGGCGCGCGACACGCTCAGGCTCGAGATGGGCTACGCGCTGTACGGCAACGACATCGACGAGACCATCACTCCCCTCGAGGCGGGACTCGGGTGGCTCGTGAAGCTCGACAAGGGCGACTTCGTAGGCCGCGATGCCCTGAAGCGGCAGAAGGAAGCCGGGGTCGTTCGGCGGCTCGCGGGCTTCCGCCTGACCGAGCGGGGCTTTCCCCGACCGGGCTATGATGTGCGCTTCCGCGGAGAGACGGTCGGAGAAGTACGTAGCGGTACGGTGAGCCCGTCTTTGGGCTGCGGGATCGGCACCGTGTATCTGCCACCCGACGCCGAGCCCGGGGAACCGCTGGGGGTCGTGATCCGAGGCAGCGAAGCCGCGGGCGAGGTCGCGAAGCCGCCGTTCTACACCGGGGGTTCTCTGCGGCGATGAACGGGGATGAGGGGGCGACGATCGGACCGCTGCGCGTGGGGATCCTGACGATTTCGGACGGCGTCTACGCCGGGGCGCGCGAAGATGGCTCGGGCCGAACGATCGCAGAATGGGTTCACAGGAACGGCTTCGAGGAGACCGTGCGGGCCGTCGTCCCGGATGAGCCCGGCGAGATCGTCCGGGCGCTCATGAGCTGGGCCGACGAGTCGTTGTGTGATTTGCTGATCACCACAGGCGGCACGGGGCTCGCTGAGCGCGATGTGACTCCGGAAGCGACCCGCACCGTACTCGAGCGGGAAGCACCCGGTGTGGCGGAGACCCTGCGCGCGCGAGGCCTGGAGAGCACCCCGTTCGCCGCTCTCGGACGGGGAGTCGCCGGGGTTCGGTCTCGCACGTTGATCGTCAACCTGCCCGGCAGCCCCGCGGGAGTCGAGGACGGGCTCGACGTTCTGGCCGGCCTGGCCGGACACGCGGTGCGCCTGCTGCAGGGCGACACGCAGCACGACTGAGGAAGCTGCCCATGGCGCTCGTCTTCGTCGACACGCGCGACCTGGAGGCTGCCGTCGCGATCCGCGAAGCCGCCGAATCGGACGGCCACGAAGTCGTGATGGTGGACTCGGCGCGCGAGATCGAAAACCGGCTGACCGACCGGGGCGAAGCGGCGCTGGTCCTGACAGCGGAACTTGAGGGACCCGTCAGCGGCCAGATGATCACGCTGTTCGCCGAGCGCATTCCGCGCCCGCCGGTGATCGGCTTCTCGCCCGTCGAAGATCCCGAGCAACGGGAACAGCTCGCGCAATCTGTGGACCTGGACGACTGTCTGGGACTGCCTCCGGACTCCGACGAGGTGAAGGTCGTGCTGTCCCAGCAGCTCGACCGCTACGATCTGCAGCTCAGCACCGGAATCGTGGGCCGCGCGGAGAGTGTGCGCGAGGTGCTGGAGCGCATCCACCTGATGGCGCCCGTCAACACCACGGTGCTGCTGACGGGGGAGAGCGGGACGGGGAAGGAGCTGGTCGCCCGGGGTATCCACAGGCTGTCGCCGCGACGTGGCCGGGCGTTCATCGCGGTCAACTGCGCGGCCCTCCCCGAATCGCTGCTCGAGTCCGAGCTGTTCGGGCACGAGAAGGGCGCGTTTACCGGCGCCACCTCCCTGCGACGCGGCATGTTCGAGCTGGCGGACGCGGGCACACTGCTTCTCGACGAGATTGCCGAGATGCCGCTCCCCACGCAGACTCGATTGCTGCGCATTCTGGAGTCCCGACGCTTCATGCGGGTGGGTGGCGATCGGGAGATCGAGGTCAACGTGCGCGTCATCGCTGCCACCAACCGCGATCTGGAAGAGGCCGTGCGTGCGGGCGAATTCCGACGGGATCTGTACTACCGTCTGAACGTCCTGCACATAGACCTTCCTCCACTGCGGGAACGCAAGGTCGATATTCCGATCATTGTGCGACGCTTCATCGATGAATTCAGCCGGGCGCACGATCGCGAGTTCAAGGGGCTGGCGCCGGA
>JBDHLB010000067.1:0-7742 GCA_039586095.1 Gemmatimonadota bacterium
TACGAGGATTCTCGGATCTCGTGGATGTGGCTGGACGCTGCGAGCCCGCCTACGAGATCGGGGGCGATTTCTACCAGCTCACACGACTGCCGGGGCGCCGCATAGGAGTCATGCTGGGCGATGTGAGCTCGCACGGCATTTCAGCCGCGCTCATCATGGCGCTCACCATGAGCGCCGTGGCCATCCTGGCGCGCGAGCGAGAGACCCCTGCCGAGGTGCTGGAGGGCATCCATCGGGCACTGCTTCGCGAGCTGGAAACCACCGAGATGTACATGTCGGTCTTCTACGGAATCCTCGATCCGGGCAGCGACACGTTGTGCTACGCGAACGCGGGGCACCCGTTTGCCTACCGGATCTCGCGCGACGTGGTCGAGCGGCTGGATGCGCTCGATCCTCCTCTCGGCATGATCGAAAGGGACAGCTATTCCCAGACTGAAACACGATGGGCGGCCGCCGAGGACCTGCTGCTCCTGTTCACGGATGGGCTGGCCGGAGACGTGCCGGGCGGCAGGGATGCGGCGACCCGCTGGTTGAGCGAGCTTGCGACGAAGCCCGAGCCCGAAGCGGTCGTTCGCGGGTTGTTCGATACGAGCAACGGTGAAGCGCGCCCCGACGATCGAACGGCGCTGGCCATTCGGTTTCGCGAGGCGTCTCCAGAGCCGGCCTAGGAAGAGCATGGGAGGCCGGGCCAAGCGCTCTCTGAGTCAGAATTTCCTCGTCGATGGCAATCTGCAACGTCGCGTCGTTCAGGAGCTCGAGGGCCAACCGGATGACGTCGTCCTCGAGATCGGTCCCGGACACGGTGAGCTGAGTCAGCACCTGGTCGGCACCGTGGCCCGGCTGGTCCTCGTCGAAAAAGACGAGTCTCTCGCCGCCGAACTCGCCGCACGGTGGGGAGACCGGGAAGACGTTCACGTCGTGGTGGGAGACGCGCTCGAGCTCGACCTTCTGACCTGCCTGCCCGGGACCGGAAGCTACCGATTGATCTCCAACGTTCCCTACAACATCACGTCCCCTCTTCTATTCGCGTTTCTCGATCTGTCGCCAAGCCCTCGTCGGATCGTCGTGACCGTGCAGCGTGAGGTGGCGGACCGGATCGTGGCACGTCCGGGAAACAAGACGTATGGAGCGCTCTCGGTCGGAGTGCAGGCGAGAGCTGCCGCACGCGTCGCGTTCCGGATCGGGCGGCGTGCTTTTCGACCCGTGCCCGACGTCGACTCGGCCGTTGTGAGCATCGAGCCAAGACCGGGCCCCCTGACAGCCAGCGACGCGACGGCCCTGCGGACACTGACACGCACTGCCTTCGGACGCCGCCGCAAGCAACTGCAGAAGATCCTCCGCACCTCGCCCGAGTATGCGCTCCCCCTCGAACTCGTCCAACGCGTGTGCGCCGATCTGGGGCTCGACCCGCGAGCTCGCCCCGAAGCGCTGAGTCCGGACGAGTTCGTAGCGCTTGCGCGTCGGCTGCATGCGCCCGACGACGCGCCGGCGCATTGATCCGGGGGAGGGCCGCGGTCCCCGGGGAGGGGGGATCCGAACATTGAGAGGGTCCGCCGCCACGGCTATTTTCGCTCGTGACATGCCTCACAAGCGTAAGCCGTTGCAGCAGAAGATCTCAGACTTGGCCGTTCGGCGCCTCTCGCTCTACTTGCGCTGTCTGCGCGATTCCGGTGTGCAAGGCGCCGACGTCGTGTCCAGCCGGGAGCTGGCCGAGAGCAGTGGTACGACCCCCTCTCAGGTTCGAAAGGACCTCAGCCTGTTCGGCACGTTCGGAAAGCGCGGCAGCGGCTATCAGGCGGCCGTGCTTGCGGAGCAGCTGGAGTCGATTCTGGGTCTGGACCAGCGATGGCCCGTCGCGCTGGTCGGAGTCGGCAAGATCGGGGCCGCCTTGTTGGGCCACGGCAACATCGCACAACGCGGGTTCGAAGTGGTGGTGGCGTTCGACGTCGCCCCGGGCAAGATCGGGAGCCGGATTCACGGAATCGAGGTTACCCCGCTGTCCGACTTGATTCCACTGGTGCGCCAGCGGTCGGTGAAGATCGGTATCATCGCGACGCCGCCCGAGGCCGCGCAGGATGTGGCGGAGCGGCTGGCCGATGCCGGTGTGCGGGCGATTCTGAACTTCGCGCCCGTGAAGCTCGTGCTTGCCGAAGGGGTGACGACGCGTTCCGTGGACGTCGGTCTCGAGCTGGAAGGTCTCAGCTACCACCTCGCGGCGGAGCCGCTGGACGTGGGTGGGAATCAGACGTGACCGGCGCGTGACAGGGGACGGCGGGGGCGAAGGGCAGGGCGTGAGCGACACGACGAATTCCACTCTTGCCGGCGTTCGCTTCCACCGCGACTACTCGCTGGCCGACGAAGCGGTGGCCCTGCTGGAGAGCTCTCCCATGCCTGGAGACACCCTGGCGCGTCGACTCTTTGGGCTCAAGAACGCCCCGCCGGGTCTGACGGTGAAACTGCTGGATGAGCTGCTCGGGGCCGACCCGCGCGTCGAACGCGGGCGTCGGGGTGTGTGGCGAATGCGTCGTGAACAGAGCGGCAATGGCGACGCCGCCCTGTCGCATTTGCCTTACACGGTCGTGGATGTCGAGACGACCGGAGGCATGGCGGAGGGGAAGGGACGCGTCATAGAGATCGCTGCGGTGCGCGTGGACGGGAACCGCATACGGGACTCGTTCTCGACCCTGATCGACCCCGGCGTCCCCATCTCCCCGTGGGTGTCGAGGCTGACGGGGATCACAGGCCGCATGGTGTCGGGTGCGCCGTCGTTCCGCGATGTCAGCGAGGAGATATGGAAGCGCCTGGAGGGACGAGTGTTCGTCGCCCACAATGTGGGCTTCGATTGGCGCTTCGTGGCAGCCGAGATGCGCCGTGCACGCTCCGTGCTCCCCAGCGGTCCGCGCCTGTGTACCGTGCATCTGGCCCGTCGCGTGGTGCCCGGCTTACGCCGGCGCGGGCTCGGGTCTCTGGCCCACTACTACGGGGTCGAGATCGAGGACCGCCACCGCGCGCTCGGAGATGCCGCGGCCACGGCTGCCGTGCTCCTGAAGCTACTGGCGGACGCAGAGCGCGAAGGCGTAACGAGTTGGGGAGCGTTGCAGGCCTGGCTCACAGGCTCGAGGCGGTCGGTGCGCAAGCGTGCCGGTCGCAGCGCATCACCCGAGAGAGAGGGTTGACCGTCCGAGTGCCGCAGAGAAGAAGATCCGCTATTGAACAGTCGCGAGATGACGTGGATCTTCAAGGGGTCGAAGGCTGACCCCACTTTCGAGTGGATCCCGCGGCGATACCCGTCGAGGGATCGACGAAGAACGCGATAGAAGAGACAGACTCGCTACGCATAGAAGGAGACATCCGATGAGCGATAAAGATCGAACTGCCGTCATCGTGTCGGCCGCTCGGCTGCCGACGGGGCGTTTTCTGGGTGGCCTGGCATCGCTGCGAGCGCCCGAGCTGGGCGCCAAGGCGATTGCGGCCGCCATCGAGCGTTCCGGCGTCGAGCCGGCATCGATCGACGACGTGATCATGGGCAACGTGGTGCAGGCAGGCGTCGGACAGGCGCCGGCGCGTCAGGCCGCGATTCTGGGCGGTGTGCCGGATGCGGTGCCCGCGATGACGATCAACAAGGTGTGTGGATCGGGCCTCAAGGCCGTCATGCTCGCCGCCCAGGGGATCAAGGCGGGCGATGTTCAGGTCGTCGTGGCCGGCGGTATGGAGTCGATGTCGAACGCGCCGTACCTGATGCGTGGCTATCGCGACGGTGTGAAGTTCGGCGATCGGCCGATCGTCGATGCGCTGATCCACGATGGCCTGTGGTGCTCTTTCGGCGAGTGCCACATGGGCGGTCATGCCGAGTACACGGCGATGAAGGCGGGTGTGAGCCGCGAGGATCAGGACCGCTTCGCCCTCGAGAGCCACGAAAAGGCCGTGCGGGCGATCGACGGAGGAGAATTCGAGGCGGAGGTCGTGCCGGTCGAGATCCGGCACAGGAAGGGCACCGTCGTGATCGATCAGGACGAGACGCCCCGGCGGGACACCTCGCTGGAGGCGCTCGGCAAGCTGCGACCCGCGTTCGCGGGCGACGCGCCTCCCGAAGTCACCGAGCCGACCGTGACGGCCGGAAACGCGCCCGGTCTGAACGACGGGGCGGCGGCGACCGTCGTCGCCTCGGAAGCTTTCGCGGAAGCGCACGGTCTCGATATCCTGGCGCGCATCGCGGCGTACTCGGTCGGGGCGACCGCACCGCAGGAACTCTTCTTCGCTCCGGTCGTGGCCGTTCGCCGCTTGCTCGAGCAGGAAGGGACGACGGTCGACGACTACGACTTGATCGAGATGAACGAGGCGTTCGCGGTCCAGGCGCTGGCAGACGCGCGCGAGCTGGGCATCGACCTGGCACGGGTAAACGTGCGGGGTGGTGCTATCGCGCTCGGCCACCCGATCGGAGCTTCCGGAGCCAAGATTCTCACGACGCTCCTGTACGCGTTGCGCGACAACGGAGGTGGGAAGGGGATGGCGACGCTGTGCCTCGGAGGAGGAAACGCAGTGGCCCTCAGCGTGGAGAGAGCATGAGAACCGAGACGATCGGACACGGATTGGACCTCGAGGCGACCGACGCGCCTCGGGCCAGCTTGCTGGTGCGGACCCTTGCCGTGCTGGTCTTTGCCGCGCTCACCGCCGTCGCCGCGCGGATCGCGGTGCCGCTTCCCGGGACGGCTGTGCCGTTTACGCTGCAGGTCGTCGCTGTCCTGCTGTCGGGATTCGTGCTGGGCCCGCGGCTCGGAGCCGTGAGTCAGGCGGCCTATCTGGCCATGGGCTTCGTCGGCCTGCCGGTGTTCGCGGCGGGCGGCGGTCCCGCCTACCTGCTCGGGCCCACGGCCGGATATCTGCTCGCCTTTCCGGCCGGGGCCGCTCTCGCGGGCGCCGTGGGTCGGCGTAGCCCCTTCGTCGTGTGGGCTGTCGCCGGAGGGGTGCTCGGTGTGCTCGCCGTGCACGTGGGTGGCCTGGCCTGGCTGACCGTGACGCTGGGATTCAATCATGCGGTCGCGGTGGGTCTCGCGCCGTTCCTGATGGGTGACGTCCTGCAGATCGGACTGGCCGTGGTCGCCGCAGCCGGACTTCGGCGTTCATTGGCCAGACGGCTGGGGTGAGCGACGGCCTGGCAGCGCGTCTCTTCGTCGACAGCAGGGGACATCTACGCGGGCCATGGCGCCTCGGGATCTTCCTGGTCCTCGTGGTGCTGCTCACGATCGCTCTGCGTGAGATCGTGCTCCGTATATGGGGCGTGCCGGACAACGGCGCGTCGATCGCGGTCAGTGTGGCGATCATGTTGCCGGCCGCCCTGGGTGCGAGTGGTACGGTCATGGCTCGCCTGGAGCGACTGCCGTTGCTGGCGCTCGGTCTGCAGTGGAATCGTCTCGGCGCCCGCAGCTTCCTGCTCGGCAGCCTCCTCGGCTTCGCGCTGATCGGTTCCGTCACCCTGCTGCTCGTGCTGCTGGGGTGGCTCCGTTGGATTCCGGCCGCCGGTGATACGGCCGACTATGCCTCCGCCGGTCTGTGGCTCGGCGTTCTGCTCGCCGGCGCCGCCTGGACCGAAGAGCTGCTCTTTCGCGGCTACCCGCTACAGGTCCTGGCACAGATCGCAGGCTTTCCCTTCGCGATCGCCGTGACATCCGTGCTGTTCGGTTTGGCGCACCTGGGCAATCCCGGCGCCGCCCCGCTGGCGATGGTCAACATCACGCTGGCCGGGGTTCTTCTGGGCGTCGCCTATTGGCGTACGTACAGCCTGTGGTATGTCACGGGTGTCCACTTCGGGTGGAACTGGAGCATGAGCCTGGCGGACCTGTCGGTCAGCGGCCAGCCGTTGGGCATGCCGTCGGTGGACGCGGTGGTCGAGGGCCCCGTTCTATGGACGGGAGGGGCTTTCGGCCCGGAAGGAGGCATTCTCCTGACGGTCGTCAGCGTGGTCGCGATCGGGTGGATCTGGCGCACTCGTCGGCTGACGCGGAGCTTGGAGATTCAGGCGACTGGCCCCCTTCCGGAACGCCGGCCGAGTGCCTTTTGAATGTCCGCGGGCGCGGCTCGCCCAAACACCGCGCTCGAGATCATAGGAGGGAACAGTGAACGCAAAGGACATCGCCAGGGCCGGCGTCCTGGGTGCCGGCACCATGGGCAACGGGATTGCCCACATCATGGCATTGGCAGGCATCGAGGTCACGCTCGTGGACGTGGTACCGGAGGCCCTCGACGCCGCGCTCGGAACGATAGAGAAGAACCTTGCCCGGCAGCACAAGAAAGGACTCATCGCGGAAGGAGAGGCACTGGCCGCGCTCGGACGCATTCACGTCGGCCCCGGGCTGGAGCCGTGCAGCGAGGCGGACATCGTCGTCGAGGCAGCTGCCGAGCAGAGGGAGTTGAAGCTCGATCTGTTCGCGCGTCTGGGCGCACTCGCCCCGTCGGAGGCGCTGCTCGCGTCGAACACGAGCTCCATTTCGATTACGGATATCGCCTCGGCGGCAGAGCATCCCGAACGTGTCATCGGGATGCATTTCATGAACCCGGTTCCCGTGATGAAGCTGGTGGAGATCATCCGGGGATTGGAGACCTCCGACGGCACCACGGAGCTCACCGTGGCGTTGAGCGAACGGCTCGGGAAGACGCCGGTGCTCGTGAACGATTTCCCCGGCTTCGTATCGAACCGCATTCTGATGCCGATGATCAACGAAGCCGTGTACTGCCTCATGGAAGGTGTGGCAGAGCCCGAGGCGATCGACACGGTGATGAAGCTCGGCATGAACCATCCCATGGGACCCCTCGCTCTGGCCGACCTGATCGGGCTGGACACGTGTCTCGCGATCTGCGAGGTGCTGCACCGCGATCTGGGCGATGACAAGTACCGGCCCTGTCCGCTCCTGAGGAAGTACGTGGCCGCCGGTCGCCTGGGTCGGAAGTCGGGTCGCGGCTTCTACGACTACTCCGAGAGCTGACGGACATGAGCAGACGCGCATTCACGGGTCTGGAGCTGACCGAGGAGCAGCGCCAGATTCTGGAGCTGGCGAGGGAGTTCGCCGAAGAGCGGATTCGACCCGGTGCGGAGGAGCGCGAGCGGGACGAAAAGCACTTTGACCGGGCACTGGTGGACGAGCTGGGAGCGCTGGGGTTTCTGGGCATGCGGGTTCCGCCGGAGCACGACGGCCTGGGTCTGGATCTGCTCACATACCTGTACGTGCTCGAAGAGCTGGCCTGGGGTGACGCGTCCGTCGCCATCTCGGTGAGCGTGCACAGCTCGCTTCCGGTAAAAATCCTGCTACAGCATGGGACGGAAGAGCAGCGCAAGCGTTGGCTCGCGCCCATGGCCCGCGGTGAGATGCTGGGAGCGTTTTCGCTGTCCGAGGCGAACGCCGGCACCGATGCGGCTTCGCTGTTGACGCAGGCCGTCCCGACCGACGACGGTTGGGTGCTGAACGGAGAGAAGACCTGGGTCACGAACGGCGCGTCGGCCGACGTGGTGCTGACGTTCGTCCGCACGGACACGCCGGACGATCGTCGGGGCAACCGGGGGATCGGGGCGTTCTTCATCCCCCAGGACACACCAGGGTTCACGCCGAGCAAGAAGGAGCGAAAGATGGGCATGCGGGGTTCCGAGACCGTGTCGATCGCGCTCACGGACGTGCAGCTCGGGCCTGAGCACCTGATCGGCGAACCGGGAGCTGGCTTCCTCTATGCCCTCCAGGCGCTCGAGGAGGGTC
>JBDHLB010000067.1:7756-30883 GCA_039586095.1 Gemmatimonadota bacterium
GGCACTCGGGATCGCGGCCGCGGCGCTCGATCACTCTCTGGAATACGCGGCGGAACGTCGACAGTTTGGACGGAGTCTGAGCGGTTTCCAGGGGATGCAGTTCAAGCTGGCCGACATGTCGATACGCCTGGAGGCGAGCCGTGGACTAGTCGAGAGAGCCGCCCGGGCGGTGATGCACGGCGATCCGCGAGGCCGCCGGCTGTCGAGCATCGCGAAGCTGCATTCGAGCGAAACCGCGATGAAAGTCACGCGGGAAGCCGTCCAGATCTTCGGAGGTTATGGCTACTCTCGGGAGTACCCGGTCGAGCGCCTGTTCCGCGACGCCAAGGTGACCGAGATTTATGAAGGAACCAGTGAGATTCACCGCGTCATTGCAGCGCGGCAACTATATCGAGAAAGGGATGGGGAATCGTGAGTCGCCCGGAAATGGAGGTGTCGGCCGTGCTCGCTGAGCAGCTCGACGTGTCCTCGAAGGAGATCTTCGAGCTTCTCGCCGAGCACAACCATGAGCAGGTCGTATTCAGCTATGAGCCGTCGTGCGACTACCGCGGGATCATCGCGATCCACAACACGACGCTCGGACCGGCGTTAGGCGGGACGCGCTACTGGTCGTACGAGAGCGACGTGGAAGCCGTCCACGACGTGCTGCGACTCGCTCGCGGCATGACCTACAAGGCCGCCGTGGCCGGCCTGAATCTCGGCGGAGGGAAGTCGGTCATCATCGGCGACAACCGCTCGTCCGATCGAGAGATGATCATGCGAGCCCACGGCAAGGCGGTGGATGGCCTCGCAGGCCGATACATCACGGCGGAGGATGTCGGCACATCTGTGGAGGACATGGACTATGTCCACATGGAAACCGAGAACGTGGTGGGGATCGTCGGCAAATCTGGTGATCCCTCTCCTGTCACGGCGTACGGCGTGTACCGTGGTCTGAAAGCCTGCGCCCAGAAGAAGTACGGCAGCGACGAGTTGAAGAAACGGTCCGTCGCCGTCCAGGGCGTCGGGCACGTGGGCCACTATCTGTGCCGCAACCTGGTCGACGAGGGGACCAAACTGTTCATCTCGGACATCGATGAACAGCGGGTGAAGCGGGTCGCCGACGAGCTGGGAGCCGAGATCGTCCCGCCCGACGACATCTACGACGTGGACGCGGACATCTTCGCGCCGTGCGCCCTCGGCGCCATCCTGAACGATGACACGATACCGCGCCTGCGCGTCGACATCGTCGGCGGAGCCGCGAACAATCAGCTCGAGCGTGAAGAGCACGATGACGCGCTCCAGGAGCGTGAGATCCTCTACGCGCCCGACTACGTGATCAACGCGGGCGGGCTGATCAACGTGTATTCCGAGCTGGCCGGGTGGAGTCTCGAGCGCTCCAAACGCAAGGCGGGCGAGATCTACGGCGTGCTGCTGCGCATCTTCGAGCTGGCGGACGCCGAGGGCGTAACCTACGCCGAGGCGAGCGACCGGGTGGCCGAGCGTCGAATCAACCGCGTGGCCCAGCTTCACCGCCAGCAATACTGAGCGGCACGAACAGCACCCTTGGTTCCCCGGCGAACACCTCACGGAAAGGCAAACAGCGCGTGAGTACGGACCGGCACAGTCTGCCGTTACAGGAAGTGGATCCCGAAGTCGCCGCCGCGATCGAGTCAGAGCTGGAGCGACAGCGCTGGGGTCTCGAGCTGATCGCGAGCGAGAACTTCGTGTCCCGGGCCGTGCTCGAAGCAGCCGGATCTCTGATGACGAACAAGTACGCAGAGGGATACCCGGGCAAGCGCTACTACGGGGGTTGCGAGCACGTGGATCGGGCCGAAGAGCTGGCCCGAGAGCGCGCGAAGAGAGTGTTCGGCGCCGAGCACGCCAATGTTCAACCGCACAGTGGCTCGCAGGCCAACATGGCCGCGTACTTCGCGCTGTTGGAGCCCGGCGACACGATCCTCGGCATGGACCTGTCACACGGCGGACACCTCACGCACGGCTCGTCCGTGAACTTCAGCGGCCAGCTGTACCGCGTGGTCGCGTACGGCGTGCGGGAGAGCGACCAGCTGGTGGACTTCGACGCGCTGGCGCGGCTGGCGCGAGAGGAGCGCCCCGCCATGATCATCGCGGGCGCGAGCGCCTATCCCCGCACCCTCGAGTTCGAGCCCTTCGCTGAGATCGCGGCAGAGTGCGGCGCCTACCTGCTGGTGGACATGGCCCACATCGCGGGGCTGATCGCGGCGAAGCTGCACCCCTCACCCGTTCCTCATTCCGACGTGGTCACGACCACGACCCACAAGACCCTGTGCGGCCCCAGGGGCGGGCTCATCCTCTGCAAGGCGGAGCACGCCAAGGCGATCGACAAGGCGGTGTTCCCCGGTATGCAGGGCGGCCCGCTCATGCACGTCATCGCGTCCAAGGCGGTCGCGCTCGGGGAGGTGATGCGCGACGAGTTCCGAGCGTACAGCGAACGCATCATCGAGAACGCTCGGGCGCTGGGCACGGCCCTGCAGAATCACGGATACGACCTCGTCGGAGGGGGCACGGACACTCACCTCGTTCTGGTCGACCTCCGCAACACGGAGCTCACGGGCAAGGATGCAGAGGAGCTCCTCGGTCGAGCGGCGATCCACGTGAACAAGAACACCGTGCCTTTCGAGACCCGCTCTCCGTTCGTCGCCTCCGGGATCCGGATCGGCACGCCCGCGCTGACGACTCGGGGCATGGGAACGGACGAGATGCGGATGATCGCGGCGTGGATGGACCGCGTCCTGCGGTCCGGTGGCGAGGAGGCGACTATCGCGGCGGTGAGGGCGGACGTCCGGGAGCTCTGCCAGGCGTTTCCCCTGTATCCGGATCTTCCCAGCGGTCGTTCGGCCGCGGGGTGGCCAAAGGACGAACCGCGTCACGTGAGGGAAAGGACTCCGGTCAGCTGAGCCGGCCGCTCGGCCATGGAATTGCCCGTCAGCGTTCGTATCCCCGCTTCCACCTCGGAAGCCGTGTACCGGGAGCGCGGGTCTCGCTTCATCGCGTTCGCCGGCCGCGCCGACTCCGAAGAGCAGGCGCTGGCGGCCCGCGACGCCTGTCGAGTTCGCTATCACGATGCGACGCACCACGTGTTCGCCGCTCGTTTTCTGGATCATGTCCGCGTCCACGACGACGGGGAGCCGGCGGGCACCGGCGGCCGACCGGTCCTCCGGGCGATCGAGTGTGCCGAGCTTCATCACGCAGTCGTGATCGTGAGCCGTTACTTTGGCGGTACCAAGCTCGGAACGGGCGGTCTCGGCAGGGCCTACGGAGAGGCGGCTCGAATCGCCGTCGACGGGCTGGCGATACGAGTGGCTCGTTCGGCCCGCGAGGCGGTCTTGCGGTACTCGTTCTCGGACACGGGGTCCGTCATGAAAGCGCTGGATGCGGCCGGCGCCCTCCGCCTGAACGAGCGGTACGGGGAGCAGGTCCAGCTGGGCATCGCGGTTCCCCTCGCGGAGTGGGGAGCCCTGGTCCGCCGTCTGCGGAATGAGACGGCGGGTAGAATCACCGTCGAGGAGGGCGCCCGCGTCCTGGTCACGGGAGGATGAGTGGAGGACACGCGGCGGAAAGAGGCCGATCGCGGTGAGCTTCGTACTTGACGCCCACTTTTTGCCCCATCTAGTTTCTCGGGCCGGCAGGAACGCCGGCTGAGGCGACCGTTGCGTGCCTTCCCCCTGTGGGAGCGGCTTCGCGCGTCGCGACACTCGCGGTCCCGCCTGGGGTGAGGGGCAGACGAGGAAACGATGTTGGATACGGCGGCTGAGAGAGTGCTGACGCGCCTGCGGCGCAGGTACCCGCGCTACGCGGAGCCCGCCTATCTGTTCATCCTCCAGGCACTGCACCACCGCATGCACCAGCTCGAGAGCCCGCGCCACCTGTCCGGGTCGGAGCTGGCGGACGGAGTCCGCGAGCTGGCCCTGGTGCGTTTCGGACCGATGGCGCGCACCGTATTGGAGCACTGGGGAATCCACTCGACAGCGGACATGGGTGAGATCGTGTTCGCCATGGTCGAGTGTGGCATCCTCACGAAACAACCGACTGACAGCAGGGAAGATTTCGAGGGCCTGTACACGTTCGACGAAGCGTTCGAGGACCGAGAACCTCGAGGTAGCCGCTAGGCGGTCCGCCTTTTGCATGGTACGGGTCGCCCGGCGTGGTGCGGGTGGCTCAGCCGGGCGGTTCGTTGGGGTCTGTGACGATGGCTGTTCATTGATGGGAGGGGTGATCGCGTGGAAGAGCACACCCGGTTCACAGAGTGCCTGACCTGCAAGGTAGGAGTGTTGATCCCACTGTCGGACTACGGGCGCGATGGCGCGCCGATCCGATACAAGGCGTGGGTCTGCTCGAACCCGGAGTGCGGATTCAACATCCGCATCGACAACGGCGAGATCAGCTTCGGCCGGACCATCCAGCAATCCTACAAGTAGAGCTGCGCGAGCAGCTCGATTCCGTCCATTCCTCATGACGGATTTTCCCTCCCGGCGCGACTGGTGGCGAATGGCCTCACGCGAGGTCTGGCTGCCGACCGCGTCGGAGATGGCGGAGATCGACCGTCACGCCATCAGCTCCGGGACGATTCCCGAGCGCGCCCTGATCGAGATCGCCGGCCGAGAGTTGGCCCGTCTGATCCACATGCGATGGCCCCAGGGCCGCGTGGTAGCCCTTGCTGGGAGCGGACATAACGGAGCAGACGCTCTCGTTGCCGTGCGGACGCTCCACGCCTGGGGTCGCGACGTCGCGGTGGTGCCGTGCGGAAGCCGGCTTCCGGAGCCGGACGTGCTGGCGGGCTGGGAGCTTCCGTTCGTGGAGGAGGCGGATCGGTCGGCGGCGCTCGGGTCGGCCGGTGTTCTTGTCGACGGCGTGCTCGGCACCGGGCTGACCTCGGCGCCACGGCAGCCGCAGGCAGGTATGATCGAGCAGGCGAACGCCGCCGGGGTTCCGATCGCCGCGGTCGATGGCCCGAGCGGGGCCAACCTGACGACGGGGGAAGTGCCGGGCGTCTGCGCACGGGCGGACCTGACGATTACGTTCGGGTGGCCGAAGATCGGTCTCCTTCGACACCCGGCGCGACAGCACGCCGGCGACATCATGGCCGTCGAGATCGGGTTCCCGCCGCCATCCGAACCGCTGGGCGCGCGTGCCATCACGGCAGCCTGGGTCCGCGATGACATGTTGCGTCCGCGCCACTCGGACGCGCACAAGGGGCGCGCGGGGTACCTGGCGCTGATGGCAGGGCAGAAGGGAATGGCCGGCGCCGCCGTGCTGGCCGCTCGTGCGGCCGTCCGGGGCGGAGCGGGCATCGTTCGGGTGATCAGCGATCCCGCGAACCGCGAGATCGTACAGTCCTCCGTGCCCGAGGCTGTTTTCGTCTCGTGGGACTCGCGCGAGTCCGTGGTGGAGTCGGTGCGTTGGGCCCACGCGGTGGCCATGGGGCCCGGGCTCGGTCGCGACCCCGGTCGCCGTTCGTTGCTCGAAGGTGTCCTCGAGGAGCGGGGCGAGCGCCCGGTTCTCATGGACGCCGATGCGCTGAACGCCTGGGAAGGATCGGCGGCCGAGTTGGCCGCAGCCTTGAAGGGCCATGCGCTTCTGACTCCACACCCGGGGGAGTTAGCGCGCCTGCTGGGCCGGCCGCTGGAGGCGGTCGTGGCGGATCCTCCGCAGGTCGCGCGCGAAGCGGCCACCGAGTTGGGTTGTACGGTGTTGCTAAAAGGCGCTCCCTCCCTGATCGCGGAGGCCGGAAAGCCACTGCGGGTGTCGACGATCGCCTCGGCGGCCTTCGCCGCCGGCGGTACGGGTGACGTCCTGTCCGGCTTGGCCGGCGCCTATCTGGCGACCGGCGCCCACCCGGCGGACGCCGGGTCCGCAGCGCTCCTCGTGTCAGGGGTGGCGGTGACCCGCAGTCCCCAGGCGGTCGGCCACGCGGCTTCCGATGTTCCGGAGGCGATTCCACACGTACGGTCCGAGCTCGAGAGGGCGGAGCTCGGTCCGTGGCACAGCGTGCTTTTCGCCTCGCCGGCACCCCCGGAAGACGCCAGCGACGGTGACTGACGCAGCGGTCGGCGGTAAGGGAGTTCGCCCGTGACCGAGCCATTAGATCGAAGCCGCGATCGCCCGAGTGAGGGGGACGGATTTGCGGATAGGGCCGATCCGGTGCGACTCGGACCTGGCCCCGAGTTCGACCTGATCCGCTCCCTCGTCGACGCGGTGCGCGCTCCTGGCTCTCTGTCCGTTCCGCTCGGCGATGATGCCGCAGCGCTCGAAATCCCTTCCGGGCAGCAGCTGGTGGCGAGCACGGATCTGTCGATCGAGGGCGTACACTTCCGCCGCGAGTGGATGACCTGGAGCGTCGTAGGCCACCGCGCGGTGGCAGCAGCCCTGAGCGATCTGGCCGCCATGGCGGCAAAGCCGATCGGCATTCTCGTTTCCGTGGCGATTCCACCGGAGCTCGGTGAGGAGATTCTCGTCGGACTCGGGCTCGGCATGGGCGAATGCCTGCGGCTCCACGGGGGTGGTCTGTTGGGGGGCGATACATCTCGATCGCCTGGGCCCGTGATGCTCGATGTCACCGCGCTGGGACACGCCAGCCGCGCGATCCGGCGAGATGGGGCGCGACCGAGTGACGAACTGTGGGTCACGGGTCGACTGGGGGCGGCCGCCGCCGCCCTGGCGGATCTGTCACGCTCGCTCGAGCCCGACCTCGCGGCGCGGCAGGCCTTCGAGCGGCCGACACCCCGGCTCGCCGAGGCGGCATGGCTGGCGGAGAGGGCACCCCTCCACGCCATGATCGATCTCTCGGACGGGTTGGCCGGAGATGCCGCGCATCTGGCGAGCGCCTCGGGCCTGTGCCTGGAGATCGAGCTGGACAAAGTGCCCATGGCGAAGCCGCTACAAGCTTACGTGGAATCCGAGATCGCCCTTCGTCTCGCTCTGACCGGGGGAGAGGATTACGAGCTGCTGTTCGCCTCGCCGCCCGGCTCCCTGGTGGGCCTGAAGCCAGACTTCGAGCAGACGTTCGATCTGGCCGTGACACGCATCGGTCGCGTGGATGAGGGCGAGGGCGTACGCTGGATCCAGGCCGACGGCCAGGTCGCCACGCTTCGACTCGGGGGGTGGGATCATTTCGCCCGGGGGGCGGGCTCGTGATTCGGACGGCCCTGTTCACGGTCACGACGTTCGCGAGCACGCTGTTCTTCTCGCTGACGGCCATGCTCGGCGGACTGGTGCGCGCGCCGCGCGGGCTGTTCGACTGGGTGCACCGCAACTGGTCGCGCTCGCTTCTCCGGGTGGCGGGTGTGCGGGTCGACGCTGCGGGGCACGAAGGGTTGGATCCCGACGGTTCGTACGTGTTCGTGTCCAATCACCAATCCTTCTTCGACATCTGGGCCATGATGGCGACATTGCCTGCGTCCCTGCGGTTCGTGGCCAAGAAGGAGCTGAGCCGCATTCCGCTGTTCGCGACCGCGATGCGGGCGGCGGGCCACGTCTTCATCGATCGCAAGAATCCGAACTCCGCCAGCGCGGCCATCCGTCGGGCAGGGAAGCGCATGCGGTCCGAAGGGCTGTCGCTCGTATTCTTCCCGGAAGGCACACGGTCGCCGGACGGGTCGCTTCAGCGGTTCAAGAAAGGTTCGTTCTCGCTGGCGATCGAGACCCAGGTGGAATTGGTCCCTGTGGCCGTCGACGGAGGCGCGGAGATCCTGCCGCGGGGTGCGAAGCGTCCGTCGCCAGGGACGCTGCGGCTGCGTTGCGCCGAGCCGATCTCACTGGCCGGCCTCGATGCGCGAGACCGCGATCGTCTCCTCGAACAGACCCGGTCGACCATCTCCCGTATGCTTGGCGAGCTGCAGCGTGGTGGGGAGGAAAGGCTCGCTCCCGCCGACCCGTGACGTCTTGGCTGGCCTCATCCCCACGAGGTGCTTCTCCACTACGCTTGCGTCCTTGTGCCAGCTACATATGGCTGGCAATTTGCGCTGCGATGGGACGTAACGTCCCCGTGGTGAGGTGGAAGACAGGGAGGTTCATGCATGTCGGCGATCGTCGACGTCTTCGCACGAGAGATACTCGATTCACGCGGGAATCCCACCGTCGAGGCGGACGTGATTCTCGAGAGCGGTGCCCGGGGTCGGGCCGCCGTTCCGAGTGGCGCGTCCACGGGGGAGCACGAGGCCATCGAGCTGAGAGACCGCGAAGAAGATCGCTTCGGGGGGAAGGGCGTCCGTCGTGCGATCGGCCATATCCGGGGCGAGATCCTGGCGGGCATCCGCGGCATCGACGCAGGCGACCAGGCGGCACTGGATCGACGCCTGATCGAGCTCGACGGGACAGAGAACAAGGGTCGCCTCGGTGCGAACGCGCTGCTGGGCGTCTCGATGGCGGCGGCACGCGCGGCGGCTGTGGAGGCCGGCGTGCCTCTGTACGAACACCTGGGCTCGGCGGCGAGCCGAACCCTGCCGGTGCCGATGCTCAACATCCTGAACGGGGGAGCCCACGCCAACAACAACGTCGACATCCAGGAGTTCATGGTCCTGCCGGTGGGCGCGTCCACGTTCTCCGATGCACTACGCGCGGGGACCGAGGTGTTCCATGCCTTGCGGAGGCGCCTCGCGGCGGCAGGCCACAGCACCGCCGTGGGGGATGAGGGAGGCGTGGCGCCCGACTTGACTTCCAACACCCAGGCGCTGGATCTGATCATGGGTGCGATCGATGACGCCGGTTACCGGCCCGGGGAGGACATGGCGCTCGCACTCGACTGTGCCGCCTCCGAGTTCTACCTGTCCGGCTCCGGCTTGTACGAGCTCCAGAGTGCCGGTGAGGCGGGCGCCAGGTCAGCGGAGGGTCTGGCACGACTCTACGAGACCTGGCTCGCGGATTATCCGATCGTGTCGATCGAGGACGGGCTCGACGAGGATGACTGGATCGGCTGGAGCGCGCTCAGCGAGCGCTTGGGCGGCAGAGTACAGCTCGTCGGCGACGATCTTTTCGTGACGAACGTGAACCGGTTGCAGCGCGGTATCGAGGAGGGTGTCGCCAACGCGATTCTGATCAAGCTGAATCAGATCGGCACGGTCACGGAGACGCTGGACGCGATTCGACTCGCCGAGGACGCGGGGTACGGGGTCGTGATCTCACACCGGTCCGGCGAGACCGAGGACACCTTCATTGCGGACCTCGCCGTGGCCACAGAGGCCGGCCAGATCAAGACGGGATCCGTGTGTCGCTCGGAACGTGTGGCGAAGTACAATCAGCTTCTCCGCATCGAAGAGTCGCTCGGGGAGCGAGCCACGTATCCCGGAGGCAGCATATATGCCTGAGCGTGTCGCTCGCGCGGTCGCCCGGGGTAGCGCAGCGCTGTTCGTCGTCGGCGCCCTCTACTATCTGACCCTGGGGGGGGAGTACAGCTTGTTTCACGTGCGCGAGCTGCGCACGGAGCGGGGGGCGATTTCGGTGAGGATCGACTCGCTTCAGACCGAGCTCGACGCACTGACCGCCTGGGCCGACAGCCTGGAGACCGATCCCACGGCGATCGAGCGGGTGGTGCGGGAAGAGTACGGCTTCATTCGTGACGGCGAGCGCCTGTATCGCTTCATGCCCCCGGCCGAGAAGGCGGAGGCCGACGCGGCCCAGTCCGCACGGGACGATACGTAGAAACCCGGCGTGTTTCGGCCGGGCTCGCCCGGCGGAACCCGACGGGTTGCCGCCGGTTATCAGACTCCGTAGCATTTTTCGGCGCTGCGGGGTGGAGCAGTCTGGTAGCTCGTCGGGCTCATAACCCGAAGGTCGCGGGTTCGAATCCCGCCCCCGCTATTCCGCAGTGAGGTACGAGCGCGCCGGAGCGTGACTCAGGCTTCTTCAGCGACGGCAGGGTAGCTCAGCCTGGTAGAGCAAGGGACTCATAAGCCCTGGGTCGGGGGTTCAAATCCCCCCCCTGCCATTTGAGGAAAAGACAGGCCGCGTCTGAGGATTCAGGCGCGGCCTCTTGTGTTGCCTAGTGTCGAAAACTCTGTTTGCGCCGGCAACAGAACGGGTAACAGAATAATCGGAGGTTACTGGCGGTTGCTGGCGGACAGCGGATCGCGTAAGTCGCTGTTGAATGAAAGCAGCGGTCAGTACAGCCGAGACCGAATTGAACGGAGACTGGGATGACGAGCCGCCCGAATGTCGTGTTCATGTTGGCCGATAACCTCGGGTACGGGGATGTAGGCTGTTATGGAGCCGGAGAGATGCGTGGCATGCCGACGCCGAACATGGACGCGCTGGCTGCCGAAGGGGTTCGTCTGAATCAGTTCATGGTCGAGGCGGCGTGTACACCGTCACGGGCGGCGTGTATGACCGGTCGCTACTCGATCCGGTGTGGCCTGTCACTGGTGATTGCGCCGGGCGGCACTAATGAGCTTCAGGCTCACGAATACACGCTCGGAAACCTGTTCAAAGATGCCGGCTATGACACTGCTTACTACGGCAAATGGCACTTGGGTGAGTCCACCGAGTCAGAGCCGCAGTTCTTCGGGTTCGATCAGTGGCGGTTCGGGTTCTACGGATCGTCCGATGGCACTTTGTACGGCGACAACATGAGCCGGTACCAGGCTCCTCAGGCTCTCGTGGACAGCGGGACGATCTACGTACGTGAAGCGCTCGAACCCAACACGCCGTCGGAAGAGAAGTTCGTCTACGACCTCGAGTATCGCCGCAAGATCGACAACGAGATGACCGATGCCGCGGTTGAGTACATAGCGGAAGGAGCGGCGACGGGTAACCCCTTCTTCCTCTTCTTGGGGATGACCCGTCCCCATTTTCCGAATCTGCCGTCGGACGAGTTCGCCGGGAAATCACGTATCGGGGGCTATGGCGACTGCGTCATGGAGCTCGACCACAACGTCGGGCGGGTAGTCGGCGCAGTCCGAGAAGCTGGAATCGAGGACAACACCGTAATCGTGTTTGTCTCCGACAACGGTCCAACGACTACCGCCACCGTTCCCGAAGAGATGTATATGGCCTCGGCGGGGCCATGGCGGGGGGAGCTCGGAGACCCATGGGAAGGATCCATCAGGACCGTCGGGATCATCAAGTGGCCAGGAGTTGCCCATCCCCGCGTGGCACATGGGATGTTCTCCATCATGGACTTTCTCCCCACGTTCGCCGCGGCGATAGGCATTGACCTCCCCGACGACCGCCCCATCGATGGCGTTGACCAGCTTGATTACTTGGACGGGACCCAGCCAAGCTCGAACCGGGATCGGCTGATCACGTTCATCGCCGACCGGCTGGCCGCGGTGCGGTGGAGCCAGTGGCGCATCTACCCCACCAATTTCTCCATGTCGGACAACAATCCACGGCTCGGCGGCTACCTCGGCTATATGAACGAAACCGCCGGGTACCCGATGATCTTCAACATTGAGGCCGACCCCAGAGAAATGCGCGCCATGACCATCGAGAACACGTGGGTCGTCCGACCCTACGGAATGATCGTCGGGGAGTATCTCGCATCACTCCAAGACCACCCGAATCCTCCGCCAGCCAACCTCACCAGATTCTGATCCAGTGAGGTGAACGGCTCGGTTGTCCGAATTCGGCCGCCCCTTTTTTGTGCCGTTTTTTGTGCCAACGCCAACCGATATAACCGTCGAAATCGTCGCTGAGAATCCCGTAAGTTGTTGAAAAACAACACAACCGTCGCTGGGGTAGGCGACTCATAAGCCCTGGGTCGGGGGTTCAAATCCCCCCCCTGCCACTGGAGGAAGAGACAGGCCGCGTCTGAGAATTCAGGCGCGGCCTGTCTTCTTGCCTAGTGTCGGCGGTTGCTGGTGGACAGCGGATCGCAGCCAACCTCACCAGATTCTGATCTGGTGAGGTCAACGGCTCGGTCGTCCGAATTCGGGGGCCACGGGTGTCCGCCGAAGCCAGGCCGTGCGGCCGAGCCCTCAATATGCTGGTGTGATGGGCTCGAACCGGAGATTCCCGCGGTCGCCGTTGACGAAACGCGCCGTCCCGTCGAGGCTCTCGCCGGCGTGCCAGATCCGGAACAGTACGCCCCAGCAGGACAGCAGCAGTCGGTTTCCCTGCAGCTCGGCCCACACTTCGTTCGACCGCTCCTGGTTGCGCACTTCTCGACACGTGCGTCCCGCGCGGCCGGTGATCTCGTACTGAAGTGTGTACAGCTCGGGGTTGTGAATGGTGAGATAGCCTCGCAGCTCGTCACCTCCGCGCAGGAGGGCGTTGAAACGATAGCTGCCGGCGAAGTCGGTCCAGTCGTACGTGGTCGATGGAGAGGAACCGGAGGTGGCACATCCCGCCGCGAGCAGGAGGCACGCCAGATAGACTGGCCAGCCGTACGATACCGCTCGAGAGATCATCAGAGCCCTCCTCCGTGGCCGGTACGCGTTGCTGGTGCCCGATCCCGCCTGGCGGTAGACCTTCACGCCACGGCGCCGCACATCGTAACGTAGAAGACGGAACCGTCCCCCGCACCTCGACTCGTCCTTCAGTGTAGTCTACATTCGCGCCCCGTACCGATCGTACGACAAGGGATCCGATACGCGATGACCGGCACACCGACAACGGCGGCGAGGAACACCACGGCGCTCGTGCGCTTTTCGGGAGAGATCTCGACCAAGGCACGTCGCACGCGGTCTCGCTTTCAGCGGCGGTTGGCCGCCAACCTGAGAGACGCCTTCGAGGCTCATGGCATCGATGCCACCGTCGAAGAGACGTGGAGCCGTCTGTACGTGGCGGCCGAAGACGACCGCTACCTGGAGCCGCTGACTCGCGTGTTCGGTATCAGCTCGTGCTCGCCCATCATCGGGGAATGCCGCGCCGAGCTCGCCGAGATCGTGGCCACGGGCAGGGAGCTGTTTGCCGACGCCGTTCGGGGTCGCCGCTACGCGGTCCGAGCGCGCCGGTCCGGCAAGCACGATTTTCGCTCATCCGACGTCCTCGATCAGCTGGGCGCGGCGTTGTTGCCGGGGGCGACGGTCGACCTCGGCGATCCCGAGGTCATCGTGCAGGTAGAAGTGCGGGGCGGACGTTGCTTCTTCTTTTCCGATCAGGTCCCGGCCGCGAACGGGCTGCCGCTGGGTGTTCAGGGCCTGGCGGTCTCGCTGCTTTCCGGCGGGTTCGATTCGGCCATCGCAGCCTGGATGGCGCTGCGGCGAGGCATCAATCTCGATTACATCTTCTGCAACTTGGGCGGTGCAGCGTACAGCGCCCCCGCCTGCACGTTCTCGATTTTCGCCCCGTGGTCGAGGAGATGCGCGAAAAGGCTCGCCCGGCCTATCTGCAGGTCGTGCTCAAGCGGCTCATGTATCGAGCGGCGACGGCCGTGGCCGAAGAGGTAGGAGCCGACGCGATCGTCACGGGCGAGTCCGTAGGGCAGGTTTCGTCGCAGACGCTCGCGAACCTGAGAGCCATCGACGACGCGGCCGGCCTTCCCGTGCTGCGGCCGCTGCTCGGGTTCCACAAGGAGGAGATCGTGGCGCGCAGCCGCGAGATCGGTACGTACGAGCTGTCCGCTCGAGTGCGCGAGTATTGTGACGTGGCCCCCGGGCGTCCCGTCACGGCGGCGCGTGCGGAAGAGGTTCGCCCGCAAGAGGAGGCGGTCGGGCAGCAGACCGTACTCCGGGCAGTCGCGGAAAGGGAAGTCCTGGATCTCAGCTCGCTGAGCATTCAAGATCTGATCGGCACCAATCTCTTCCTCTCGCGTGTGCCCCCGGATGCGGTGGTGTTGGATACTCGGGACGAGACCGCGTTCGGCAGATGGCACTGGCCGGACGCCGTACGTCGCGGGTACGGTGAGCTGGAGCGGGATTATCGCACGCTGGATCGCCAACGGACCTATGTCCTGGTCTGCCCGGTCGGGATACGAACCGCGCATCTGGCCGAGCGCATGCAGCAAGACGGCTTCGAGGCGTACAGCTTTCTGGGGGGAGTTCAGGCGCTCCGCCGCTATGAGGCACGCCAGGCTCGCCCGACAAAGACGGACGAGTATGAGGCGGTTTTGACCTCACACTCCACTTGAGATGAACGACCCTAACATTCAAGAACTGCTTACGGAACTGCAGGCGGGCGACGTACCGAGGCACGTTGCGGTCATCATGGACGGCAACGGTCGCTGGGCCCGCGAGCGGGGCCTTCCGCGCTGGGAGGGTCACCGGGCCGGGATGGGGGCCGTCCGGGAGGTCGTCAAGGGCGCGGCCGAGGCGCGCGTCGATCATCTGACCCTGTACGCGTTCTCCAAGGAGAATTGGGGCCGACCCGCGCGTGAAGTGAACGCCCTGATGAGCCTGCTCGAGGAGTACATCGCGAAGGAGCGTCGGAATCTGGTCGACAACGAGATTCGGGTAAGCGTGTTCGGCGAGACAGAACGTCTGCCGGGTTCCGCGCAGCGTGCGATCCGTCACCTGGAGGAGGCGACGGCAGAGGGGCGTCGTCTATGGGTTCACCTCGCGATCAGCTATGGCTCTCGCTCGGAGCTTGTCGCAGCCAGCCGCGTCCTGGCCCAGCGCTGTAAGCAGGGCACGCTGTCACCGGAACAGATCAGCGAGGAAGAACTGGCCGCGGCGCTGTACACGGCCGCGTGGCCCGACCCCGATCTGCTGGTGCGGACGTCGGGCGAGCTCCGAATATCGAACTTCCTTCTCTGGCAGCTGGCGTACGCCGAGTTGTACGTGACACCGGTGCTGTGGCCCGATTTCGGAAAGCGCGACCTCTTCGAGGCGTTGCTCGAATACCGCCGACGGGAAAGGCGGTTCGGCCGGGTGGAAGCGTGAAGAGCGACCTTCGTCTCAGGTTCGCGGTCGCGGGTATCGGCATCCCCCTGTGCGCGATCGTGGCCCTTGCGGGTGACCTCGTGTTCGCGATGGGGCTGGGTGTCGTCGCCTCGGTCGCGACCTGGGAGCTGGGCGAGATGTTCCGGGCCAGGGGTGCCCGTCCGTTCGTGACGCTCGGCGCGCTGGGCGCGTTCCTGCTACCTCCGGTGGTGCACTACTTCGGGTTTACGGGCGGAGCGTACCTGAGCGCCTTCCTGCTGATGCTCTACGCCGTGGTGGCGATGATCCGGATCCCGATCAAAGAGGGCCCGATCTCGGCGGCGGCGCTCACGGCGTTCGGCGCACTATATGTCGGAGGCTTGCTCAGCTTCGGCATACCGCTGCGAAACGGATGGGTGTTCTCGTCGCTTACGCCTCTAGGGGACGCGACCGTGGATCGCGTCGCCTGGACTCTGTTCTTCTTCTATCCGGTCGTGCTCACCTGGGTGGCGGATACGGCCGCGTACTTTGGCGGGAAGACCTTCGGTCGGCATCGGATGTCCCCGCAGATCAGTCCCAACAAGACGGTCGAGGGGGCCGTCGCGGCTCTGGTTTCCGGGCCCATCGCCGCCGTGGCCTACGCGCTGTGGGTCCTGCCGGGGCGCTGGACGCTGGCGCCTCAAGAGGCGGCTCTGCTGGGCGTGGTCGTGGCGGGCCTCGGGATTTTCGGTGACCTGGTCGAGTCGGCGATGAAGCGGGAGTGTGGCGTCAAGGACTCGTCCAGCTTGCTGCCCGGGCATGGGGGTCTGCTGGATCGGCTGGATTCGATCCTGTGGGCGCTTCCAGCGGCCTATCTATTCTTCGCACTCATGGGCTGAGGTGGGACTTTGAGCGCGGACGCGCAGCCGCAGGGCGTCGCTCTTCTGGGCGCGACGGGCTCGATCGGCGCGGCAACCCTCAGCGTGATCCGCCGGCATCGGGAGCGTTTTCGCGTCGTCGCCCTGACCGGGCACCAGAACGCCTCCGCCCTCGACGCTCTGGCCCGCGAGTTCGAGCCGGATGTGGCCGTGTTGAGCGGAGCCTCGCCCGACTCTTTCGAGCCCGGCTGGGAGGGCGAATGGCGATTCGGAGAGTCGGAAATCGTGCATGCCGCCGACGCACCCGGGGTAGAGATCGTCGTGAACGCGCTGGTGGGCATCGCAGGTCTGGAGGCGACGCTCGCCACCCTCCGCAGGGGTCGCCGCCTAGCTCTCGCCAACAAGGAGTCGCTCGTGGCCGGGGGCGACCTGGTGCTCGAGGCGTGGCGCGACGGGGGTGGCGAGCTGATTCCCGTGGACAGCGAGCACAGTGCGATTCACCAGTGCCTGCAGGGCTGTGATCCCGCAGAGGTCCGGCGTCTGTTTCTGACGGCGTCCGGGGGCCCGTTCCGGGAACTGTCGCGAGAGGCGCTCCGAAGCGTGCAACCGGAGGATGCCCTCGCGCACCCCACCTGGGACATGGGAGCCAAGATCACGGTCGACTCGGCCACGCTCGCGAACAAGGCGCTCGAAGTGATCGAGGCGCACTACTTGTTCGGGCTTCCCTTCGATCGCATAGAGGTTGTCGTGCACCCGACCTCGGTGGTGCACTCCATGGTGGAGTTCGTGGACGGTTCGACGCTCGCTCAGCTCGGCCTTCCCACGATGGAGGTGCCCGTGCTGTGGGCGCTCGGATTTCCGCGAAGGCTCGCGGATCGGATGCCCCGGTTCGACCCGATCGCGGCGAGCCCGCTCTCGTTCGAGGCCCTCCGTGTCGACGACTTCCCGATGTTTCGCCTGGGCGTGGAGGCCGGATCGGCGGGTGGGCAGCTTCCCATCGCCTACAACGCGGCCAACGAAGTCGTGGTCGCGGCGTTCCTGACGGGAGCGCTCTCGTTCGAGGATCTACCGGGTGTCGTGGAGGAGACGCTGTCGCATTTCTCGGGTGAGGGAGTTCACGGGATCGACCAGGTGTGGCAGACGGACTCCGATGCGCGACGGCTGGCGTCCGCGGCCGTGGCGTCCACAGGCCGGCGTGTGGGAACCTGACGTGCGCGAGCGGGTGACAGACTTTGCCCTAGCATAGCGCTCTGATTCACGGGGCTCCTGGCGCTCCGCAAACCCGAACGCAGTGAGTAATCGGTGCTTCTGACAATCCTGGCGACCATCGTCGTTCTTGGTGTGCTGATCTTCGTGCACGAGCTCGGCCATTTCGTGGCTGCGAAGGCGGTGGATATCGAGGTGCCGCGCTTTTCGATCGGCATCGGGCCGAAGGCGTTCGGCTTCCGTCGCGGAGAGACCGAGTACGTCATCTCGTGGCTCCCGCTGGGCGGCTATGTGAAGATGGCCGGGATGGCCGACGAGGAGGCGACCGCCAAGCTCGAAGGCGGGAAGGAGCCATCGCGAGAGCCTTCGCCGCGAGACTTCGAAGCGAAGCCGCTGTGGGCGCGCACGATGGTCATACTGGCCGGCGTGACGATGAACTGGCTGTTCGCCATCGCTGCCTTCAGCGTGCTCGCTTTCCAGCAGGGCGTGGTGGAGCCTCGTGTGCAGGAGATCCTGGAGGGCTCCCCCGCCGAGGCGATCGGGCTGCGCGAGGGCGACCTCTTCCTCACGATAGGCGGGGTGAAAGTACGCACGCCTGCCCAGGTGACCATGGCCGTGGAGAGGCGCGCGAACGAGGAGATTCCCCTGGCCGTCGAGCGGAACGGCGAGGTGCTTTTTCTGCGCGCCACTCCGGAGCCGGTCACCAACTTCAGCGAGCTGGCGAACGATTCGGTCACGGTCGGGCGTCTCGGTGTGATGCTGGGTGGGGAGGAATCGCTACGAGCCGTAGCCGTGCCGGCGGCGATCAAGCACGGCTGGGACGAGACCGTCTACTGGACGGTCAGTGTCGTGGGCTTCCTCCGCCAGCTGTTCGTGGGGGAGAGCTCGGTCAAGGAACTGGGCGGCCCGATCATGATCGGGCAAATATCCGGGGAGGCCGCCCGTGCCGGATTCTGGGCGCTGCTCAGTTTCATGGCGGTGATCAGCATCAACCTCGCGGTACTCAACCTGCTGCCGATTCCCGTGCTCGACGGGGGGCACATGGTCTTCCTCGTGATCGAAGGACTGCGGGGTCGGGCCCTGAGCGTGGAGCAGAGAATTCGCTGGACGACGGTTGGGATGGTGGTTGTCGTCGGACTGATGGTCTACGCGATCGGCAACGACCTCTTCCGCATCTTCCGCTAGGCCCGGGCTAGGGGAAGAGACTCAGCTGAGGGCCGACCCTTGTCTCGGCCAGCAGTTCGGCCACCTCGTAGAAGGGACTCGGTCGATCCTGCTCGGCGACGTCCAGGACACCCCGGAAGTCCGAGCGTTCCAGCGCCTCACCGACCGCATCGAGAGCGCTCTGCGGGTCGTTGCACTCCGCGCTCAAGTGCGCGAGCAGCACGCCGCCCAGTTCCGCGTGGGCCAGGTCCGACGCCAGTTCGCCCGCCAGGCGATTGGACAGATGACCCCGGCTCCCCCCGACACGTCGCTTCACGGACCACGGATACGGCCCTGTTCGCAACATTCGTTCGTCGTGATTGGCCTCCAGGACCAGAAAATGGCATCCGCGCAACGCAGCGCGGACCCCCGTCGTCGCCCGGCCCAGATCCGTAGCGATGCCGACCTTGTGACCCGCCGTCGGACTCCGAACGGTGACTGCCACGGGCTCGGCGGCATCGTGACAGGTGCCGAAGGGCCGGACCTCCAGCGTGCCGAGATCGAGAGGACTCCCCGGCCTCATTCGGCGCACGTCCTCATCCCCACTCAGTCGTCCGCGGCACGCGGCCCAGGTGCCGCCCGTCATCCACACGGGCCATCCCCACCGTCGCGACGCGACGCGCACGCCCGTCGAGTGGTCGCGATGCTCGTGGGTGACGACGGCCGCCGCGATGCTCTCCGGGCTAACGCCCAGCTCTCCGAGTCGGCGGTCGAGTCGCGCCGCGCTGAACCCGACGTCGATCAAGAGACGCGTTGGCCCGGACTCGACGAGGAACGCGTTCCCCCGGCTTCCACTTCCGACCGCCGCGACTCTCACCCTCGTGCCTCTTGGGCGCTGGCGTCCCATACCTGGCCCAGCCACTCGCCTGTCCGACCATCGAACGGTACGTCGCGTCGGCCGAGCACGATCTCGGCCGTGTTCAGGAACGCCTCGCGACGGTATGTGGTGAGCTGTTGGCCGCTGCCCCAGGAGAACGGAGGCACCCATTTGGGCGGCATTTCCGAGCCGAACACGTTGGACCCCGCGCCGAGCACCGCACCTGTCGTCAACAGAATCCCGATACCTGTCTTGACGTGGTCTCCAATCAGGCACCCGAGCTTGACCAGGCCCGTGTCGACCTCGTGGCCCGGGGGACCGACCCGTACCGCGGCATAGTTGTTCTTCAGATCGCTGTTCGTCGTGAGCGCGCCCAGGTTCACCCATCGGCCCAGGTACGCGTGCCCGAGGAACCCGTCGTGCGCCTTGTTCGACCAACCGAGGACCACGCTCTCCTCGATCTCTCCACGCAGATAGCTGCGTGGGCCCGCCGAAACCGCGCTCAGCGAGCCGCCCAACAGCCGGCAGCCCGCCCCGGCGAACAGCGGGCCCGCGAGACGGGAGCCCGCTCGAACTTCCACGCCGTCGTCGAGCCAGATCGGCCCGTCGCCCGCGTCGAACACCACACCCGGCTCGACTCGAGCGCCGTCACCCAGGTACAGGCCCCCGTCGCCGAGCATGTGCGCGCCATCCGGAACCCTGGCAGACGCGCCGGCCAGAAGCGACCGCAGGTCGTCGTCGAGCAGCTTCGGATTGCCTGCCACCAAATCCCAGACCGCTTCGAGCACATGTCCCTCGATCGCGTGATCCGGGAAGCCCGGCAGGGGAGAGGGAGCGTCCAGCCACGTCCGGTCGGGCGTCTCGTGTCCGGCGGGCAGCCGGCACCCGACCAGCACTCCACCGGCCCACAGGTTCGCCGGGCCCGACGCCGGCAGCGTGGCCGATGCCGATGGCACACATCGCGAGCTGATCAGGATGCGATCGTGTTCCGCTCCGAGGTCCTGGGACTGGACGACCGCAGGCGCAGTCGGTTCCGAGAAGGCGTCCAGCCAGGGTCGGGTCAGACTTCCCGACGCCGGCACGCCGACGAACCGTTCGAGCCGTTCTCGAAGCAGCCAGCGGCCATATCGCAGCTCGCCGCAGGGGCGGGAGAGGGCGAACGGCGTCCAGCCATCCGCGACGGCGTCGTCGAAAACGAACAGTCGGGACGCCATCCGCTACGGCTCCTCCGCCAGTTCCTTGAGGTCTGGCGCTCGCTCGCGCGTGGTCACCAGCACTTCGCTCTCCGTGCGCACGACCACCAATCCGGACACACCGAACAGGGTCACCCGACCTCCCTCCGACCACACGATATTGTCACGGGCATCCACGCAGCGTGTCGGTCCGACCCCCACGTTGCCGGCCTCATCGGGCGACCGCGTGCGGGCGAGCGATCCCCACATTCCGACGTCGTCCCAGCGAAACTCTGCTCTCACCACGCCCACGCGCCGAGCGCGCTCCATGACGCCCACATCCACGCTCACGGGAACCACCCCGTCGAAGAAGGCCTCCACGCGGCCATGTTCGAGCTCGGGCAGGAAGGGGGCGATCTCGGATGTCGACTGTCGCACGACTGCCAGAAAATCCGCGACCCGCCACACGAAAATCCCTGTGTTCCACAGGTGCTCACCGGAGGCGGCGTAGGCTTCGGCTCTCTCCCTGTCCGGTTTCTCGACGAACTGCCGGACCTCGTAGGCGCCGGCGCCCAGAGGCTCACCGAGCTGCACGTATCCGAAGCCGGTTTCGGGTCGTGTCGGCGGCACGCCGAGACTGTACAGTCTTCCGTCATCCCGTGCGTGCTCCGCCGCGACCTCGATCGCCGTGACGAACTTCTCGAGAGGTTCGATCAGGTGGTCCGCATGCATGGACACCATCACGGCGTCCGGGTCGACCTCCTGAAGGTGGCGTGCGGCCCACACGAGCGCAGGTCCCGTCCCCTTCGGTGCCGGCTCGATCAGGCAGTTCGCGACGGGCATACGGGGCTCGGCCCTTCGGATCTGTTCGGAGAGGGCCTCGCCGGCGACCAGGAAGGTGCGCTCGAAGCCGACGAGAAGATCGGCGCGGTGGAGCGTGTCGACCACGAGCGGGCGCTCTCCGGCCAGAGGAAGGAGCTGTTTGGGACGCTCGGGGGTAGAGGCAGGCCAGAAGCGAGTGCCGGAGCCGCCGGCCAGGATCACGGCGTAGGCGTTCAGCCCGCCAGTCATCCTCGAAACACCTGGGTTATAAAGAGGCGCACCAAGCGCTCACCGTCTGGAAGCCCGCCGCCCGACGTCCCCGAAGGGGGCCAAGCTAGGTTCTGGCGGGTCTTGGAGTCAACCCGGCGAACGGGCGCTGAATGCAATCACGGCCGCCACTTAGCCTGCTTGACATGGCTTCCGAGCCCGCGGCACTTTTCGGGGGATCTTCGCCCCGCTGTCGGTGCAGGCAAACCGGAGCCGTGGCCGGGAATCGGTTCCGCCACGGGGGTGTCGGAAACGGGCCGAAGGCGACTGGAGCGAGCAGGCGGAAGACTGGAGCGAGTGGGCAGAAGGGGAAAAAGGGAGTGAAGACACAATACGCCGTCGGCATGGCGCTGCTGATGTGGGCCGCCTCCGGCTGCAGCGATCCGTTCTCCGAGTTCCTGCAGGACGTGCCTCTCGAGCCTACGACCGTCGAGCTCGCGGACTTTCGAACGGCGACCTTGCAGGAGCATACGGCGTTCGACGTCGTGGGCAGCCGGACGGTCCGGGTCGACCAGACCGGGGGATGGGACTACCTGTTCGAGATCGACGAGTCAGGCACCGTTCAGCTGGCACCGTTCGCGAGTCTGTCCGATCGGTTCAGCGAGGCAGGCCTGCAGATCGTCGACCAGACGTTCGAAGGCCTTCGAAATGCCCCGTCCTCGGGTTATGTGATCGACAGCCCCACGGTGGTCGCCGAGGGCGACGTGCTGGCTGCCATCAGTCGCCGAGACCCGACCATACGCGGACGCTGCCGATACTACGCGAAGTTCGAGATCCTCGAGATCGACGAGATCGAGCGCACGATTCGCTTCAACCATTTGATCAACCCGAACTGTGAGGACCGTGTCCTGATTCCCGGCCAGCACGGCGAACTGTGAGGCCGAGCAGCGGTCTTACTCTACCCGACACCCTCTCGCGATGCTCGACATCCGAGTTCTGAGATCCGATCCAGAGGCCGCGCGCGAACAGTTGTCGCGCCGTGGTGATGCCGGCGTTCTTCGGCTGCTGGACCAAGCCCTCCAGCTGGATGAGCAGAGACGCTCGCTGATCGGGGAGGTCGAGACACTCAAGGCGGAGCGGAACGCCGTGTCGCGGGAGATCGGGGCGCTGAAGGGTCGGGGCGAGGACGCGAGCGAGCTGATCGAGGCGATGCAGACAACAGCCGCTCGCATCCGCGAACTCGATGGCGAACTCTCGGATGCCGAGACCGGGCTGGGGGAGGTCCTTCTCAGCATCCCGAACGTGCCGGACGAGCGTGTGCCGCCGGGTGGCGAGGGGGAGGGCACCGTCATTCACGAGCGAGGAAGCCGGCCTGCGGCTCCCTCGAAGGCCCACTGGGATCTCGGTCCGAGCCACGGGCTGCTGGGAGATGGCACGGCGAACCGCTTTGGCGGGAAGAGTACTCCGCTGTTCGATCTGGACCGGGGGGCCAAAGTGGCCGGCTCCGGATTCCCGCTGCTCACGGGCCCTGGAGCGAGGCTCAGTCGAGCGTTGATCCACTTCATGCTCGATCTCCACACTCGTGAACACGGCTATCTGGAGGTGGCGCCGCCGTTCCTCGTGAACCGGGCCTCCATGACGGCCACCGGGCATCTGCCCAAGTTCGAAGAGGACATGTATCGGACGGATCCAGACGACCTCTTTCTGGTTCCGACGGCAGAGGTTCCGCTCACGAACATCCACCGCGACGAGATTCTCGCGGGCGAGGATCTTCCTCTCGCGTACGTGGCATACACACCGTGCTTCCGCCGTGAGGCGGGAGCGGCCGGGCGCGACACGCGCGGACTGCTTCGCGTGCACGAGTTCGACAAGGTGGAGCTGGTGCGCGTATGTCGCGCCGAGGACTCGGTGGATGAGCTGGAGCTGCTCACCGCCCACGCGGAACGAGTGCTGGACTTGCTCGAGGTGCCGTACCGCCGGCTTCTGCTTCCCGTCGGAGATCTCGGGTTCGCCAACGCGATCACGTACGATCTCGAGATCTGGTCCGCGGGGGTGGGAGAGTGGCTCGAGGTGTCCAGCTGCAGCTCGTA
>JBDHLB010000068.1:0-13199 GCA_039586095.1 Gemmatimonadota bacterium
CGGTACCGATCCCGAATTCGAGGTAGTCCCGATCTGCCACGAGCAGGGATACAGCGGTTCAGGCGGGCGGCAGTCCGGTGTCGCCCGCTTTTTCGTGCATCTGCGGCGGCCGCCAACTGACACGAAGCGGACAGGTGTGACGGGGTAGACGTAGAAAGGGCGGCCCCGGTGGAGCCGCCCCGGGCTGTCATTTCGGTTACTGAATCGTTCCGACGGCCGAAACCACTGCATCCAAAGTCTGCTCGAAGGCCAGCCCCTCAAAGACGAGCAACAAAAAGCCATAACCCGTGGCTCCATCCCAGCGTCCGGTGCCACCCTCGACATCGAAGTTGCACTTAAAGTCGTATCCTTCCGGCGGCGGTGCCCCACAAGCATCGTTGTACAGGAGTACCAGTTGATCACCGTTCGCCCCTGTGAGGGTCAGGCGCTGGTCGTAGACCGCCGAATAGTCTGCCTCCCAGCACTCGTCATACCAGAACGATGTCTTCCCGAGGTGGGTCACCTGCATCTCGCCGGTGGCGGCCCAGTAACGGGTCTCCTCCGCAGGGCGCGATGTATCGCAGCCAGGCTCGCCAAAGACGACGAACTCGCCGGTCCCCGTGCCCTTCAGCGGAATCATCTTCGGTGCATCGCGCCGGACGGCGATCTCGGGAACCAGACTCTCGTCGGGTTGCAGGACCGTGCTGTCGTCGCAGGCGAGGGCGAGTGTGAGAAGCGGGAGTAAGGCGAGCTTGCGCATGGAAGCACCCCTCCGGGCCGATAAGGGAATGGATGCGACTGCCACGCTCTGGTCGGTCAGCTGGGCTGGCAGACGCAGTGTCGTGGCCTGCTATCGGCTAGGACAGGTCGCGGCTCAAGAAATTTAGCGTCGCTGAGGTAATCTGTCCTGTCGGGAACTTTCCCATCTTCGTGTAGGGAAAACCCCTACAAGCGTGTGGGGAAAAACCCTACAAGGGGGGCCAGGCGGGTGACGGGCCGTGTGTTTCAGCCCGTTCCGAGGAACCAGTCCAGCGCGGACTCGGAGATCGCAGCGGGGACCTCGTGGCCTCCGTTGAACTCCTCGTAGGTCACGTCGTAGCCGGCGTCGCGCAGGTTCGGCACGATGACGTCTCGACTGGCACCTACGGGGAGAATCCCGTCGTTCGTCCCGTGCGAGACGTAGATCGCGGGTGAGCCGACGATGGGCACGGAGGGCGCGTAGAAACCGGGCGAATAGGCCACGAGGTGGCTGAACAGGTCGCCGTTAGAGACGCCGAGAGAGAGGGCGTACGACGCGCCGTCGGAGAACCCGCCGAGCGCCAGGTGGGCCGGATCGATGCGGCACCGATTGAAGGTGTACCGCAGCGCGCGATCCAGAAACTCGACGTCCGGCCCGAAACCGTCCCGGATCAGATCCCAGGTCGAGGAACGCGAGTCCGGGGCCAGGAAGATCATGCCGCGAGCTGCCGCACGGGCGGGGTAGCTCGCCCAGTCGCTGCTCGACCCGCCGGCTCCGTGGAGGCCGACGAAGAGAGGGGCTGGATTGTCCGGCGTGTAGCTCTCGGGCACGTAGAGGATTCCGTTCCGGCTGCCTCCCAGATTCAGATCGCTGAGACCCACGGTCGGCGTGAGGCTGGGGCTTCCCGGTCGGGCCGTGAGACGCGGGCTGCCATCGTCGTTGCCGTCATCGCCCGCCGAGATCGAGCTGCAGCCCAGAACGACCGTCCCCCCCAGTGCGCTCAGGCTGTCGCGGACGAACTCGCGCCGGGACACGCAACGGCGCTCGCGGTCGCCGCCATCCGGCACGGGCACAGAATACTGAGACCGCCGAAGCAACTGTGTCATCCCTGGATCCCACCTGTTGTTCGGTGTCGCCCACCCGACCATCAATCCGATGGCAGGTGCGTCTCGCTTCTCAACTGAGGTACCAGACACGCCGCTCGGGGTGCCGTTCGATTCGGCCGCCCGGCGGCCACGCGATCCTCCGAGTCAGCTGAGTGTCGGCGCAAAGCGGGGCGACGGGTTTCTGCCCTGGGAGACGTACCTGGGTGCCTGGCCGTCGCACCGGGGGCTTCACCCCACTTGCGACTCGCGCCCCGAGCAAGCGACGGAGGCGGCTAGCGGATCGCGTCCGAGAAACCCCGGGGTGACAGCACGCCGTAGCCCGAGGCCACGGTATAGGGTTCGACACCGGTCCTGGCCAGCACCTGGTCGACCACGCAGCGACTCCACAAGAGGTCGCCGGGAGCGTTGCCGCCCTCGCTGTCCGCGTTCAAGTCGAGTACCCTGTCGCCCTGGCACAGGTTCGAATTGAAGTAGTTTCCGTCGGCGAACACCGCACCGTACATCCGGCTGCCGCCCTGAATCTCGATGCACCCCTTGCCAAGGATGATCCCATCGAAGCGCATCCGGAACTCGATGTCCAGCTCGGTGCCGATGGACTGCCCTTCGTTCCAATCCAGAATGACGAGCGCATGCCCGTACCCGTTCTGGATGGCCACGTCGCCTTTCAGCAGCACGATCGGCCAGTGATCGAAGCATGGGTCGCTGGGATTGCTCGACCCCCAATTCCGTGGGTCGTCGGTGTTGCAGCTGCCATCGGCGTTGTAGGAGGGTCTGGGCCGATACTCCTGCTCTCTCCCCGAGCCCCAGTTGCCCAGTTCATGGGCGGCCAGGTTCTTGAGTTGTTCCCACGTCAGGTTGGGACCGAACTGGCTGAACGTTTGCTCGTTGATCGTCGTATCCTGTTCCAGGGGCGGAACTCCGTCCAGCCTCGCCCTGCCGTCCGTACGGAACTGCGACGAGTCCCTGATCTTGAGTCCGATCACGTCATCGTCCGGTTCCTCGCAGACACCTCCCGTGACCCATCCGGCCGGCGCGTAGTCGTGACCGTCCAACTCGGTCCCGTAATGCGTAAGGTCGACCGTTCCGTCGACCGTAGCCACCGCGTCACAACAGGCCCCCAGGCTTCGCTGGTTGGAGGTGGCGAACAGCCTCAGCAACCGCTGGCCGCCGGCTGGCCCCGAGCCACGGCCCTCGACGGTCAGTTCGAGCATTGCCTGATCGCCCGCGTCATAGCGGTGGAGTACGGCACGGTAGCTACTGCCGTCCTCGCGGGTCGTCCAACCCAGATCGGCGCTGTCCCCGGGAGCGAGGGCGTCCGCTATGCTGTCGGGCCAAGAGGCCCGGACCGCCTGCAGGCCCGCCTCGGCTGCATAGAAGGCCGCGGCTGCGTCGCGTGTTCCTCGAGCCGCTCGGCGCTCGTTTCCGGCGGTCATGAGGCCGGCTGCCGCCAGACTGGCCATCACGAGCAACGCGAACAGCACGACCGGCACGGCAAATCCATCCGCCGCCCCCAACCGTTGTTCAACGAGTCTTTCCTTATGCTCGGTCATCTCGGCGCCCGCCTCGAGCTGATCAGTCGCTCAGTACTCCACTCACATCACCCCGCAAGAAGACGCGGGTGGTCAGGCCGTCGCGCATCGCTCTCGGGGCGACCCCGGTCCCTGTTACCGACCTCACGCTCTCGCCTCGCAGGGTGATCTCCACGATCGCCACTCTGGATGGGTCATTCGTTGAGGCCCCTGTATCGTCGAAGTACGAGAACACGAGCCCACTGTCAGACGGCGACAGCAGGGGCCCCGTGAGTCTCTGGTAAGAACCCGCGCCGCCGATCTTGCGGCCGAGCCACCAACGACCGTCCTCCTGATAAATCCCATACCGGATCTGGCGAAAAGTCCGCAGCGGGGCGCCAACTTTGATGTTCAGAAGCACGCTGTCCGTCGGCACACCGGCGAGCTCCAGGACTTCCTCGGTGGGGGTGGTGGTGGAATCGCCCCAGAAGCACCACGGCACTCCTCCTCCGGTTGCACCCCAGAGCTTCTTGTTCGAGGCGGCGATCCAGGAGTCATCGCCCAGACCGGAGCTGCGTGCGGCGAACACTAGCGAACTGTCGGTGGTCGTTTGACCGAACTCGCCCCACAATCCCCACAAACCGAGCCGCGGCGCCGTCCCGTGCTTCGAGCACACGACGCCCTGACCCTGTACGGAGCGCATCGTGAGCGAATCCCTCCAGATGTTGTATAGATCGCCATCGGTCGACGCGTGCCGAAGCTCCCAGGACAGCACCGCTGCGGCCGCTCGCAGGCCACCGCGAACGTCCATCAGCTCTCGCTGCTGTACATAGAGTCGATTCTGTCCGACGAGCACCTTGTAGACGCCTGCGACGACGATGGATGCGATAATCAGATAGAGGATCACCTCGAGAATCGTGAAGCCGCGCGAGCCCCTGGACGGCCGAGAACGTCGCAAGGTGGGCTGCCCTCTCATTCCCCCTCCGCCAAGTAGAACAGGAGCGTGTCTTCCACGATCCTGCGGTTCGTATTCCAGCGCTCGACCATGATGAGGACCTTCTTCGGGTTTCCCGCCGCGACGGTCCACCGTATCGGGTGGCCATTCACCTCCGCGGAGCCATCGACGAGATCGTCGTATCCCTGCTGGATGAGGGTTTCCACTTGCGTTTGCAGCGCCATCCACGAATCCGTGTCCTCTCGGCCCATGTCCACCTGTCGGGCAGTGACACCGGTAGCCGCGGCCAGCGCAAACAGGGTCACCGTCAGGATTACGACCGCGACGAGCAGCTCAACCAGCGTCATGCCACGGGCGTCGCTCAGGGCGGCCGTTCTTCGGTTGCCGTCGCTCATTGTCGGACTTCCCCCAGCGGGCTGATCCAAATCGTGTCGGAGTCACCGGGAAGCGAGAAGATGACAGTCGCATCGGCGGGCTCGCACGGACCTCTTGTGGTCGGAAGACCGCGGAGGTCGAAGCAAAGCACGGATCGATCGCTCTCGAGGGTCAGATCACCGTTCGCAATGTACCTCACGACCCTGACCGGTGTGGCGACGCCGGGTGTGGATCCCGTGTCCACCTCGATGCGTACTCGGGACTCGGCCGCCTCGATGTGCATCTCGGAGACCCGGCCATGCCGGAGTGCAAGGGACCTCGCCAACATGTGGGCTGACAAAAACTCGTCAGCTGCCGCCCGGGTCGCTGTACGCCTGAATTCTCGACCGGTCGCGGGGACCACAATGGACAGGATCACGGCCATCATGACCAGCACGATGAGGAGCTCGATCAGCGAGTAGCCGTATTCTGATACGGCCTGCTGCAGCATACCGCGCGCACCCGGGCGCAAGTGTCCTCGATTTCCCATACGGGCGGCAAGATCTGCAACTGCCGTGCCTCTGCATCGCGGAGCTCGGTTTCCGGCCACGTGTTCAACCGTGCCGTGGAATACCACCGTAACATATTGTCGCACATGACGATGACGACGCACGTGCCCTGCTGCGACCAGGGCTGACCGGTGTGAGTTCGCCCGGTGGATGGGAGCTGGTACGGGCGATCAGACCGTGTTTCGCTTCCTGAATCGCTTTTTGCCCGCCAGGGTGGGCGCCCAAGCAGGGGGACGACGGAGGCTGGTGAGCCGGGAGGTCGAGACGATGCGTCTTGCCAATCAGCAAGCGGACGAAGAGACTATCTACCGCGTCGTCGCGCACGGCGTGGAGCTGCGGGAAGTGCGGTAAGACCTTGCACGGAAACCATTGCACAATCCGCACGAACCGAACGTGTCCGAAGGGGTCCAACCTCACGCGTGGCAACACCGGGCGAAAGTGGCGGAATTGGCAGACGCGCCAGCTTTAGGAGCTGGTGGCCTCAGGGCCGTGGGGGTTCGAGTCCCCCCTTTCGCATCCAGCTTCGAACAGGTAGCAGGAGGAAAAGCAGCCGCGATCAAGAGTCGGCGGCGGCAGGTCGATCACCTTGCAGGGGGCCGAGGATACACACAGGTGGCCAAGAAGAGCAGCATCGCGAAGAAAAGCAAACCATCCAGCCGGTTGCCCGTCGAGGTGGCGGTGGAAGAGGAGGCGGCGTGGCAGCGTCGCCTCACGATCAGTGTGCCGGCCGAGAACGTGACCCAGACGCGCCTGCGCGAGCGGAAGAAGGTCGGCAAAACCGCTCGGCTCAAGGGCTTCCGCAAGGGCCACGTCCCTTCTGACGTCATCGAACAGCGCTTCGGCCCCCTCATCGACCAGCGCACGGTCAACACGTTGATCGAGAAGGCGTACGTGGAGGCGCTCCGATCGGAGGAGCTCAACGCGATTGGCGATCCCAGAATCCACGACGTGCACTACCAGGTTGGCGAACCGCTGACGTTTCGGGCCGAGATCGAGATCATGCCCGAGGTGCATCTGAGCCGCTTGGGCGGCTTCAAGATCAGGCGGCCCGAGGTCGTGGTTCGCGACGAGGAAGTCGAGGAGCTGGTTGGACGGCTCCGCGAGGAGCGCGCCATACTCGAACCGGTCGATCGGGCGCCGCGTGAGGGCGACGTCGTGTCCGTCCGTATCGGCGACCCCGGCGCCGAGCAGCTGGAGGATCGGCCCTACCGCTTCGAGCTCGGAGCCGGCATGGCGATCCCCTCGATCGAAACCGCAATCCTGACGCTGGAGCCGGGGGAGGCGAAGGAGTTCGACGTCGACTACCCCGAAGACTTCGAGGATGAAGAGCTGGCCGGGTCCAGTCGCAGACTGCTGGTCGAGCTGCAGGAAGTGAAGGCGAAGCGCTTGCCGGAGCTGGACGACTCTTTTGCCGGCGAGGTCGGCGACTTTGACTCGCTCGAGAGTCTGCGAGCTGCCATTCGTGAAGATGTGCTGCAACACCACGAGCGGGAGGCCGATGCAGCCGTGCGCGACCAGATCCTCGCATCAGTGATCGAGGCAAATCCCTTCGAGGTGCCTCCTGCGTTGATTGAAGGTTATCTTGGACAAATCATGCAGGCGCCGGAAGACGCGGACCCAGAGCGACTTGAGGAGGCGCGAAAAGCATTGACCCCGGCGGCGGAGCGCGAGATCAAGCGGCAGCTGATCCTCGAGAAAGTGATCTCCGAGCAGGGTTTCGAGGTGTCCGACGCCGATGTGGAATCCCGCTTGCAGGAGATGGGAGAGAATCGGGGCATGTTGGCCTCCCAGGTGCGACGGGAGCTTGCGCGGCAGAAACGGCTGGACTCGTTACGCCACCAGCTCGCGGTAGACAAGGCATTCGAGTTTCTCGAGGCGCAGTCGACCGTCGAATAGTTGGAGTCTGTGGAGGATCAGGGGAAACCGAGTCAACCGAGAGGGTAGCACAGGCCGGAGGGGGACGGGAAGCGATGGCCCGCAGGGGCATCGTGCACGACGACCGTGAGACAGAAAACCGAGTAGACCGGACGAGGCGATCCCATGCCACTGTATGCTCCTTACGTCATTGAGCGCTCGAGCCGTGGCGAGCGAACCTACGACATCTTCTCGCGGCTCCTGATGGACCGGATCGTCTTTCTGGGCACCCCGATCAACGACGACGTCGCGAACGTGATCATCGCGCAACTCCTGTTTCTGGAGGCCGAGAACCCCGATCGCGACGTGAACCTGTACATCAACTGCCCGGGGGGCAGCGTTTACTCGGGTCTGGCGATCTACGACACGATCCAGTTCATGAACGCCCCGGTAGCCACGATCTGCATGGGGATGGCGGCCTCGATGGGCGCCTTCCTCCTCTCCGCGGGGGCGGACGGCAAGCGGTCGGCTCTGCCGAACTCGCGCATCATGATCCACCAGCCTTCAGGTGGCTCGTCGGGCTCCGCAGCCGACATCGAGATCCAGGCCAAGGAGATCATCTACGCGCGCGAGCGACTCAACGCGCTGCTGGCGAAGCACACGGGACAGCCGCTCGAGCGGGTGGCCGAGGATGTGGACCGGGATCGTTTCATGTCGCCGGAAGAGGCGGTCGACTACGGGATCATCGACCGCATCGTGGAGCGACACCTCGAGATCGAAGGCGACAACGGTAAGGGAGGGGGCGGCTAGCCAAGGCCGCACGGAGAACGTCGGGGGAGGACCGGAGGTAACGGGAGACCATGCCGAACGACAAGCACCTGCGCTGCTCTTTCTGCGGCAAGTCGAAGGAAGCGGTCAAGAAGTTCATCTCGGGCCCGAACGTTTACATCTGCAACGAGTGCATCGCGCTCTGCAACGAGATTCTCGCCGAGGAGGAGGAGCGCGAGGCAGCGGGACGTTTCACCGAGATCCCGACGCCGAACGAGATCAAGGAGGTCCTCGACCAGTACGTCATCGGCCAGGAGGTCGCGAAGAAGACGCTCTCGGTCGCCGTGTACAATCACTACAAGCGAATCAACCACCGCAGTCTGGTCGACGACGTCGAGATCGAAAAATCCAACATCCTCCTGCTGGGCCCCACGGGGGTCGGCAAGACGCTGCTCGCCCAAACCCTCGCCCGCATTCTTCAGGTCCCGTTCACGATCGCCGATGCGACGACGCTCACCGAGGCGGGCTACGTCGGTGAGGACGTCGAGAACATCCTCGTCCGTCTGTTGCAGGCGGGCGACTTCAACGTGGCCGAGTGCGAGCGCGGGATCGTCTACATCGACGAGATCGACAAGATCGCGCGTAAGGCCGACAACCCCTCGATCACACGCGACGTGTCGGGCGAGGGCGTCCAGCAGGCGTTGCTCAAGATTCTGGAAGGCACGGTCGCGTCCGTACCGCCACAGGGCGGACGGAAGCACCCCCAGCAGGAGTACATCCAGATCGACACGAAGAACATCCTCTTCGTGTGCGGTGGGGCGTTCGACGGTCTGGAAGACGTGATCGAGGAGCGCCAGGGCAAGCGACAGATCGGCTTCCGCGAGCCGGACAAGCGACCCACGGGCATGACTGACGAGGACAACATCCTCAACCACGTGGAGCCCGAGGATCTGCTGCGTTACGGTCTGATCCCCGAGCTGGTGGGCCGACTTCCGGTTCTTGTCGCGTTGCACGACCTGGACGAAGACTCGCTGGTCGAGATCCTGCAGCGTCCCAAGAACGCGCTCATCAAGCAGTACACGAAGATGTTCGAGCTCGAAGGCGTCGGACTCACCTTCGACCCGGAGTCACTCCGAGCCATCGCGCGTCGCACGATCGACCGTGGTACGGGTGCGCGAGGGCTGAGAGCCGTACTGGAGCGCGTGATGCTGGAGGTCATGTTCGATCTTCCGGGTCGCATGGATGTGCGTGAGGTCGTGGTCACCAAGGAGACGATCGAGGAACGAACACAGCCGCTCCTCATTCTCGAGCCTGAGCCCGAACGCAAGGAGGCGTGAGCCAGACGGGGCCGCGCGCCGCACGCGTCGAGCTCGTGGGCGCCGTGGGTGCGCCCGGCCAGCAGGCACCCTCCTCTCTTCCCCAGATCGCCATCGGCGGTCGCTCGAACGTCGGAAAATCGACGCTCATCAACAAGCTGGTCGGACGTAAGAAGTTGGCGCGTACCTCGAAGCGGCCGGGGCGGACACAAGAGATCAACTTCTTCCAGGTGGATGAACGCTTCCTGCTGGCCGATCTGCCCGGCTATGGTTTCGCGACGGCACCGCCGGATGTCCGTGAGCGCTGGGGGCCTCTTATCGAGTCGTATCTGGGCGAGAGCGAGCGCCTCCTCGGCATCGTGTTTCTGATCGATGCGCGGCACGGTCTGTCGCCGGACGACCGTCATATGCTCGAATACCTCGAGCGCACGGCGTTGCCCACCCTGTTCGTGCTCACGAAGGTCGATAAGGTCGGCCGCAGCCAGAGAAACCAGAAGCTCGAGCGCATCGCCCGGGAACTTGGGGCCTCCGAGGATCAGCTACTCGCCACATCGGCTCGCACGGGGGAGGGCCTCCAGATACTGTGGGACAGCATCCTCGCCCTCGTGCAGGAGGGAGAGCAAGGCTAGCGGACCAGCTCCGCTACCGCGCTCGCCCTCACTCTTCGCGTTCCCCCTATCGCCTTCCCCTGATCGCTAATCCCGTATCGCCGCACGCTCCGTGCGCAATGGACCCGTCCCCCGTTACCTTCCGTGACTCTCGGGAGAGACCTCGCCGACAGCGCTGGCGAGACTGATCGCGGATCGGACGGTCGCGCATGGACATCCGCACAAAACTCGTATTCGCCCTCGTGGCCGTGTCGCTGGGTAGCATGCTGGCGCTTGGCTGGGCCGCCTACCGCCAAGCGGGCATATCCCTCCTGTATGGAAGCCAGGATCGTCTCGAAGCCGTCGCCGCGTCCAAGGAAGAAGACCTCCACAACGTCCTCGAGGGCTGGCAGGACCGCGTGCGCCTCATCGCAAGTCGCACTCGACTGAGAGACGCGTTGGGGGAGTACTCCGCGGACCCCGATTCCCTTCTGGTCGAGCAGATGAGTCGGATCCTCCGTGACGCGCAGACGTCGGTCCCGTTGATCCTCCACCTCGCTGTGTTCGACCTATCCGGTCAGCCAGTCGCGTCCTCGGTCACCTCTCGGCCGGACACGCTGGCGCCACTGTCCTCCCGTCTCCAGCCGGCGTCGGAGGATTCCGTTCAGCTCGCGGCCATTGCCTTTGGCAATCGGTCCGATCTGCAAGCGATCTTCCTGGCCCGCCTTGTGTGGGAAGACCAGACGATCGGAACACTGCAGACGGTGTTCGACGCTACGGAGCTGGCCGACGTGACCGAGAACTTCACCGGACTGGGTCGAACGGGCGAAACCCTCGTCTCATTCTTCGATGCCGACTCGATCCCGCGAATTCTGTGCTCAGGTCGACACGATGTGCCAGCAGAGGCGCTGATCATCCAAGACGGAGAAACCGACCTTCCTTCGGCTCGGGCGCTGAGGGGAGAGGAGGGCATCTTCCTCGCCGCGGTCGACTATCGGGGCGAGTCCGTGTGGGCGGCGACCCGACATCTGCCCGAACCCGGCTGGGGACTGGTCGTGAAGTTCGACGCCGCTGAGGAGCGCGAGCCGTTGACAGCTCTCCGCAGAACGATGGTGCGCCTCGGCCTCTCGTTCTCCGCCTTCGCCATACTGTGCGGTGTTCTGCTCGGGCTGTGGTTCGCGAGACCGATCCACGAGCTCGCCGAGGTGGCCGACCGCGTCCAGCAGGGCGACCTGGACGCGCGGGCCGACGTCCGCACGGAAGATGAAGTCGGCTTGCTGGCGCGAGCGTTCAACGAGGTGCTCGACAAGCTGGCGCGCTCCGACCGAGCAGATCCCCCCTCAGGCAAACGGGACCTTCCGTCGTGATCTTCGTCCAGCTGATTGGCGGATTCATCTATCTGCTCATGGGGGGCGATCTTCTGGTCCGTGGGGCCGTCGCCCTGTCTCGCCGACTCCGCATCCCGGCCATGATCGTGGGGCTCACCGTGGTCGCCCTGGGCACCTCCGCGCCCGAGCTCGTTGTGTCCGTTCAGGCGGCGCTGCGGGGATTCCCGGGGCTCACGCTGGGGAACGTCGTGGGCAGCAACATCGCCAACGTCCTGCTCGTGATGGGCCTTCCGGCTCTCATCTACCCGATCACCTGCGACCAGTCTACCGTGCGGCGGGATGCGTTCATCATGCTCGGGGCCTCGGTCCTGCTGTTCGGGATCTGCTTGACGGGCGAGATCACCCGCATCGCCGGCATGCTGCTTCTGGCTGGTCTCGTGGGCTACATAGGATACAATGCGAAGGCGGCCGGCAGCCTGGAGACTGACCGCACGGCCCGCGTCGAGTGGGTCTTGGGTCTGCCGCGCCGCGCCCGAACGAGCATCCTGTTCATTCTCATCGGGCTCGTGTGGCTGCCGCTCGGAGCCGATCTTCTGATCGAGGCGGCGGTCGAGCTGGCCACCAAGTTCGGAGTCTCCAACGCCGTCGTGGGGCTCACGCTGGTGGCGGTCGGGACGTCTCTTCCCGAGCTGGCGACGGTCGGCGTGGCAGCAGCCAGGAAACACATGGACGTAGCGGTGGGCAACGTCCTGGGAAGCAACATCCTCAACATCCTGGCGATCTTGGGGATCGCGGCTGTAGCGAGCCCCCGGCCGATCGCCGTGCCAAACAGCTTCCTCACCTTCCATTTGCCGGTGATGCTGGTGGCCACTCTCGTGCTCGCCGCGCACGCCTGCCGGCGGGGTGGCATTCCTCGAGCGACGGCGATCGCGCTGGTGGGTTCGTACGTCGTGTATGTGGCCTTATTGTACGCCGGCTGGTAGAGGCGCGCTCGCAGCCGTAAGAGTGCTTCCCTCACGCTCGCTACTGGCACTTTCGGGACGCCGTGCGGGCTCTTCCCTTCGCTCGCTGCCGGCGCCTGATGCTCCGGAGCCTCCTCGCGCTTCGCGACCCCGATAACCTCGACTGATCTGGCGTTGCCGGGTCTCCTCTGCGGCGCCTCGAGGCTCGCTGCGCGAAGGACCCGAGCGGCGGCCTGGCGGGTGTCGTGTCGTGGAGGTTGCCCGAGTCGTAGCCGGACGCTCGGTCATAATCGGCGTTGCGGCCCTTCGAGGTCTTTTCACTTCCGACCAGCAGGCAGGGGCTTCGCGGAGGGCGCCTGGAGCCCCGCGCTCGAAGGCGCTACAGCTCGATCTCGTACTCCTTCAGCTTCCGGTACAACGTGCGCTCGCCGATCTGAAGCTTCTCCGCCGCCTTGCGGCGGTTGCCCTCCACTTCACGGAGCGTGGCGACGATCGCCTCGCGCTCCAGCTCGGACATCGTCATGCCGGGTCGAAAAGCGATCGCGGGCTCCTCCGCAGCAACTTCGTCTTCGCCGTCGAACTCCTCGAAGGTCGATCCCGGCTCGGGCACCTCGATCGCTCGGAGGTCAGGGGCCGTCCGGGCCGCGAGCTCAAGCAGCTCCGGGTGCTCGCGCTTGTAGCGGTCGAATTCCCGCCGCAGGTCCTCGACGTCCAGCTTGAGCTCGACGAGGGTCCGGAAGATGAATTCCATCTGCGGAAGCTGACTCGCGTCGGTCGTCGAGACGACGGGGGGCGTGATGGTGTCCGCCCGGACAGGCAACAAGCCTCGCCCGCCACCGGAGCGGATCTCGGTCGGAATGTCCTCGGCACGAATGAGAGAACCGGGAGCGAGGACGACCATGGACTCGATGAGGTTGCGCAACTCGCGGATATTCCCCGGCCATTCGTAGTCGAGGAGGATCCTCATCGCCTCCGGCGCCAGCCCCTTGAACTCGCGATCGTGCGCCCGGCTGAATTCATCGATGAAGCGTCGCACAAGGATCGGAATATCGACCTTGCGTTCCCGTAGTGGAGGAAGGTCTATGTGCAGCACGTTCAGACGGTACTACAGATCCCGTCGGAATTCGCCCGCACGCACGGCCCCTTCCAGATCGCGGTTGGTGGCGGCGATGAC
>JBDHLB010000069.1:0-20832 GCA_039586095.1 Gemmatimonadota bacterium
GCCGCCGGAACGCTCCAACATCCGCGTCCCTCCCTGCCCCAGGCCTTCGCGTTAGGCACCGGATTGTCGCGGTCGGGCGCGATCCTCTTGCCGTAGCGAACCGAGGGTCATTTCCTGCGGACTACGCCCAAGACGAGTGAGGCATCGACCCGGCGATGTCGGCGCTTCTGGCGCGACGCCCCGCGCCGATGCGACGCGAGTAGAACAGGATAATCAACAGCAACAGCAGTGTGGAGTAATGAAACGAAGGAGTGAAGAACCGGAACGACAGAAACACAAACGTGAACGCCGATGCCGCGAGCGCCACCTGCTCGAAATACAGGCGGCTTTGCAACAGGCGTCGTTCGATCCATCCGACCAGAACGCCGAAAACCAACCCGCCCCAGATCACGCCCGGAATGCCGAAATTCATGTAGTACTGACCGACGACCGAAGGTAGAGCGTTGCCACCCTTCTTGAAGATATCGATCCCCCAGCGGTACATCGTGTAGTGCCACTGGGTCATGGACACCGGTTTGCCCGACCAGATCACTCGGGGAATCGGGTTTATCACGAAGTAGAGGAGAGGGCTCTCGTTGATGTCTTGGGTGAGATCTCGACGGACGACAACGGCGTTCGCGGCCTCGGTATAGAAGTCGGTATCCTGCTTGGGGCTGAACACCTGAGAAATCGTCATCGATGTCACCAGCTCCCGGCTGTACTCGTACCGGTAAAAGCGCACGAACTGCATCAGCCCGAGCAGAACCGCCGCGATCAGGACGGTGGGTATGACCAATCGGAGAACGCTGTAGGTTCCACGTTTGAAAGACCGCCTGAAGATGAAAACCACGAGAACCGGGATCAACACCATCGCGGATTGTGATCGAGTGCCCCGATCGAACAAGATGAGCACGGTCACGAACACCATGATCAGCGCGTACACGACAGACTTCAATCGCCGGTTCGTCCCGGTCGTGAAGTAGATGCCCGACAACAGACCCGACGATACCAGGAAGGCTCGTGTTATCCAGAAGAACGTCATCGTTCCGCTGGCCTGTGCGGGGTTGAGATCGGTCAGCGCCCATGACTTCGTTGCGCGCCCCATGAGGATCTGGCGGATCACATCGGCAAGTCCTCCACCGAACAGGATGTAGGGCATGAGCCCTATTACGAGCAAGATCACCACCAACAGGATTCGGCGCTCCGAGGGAATGAGAAACGCGTCAGGTCTGACGCGCATGTGCAGGTCCGAAGACGGCCTTCTCAGCAGGTAGTATCCGAGACCGTTGGCGGCCAGGAACAGTGCGATCAGAAACCCTGCAGTCACGAGTGCGTCGTCAGGCACATCCATCCCGATCCAGTCGCCGAACCACAATCCGGGGCGCAGCACTTGATACAGGGCAGGGCCCGCGAACCAGAAGATGTGACCGACAATCAGGAAGACCCATCCGATGTCGTTGAAGAAACGACGGCGGACCACCACATACCACAGCAAACCGAACACGGAGACTGCGTAGACGAGCACCTGGGTGGCGACTACCCAGCGGGACGATTGGCCAATGATCAGCAGCGCCGCCGATAGACAGGCGGGACCCGCAAGCAGCGCGATCGCGATCGCCGTGGGCGGCAGAAGACGGCCCGGCGCGAGCGGAATGACTCCCTGCCGCGCGTCGCGCAGTAGTGAATGGGTACCTGGGTTCGCCACGTCCTAACGTTACCGCCGGTCGGGCACCCGTGCAAGGCGGGAAGTGCCTCCCAGCATCTGTTCGATCGCGGCGACCATCTGTCGCGCCACGGCCCGGACATCGCCGGCCGCCGCATCCTGCCGGGCGCGCGCTCCGAGCTCGGCGACCCGCTGGCGTTGCTCGATACAACGGGCCATGCACGCGGCCACGGCCTCGACGTTCGGTTTCACCAGGAAGCCGTTGACTTCGTGTCTCACGAAATAGCGCGCGGCTTCGACGTACGTAGTACTGATGACGGGCATGCCGCTGGCCATGGCTTCCGGGACGACGAGCCCCCAACCGGAATGTGATGACGGGTAGAGTAGCACGTCGCTGTAGGCAAAAGGTCGCAACCGGTCGCTCCATCGTTCGTACTCGCGGTCGTATACGATGACACGCGCCATCTCGGGGTGCCGAGCCACGAATCGATCGATCGTCTTCTGCTCGGGACCGTGCGCGGCAAGCACCAGACGAAGAGCGTCTCCCTTTTCCCGCAGGTTCTTCAGGGTAGCTTCCAGCATCAGCGGGATGTTGTGACGTTCGACGAGCTGCCCGGAGAAGAGGAAGTGGAGCGGTCGTTCATCGTCCCGCTGGCGCTTGATCGAGAAACACGGCGAGAGATCTTGCGCATATGGAATCAGCTTCACGTTTCTGCAAAACCTGCGGAACAGTCTCTCCGCCCGATCCCCGATTGCCAGGACGAAATCCGCTCGACGCAAGCGCCACCACAATGCCAGATCGCCCGCCCTGCGGTAGGCAAAGTTGTAGCCCGGATTGACACCTTCCAACCAGAAGCCTACCGGGAAGGTCTTGTGCCGCAGGAAAGGTGCGACACCGTGGTACACACCTCTCATGAATGCCTGTGAAATCAACAGTCCCGGTTCGAGTCGGCGCACACTGCCTCGGATCCATGCAATTCGTTCATTTTCGTTTGCGGGGTTTTCACAGATGTGCACGTGCTCGGCGACGTCCCGCCAATCGTAGTTCTGCCAGTGGGATCCGCGAGCTTGGCGGGACGCGAGCGAGAAGAGAAGGTGCGCGGTCGTGCCGTTGATTTTGAGCAGTTCCCGCAGCAGTTCGATCTGAAAGGGAGAGAACAGCGAGCTGGCGAATACTATTCGCATGTCGGACATGAATGCGATCCTTGTAGGATGCCTCGAGTGATGCGCATGCGACCCGAGGTGCGCCCGCTAGGCCTGGCCCTGCAGCCAGTCGATGACGTGGCGCAAGCCTTGGGCCAACTCGGTTCTCGGTCGCCACGCGGGGAGAAGCTCTCTCTGACGAGTCGTGTCCGCGACCTGGCAGCGCACGTCGTCCGTTCTGCGCGGGAGTGCGCCGATACGAAAGTCAGCCTGCGGAACGATGTCGGCGACCAGTTCGATGACGTCACGTAATCGTGTCGCCTCCCCGGAACCCAGGTTGAGGATCTGACCTTGCGGTAAGGACGCCACGGCCGCCAGTGCTATAGCTTCGGCCACGTCCTCGACGTACACGAAATCACGAATCTGTTGCCCGTCCGTGGTTGGCGCGGGTTCGCCTGCCAGGGCCCGCCCGAGGATCTGGGGTATGAACTTCGTCCTGTTCTCGCCGGGACCGAAGCAGGTAAAGGGACGAACACCGACCCATTGTTGCCCGAGCTCCAGGGCGTGTGTCCGGCTCACGATCATGCCCGCCGCCTTGGTCGCACCGTAGATGCCTCGTGGGTTCAGGGGGGCCTCCTCAACCAGCGGTCGCTTACTGCTTCCGTACTCGTGGCTCGTGCCGACATGAACGACCAGATCGGCCCGAGCTTGGGCGGCTCCCTCGACGACGGCCAGACTGCCCTGGACGTTCACCGCTACAGCCGTGTGGGGTTCGCGGTCTTCGACTTGGACTCCGTAGGCACCGAGATGCAGGACAGCGTCCGGCTGCGCGCCTGCTAGCGCGGTGCGCACTTCCTCCGGGTGCCGCAGATCGGCCTCGATGACGTCGATCGCCTCGTCGTGGTCCTCCCACCGCGCGGAGGCTCCACGGCGTCCGATCACACAGACGGCGGCGCCGCTCGACAGAAGCAGACGCACCAGAAAGGGCCCGATGAGGCCGCTCGCCCCGGTGACGGCGACTGTTTTGCCCCGGTATTGCTTGAGCAGCTCTTGGACGTTCGACTCCATTTCACGTGCCGGCCGATTCAACTCCACGCGTCAACGCGGATCCGTGCGGCATCTATACCATGCTCGGTCAATCCGGACTCGAATACTCGAATCATGGCCGGTGGACCGGCAAGATAAAAAGTAGAACGATCGAGCCCCGTCGCCTGGCCCGCCTGTCGCAGCGCAGCAGCCACTGTTAACCGTCCCGGAACAGAGCCCGGCAACTCTCCCTGCTCCACGAAGGGTGTCCAGGAGAAATCCTCCCAGCGCTTGCAGGCGTCATTCAGGACACGCTCCCAGATCAGAAGGTTCGGCCGCCGGACGCCGTAGAGGAGCCTGACCGCAATGCCCTCTTGGGGCATTCCCGCCAGATACGACACGAAGGGGCTGACCCCTGTTCCTCCGGCGACGAGCACAACCGTGTCGCCCGGCTCTCCCCCGACCATGAACTCGCCGTAGGGAAGCTTGATCCATACCTCGTCACCTTCCTTCAGAGACATCATGCGACCCGTGAACTCACCGACGCGGGAAACCGTAATGGTCACGGTCGTCCGCTCCTGGGGAGGGCTGGCGATGGAGAATACTCGTGATTCTGGCCAGTGCGTCGACGGGTCATGCGGGTCGATCGCCAGGTGCAGGAACTGTCCGGGGCGGAAGCGCGGTATTCGCCTCTCCGTGCCGATGACGAAAGTTCGTAGGTCTTCGTCGTGAGCGATGGCGCGTTCGATCCTCGCGCGCAGGCGTACCGGCTGCCCCATTGTCCCGTCTCCAAAACGACCCCAAAGGCTCCGGCATCAACCGCGCCAAGTCGCCCACGGAGCACGTCCTTCGCGCCAGAGGTTCTCGAGCAACAGCAAGTCGCGGTAGGTGTCCATGCACTGCCAGAATCCGTCGTGCCGGTAGACCATGAGCTGTCCATCGTCCGCCATCGTTTCCAGCGGCTTTCGCTCGAACGTGCAGTAGGAATCGCAGGAGACGTAATCGAAAACCTGGGGCTCGAGTACGAGAAAACCTCCGTTGATGTAGCCATCGGTCCCATGAGGCTTTTCGACAAACGATGAGACCCTGTCCCCTTCCAGATTGAGTCGACCGAAGCGCCCGATCGGCTGTACGCCCGTTACAGTCGCCACGCGGCCATGGTTCTGGTGGAATTTCAACAGCGCGTCGAATCTCACGTCCGACACGCCGTCGCCGTAAGTGAGCATGAACGTCTCGTCCCCCACGTAATCGCGAACGCGGGCAAGGCGCGCTCCCGTCATCGCATCCCGCCCGGTATCGGCGAGCGTGATCGTCCAATCGGCTTCGCCGTGTTTTCGGTGGTATCGGACCTTGTGGCTCTCCCCTATGTTCAGCGTGAAGTCACTGTTCATGGCTTCATAGTGCAGGAAGTATTCCTTGATGACAACGCCCAGGTGGCCGAGACACAAGATGAAATCGGTGATGCCCTGATGCGCATATCCTTTCATGATGTGCCACAAGATCGGCCGTCCGCCGATCTCGACCATCGGCTTCGGTTTCACTCCGCCGGTCGCCTCCTGAAGTCGCGTCCCCTGGCCCCCGCAAAGAATAACAACCTTCATTCTCGCCTCCCAGTCACGGCCGGGCCGGTGCTGTCAGTCCATTCTGCCGCAAGGTACACCCCTCGTCATACCCGAGATCACCGCAACTAGGCGCGGGGACTCTTGCGGCCGATACTCGGGAGGACGGATGACAGAGCCGACCCGAAAACGTTGCGCCGGCGGCGTTTCAGAGCGAGGCCGGCCAATCCCACGAGCAGACCGCTGAGTACGAGCGAAAGTGCCAGACCTGCGCCGTGGCCTCCGACCCGAGTGCTGGCGATGAACCCGCCGAGTGCGGCCAGCACGGTCGCCACCAGAGCCGCGAGCACAGGTGTCGGCAAGCCTCGAAGTAGCTCGCCCGGTGACTCCGTCTCCATCGTTACGACCACGACGTAGATCAACGGCAATTGCCCGAGGGGATACAGCAGCGCCCCAACGGCCCCGCCCAATACTCCAAAAAAGTACGCCAGAAAGGCCTGCACGACCAGAGTCAATAGACCGACGACCATGGTGTTTCTGGCCAGTATGTCCGGCCGCCCCACGGCACTCAGGTAGTTGTGCGGGACGACGTAGATGATGGCGCTCAGAGTGTAGACCGCGATCAGGATCCAGTAGACCGGCAATGATTTCGCCGCGACTTCCGGACCCGCCCAGACAGACAGTAGCCATGGGGATGTCGCATACGCGCCGGAGGCGACGGTGAGAGCTAGCAAGATCAGCAAGCGCCAACTGTCGAACAAGGGCTTTGCAAGCCTTGCGCCCGTCGTGCCCTTGTGTCGCGAGCTGAAGAACGGCAGGAGCACTCGACTTACGGAGTGACACAGTGCGCCGATTTTGAAGGCGATGCTCTGCGGCACTGCATAGAAACTGACCGCTTCGACGCCGACAACGCTCCCGATCACGACCTTGTCGAGTTGCTGGACGGCCATGTGGCCAAGAGATGTGAGGGAGGAGTAGACGCCGAACGAGAACAGCTTCTTCGCCGTGGCGACGAGACGGATTTCGCTCGGACGGACCGTAGGCAGTCTGGCAATGCCGAGAGCCAGGCCGAGCAGCCAGGTTCCCCAGAGGCCGGAGACATACACGATCGCGACTCCGACGACTCCGGCGCCGGACGTGGCGGCAATTATCCCCCCGCCGACCTGCAGGGTGGCGCGAAGCAGGACCAGGCTCTGGGAGACACTGAAGCGTTGCAGGCCATCGAATACGCCCAGCACCGCTTGCATCGAGATGAGAGCGGGTAGACCCAAGGCGATGACCCTGAACAGAGTCCTCCCGGTCCGCAGCTCGGGCCCCTCGAGAGAAAACCATCCAGCCGCAATCCACGGACTGATCAGCCACAAGGAGCCGGCCGCCAGAGTGCCCACGCAAGCATAGATGCACAGCGAGCCCCAGACCACGCGAGTGGCCTCCCTGTGCTCCGACCTGGCCCAGTGCATCGCGACGTACTTGATCGTCGCCTCACCGAGACCCAGGTGCAGAACTCCACCTGCGCCGAGCAAAGCGAGGGCGATGGACCACAGGCCGAACCCGCGTACACCGAACGAGCGGAGGTAGACCGGAATCGCCACGACCATGAGAATCGTCGGCCAGGCGAATCCGGCGAAGGCCCAGGCGGCGTTTTGTCGGAGGCGCACGTGTTCTACCACGGCAGGGCTCCGCTCGAACGTTCGTCATTCCGTCGGCGGAACTGATTCAATCAGCGTTCCTCGAAGAACGCGTCGAATACTTCAACCATGTAGCCGAGCTCTTGCTCTTTCAGACCTGGATAGACGCCCACGAAGAAGGTGTCATTCGTAATCCGATCGCTGTTTTCCAGGTCGCCCTCGATTCGGCAGTCGACATCGCCGAACGCCGGATGTCGCAAGAGGTTTCCGGAGAACAGACTCCGTGTTTCGACCTTGTGCGATTCGAGATGCTGCGTCAGCTCGTTTCTCTGAAAGCCGGCCGTCTCCCTCACGGTCACGACGAAAGCGAACCACGCCGGCTCGGAACCTTGCGTCGCAACCGGCAACAGCAAGCGGTCCCCATACTTTCCCAACTCTCGGCTGAGAAAAGCGTGATTCTCCCGGCGAGCTCTGACAAATCCGTCCAGGCGATCGAGTTGCGCGCAGCCGATTGCGGCCTGGATATCCGTCACCTTGAGGTTGTAACCGATGTGGGAGTAGACATACTTGTGATCGTAACCGAAGGGCAACGTCCCGAACTGCTGGTTGAAGCGTCGCCCGCAGGTGTTGTTTTCTCCACCCGCGCAGTAGCAGTCCCTTCCCCAATCCCTCAGTCCGTCACGACGGCCCCGCCCTCGCCGAGCGTCATGTGGTGGGCCGGATAGAACGAAATCGTTGCCAGGTGACCGAAGGTACCGGTCTTCTGGCCCTTGTACAGACTGCCCAGGGCATCGCAGTTGTCCTCGACCACCCAGAGATCGTTCTCGCGGGCAATGGCCAGTACGCCCTCCACGTCCCAGGGGTTTCCCAGCGTGTGGGCCAAGGCAATTGCCCTCGTGCGTGGACCCACCGCACGTCGAATGGCCTCCACCTGGGCGTTGTACGTGCCCAACTCGACGTCGACGAACACCGGCACCAGCCGGTTCTGGATGATCGGTGCGACGGTGGTCGGAAAGCCGGCGGCCACGGTAATGACCTCGTCGCCGGGCTTGAGACGTCGCTCGCCCAGCCGCGGGGATGTCAACGCGGTCATTGCGACGAGATTGGCCGATGATCCCGAATTGACCAGGAGTGCGTTCTCCGTTCCCAGCCATTCCGACAGGCGAGACTCGAACTCCTCGGAGTACCTTCCGGCGGTGAGCCAGAAGTCGAGCACAGCGTCCGTTGCTTTGACCAACTCCTCCGGCCCGAATACGCGGCCCGCGTATCGGACAGGGGTCTTTCCTTGTTCGAACTCGCCGCTCGCCGCTTGCCGCTCCGTTTCGAACTCGGCTACCAAACGCAGGATGCGATCCCGCATGCGTGCGACGGTCTTGGAACTCATCGGGCCCACCACTCACCTCGATCGCGCGCGGTGTCAATGTAATTCTCGATATCCTCGAGACAACTCGCGGAGGCGTCGGCTTCCTCGAACAGAACCGCGCGATACCACGCCGCAGTCGCCTCGACGGCCTGCTCGACGGACCAAACCGGATTCCAACGCAGAAGCGCAGCGGCCTTGTCACAGCACAGCCAGAGAAGACCTGCCTCATGGGGAGCATCCACCTGCTGCGAGGACACATCGCGCCAGCTTCCGCGTCCCAAGGTCTTCACGAACTGCGACACCAACTGAGCCACCGTCATCACTCCCGAATGTGCGGGGCCGAAGTTCCATGCTCCCTGAAACGCATTCGGGTTTTCCACCAACCGCTGCATCAACGCGAGGTAACCGCCGAGAGGATCCAGCACGAATTGCCACGGCCGTATGGCATCCGGACGACGGACCTCGAGCGGACGCCCTTCGGCGACGGCTCGAATGGCGTCCGGCAGAATCCGGTCTTCCGACCAGTCTCCGCCACCGATGACATTGCCGGCCCGGACGGACGCGAGCGCAACCCGAGGCCCTTCCGCACCCTCCGAGAAGAAAGAACGTAGATACGCCGTCGTGGCGAGCTCGGTGGCCGCTTTGCTGGCACTGTAAGGATCGTGACCTCCAAGCGGATCGTTTTCTCGGTACCCCCAGATCCACTCTCGGTTCTCATAGCACTTGTCGGTGGTGACGATCACCGCGCCCTTGACGCTGGGTGTCCTCCGGATCGCCTCCAGGACGTTGACGGTTCCGCCGACGTTCGTCTCGAACGTTTCCCGAGGCATCCGGTAGGAGCGACGGACCAGGGGTTGCGCCGCGAGATGAAAGACGAGATCGGGACGCGCCTGAGCGAAGACCGCCTCGAGAGCCGTGAAATCCCGGATGTCACTGATCACGCTGGTCAACCCGCGCTCCACGCCGGCGTATTCGAAGAGATTCGGCTGCGATTCGGGTTCCAGGGCGTAGCCGGTCACCCGGGCGCCCATCTGTTGTAGCCAGATGGCCAGCCAGCTACCTTTGAAACCGGTGTGACCGGTCAGGAGAACGCTTTTGTCTCTGTAGAAGTCGTCCAAGCCCATTGTCTGTCATCCATGTGACTGGTGGTTCCACACGTCATCGATTCGATTGTGCCCCGGCTGTTGCACCGCAGCGACCCTCGGTTTCATGTTGCCGATCTTATGGCCCGCGAGCCCATGCTTCAAGCCAATCATGCAGTTCGTCGATCGAGGAGACGGTGACTCGGGGGGCCTGCTCTCTCGTGACGGCCTCCTCGCCCGAACGAAGCTGGCCGACGAGCCTCAGGCGGATCGTCCGCCATTGTAGACGATTGGGAGCGACGAAATCCTTCGCGGGGTTATCTCCGATGTACACCATGCGGTCCCCAGTGAGACCCCACGTCGTTGAAAGATGCAGGAAGGCCCTCGGGTTCGGTTTCCAGTACTCTCGTCCCCAGGTGTCGGTCAAGACCGTTTCTTCCACGAGGCGTTCGAGGTCGAGAGCAGTGACCTTCCGTTGCTGACTCCTCAAGACACCATCGCTGATCACTCCGAGGCGGGCCCCACGGACGCGCAGATGCTCGAGAAGATCATGCATCCCCGGCATCAGATCGATCTCCGGCGTGTGGCAGCGATAGGCCTCGACGAGCTCTTGGACGCTGAACCGTCTTTCGATGTGTGGCACCTCTCCGAGAAGTCGATTGAAAGTGTCGTGCCTCACTCCCTGTTCAAAGCACTTCTTCAGGTAGTCGTTCGCCTTCGTAAAAGAGAGCAGGCCAGCGTCGGCCAGCAGTTGCGAAACCGCCCGAAAGCCGCTGTAGACATAATCCCTTTCCAGGTAGAGAGTGTCATCGATATCGAAAACGATGCCGGATCGCATGATTCTCCCGCGGGTTCGACCGAGAGTACCGGTTGCGCGGAGCGTAGTCCGCCCGGATGCCCGGTGTGGCAGTGGACACTATTCCGTCTTCTCTATCGCACGTAAGAGCTGCGCTGTCGCGCGTCGCCAGGAGTATCTCGCAACATTGGCACGAGACGACGCCCGCAGCCGTTGTCGAAGATCGTCGTCCGACAGTAGCTGGACAATCTTGTCGTCCAGCTCACCAGCCTTCCCCGGATCGAAGATCAGGGCCGCATCACCCGCGACCTCCGGGAGCGACGCGCGGTTCGAACAGATCACCGGACAGCCGAAGTGCTGGGCCTCGATCACCGGCAGGCCGAACCCCTCGTAGAGCGACGGAAGTACGAGGGCCTCGGCGTTACCGTAGAGGTAGGCGAGCTGTTCGTCCGAAACGTGGTCGGCGAAGCGGATCCTGCCGGCGGACAGGCGATCGGTCACACTCCGGGCCAGCTCGTCACGGTTCGCCATCGCGTCCGGCGTGCGTGCGGCACCGACGATGACGAGGTCCAGCTCCTCCTGCTCGACTCCCACACGGCAGAAGGCGTCGATCAGCAATTCGAGGTTCTTGTGTCGGCCGAAGGTTGCCACGCAGATCAGGTAAGGTCTGCCTTCCAGCCACTCCGGCCGCACCGCGGGACCCGCGTTCGCCAGAGACGGCCGCACGCCCTCGACCGTCACGTGGAGCTTGCGTTTCGTCGCGGGATGGAAGTGAGCGATCTCGCTCGCGGAGAATTCCGACACCGTCGCGACGACCGTGCTTCGCCACAGCGTGAGCGGTATCATGACGGACCAGAACAGTCTCTTGCTGCGCTCCATCGTATCCGGGAACCGTCGGTAGAGCATGTCGTGAACGATGACCACGTTGCGGCACGGACTGGCCACGGGTACCACGTAGTTGCTGACCAGGCAGGCCAGGCGTCGGCGGGCCACGATCAACGGCATGATTAGCTGTTCGGCAACGATACGCAGAAACCGCCCCCTTCTGGCGATCCGCGGGATGCACAGCTTCTCCACTTTCGGGGCGTCGTCGAACTGGTCCAAGACTTCCCGCTCTCCGATCAGGACGACCTGGTGTTTGTGGGCGCCCGCGATCATCTCGTGCACGATCTGGGTCAGGTAGACCTCGGCTCCGCCGTGTCTGCCCTTCGAGTAGGGGAAGAGGTTGAATCCGATGCGCATGCGGGCTTCGCTCAGCGTTCTCCCGGCGCGGCGCCGAGACGGGCCTGGACCAGCTCGGTGATCCGTCGACTGTTCGACCGGCTGCCGAGCCGCTCGGCCGTCTGCCTGCTGTTGCGCCTCGCGACGCGCAGGCGCTCCGGGTGTTCGGCCGCCCGGACGACCAGCTCGGCGAACCGATCCGTGTCTCCCGGGTCGACCAGCCAGCCGCAATCGTGTCGCCGAATCATCATCGCCAGCTCCGAGCCCTTCCGCGAGATCAACAGCAGAGCGGCTCCCGCTGCCAGGAACGAGAAGGCCTTGCTGGGAATGGCCAGGCCGTCGAGGCCGATCTCCAGCGAGACGACCGCGACGTCGGCCGCGGAGAGCGAGTACGGAAGTACGTCCTCGGGCTGCCAGTCCAGCAGGATCACGTTGTCCAGCTTCTTCTTTTTACGAACATCTTCCACGAGCCGCCACTTCGGCCCCGCGCCGACGAACACGAACCGAATGTCGTCACGATCGCGCAGGCGGTCAGCCGCTTCCAGCATCGTCTCGATGTCGTGGCCGAGCCCCATGTTTCCCGAGTACATGACGGTCAGCTTGTCCAGCAAGTCGTGCTGTTCTGCGAAACGGTTGCCCTTCTTGGGCCGCGGTCGGATCCGCTCCGTGTCTGCCCACGGGTAGATCACGTCGATCTCGTGGCCCGGGCACTGGTCCTTCAGCCGTTCGGCCATCAATTCGCCCAGCGTCATCACCAGATCGGCGCGGTGGTAGGCGCGACGGTTCAGCGAGCGCCAGATCTGCACCACCGGATTCCGTGGCGACACGCCGCGCAGTCCGACCAGCACGTCCGGGTAAAGGTCGTGGACCATGACCGCGAATCGCTGCCCTCGAAGCCTGTGCAGCAGCCAGCCGAGCCAGGGAGCGAGCGGCGGATTGGAGAAGAACAGCACCGGCGTCGTGGCCGGCCACCTGCGTATCCAGCGCCAGGCCTGCAGCAGGTAGCGCAGCCAGGAGGCGATGCGTCGCGGATAGGATCCGCGATGGTAGGGCGCCGCCGCCGTGACCAGGATCCTTTCTCCTGGCGATTTGGCCAGCGTGTCCGGGTGGCCGGTCAACAGCGCGACGGTGCCGACCTCGACGGCGAGGTCCTCGACCAGTTCCCAGGTCATCGGTCCTGCCATCTGGTTCAGCACCAGGATCGAGGGTTCGCCGGTCACGACGGCGCCTCGAAAGTCTCGAGCCAGCGCCCGGCTTCCTCGATGAGTGTCCCCATCGACGGGTTCGCAACGAGCAAACGCGGATTGTTGCTCTCCTCCAGCGCCAGTCTCAACTCCTCCAGCACGAGGAGCAGCGCCGAAAGACACCGTTCCTCGGTGCTTCCCCAAGCCGGGCCCGACCATTCGCGCAGCAAATCGTCGTACAGCGGTCGCCGGACGAACCGGCTCAATCTCTCGGCGAGACCCGTCGGATGGCGCAACGCGAGCGCGTAGGTCAGACCGTCGTGACCGAGCTGCCGGCGCCCGGCAAACTCCCAGTCGATCAACCACGCGCGGTCATCCCCATCGTCGAGTACGTTGCCGGGCTGGAAGTCTCCGTGAGCCGGGCCGGTGGACATACGCCGTTGCCCGTGCTGCGCCAGTCGGCGCTCCAGCAATCCCAGGCAGCGCGCGACGCGATCCCTCGCGGCGTCCTCGACCAGCGCGCTGTCGTCGAGGTGCTTCCGGCACTCGTCGAGCAGCGGCCGCACGTAATCGTCCACCGTGTGCTCCTCGCGGCCCCCGATGGAGAAAAGGGCCAGCGCCTTCCCGACCTTTCGGACAGCACGGGAGGCCCGGTGCCGATCCTTCAGGCGGTTGAGCGGAGTTCCGGTGATGTAGCTCTCCTCGAACCAGGAGTCGTCGGCGGCAACGCGAAGCATCGGCGGGACGGGAAGACCAACTTGTTCGGCTCGCCGGCGTATCGAGATCTCGGTCCGCATGCGGCGGTCGTCAAAGCCGTCCTTCAGCAGGGCCACGGCCGTGCCGGCCGGCCGGTCCAGGATCCTCAATTTATGGTTTCCGCCAACGATCAACCAGTGTGTCGCTCTGGAGATCGGAGGTGAAACCTCCAGGTAGGCCTGTGCCGCAAGCAGAGCGCCGAACCGGTGCGTCGCCAGGCCGACGTAGGCCCGCTGTGCCAGTCGGCGCCCCCGCGACGGGCTCCTCGAGAACTCGCGGATGACCGGTTCGAGGTCCGACCGTTGAGGGCGGGGTTGGAAGATCGCGTTGATGTAGTAGCTGCACAACCAGCGCTGGGAGTGTTCGTCGCCGACGCGGCGGAACAAGGGCCGCCTTGCATGCCACCGCACGGTGTACTGCTCGCCGCTGCGCTGCTCCAGGAAGCGCTCGAGCGTGCGGCAGACGATCTCGCCGAATGGCTCTCGCCGTAGAAGTAGGCTAATCCGCACGGGCGGCCCCCGGGGCGGCGAGACGGTCGTATTCGCCGCGGATCACTGCGAACAGCTCGTCGATCGAGCGCCGAGCGTCCAGGACGAGATGGTCGCCTCCCGCCCCCAATTCCTCGTACAGATCGAGCCGGCGGCCGAAACGTTTCTCGGAGTCCGTGAACGGCTCGTTCTTGGCACGACAGCGTCGCAACGATTCCTCGACCGGAAGGAGCATCAAGAACGACACGTTCGGGCGCGGCGCGAGCCTTTCGGCGAAGCGCCAGAGCCACCAGGTCTCGACGTGCTCGTCGGGGAAGTTCAGCGCGAAGTCGATGCGCGTGTCAGGCAGGTAGCGGTCGCAGACCACGGTCTTGCCGCGCCATCGCCACCAGCGGACACCGACTCCGTAGAGCAGCGCCAGATCGACGATGCTCGCCGCCAGCCAGATCCGGCGCACCCAGCTCCGGTCCATCGCGGCCTCCCGCTCCGCGCTCCGCCCGGCCTGGGGCAGCCTTCCGCGGGCTCCCCTGCGCAGCAGACGCTTGAGCGTCGAGAACAGCGGTGTGTACCCACCACGCGCCCAGCAGAGAACCGAAGCGATCGAGGCTTCCTCGAAGTGCCTTTGAAGCAGCTCGATCTGTGTCGACTTGCCCGCGCCGTCGACCCCGCTGAAGGCGAGGATCAGCGCTCGTCTGCGCACCACCAGGATCGGCCTCCTCAAGCTGCCTGCACGGCGGAACGAGGATAGCACCCCGAGCCCGCGCGTCCCTGTTCGGTGCTAGTCTTGTCGACCGTGTCGAGTCCGAGAGGAGAGACCCCACCGACTGCAGTCTCGATCGCCGTCGTGCTGCTGGTCGCACTCGCGCTTCTCGTGCCGTCACCCGACCGTGGGAGGCTGGAGCTGGCGCGGGACGGGCGCGCGTCGGTCGTCGTGCGGCTGACCGAGAATGCACTGCCGTCCGAGGCGACCGCCGCGCGCGAGCTGGTCGATTATCTGGCGCTCGTCACCTCGGCGCCGTTCGAGCTGATCCGCGAAGGGGAAGAAGCGCCGTCGGGACCGACGATCGAGGTCGGTCCGACACGACTGGCGGGCGAACGGGATCCGCGGATCGGCGAGCTGGATCGCGAGAGTTGGGTCATACGGGTCGAGAGGGAGCACTTGCTCCTGTACGGCGGGAGGCCCCGCGGAACGCTGTACGCGGTCTATCGCTTCCTCGAGGACCACGTCGGCGTACGCTGGTGGACACCTTACGAGGAGTCCGTTCCCGCCCGCTCCGTGCTCTCCGTCGGCATCGGCGAGTCACGGGGTTCCCCGGCCTTTGTCTACAGAGACGTCCACGGCGTCGACGGGCCGAGGCGGTTCAACGCCCGGAATCGTCTGAACGGTCATACCAGCCGGCTGACCCGGGATCACGGCGGCGCCGAGAGCTACGGGCCGCCTTCGCCGGTGCACAATTTCTTTCAGTACGTGCCACCTTCGGAGTTCTTCGAATCCCATCCGGAGTATTTTTCTGAGGTCGCCGGCCTGCGAGACGGCGGCCGTTCACAACTCTGCCTCACCAATGCCGGTCTGGTCGAACTCGTGCGTTCCAAGTTGGAGGGCTACATCGAGCAATCGCGGCGCGACGCGAAGCAGCGCGGCGAGCCGCCGCCGCAACTGTTCAATTTCTCTCCGATGGACTGGCAAAGGGCCTGCACCTGCGAGCCCTGCAGCGCGCTCGCGGCGCGCGAGGGCGGTCAGTCCGGCCCGCTGATCGCCTTCGTCAACCGGCTGGCCGAGGCCATCGGCGAACGTCATCCCGATGTGTTGATCGACACACTGGCCTACCTTCACACCTTCGACCCGCCGCGGGCGATACGCGCCGCCGACAACGTGACTGTGCGCGTGTCGGCGCTGCAGTACCGCGATTTCGCCAAACCGGTGACCCATCCGGATAACCGTCGCTACCAGGAGGTTCTCCGCGGCTGGCGGGACAAGGTGAGTCACCTGCGCGTCTGGGACTATCCGGTGATCTTCGGAGAGCAAGGCGAGCTGCCGCTGCCGAACTTGCCCGTGCTGGCCGCGGACTTCCGCTTTTATTGCGATCTCGGTGTCGAGGGAATCTTCATCGAGAACCCGTATCCGATCGCCGGGGACATGCGCGACCTGAAGCTGTGGGTGATGGCCAAGCTGTTGGAGGATCCCGGCCGGGAGCTTGCCGAGCTGGTCCGGGAATTCACCGGCGGCTATTTCGGAGCGGCGGGTCACGAGGTACGAGCCTATCTTTCGCTGCTTGAAGCCGCAGCCGCGAGCTCACCCTCGGTGATCCCCTACCGAGCCGGCCCCGAGGCCTATCGCCATCTCGACCGGGCATTCATCGTCGAGGCGCAGCGGCTCTTCGACGTCGCCGAAACTCGGGTCGCCAACAATCCGACCCTGCTGCGACGCCTATTCCACGCCCGCCTGACGCTGGACCGGGCGACTCTGCTGAGGTGGCCCGAGCTGGTTGCCGAGGACCCGTTGCCCTTCGAGCGAGCCGACGTCGTCCGACGCTATCGCCTCACGTGGCGCGAACAGATCGAGCTGCGCATGCCGGAGTCCTCCTGGCCGGCGGCGATGCAGGAGGTCGAGCGCGAGATCTCCTGGTGGAACGATCGGCTCACCACCGGCCTCGACTGACGCGGCACGGCGCCTCGGTGCCGCTGATGGGAGGAGCCCTCTTGCGGAGGATTGCGATGTCCGGCATATAATCCCGAGTCATGAGTATCGAAGCCGGCAAGGATCTACTGCAATACCGCCTGATCGAAAAGATCGGCGAGGGCGGAATGGGGGCGGTCTGGAAGGCCGCCGACACGACGCTGAACCGCGAGGTGGCGATCAAGATCCTGCCGGATCTGTTCGCGCAGGATGCCGATCGGCGGGGTCGCTTCGAGCGGGAGGCCCGGCTGCTGGCGTCGCTGAACCACCCGAACATCGCCGCGATCTACGGGCTGCACGAGGCGCAGGGCGTCCATTTCCTCGCCATGGAGCTGATCTCCGGTCAGAACCTGGCCGAGCGGATCTCGAAGGGCGCCGTCCCCGTCGACGACGCGCTGCCGATCGCGCGGCAGGTCGCGGAGGCGCTGGAGGCCGCGCACGAGAACGGCATCGTGCACCGCGACCTCAAGCCGGCCAACATCCAGCTCACCGAAGAGGGCGTGATCAAGGTGCTCGACTTCGGTCTGGCCAAGGCGCTGGCGCCCGAGCCGAGCGACACCGGCGCCAGCCCGACGATGTCGCCGACGCTGACCTCCGCCGGCACCGTCGCCGGTATGGTGCTGGGCACCGCGGCCTACATGAGCCCCGAGCAGGCGAAGGGCAAGCCGGTCGACCGGCGCGCCGACGTCTGGGCCTTCGGCGTCGTGCTCTACGAGATGCTGACCGGCGGGCAGCTCTTCACCGGCGAGACGATCTCCGAGACGCTGGCCGCCGTGCTGCTCAGGGACGTGGACTTCGAAGGCCTGCCCGGTAATACGCCGCTGCCGGTCCGCGCGCTGCTCGAGCGCTGCCTGCACAAGGACCCGAGGCAACGGCTGCGCGACATCGGCGAAGCGCGCATCGCGCTGCAATCACCCGACGCGTCGTCGCTGACCAGCGTCGCCGCGGCGGCCGCGCCGGCCGAGGCGCCGCGGCGCTCCTTCGCGCCGTGGGTCGTCGCCGGCGTGATGGCGGTCGGCGCGCTGCTGGGCGTGTGGGCGCCGTGGCGCTCGGCGCCGCCCGCGCCCGACCCCATGTTCCTGCGTGTCGAGCTGTCGCCGGACGCCAACCTGTTCGCCGGCTACGGCGCGGCCGCGCTGCTGTCGCCCGACGGCGACCGGCTGGTTTACGTCTCGGGCGGCGGCGATCGCATGCTCTACATGAGGAGTCTCGGCGAGAGCGAGGCCAAGGTGGTTCCCGGCTCCGAGGAGGGATACCACCCGTTCTTCTCGCCGGACGGGCAATGGCTCGGCTTCGTGACGCGGGAGAGGCTGAAGAAGGTCTCGACCTTCGGCGGCACGCCGATCGCGCTGGCCGACGTCAGCCTGAGCCGCGGCGCGACCTGGGGCACCGATGGCACGATCGTCTATGCGCCCTCGCCGAACAGCGGCCTGATGCGCATCCCGGACCGCGGCGGCGAGCCCGAGCCGCTGACCGAGCTGAACAAGGAGGAGGACGAGTTCACGCACCGCTGGCCCCAGTACCTGCCGGGAAACGGGGCACTCCTGTTCACGGTGCACACGAGCGGCGCCAGTTTCGACGACGCGCGGATCGAGGTGCTCGACGTCGAGACCAAGCAACGCAGGACCCTGCAGCACGGCGGAAGCTACGCACGCTACGTGCCGACGGGACATATCGTCTTCGTGCGCGACGGGACGCTGTACGCCATGGGCTTCGACGTGGACGCGCGGGAGACGACCGGTCCGCCGTTCCCGATTCTCGAGGACGTCACGCAGAATCCGATCCACGGAAGCGCACAGTTCGACTTCTCGTCGACCGGGATCCTCGTCTACTCGACGGGAAGCTCGGTCGGCCGCATGGCCTCGCTGGTCGGGGCGGACCGTGACGGCAAGTCGTCACCCCTGTCGGGCGACGTGGCGGAGCTGTATCACCCCCGCTAGGCGCCGGATGGCCGGAGGATCGCGCTGTACGAGGGCAACTTCGACGACGCCGACATCTGGATCATGGACCTCGATCGCGGAACGCGGACGCGGTTGACCTTCTCGGAGCGGGCGGACTGGTCGCCGCTCTGGTCGCCGGACGGCCATTGGATCGCCTTCTGCTCTACACGGGAGGGGGCCGGCAACCTGTACCGCAAGCCGGCCGACGGATCCCGGGAAGCCGAACGTCTACTGGAAAGCGAGAACCTTCAGGTGCCGGAATCCTGGTCCCGGGACGGTCGGTACATCGCCCTGTCCGAGCTGACCGGCGGCGGGGGATGGGACATCAAGGTGCTCGATGTCGAGTCGGGCGAGGTCATGCCCTTCCTGGAATCCAGCTTTCAGGATATCTCCCCGGCCTTCTCGCCCGACGGCCGCTGGATCGCGTACCGTTCGAACGAGTCCGGGCGGTACGAGGTCTACGTGCGACCCTTCCCGGGTCCTGGGGGCAAGTGGCAGATCTCGACCTCCGGCGGCGGCGCGCCGCTCTGGTCGCAAGACGGCAAGCAAATCTACTACGCGACGCCGGACGACAAGATGGTCGCCGTACCGATCACGGCGACGGAATCCACGTTGACCGCCGGGAACCCCGTGGAGTTGCTCGACACCGAACCGTACATGCTCGCCTTCTTCCGCGGCTTCGACCTCAGCCCGGACGGCCGGACGTTCGCGCTGTTGAAACCCGCCGGCGAGGTCGAGGAAGCCCCCGACCGCACGCACGTCAACTTCATCGTCAACTGGTTCGAGCAACTGGAACGAATGGACGCCGGCGTCCGCTAAGTGCGATCGGGGACCATTCCCCGTCAGTAGCGCTCGCGCATGAAGTCGATGCCGAACTGGAGTGTCTGGCGCCAGCTCTGCTCGACGTCGCCGTTGAAGTGCGGGTCGTGGTCCCGGGCCGTGGCGATCAGGCACTCGAGCCAGACGTCGTACAGCTCCGGGGCGATGTCGAGATCGGCGCGGCTGTGCCGGCGCGCGACGCCTTCCAGGTAGGTGGTGGCCGCGTCACCGCCCTGGATCGCCATGACCATCAGGTACAGCGACGAGCTGAGGGCGTTCTTCTGTTTGGTGAAGTCGGTGTCACGGAAGTGCGCCGCGATCTCGGGCGCCGAGCCCATGAAGCGCGCATAGAAGCGGTCGAGGAACGCCGGCTGCGCCATGCAGCGCTCCAGGCTCTTGGTGAATCGGATGGCTTGAATCTCGTTCATCGGCGCTCGGCTCTCGGAATCGGTCCACTCATCGTGACTCGCCGGCCCGTATCGCGCAAGCCGCGCGAATCTCGGTCGAATCCGAGCCCGCCTGCCGCTCACTCCATCGTCCACCGGGGCACGCGACCGGGTGTCCACGGCGCGTGGGCCTTTTCCAGCTCCTGCTCGAAGGCCGGCAGATCGCGCTCGACCAGCTCACGCAGCCCGGTCAGCACAGGTGCGAATGCCCGGCCCGCGATCTCGTAGGCCTCCTCGTTCGTCTTCGTCGGGGCGGAGCTGGAGGTCCACTGCCCGCCCACGATCCGCCAGACCCGCTCGCTGATCGAGCGCGGCGTCGCCGCGGCACGCTCGCGCAGCGTCGGGTCGCCGGTCAGCTCGACGCGCAGGTCCAGGAGTCTCGTCTGCATGTCGCGAAGCTGCGCGCCCAGCTTCTCCTCTGCGCCCGGCGTCTCGAGCAGCGCCTGCTTCAGGTAATCGAGCCGGGTCTGCGTTTCACCGGCGACGCGTACCGCGCCCAGCACGGCGCGCTGCAGCCGCGCTGCCTTCCGCAGGAACTCCGACAGCGCCTCGCGGTCCTCGGCCGGCAATGTGGGCAGGCCCAGCGGCCGGGCCGTCACCTTCTGCGGACCGGCCAGCTCCGTCTCCTCGCCGGTGACGACCTTGTACAGACGGACCGAGTACTCCCCGGGCAGCACCATCGGTCCGCGCGGTGGATCTTCCCAGGGGTGCCGCTCCGCCGTGGCCAGCCGGACCGGCTCGGAGGACGGGAACCGCAGATCCCACGCCACGCGGTGGATACCCGCCGTCGTCGGTCCGGTCAGCCGGCGCACGATCTCGCCGTCGGCGTCGCGCACGACCAGCAGGATCTTCGTCTCTTCCTCGCGATCCTCGGTGCGCAGCTCGTCCCAGCTCGGGTGGGCGTAGGGCTCCCCTTCCTCCTCGGCCTCCTTCTCCCTTTCCCGCCGGGCCTTCTTCAGCGTCTTCAGCTCCTCCTTCAGGTAGTAGGTGAACACCGCCCCGAACGGCGGGTTGGAAGCGATGTAGAAATCGTCGCCGAAGTAGGGCCTGGCCTCGTAGCCG
>JBDHLB010000070.1:0-13031 GCA_039586095.1 Gemmatimonadota bacterium
TTCCGCCCGTCGAAAGTGTCGCTCGGCTTCGAGACCCTCCTGATAGGCCTGGAACGCCTGGAGGTCGGCTTTGGTGATCTCGGCCACAGGAGCGAGTTCCCGCGATGCCGGTTCCCCTGCGAGACCCGCCTCGGTCTCCGCCAGAATTTGGGTCGAGAGCTGTGAGGAGACTTCATCCACCACCGTGAAGGCGTCGGTGCCCCGGGCGCGGGCGGCCGCCTCCACCTGACCGTTCGCCAGGTTGATCAGGCTCGCGTTCACCGTGATGTCGTCCCTACGGCCGAGGACCGTCCCGCGGACCATGAAACGGGCGCCGGCCCTACGCGACAGCCGCATGGCCAGATCTTCCGGTATCTCGTCAGCCGCCTGGCCGCTGTCCTGTCGCAGCAGATCGTACAGACGCTGCCCGCTCACGACCCGGAGCGCGTCGAGCTGCGCCAGAGCGGTGGTCAGAAGCTCTGCCAGCCCCCGGCCCAGCCACGCCATGTCCGGATCCTGGATCTCGTTGTCGAACGGAAGCACCGCGACGGACGCCTCACCCAGATCGACGACCACCTCTTCAGCCGCCACTGTACCCGCTCGCTCCGTGGTCGCGATCCGATAGCTACCGACGACCGACACCAGCGCCACGACCGCCAGAAGTGCCAGCTCCGTTCGGGTCGGGCGTTGCGGACCCCGGGCACCGTGATACCAGGCGAGAACGAGCGCGGCCGCGAAGCCGACGATCAGCAGGAAGACGACAAGGTCCAGAAGGGTGCGGGAAAGAGCGTAGTTCTCGACCGCGAACTGAGAGGCCTCGGCGAGCACCCACGCCGCGCCGGCGTACACGACGGCGATTTGAAAGACGCGGCGTTCCCGAAGCGCTTCGAAGAGCGGCTTCACATAGCGCATGACATGGACCCTCGGACCCTGCGGGTTCGCGCGAACGTCCCCGGTTTGTACCAGAAAGTACGGGCTTTGGTTCTGCTGGGTTTTCGCGGACCCTGCGGCCTCGCTTTCTCGGAGCCTGCGGCGTGGTCTCGGTGGAGCCCGCGTCTGCCGCCTACTCGGCCGGCAATGCGGGAGGATCGGACTCCGCGCCGAGCGCGCCACGCTCGGACAGGCGGGCCTCGATCGTGTCCGCGAGCGCTGCGAGCTTGCGCTGCCGTCGGCGCACCTGGTCCGAGAAGATCGCGCGCGCGAGGAAGTAGCTGGCCGGGATCACCACAGCCGGGATTCCGACGCCGAGGAAGACCGACCCGAGGGCACCGCCGAGCGCGCCGCCAACTCCCAGGCCGACGCCGCCTCCCACACCGCCCATGATGCCCCCGAACAGCCCTCCCGCCAGCTGGCCGAGATGCTCCTCGATACGGATGAGCGTCTCGCCCCTCACGCTGGAGACCACCACCTGCTGGGACGAGACGTTGCCCGAGGTGTGCGAGCTCCAGGTGAGCGTCTTGCCGACGAGGCTGGCCTGCCCGTGCCCGGCGGTCGCCTGTCCCATCAGCGGGACCAGCTCCTCCAATTCCTCGACCGTCAGTTCGCCCGGCAGGCGACGCTCGATGTGGACGTGGACCGGGCCGCCGGCGAGGCGCGTGCCGAGATCCGCGTACTTGTCCGCACCGAGCTCGGCCACCGCTTGCCGGATGTGTTCCACATCGATCCCCGCCTCTTGCGCGATCTCCTCGAGATCGGCCTGCGTGAGGCCCTCCGGATCGACGGCAGTGGGCTCGGAGCGCTGCAACGCCGAGGCGCGGCGCAGCACGAGTGCCACTTCCTTGTCGGAGAAGCGTCGGGGCCTCGGTGTGAGATCGGATTCGCTCATGGCGCCGAAGATAACGATCCCGGCAGCCGGCCTGAAGGTCGCGCTCCGGAGTCTTCCAGATTGATCGTCCCAGTTCGTGAGTGCCATTGCGCTTGACTCTCACTTGACCGGTCTCGTCGAACTTCCTCCCCGGGCATTCGAACTCGACCTAATGGGACTTCATGACGAACGGGAGGTCACGATGAGCACAAGACAGATCGCGGGCAGATTCGCCCTGACCATGGGCCTCGGGATCACTCTCGGGGCATGTACCGATGACCACGCGCTCGGACCCGATTCGGCCGCGGGCGTCGAGCGTGCCGGAGCACCGACCGTGAGCGTCCTGACCTGGAACGTGTACGTCGGTGCACGGCTGGAGAACCTGCTCGCGGTAGAAGACCCCATGACGATCCCCTTCCAGGTGGCAGGCGTCTTTGCGGACGTACAAGCTACGAGCTTCCCCGAGCGCGCCGAGGTCATTGCGGACCGGATCGTGTCCCTTCGGCCGCACGTCGTCGCGCTGCAGGAAGTGTCGCTGTTTCGGATCCAGTCACCGGGAGATTTCCTCGCAGGCAACCCGATCGAGGCGACCGACGCCGTGCTCGACTTCCTGCAGATTCTACACGACGCGCTCGCAGCGCGCGGGGCGAACTATGACGTGGCGGCGACGTCCCAGAACTTCAACATCGAGCTGCCGATCTACAATCCGGCAACCGGACTCGACGACATCCGGCTCACCGATTTCGACGTGCTTCTCGTGCGTGCCGATGTGGCGTGGTCGAATCCGCAGCACGGACACTTCGGGGCGGCTCTGCCGATCGAATTGGGCGGTCAGACACTGTACAAGCAGAGCGGCTGGGCGTCGGCAGACATCGTCGTGAAGGGACTTCCGTATCACGTGGCCACGACCCATCTGGAGGCAGCCGATTTTGCGGATGGCCAGGTGAATCCGGAACTGGAAGGGTTGCAACTGCTTCAGGCGAGTGAGCTGCTGGAAATCATGTCCGCCTGGCCGGATCCGGTGATCCTGACCGGTGACCTCAACTCGGCGGCAGACGGGAGTTCGACGGCGACGTACGGCCTCGTGCGAGACGCCGGCTTCGTGGACACCTGGAACGTGGGCCCGCCGCGCGGGCGGGGATACACGTCGAACCAGGCGCCCGATCTGCGTAACGCCGCATCGGAGCTCTTCCACCGGATCGACTACGTCCTGTATCGGGACGTCGAGAGTCAGGGGTCGTCGAGCTTTCACGGCTCCGTGCACGCCGAGCTGATCGGTGAGGAACCCGGCGATCGGACACCCGGTGGCCTGTGGCCGTCGGATCACGCCGGCGTCTACACCGAGCTGCGCCCCGCACCGGGACTGGGTCTGCGCTGAGGCTCCAGCTCCAGGATAGCGGGCTCACCCTCGTTCCGGCCGGAGGCGCCTCGAGCGTTGTCGAACGGAGTCATGGGCATCAGAAAACGGGGCCGCTCCCAGTGTGGGAACGGCCCCGTCGAACTCTCCAGCCGATCGGCGCAGCAGCGGCGCTATCGCGCGGAACGGCCCAGAGTGGGTGACGACCTCAGGTCGCGGCGTCCACACGCGTGACGTTCTCGGCCGCCGGGCCCTTCTGGCCCTGTACGACTTCGAGCTCCACGCGCTCGCCCTCTGCGAGGGTCTTGTACCCGTCGCCCTGAATCGCGGAGAAATGGACGAAGACCTCGGTTTGCCCGTCATCCAGGGCGATGAAACCGTAGCCCTTCTGGTCGCTGAACCACTTCACGGTGCCGCTCGTACGCATCTCGTGCTCCTGTGTTGTGCTGTTGGTGCCGGGAGCGCCGTGTCACCGCACCCGCCGGCTCCAGAACTTCGCGGACTCGAAGATCCGCCACTTGCTCGTCGGACCTAACAAAAAGAGGGTCCGGGGCGTTCCCCAGACCCTCCATCTGGTACGCTCGACGTGCCAAAACGCTAATCGAAGCGGCGAAATCTGTCAATTGGAGCCGTTTAGGCCGTCTTGGAGCCCTCGGATCGGCCGGCGACCGGTCGATGCGGGTCAGGCCGTGCGCAGCTTCTGGTACGCTGTGTCGCCCGTCGACGCGGTCACCTCAAGACCCAGCTCGTGCGCCTGTGAAAGAGCTTCGAACAGCGACTCGGGCGTGACCTCGAACGGCTCGTTCGCGACGAAGGGGAAGCTCGCCGCACCGGCCATGGCGCCCTGCAGGCCCTCCCCATCGCGTTCGAGATCCAGGGAGATCTGTCCCAGGTGAACGGGCAGGCCGATCTCGGCCAGAAAGCCGGCGGCCGTACGGGCCTCCTCGAGGTCGTCCTCGAGGGCCAGCTGCGCGAGGATCCCGATCGCCACCAGCTCGCCGTGCAACGCATCGTGGTGGGCCTGCGGCAGGAATGTGAGCGCGCTCGCGATCGCGTGGGTCGTGGCCAACCCCCCGCTCTCGAAGCCGACCCCGCTCAACAGCGTGTTTGCTTCGACGACCCGCTCCACGGCTTCGTCGATCACCCCGGCGCGGACGGAGGCCACAGCCGCGGCTCCATGCTCCCGCACGGTGTCCGCGCACAGCTCGGCGATGGCCGCGGCCGCGATGGTGATGCGTCCGCCGATGGTGGAGCGGGCGGCCGGGTTTCGGAAGCAGGTCCGGGCCTCGTACCACGTGGCCAGCGCATCTCCGATCCCCGCGACCAGGTAGCGCTCGGGGGCGTCGGCCACCACCTGCGTGTCCACCACGACGATCGCCGGGTTGCTGGGGAAATACTCGACCCCCTCCATCACGCCTTCCTCGGTGTACATGACCGAGATTGCCGAGCACGGCGCGTCGGTGGACGCGATCGTGGGGCAGCTCACGACGGGTACCGACATTCGGTCAGCGACACACTTGCCGGCATCGAGACATTTTCCGCCCCCCACAGCGATCACGGCATCGACGGCCTCCCCGTTCCCGGCCTCACCCGCGAGCCCGTTCGAAAGACCGGCGGCCACTCTGTCCGCCTCGGCCACCGAGCACTCGCCACCGAACGACACAGTGACCGCCTCTACCCCTGCCTCCCCGAGACTGTCGGCGATACGCGCGCCGAACCGGCGCTGACCTCCCTCGCTGATGAGCACGGCCGGGCGACGGCTCGGGACGAGCGACAGGTAGCGACCCAGGTGATCCAGCACGCCTGGAGCCTGGATGTAACGGTGCGGGCCGACCAGAACGCGGGGGACGCTGGGCGGATCGGCATCCTCGACGGCAAGTATCGCGTGCGGAAGAAAGGGCTCGGGCGTGGGCATGTGTGGCTCCTCTTTACGGGGGCTCGCTCGTTTGCGGGAAAGCGGCCCAATGTCCGGCCCGGAGGGTCACCGGTCAATGGAGCGATCGAGCCCAGCCCGGTAGGCGGCCAGATCCCCACCGCTTTCTGAGTACAGATTGCGGATGCGGGTCGTGTCGAGGGTCCGGGATACTCCGTCCAGCGGCAGCTCCAGCCCCGGTGCGGCAACGACCGAGCCGAGCCGCAGCGGTCGCCAATTCATCGAGCGCGCGACAGCCTCCAGTTCGACCTCGTGCTCCGGCGGGATCGTGAAGATCAGCTCGAATTCACCATGCGGACCGGCAAGGAGCATCCAGGCCGGAATCCCGGCCGCTCGAGCGACCTGCAGCGCGGCCTGATCCAGATAGTCCTCCACGGCTAGATCGACGCGGATGCCTGTCGCGTTCAAGCGCATCAGCTCGTCCAGGGTGGTCACCGCACCGTCGCTCGTATCCATGCAGGCGGAGGCCAGCGTTCGTATCGCCTGGCCTTCCGCGAGACGTGCCACGGGCTGGAAGCAAAGAGTGTCGATAGCGTCGCCGTCGGTCTTCGCCGTGAGCTGGAGGAGAGCAAACGCGGTCCCCGACCCCAGCGGGCCGGACGCGTACAGAGTGTCACCGGGCCGGCATCCGACGCGTGTCAGCGACGTACCCCCGGGGGCGAGCCCTACCGCGGTGGCACCCATGTGAAGCCGCGACCCGGCGTTGGTGTCTCCCCCGAGAAGGGGCAGACCGTGCGCCCGACACGCCTCGGCAAGTCCCTGCTGAAGGGCTCGCACCTCATCCGCGGTCATGGTCGGCGGCAACGTCTCGCTCACCAGAAGACCCAGCGGCGCCGCACCAACCGCTGCCAGATCACTGGCATTGACCGTCACGGTCATCCAGCCGACGAGCCAGGGGTCGGCGTACAACCCGGTCTCGATCTCCTCGGATACACCGTCGGTGGTGATGGCGAGGGTGAGGTCGGTCCCCGGGATGCGTACGAGCTCAGCGTCCGTCTCATGCCTGCGATTGAGCTGGTAAGGCGATCGCTCGAAACCTCGGGTCAGCCGTTCGATGAGCTCGATCTCGACAACTCCAGCGTGTGCAGCCACTGGTCGTGTCCTGGTCTTCATGCCGCTACCCTCAGAAGTCTGGGAACGACGTGGAACGACGCGTCGCTGGTGAACACCACTTCCCCGTCGCCCTCCAGAGCGAAGGCGCGATCCGCCGCCACGCCCAGCTGCGTAGCTGGCCAGGAGCGGGCGCCCCGCTGGCCTGAGAATCGGCCGCGGGCAAGTCGCACGAGCGCTAGCAGCAGTCGCGGCCGGGAGACATCGGCGAGCATATGCACATGGAATCGGCCATTCGCCGGCTCGTATTGGGAATCGTACTTGAGCGAACCCGTGAAATGGGGACTCTTCACCACTCCGAGGTTGGCGACCCGGGCCCGCATCCAGGTCCGATCATCGATGCGTAGCACCAGATTCTGAGCGGGCCGCTTCAACAACGTGCGGAGCGCCGCGTAGATGATGGCCAGCCCGGGAACCCTTCGCTTCAGAAATTTCAGCGTCCGGTTCGGCCGGTTGAAGAATCCGTTCGCTTCTGCCGTGACGCCGATGCTCGCGTTGATGAGCCAGGGTCGGCACCAGCGGACGCCGGCTTCGTCCGTGTAGCTGACGAGGCAGACATCCCGTGGCCTGGCAGCCTCGAAGTCGATACAGCAGGGGATTCCGCAAATCTGCTGATCCGCTCTCAGAGGCTTGTGAAAGTCGTTCGAGGAACCAAGTCCGATCGCGCCCAGACGGATGCGGTGCAGATCGACCCTGGAGATCTCCTCGAACAGGCTCGAGGCGACCCGGTTCACAGTACCATCTCCGCCTGCGGCGACGAAGTCGGTCTCACCCGCTGCGAGCCGTTCGGCGATCACTCGTCGCACGTCAGTCGCGTCTTGCCCAATCACCAACTCGAACGGTCCGAGCTGACGGCGGAGCTGCGGTTCGATGCGACGCCACTTCTCGAACGCCGTGCCACCTCCTGCCGAAGGATTGAGAATCACGATCATTTTGTCCTCCCTTCCATACCGCCGCGGGCCTGTCGTCACCTGGCGGCGACTCAGATCTGGGCCTGCTCGGGCCGAGCACGCAGTGCCAAAGGGAAAGCCACGCAGAAGGCGACCAGCAAAGGCGCCCAGCCGGGTTGAAATCGGGTGGCGATCGCGGCCAGCAGAAGAACGTGTGCATGGAGCACGGGTTCGATGGCACGGTACGCTTCCGCATCGAACCTCACTCGGTGGGTCCGCCGCTGAGCGACCATTGTCGCAACGGTTCCGAGAACGAGGAGGACTAGCGCGGCGGTGTGCCCGCTCGACCAAGTCGAGGATTCGAGAACCGGCCACTCGACGTCAGAAACCACGAAAACGAGCCACGCTCCGGCCACGGCCAGTAACGCGAACACGTCGCTTACGAGGCTCGACGTCCCCTTCCCGAAGACCACGGGCAGGGTCCGATAGCCGGTGGCGCCATCTGCGGATACGTCCTTGAAATAGCCCACGAGAACGAAGTTCGCGTAGGCGAAGAACGTGACCGCGAGGGTGCCCAGGAGCGCGGTCGACACGCCGCGTCCAGCCGGCCACCCGCCCGCTGCCAACCAGCCCATCACCGGCAGCAGGGCGACGATCGCGGCATTGTAGAAGGGGCCGGCCCACCAGCGGCGCTTGAACGGCGTGTACGTGGCCAGGCCCACCACGGCCAGGGCGGCGAGGGGCGCGTTCCAAGGGTTGTAGACAATCAGCACGCTGCCGGTGAAGACCAGCCCCACCAGGCTCACGAGGAGCGTGTCACGTCGTCGAATGTGCCCCTGCACGAGTGGCCGATAGGGCGCCGACAGCGCATCCGTATCCAGCTGAAAACAGTCGGTTAGCGCCTGCCCGAAGCCGTACGAGAGGAAGAATGCAGTCGCGATCCACACAGCGGATGCACCGTTCACTTCGGGCACCAGAGCGACACCGGCCAAGCCTGCGATTCCGGAAACGAACATCAGGTAAGGACGCATGGTGACCGCGTACGCTTGGACAAACTCCAGAGTGGACAGTCGAGTCCGCCCTCGCCTTCGCGACAGGGCACCGGGTAGCGCAGACCGAGTATTCACGGTTACGCCACCTCGAGTCGACGCGGCCGTTCGCGGCGCCGACCTCCGTGGCTAGTCGCCGGCCACGGCGTGACCGCTGCGGGACGTGTGTGTGCGGCCGACCATAGCTTCCAGCCGTAGCGTAGGCCGAACAGTCCTCCGCCGACGCACGCGGCGTTCACGGCCAGCTCGAACAGGCCCGAGCCGCCGGCGTACAGCCCCTGACGCGCGTAAAACGTCACGTCGAGCACGCCCAGGTACAGCGTGATGCCGGCGGCCGCCACCAGCCAGAAAGCACCGAAGCTTCTGCCTTTGAGTAGCGACACCCCGGCCAAGAACAGCAGAGCGGCCAGCAGAGCGTCGGCGATGGGAAACGCCATCTCGAATGCGTGCACCAGGCTTCCCTCGGGGCCCACATCCACCAGCCCACCGAACAGGAGCGCCCAGAAGGCGACCATGCCCGCACCGCCTGCAATCGTCACCCAGCCAGCCGTGCGTGCCGTCTTGTCCCGGCAGCTCTCACGCAGTTCAATCGGTTCGGTCATCGGTTCCTCCTCGAGCGCTCCGGCCTTCCGCCCCTGTACCCACACCTCACAGCGCACTCGTTGACTCCACGCGAACCGTAGCGGCAGCGGGTCAAGGGACAGTCAAGCCAGTGACTTGACCGTCTCTTGAGCGTGGAGTTGGCATGCTTCGGCCGGAGGAGAGAACCGGAGGAACGAGCCGGATCGATCGGCAAGTGGGCGCGGGTGGATCCTGGCCGGTCAACCGGGCGGACTGGAGGACGTCATGAGAATCGAGGGATCGCGCGCCATAGTCACCGGAGCCTCGTCAGGTATCGGGCGCTGGATCGCGGCGGCGCTCGTCGAGGAAGGCGGTGCCGTCGTTCTGGCCGCCCGCGATCGGGCCATGCTCGAGCGGATCGCCGACCGTTTGCGCTGGTCCTTTCCCGACGCCCCGGCCCCGCTTGTCGTGCCCTGCGACGTGAGCCGGCAGGAGAGTGTTCACCGGCTGGTGCGAACCGCGGCGCGCCGCATGGGCGGGCTCGATCTGCTGGTGAACAACGCGGGAATCAGCGTCTACGGACCTACGCTCGAGACGACTCCCACCGATCTTCGGACACTGCTTGACGTGAACCTGTTCGGCCCGTTGTACGCGATGCTGGAATCCGTGCCGATCCTGCAGCGGACCGGTGGAGGGATGATCGCCAATGTGGGCTCGGTGGCCGGCCTGCACGGCGTGCCGTACCTGGGCGCCTACGGTGCGAGCAAAGCCGCGCTCGCAGCCCTGGGACAGAGCCTGCGGGCCGAGCTCGCGGACGGTGGAATTCACGTCCTGAACGTGTACCCCGGCTACACCCGCACGAGGATCTTCGACCGCGAGAAGAGGCTGGGTGGAGCCCGTCGTCCTGCCGGACGATATGCACCTCCGGATCGCGTGGCCCGGGCAATCGTGCACGCGATCCACAAGGAGAAGACAGAGCTCGTGCTGTCGCCCTCCGGAAGGATTTTGGCGCTGGTGCGCACGTCCCCGCGCCTCACCGATCGTGCGATGGCTCGACTCGCCGGCCACCTGAAAGACGCCGACTCGAGACGCTACGGCAGAGCCGCTTGACCACTCAAGGGAAGGAGACTCCAGCCTGCGCAGGGCCGGAAGGCCCGTCGGACCCGAAAGAGCGGCTTACGGGAGACTGGGGGGAGACAGGAGGGGGAGACAATGAGCAAGCCGAAGCTGCAGATTATCGTACTGTTTCAAAACCTGGGCGGGGACCGCGCCTACTACGCGCGATCCCCGGCTCCGCCTCTGTCCGGGATTCTCCTCGCCGGTCAGACGCCCGACTGTGTCGAGGTCGAAGTCCTGCACGAGATGGTGCGGCCCATCGACTACGATACGGACGCTGACATCATTGCCCTCAGCTTCATGGACTTCTGCGCTCCACACGCGTACGAGGTCGCCGCGCGATTCCAGGAGCGGGGTAAGATCGTCGTGGCTGGTGGTCGCTACCCGTCGACCTTCCCGAATGAGGTCCTTCCCCACTTCGACGTCGTCGTCGCGGGCGAGTCGGAAGCCGTGTGGCCCGACGTCGTGAGAGACCTGGTGACCGACCAACCGAAGCGGCTCTATACTGCCCCCTTTGCCCCGCCGCTGGACGGGATCCCGCCACCGCGCTACGACCTCGTGGAGCCGGTGTTCGATGTTCCGGTCGTCACCGAGGCTACACGTGGCTGTCCGTTCCAGTGCAGCTACTGTGCGCTCAACATCGTTCCCAAGCCCTATCGATGTCGTCCGATCGAGGACGTGATGCGCGATCTCACGGCCACCTCCGCCCTGCCCATCCACAAGCGCAAGATGGCCATGATCTACGACAACAACCTCGGCGGGGACATGAAGTACGCGAAGGACCTCCTGCGTGAGGTCGCGACCCTCGATCTCTGGGGACTGGGGGTGCAGTTCAGCTTCAACTGCCTGGCCGACGACGTCTTTGTCGACCTGCTCGAGCGGGCGGGCTGTACGATGGCCTTCATCGGCCTCGAATCGCTGAGCCAGCCGAGCCTCCGTTCGGTCAACAAGCGTCACAATCGAGTGACCGAGTACCGCGAGCAGTTCCAGAAGCTGAAGGAGCGGGGGATTCTGACGTTCACGGGCATGATGATCGCCCTCGACGAGGACACGCCCGAATACTACGAGCGGCTTCCCGAGCGGCTGGAGCAGGTGGACCCGAGCGCCATCTTTCTCTCGATCTCGATCCCGATCCCCGGCACGCCCATGCAGAAGCAGCTGGAGGAGGAGCGTCGCGTGTTCGATCACGATCTGGCGCACTACGACGGGGACCACCTTGTGTTCGAGCCCACGCTCGTGTCGCGAGCACAGGTGCTGGAAGCCTTCGGTCGGCTGCACCGTGTCTTCTACTCGTGGCGCAACGTATCGCGCCGCTGGTGTCGGTTCATGGCGGCGTACCTGGGACACGGCCTCGGCCTGCGTCGGCTGGCGCGAGCGCTCTTCATCTCGGCCATCTTTCTCAAACTCTCGATCTTCCAGCGAGACCGGGCAAAGCAGAAGGTCGCCAGGGTCGTGTGCGGACCATCGGATGCGGAGGGAAGGCAGGCCGCATAGTTGTGCGAATCTTGAGCGGCAGTCGCCGTAGGCCGACACACGTCGGGAGATTCTTGTGTCCTAGCTGACCGCCTTCGCCCGAAACCGGTTCAGCCCGAGCCACAAGAGAAGGACGTCGAAGGCGAGCAGCGCCCCAATCACGGCCACGAGCGAGAGGTGGTCGAACTGCGGGGTGAGCACGGCTCGCAGGCCTTCGCTCGCATAGACCAGAGGGTTGAACAGGACAACCTTCTGCAGGATCGGAAACTCGGCGAGCGCGCTCCACGGGTAGTATACGCATCCGAAGAAGATCAGGGGCGCGACCACCAGCGTGAACATGAGCCCGATCTGCATCTGGGACACCGTGCTTCCCAGAGTCAGGCCTGTAGCGCCCGCGAATCCCGCGACGAGTAGCGCGATCAAGCCGAACAGCAGGGCCCGGTCGAGACTCAGATCGAGGCCCGAGCCCATCAACAGGTAGCCCATCGGGATCACCACCAGCCCGGCCACCAGCGCCTGGATCATGCCGGCCGCGACCTTTTCGATGGCCACCCACTCGATGCGAATCGGGGCGAGCAGTCTGTCCTCGATCTCTCGCGTAAACTGAAACTCGGCGATCAGCGTGAGGGCGACTGCCTGAATCCCGGAGATCATCATGCTGAGCGCCATGATCCCGGGAAGAAGCAGCGACTTGTACTCGACGGGAAGGAAGCCGCTCTGTGTCATCACGCGGCCGAAGACGAACACGAACATCATCGGCTGCAGCAGGTTCTGAACCAGCATCTGCGGGAAATTGCGGCGCGCGACGTGGCCGTCGCGTCGCAGCAGCGCCAGGAACGTTCGAGCCCGACGGCCACGATGCGTGATCCCGGACGCGATTCCGGTCTTCTCGCCTTCGCTCATTCCCTGAGGCTCCGACCGGTGTGGTGCAGAAACAGCGTTTCCAGGCTCGGGGCCTCCAGGTGCACATCGTGCAATCCTGCCGCCGCGCCCGCGGCCAGCTCGGCGATCTTTGGCACGAGCGCCCCCCCCACATCGCCGTAGACATCGATGGCCCAGTCAGGGGCGACATTCGCACCCGACGTAGCAGCCGCTCCGGGTCCGGGCTCGGCTGCTGTCACCCGCACTTCCCGCACACCCCCCAAGCCCTCGAACGCTGGCACCAGCTCGCGTGGATCTTCTGAGAAGCGAAGACGGACGACATGGCCGCCGGGCACCGAGGCCTTGAGCTCCTCCGGCGTCCCCATAGCAATGATCCGCCCGTGGTCGATGATCGCGATGCGATCACACAGCTCATCGGCTTCCTCCATATAGTGCGTGGTCAACAGCACGGTCTTGCCGGTCGCGTTGTACTCTCGCACCAGCTCCCACAGCAGGAGTCGTGTCTGCGGGTCCAGGCCGGCACTCGGCTCATCCAGGAAGAGGACCTGCGGGTCGTGCATCAGAGCGCGGGCGATCGAGAGTCGCTGGGCCATGCCGCCGGAGAAACCCTGAGGAAGGTCGTCGGCCCGGCCCGCCAGCTGAAATTTGTCGAGCAGACGATCGGCGCGCTCGGCTCTCTCCGAAGCTCCCTGGCCGAAGTAGGCGCCGTGAAAGAGCAGGATCTCGCGGGCCGTCAGCGCGAAATCCAAGTTCGCCTGCTGAGGCACCACGCCGATGAGACGCTTTACGGCGACGGGATCCGCCCACACGTCGTGACCATGGATCCACGCACGACCGGCCGTGGGACGGACTCGTGTGGTCAGGACCCCGACGGTCG
>JBDHLB010000070.1:13044-15128 GCA_039586095.1 Gemmatimonadota bacterium
CCAACAGCCCGAAGATCTCGCCCGCTTCGATATCGAGCGATACGCCGTCGAGCGCGACCACCTGAGACGCCCTGGCCCGTCTTCTCTCCTGTCTCGCGGCACGCACACCACGTACGGAGGGCGCCCCGTAGCCGCGACCGCGCGCCCGAGCCGGCTGTGCCGACGTAAAGACCTTTCGGAGCCCGTCCGTTCGGACATCGATTCGGTCGGATTCTGCGGCTGCCTCGACGGGTGAGCTCATGGAAGGCGAAGATACACGCAGCGATCAGCTGCGCATAGGCAAGAAAAAGCGGGGCCGCCCTCATCGAGGACGGCCCCGTTATTACGTCAAAGCGACGTCAGGTCAGACGGCGGCGAGCTTCGTAACGTTCTCCGCTGCCGGGCCCTTCTGCCCCTGCACGACGTCGAGCTCTACACGCTCGCCCTCGTTCAGGGTCTTGAAGCCCTCGCCCTCGATCGCCGAGTGATGAACGAAGACTTCCGTCTGTCCATCATCCAGGGCGATGAAGCCGTAGCCCTTCTGATCGCTAAACCACTTGACGCTTCCGGTCGTACGCATGTCCGTACTCCTACTGTTGGTGGTGTGTCGGGAGTACGGATTTGCCGCAACTACCGAGCACATTACTGGCGAATCCCTCGATCCGCCTGACAAAAAGTCTCCAAGTGCATAAAAAAAGGGGCCCGGAGTGCTCCCCAGACCCACCTCTGGCATGCAACTTGGAAGTGAAAGGATACTCGAAACATCCGATTTTGTCAATGTCCTTCGCGCACCGCCATCCGATGCGGGTACAGCATAGCGGTCATTACGCCGTCACGGACCGCGGGTCTGCCGCTCCGGACGGACATGCTCTAGCGTTCGCCACCCTCTTCAGCACCCGCACCCCCCATGCCAGCCGGGAGTGCCGCCTGAAGCTGCTCGTTCAGCGCTTCGGCACGGCTTATCAAGGAGTCGGATCGGGCGTCGACCTCCCGCATCTCGGCGAGCAGGCCCTCGCGGAACATCTCCACCGAAGCCGCGACGTCCTCCTGCTCCAGCGCCTGTCCCTGCAGCTGCTGCAGCGTGCCCTGAAGGGTCTGGAGCTCCCCCATGAGGGTCTGACCCGCTTCTACGTCGCCGGCCTGCTGGGCGGCGGCGAACTCGACTTGGGCCTCCTCGAAGCGGACTTCGATCTGCGGCAAGTCCGGGTTGATCGCGACCATGGCCGCCTGGACCTGATCTCGGAGCGCCTTCTCCTGTGACTGAAGGTCCGGATTCTGGAACGCCTGGTCCCGAATCGTCACCAGCTGCTGGTTGATCGACTGGAGCTCGTTCATCACCGCGATCTGCTCCTGCATGACGGCGGGATTCTGAACAGCGCCGCCGGGGGCCGGAATCCCACTCGCATCCGTCTGGCCGCTCTCGGCGGGTGGTGCAGAGGACGCGCCGTCGTCTCCAGCCTCTCCACCATCCGACGAGCAGGCAGCAAAGGCTGTAAGCGCCAGGGCGGTCAGGAAGGTGAGCCCAAGGCGGGGCATGGATCGTCTCATCATCGGAGTTCCTCTTCAGAGCTGAAATCACGGGGACGACCCTGCGGCGACGGTCGGCGAAGGGCGGGACCGACGCGCTGAGCGCCTCGGGGTCCCCGGTGCAGGCCACCCGTATCCCACCGCGCGTGCGTTTGTTCCCGCAGGGCGTCGGTCGAGGTCTCCGAACTGACGCATATGCAAGTGCCTTGCGCCAACTGGGTCGTACGGTTGACATTCACGGGCACGTCCCACGGGGATTTCGGGGGACAGGAGGCCTCGTCCATGGCGGAACTCTACGACCGCCTGAAGGTCGCCCTTTCCGACCGCTACGCGATCGAACGTCAGATCGGACAGGGCGGGATGGCCGACGTGTTCCTGGGGCGTGACCTGAAGCACGACCGCCCGGTCGCGATCAAGGTCATGCGTCCTGAAGTTGCATCCGCCGTCAACGCGGAGCGCTTCCGCCGCGAGACCGAGGTCGAGGCGTCGCTCTCCCACCCCCACATCCTCCCGCTCCACGATTCTGGCGACGCGGATGGGCTTCCCTACTTCGTCACGCCGTACGTCGAAGGCGAGTC
>JBDHLB010000071.1:0-13621 GCA_039586095.1 Gemmatimonadota bacterium
CGGAGATCAACAGTGTCACGACCGGCACGCCAGCGGCCGCAGCGTTTGCGACCACGGCCCGATCCTCGTCGCTCAGCGCCAGATCCAGATCGTCACCGTGCATCTCGGCGTAGGGACGCTCGCCGACGACCACCACGACGGCATCCGCGCCCTCGGCGCCCGTCCCGTCTTCCGAATGGGTGACCTCGGTGCCGTCCGAGACCGCCTTCCTGATCGCGTCGAGAATCGTCGTCCCCTCCGTGATCGCGCCCATCTTGCCCTGCCAGTCGACCGTCCAGCCGCCGCTTTGCATGCCGATGTCGTCTGCGCCTGGCCCGGCCACGTGGATTCGCCCCGCATTCTTCGCGAGAGGCAGCGCAGCACCCTCGTTCTTCAGCAGCACCAGGGACTCGCGCACGGCCTGTATCGCCACCGCTCGGTGCTCATCCGACCCGAAGCTCGCCTCGAGCGACCGATCCGCGATCGGCGACCAGTCGTCGTCGAACAGACCCACGGCGAACTTCACCCGCAGGATCCGCCGGACCGCGTCGTCGATTCGCTCCATCGGGATCGCTCCCTCCTCGACCAGCTCCTTCAGCGTATCGAAGAACAGCTGATAGCGATCGGGCACCATCACCATGTCCATGCCGGCGTTGATCGACGTCTCGATGTCGCTCTTGTAGTCGCCGGGCAGCTCATCGATCGCCTTGAAGTCGGAGATCAAGAAACCCTCGAATCCCAGCTCCTCCTTCACGATCTCGGTGAGCAGCCGTCGGCTGCCCGAGCATTTCACTCCGTTCCAGCTGCTGTACGAAGGCATGATCGTGCCGACACCCGCCGCGACCGCCGAGACATATCCCTCCATGTGGATCCGACGAAGCTCCTCTTCCGTCAGCGGCACGTCCCCGCGGTCGAAGGGATGCTTCGACCCATCGGGCAGAGTCACGCCGGTCCCGATCACCGTTCCCCCGTCGCCCACGAAGTGCTTGGCAGCCCTCTGACGGCAGCGGCCCCGAGCTCCGCGACCAGCATCGGTGCCTCGGCGAAACCTTCGTAGGCCCGGCCCCAGCGATCGTCCCTGGGCACCGCGACGGACGGGGCGAAATTCCAGTTCATCCCCGTGGCCTTGACCTCCTCGGCCGTGATGCGGGCGATCTCCTCGACGAGCTCGGCATTGCGCGTCGCTCCGAGACCGATGTTGTGCGGGAAGACCACGGCGCCGATCACGTTCGAGTGCCCGTGCACGGCGTCGACGCCGTACAGCAGCGGTATGCCGAGCCTCGTTTCGAGCGCCTTCGACTGATACATCTCGTACAGCGCCCGCCAATCCTCGAAACTGTTCGTAGCCGGATCCGAGCCGCCGCCACTCAGCAGGGACCCCACCATGTACTCGCGAACGTGATCCACGTCGTCCAGAAACTCCTGGTCCGGCTGCGTCATCTGGCCGACCTTTTCGTCGAGCGTCATCTTCGCCAGCAGCTCGTCGACCTGATCGTCAAACGAAGCATATAGGGCCTGACCGGACGGGCGTTCGTCGAGGGCCTGACCGGAAGGCGGCTCGCCGGTCGCGCCGCACGATGTGAGGAGAATGGCCAACGTGAGCAAGACGATCCGATTCAGCCAGTTCATGCAACGTCCTCCGAGGAAGGCTGCCCGCACGGAGCGGCCGTACGCGGCGATCTCGCTGTGTTGATCCCGCCAGGGCCGCCTGCGATGGCGGGCGACCGTGCCAATTTGAGGGGTGCCCCTCGCCGGTTCCAGGTCTCGGCGCCCCGACCCTTCGGTGGATTCCTCTCGCTACATCACCAGGGCCGTTCCACACTTGGTGGCGCACGCCCAACCTCGAGGGAAGCGCGATGACGACAGACAGGACCCGTCTCTCGGTCAAAGAGAAGCTCGGCTACGGCCTGGGCGACACCGCCTCGCATTTCGTGTGGGACATGGTCGGCTTCTGGATCCTGATCTTCTACACCGACACCTTCGGGATCTCGGCCGCCGCAGCGGGCACCATCATGTTCATCGCGCGGTTCTGGGACATGGCCAGCGATCCGCTGATGGGGGTGATCTCCGATCGCACGCGGACCCGGTGGGGCAAGTTCCGCCCGTACATCCTCTGGATGGCTCTGCCGTATAGCGTTCTAGCGGTCCTGACGTTCTCGACTCCCGATCTCGGCCATACCGGCAAGGTGATCTACGCGGCGGTTACCTACTTGCTGCTAATGACCGCCTACACCGCGATCAACCTGCCCTATTCGTCCCTGGGCGCCGTGATGACATCGGACTCCTACGAGCGCACCAGCCTGAACACCTACCGCTTCGTGTGCGCATTCGTCGGCCAGCTGATTGTCTCCGGCCTGGCCCTCACCCTGGCCCGGTACTTCGGACAGGGCGACAACGCCACGGGCTATCGGCTCACCGTCACCCTGTTCGCGGTGATTTCCTTCGTGCTCTTCCTCGTCACGTTCCTGTCCACCCGGGAGCGCATCCAACCTCCGCCCACGCAGCAGGATTCCCTCAAGCAGGACTTCAGGATCCTGCTGCGCAACCGCCCGTGGATCATCCTCGCCATTGTCGGAATCATCTCCTTCGTAATGTTCGCTCTCCAGAACCTCTCCCTGGCCTTCTACTTCAAGTACTACATCGGCAGGGAGGAGAGCGTGCAGCTGTTCAACGTGGTGGGGAGCGTCGCCCTGATCGTCGCGCTGCCCCTCTCCAAGCCCCTCGCGCAGCGATTCGGGAAGCGGAACGTGTTCATCGGCAGCTCGCTTCTCTCCGGCTCGTTCTTCATCCTGCTATTCCTGCCGGGAGCCCAGAACCTCGGCTGGATCTACGCCCTGAACATCCTGGGCAAGATGGCCTACGCCCCTGCGGTTCCCCTGCTCTGGACCATGATCGCGGACGCCGCCGACTACGCCGAATGGACGAGCGGGCGGCGGGCCACGGGTCTTTTCTTCTCGGCCGCCACCTTCGCCCAGAAGGGTGGCTGGGGCATTGGTGGGGCCCTGGCGGGCTGGCTGCTCGCCGCTTTCGGCTACGTGCAGCAGGCCACCGAGCAGACCGCTCTCGCGCTGACCGGGATCAAGCTGCTGATCTCGGTGTTCCCGGGTGTGCTCTATATGTCCTGCGCGCTCGCCCTGATCTTCTATCCGATCGACGAGCCCACCTGCGCAACGATGAAGCGTGAGCTGGAAGAACGGCGCGCAGGGGAAGTGCCAGACCGGCAGGTGTGAGGACGGCCGGCACACGAAAATCCGACGCGAAGAGGGCTTCCTTGTCCGATCACGAAGGGCACGAATGGTGGCAGAGCGCCGTCGTGTACGAGATTTACCCGAGGAGCTTCAGGGACACGACGGGAAACGGGGTCGGGGATCTGCAGGGCATCATCGACGGACTGGGTTACCTGCGCGACACGCTCGCCGTGGACGCGATCTGGATAGCCCCGTTCTATTCGTCGCCCATGGCGGACTTCGGGTACGATGTCGCGGATTATCGCGACGTGCACCCGATGTTCGGCGATCTCGCCACCTTCGACCGGCTCGTGCGCCACGCCCACGCCGTCGGCCTCAGGGTGATCGTCGATTTCGTGCCGAACCACACGTCGGACCAGCACGCGTGGTTCATCGAGTCGAGGAGCTCGCGCGACAACCCCCGGCGTGACTGGTACGTGTGGCGAGACCCGAAGCCGGATGGCTCACCGCCCAACAACTGGCTCAGCGTGTTCGGCGGCCCGGCGTGGGAGCTGGACGAGCGTACGGGGCAGTTCTACCTCCACTCGTTCGTCAAGGAGCAGCCCGACCTGAACTGGCGGAACCCCGCCGTGCAGGACGCGATGTTCGACAACATGCGATTCTGGCTGGATCGCGGCGTGGACGGGTTTCGGGTCGATGCGGTGCTGTTTGCGATGAAGGACCCCGCCGAGCGCGACAATCCGCCCAACACGGAGGGCATCCAGCAAGTCCACAAGCCGCTCGGCGCGTACGGGGCGCAACTGCACGTAAACGACCAGGGTCACCGCGACATTCACGACGTCTTCCGACGGATGCGGGCGGTCCTAGAGGAATACGAGCCTCCGAGAACGTCACTGGCCGAACTGCACGTCTTCGACCCAAAGCGACTCGCGGCGTACTACGGAGAAGGTCTCGATGAGCTGCACATGCCGGCCAACTTCGGGCTCCTGAAGGTGCCCTGGAGCGCGTCAGAGATTCGTGAGGTCGTGGAAGGTCTGGAAGCCGCGGTCCCCCGAGGTGCGTGGCTCAACTGGGTGCTGGGCTCGCACGATGACCAACGCCTGGCCACGAGGCTGGGAGAGCAGGGAAGCCGGCAGGCGGCGGTTCTTCTGCTCACGCTCCCCGGATCGCCCACGCTGTATTACGGCGACGAGATCGGCATGCGCGAAGCCGAGATTCCACGCGAGATGCGGCAGGATCCCTGGGGGATGGCCGAGCCAGACCTGGGCCGAGACGGCTGTCGCACGCCCATGCAGTGGTCGGCCGATCCCTGCGCCGGGTTCACGGATTCGGAGGAGCCCTGGCTTCCCGTCGGCAGGGATTACGTCGAGCGGAACGTCGAGGCGCAACTCGCCGACCCCGACTCGCTCCTCAACCTGTACCGCAGGATGTTGCGGCTGAGACGGGGGTCTGTGGCCCTGCGCGCGGGTGCCTATCGTACCGTGGCCGGAGTCCCACCCGACTGCTATGCCTTCGAACGCTCTGCGGGCGACGAGCGCGTCGTCGTGGCGATCAACTTCGCCGACGAGCCGCTTTTGATCGAAGCGAGCGAGCTAACGGGGCGGATCGCCGTGTCCACACACAGGACGAGCGAAGGGGCCGAGGTCTCCGGTTCCCTCCGACTGCGACCGCTCGAGGCCGTCGTCCTGGCCTGACCTGGCGGAGGGCCGTCCGCGAAACGCTGCCAGGCGGAGACCGTCTACATGTGTCGAGCCTCGGGATTCCGGGTCAGAGGCCGATCAGAGGCCGATCTCGGCCAACTCCTCTGGTCTGATGTCGGGCATCGCGCCCCGCTTCGTGGCCACGAGCGCCGCGTAGCGATTGGCGGCCTGGAGGGCCTCCTCCAGCGTCGCATCACCGACCAGTCGGTGAGCCAATGCCGCGGTGAACGCGTCGCCCGCGCCCACCGCATCGCCGGTCGAGGCGTCGATCGGGATGCCCGGCGCGGAGACGGTTTCCTCACGCGTGGAGATCGAAGCGCCACCCGCCCCCTGTGTCACGCATACGGCCTGTACGCCCACCTCTTCAATGAGCCAGCCGATCAGCGACGGCCTCTCGAGCAGCGCCGATGCCCGAGCCACTTCGTCCTCGTTGAGCTTCACGACGTCCGCGACGCGAAACGTGGCATCCAGAACGTCGACGTCGATGAAAGGAGAACGGAGGTTGACGTCGAAGATGACCAGTGCGCGGTCACGCGCGTCCGACAGGAGCTGCTGGATCGCCGAGCGGCTGACTGCGCTCCGCTGCGCGAGTGAGCCCACGCAGACCGCATCCGCCGCTTGAACAAGCGCACGGGCGTCATCCTCCGCTGCGATGTAATCCCACGCCACATCTTCGGTGATCGCGTAGCGAAGCTCCGAGTCCTCGATCATCACCGTTACCGTACCCGTCGGCTTGCGCTCATCGCGCTGTACGTACTCGGTCACGACCCCTCGCTCGTGAAGGAACGCGACCAATTCCGTCCCGGCTGGATCGTCTCCTACCCGGGTGATGATCGCCCCTCGATCACCGAGCCGCGCGGCATGGAACGCGACGTTGCAGGGAGCGCCGCCCGGCAGCCGCCGATCGGGGAACACATCCCAGAGGACTTCGCCAACCGCCACGACCGTCTTCACCGGTCTACCACCACCAGATCACCATGATCGCGATGAGCACCAGCATGGCCGCGGACTGGTACCGGTAGTTCTTGTACCACGGGAGTCGAGCGAGCTCCGGCGCCTCCGCCGCGAGCAGTGCCGGCGACCACGTCAGCTCACGAACGATCTCCGCATCCGGCTTCGCCGTGGCGAGGGTCACGACCACCAGCGCGACGAGCGAGATCACGAAGAGAATGGGCGCCAGATAGAGGAAGTGGATGACCGGCACGCCGTCCGCGACCATCCGCAGTTCCTCCGGGGTGAACGGCTGCGTCTGAACGATCACGGACCCCGACAAGGCGAGGCCGAAGATGACGGCGGCCGCCAGGTGACCCACCACCAGCGCCGCCAAAGCGCCGTGGCCGTTGGCCCGCTTCCAGAACACACCGGCGAAGAAGCAGGTGACGATCGGCGGGGCCAGGTATGCCAGCATCTGCTGCAGGTACGTCCAGATGTTCGGGAACTTGATGATCTGGGGCGCCCACAGGATCGCGAGCGCCATGAACGTGAACGTCACGAGGCGGCCGGCGATGACCAGGCTGTGGTTCGGCACCTTGGGCTTGATCTTCTTGATGAAGTCCATGGTGACGAGCGTAGACGCCGAGTTCAGGGTCGAGTCGACGCTCGACATGATCGCGGCGACCAGAGCGGCGATGATCAGCCCGCGGACGCCCACGGGAAGCAGGTCGAACATGAGCGTCGGGAAGATGAGATCCGGATTCTCGGCCAGAGCCGGGTACTCCGCCGCCGGATACATGAGACGCCCGAAGATGCCCGGCAGCACCATGAGGAAGATGATGGGGAGCTTGAGAAAGCCCGCGAAGAGCGCTCCCCAGCGGCCGTTGTGAAGGTCCTTGGCTGCCAGGGTGCGCTGGACCATGAACTGGTTGGTGCCCCAGAAGTAGAACCCGAGCAGAAATACACCCGTGAACACTCCTGGCCACGGCAGGATCGGGTCCGATGTCGGTCTGATGATCGACAGGTCCTCGGGTGGCACGACCGCGGTCACGGCCGACCAGGAGCCGCCGATCGCGTTAAAGGACAGCACCGCGACGAGAAACGCGCCGATCAGCAGCAGGACGGCCTGCACCGCATCGGTGTACACCACCGCCTTGAGCCCACCTGCGATCGTGTAGATGCCCGCGAGCACTCCGAGCACGACCACGGACTGCCACAGCGGGATCTCCGGATAGATGATCTGCACGACCAGGGCGCCCGCGTACAGCGCGGCAGCCGTATCGATCACGATGTTCATCAGCACCAGGAGCGCCGCGAAGTAGTAGCGTGAGCGTTGGTCGAAGCGACGCTCCAGGAACTCCGGCATCGTGTAGACGCGCGTCTTCAGATAGAACGGGAGAAAGAAGACGAGGAACACGATCAGGACGAAGGCCGCCATCCATTCATAGTTGTAAACCGAGATGCCCGAGCCGAAGGCGCTGGAGGACAGACCCACCAGGGTGGTGGAGGAAACGTTGGACGCGAACAGCGAGAACCCGATCAACCACCAGGTCAGGGAGCGCCCCGCGAGGAAATAATCGTCGGTCGTGCCTGTCCGCTTCGCGAAGTAGAAGCCCAGCCCGACGATGAAGACGACGTAGAGCAGCACCATGATGAGGTCGGGAGTCGCGAGCTGGAATTCGGGCATGCCTACCTCTGGCGGTCGATTAGACGAGCGAACGATCGGCTAGAGATCGGAACACCCTGCGCGTCGATCTCCATCTGAGCAAGGGCGCTGCCGACCCTCACTGAGGCTGTAGTCGATCGCGGAGGAAGGCGACGGCGAGGTCGGTCACGTTCCAGAGCTGGATGTCGGAGCTCGTGCCATACCGGACCGGACGCAGGGTGCCCCCTTCGATCTCATAGCTCCACAGCTCGTTGTGACTGAGGCCGGAGGCATCGACCGCCTGCTGGGTGAGATCCAGCGCGCGACGGAGCGCATCCAGGTACGCGCGCACCATCTCGCTGTCGTCACGTAGCTCGCCCGACTCGTCGTAGGCTGCGGCGATCTGCCGGAGGAGGCCAAGGAGAAGCAGGTTCACCTCACGACCCCATACCACCCGCGGTGAGTGGTACAGGTCTTCGCGAAAGCGCACCTGCACGGCCTGGCTTGCGTAGGCGTCGTTCGCCACGATGGGGCCGAGCCCGGCCACGAACAGCCCGACCGGGTAGGGTCGCACGAACATGTCTAGAGTTCCGAGCACCGCCGCCGCGTCGGCGCTCCCTGCCAGGATCGCCTCGCTGTAATCCTCGAGGAACAGGTCCGTGGCGGGGTCGGTGTTGACGGCGCGGATCGGTCGGCCCTCGGCGTCGAGTGAGAGGGCGAGAAACGAGAGTGCACGCCGTGCCGCTCGCTCCTGTTCGAGACTTTTGCGCCAATAGTCCGCTTCCGCTTCGGGCAGCGTCTCGAGCAGCGCATCGACTTGCGTGCGGACCTCCTCCGGGTCGAGTCGAACCTGGAAGTGCTCGCGCGCCTCGCGCCACGTCCTGATCGCTGCGCGCAGCGTGGCGGGATCCGCCAGATAGGCCTCGAGGGCCGGCGCGTCGAACGCCAGGCCGTCCAAAGGCTCGCGGATGGACAGGCCGAGAGTCTCGACGGCTCCGAGGGTCCTCTCGAGGGCCTCGAGCGCCTTGGGCACCCACACGACGTTCACGTCCATGGCGAAGCGCCCGTTGCCGTAGCCGGCGCGGCTGTCGCGCCAGCTGCCGGGGAGCCAGCCCCGGTCATCCTGGCGGAAGAAGCTCACGAGGTTCGTCGGTAGCGGCTCTTCGGCATACGGGTGCGCCAGCTCCGCTGCGAAGGCGAGGTTGCGGACGAGCGCGTCGAGACGTGTCTCGCCACCTCCCGCAGAATCGCTCGCGCCGGCACCGCTCGCCGGGGCGGAGAGAAAGCGCCGTTTTCGCTCCGCCGGCACGTCAAGGCGCGACAGATAACGATCGACCAAAACGGCAAGCTGGAAGTCGTCGTCCACCATGTGGTAGTTTTCGCGCACGGTCTGCGGAGCTTCGAGCAAGGCTCGGGCCCGGGCCAGATGGCGAGCCGCGGCTTGCGGGTCGCGCTCCCGGCTCTCCTCCCACGCCCGGATCTGGGCGCTGTATTCCGCCGCCGCCTCGCGGATCGCCTGCCCTGCCAGCGCCTCCTCGTGACTCACGTTGCCCGAGCGATCGATCTTTCCGAGCACGCTCGCGATGACGAGCTCCTGCAGATCCACGGACGAGATGGGCTCCAGCATCAACGCCGACATCATCTGGTCGCGGCCGAAGTAGGTCGCGTAGTTCGGCATGGATGCCATCAGCTTCTGTTCGGAGCCGAGAAGCTCGAGACCGAGGACCTGGCGTTCGATGCGCCGGACGGCGAGGACACGTGGGTCCCGCAAAGCGGGCTCGGGTCCCAGGGCATCGGTCAGGCTGTCGGCGATCCGCAACTGCCGCTCGAAGTACTCCTCGAACGCGTCGTTGAAGAGCCGCTCGCGACCGAGCGGCGTCAGGGCCTCGCTGTCCGTGGTCACGCTCACATCGAGCACGATCCGATTACCGGAGGTCGCCAACACGGAAACCCGGTCTTCTTCGAGTGTCGCGGTCGATGCGTCCGAGTCACCGCTGAGTTCGACGGTCAGGTGGTTGCGGCCGTCCAGGCTCGTCTGCTCGACCAGGACGGTCCAGGTGCCCTCGTCCTCCGAAAGAGTGGTCCGCGGCTCCAGTCGGGACCGGAGTCCCTCGGTGTCGGCGGCGCCCAGGAGAGAGAGGTGCTCCGCGCGCTCCTCGTCCGGCAGGCGCTCCAGACTCGCGACGAGACCCGCCAGCTCGGGCAGGATGAACGCGGAGTCTCCGAAGGGCCTGTTGTGCCACTCCAAATACTGAAAGTCTCGCTCCTGCTGCATCGTGCCAAGCAGGAACCAGCCGACTTCGAGCTGCCCGACCTCCGCCACGAGTCGGTGCCGCATCGTGCGCCTTTCGCCGTCGGACTCGGCCACCGCACCCGCTCCGCCCCAGACGATGGGAGCCGGACCGCCGTCCGCGTCACGAACGGTGAACGCGGCGCTCTCGTTCGCCGCGTCCCCCCATACGTGCACGACCCGGCTGTCACGTTGGTTCAGGTAGATTTGAAACGTGTTGCCGTGGGAATCCCGGAAGAAGCGGGTCGCGTACCCCTCGTAAGCCGCCGGATCATCCAGCCCAGCCTCCGGGGCCTCCAAAACCGGCGCCTGCTCTACCTGATCCGGTCTGTCACCGGCGTCGCAAGCCTGCAGCAAGGGAAAGGTCGCCACGAGGAAGAATGTGCGCTTGTGCATCGGCGAACCGTCGGCAGCTGTCGGAGTGAGATTCAGGTTTAACGCCTCAATCTATGCGGAGATGAGCGGGCTCTGCGACACCATCACGGTCTTTCTGCGGGAGCGGAGCCGAACCTACGTTCTCTGCCGAAGAATCCCCGTTCTCGAAGGTGGAAAGGCGAGAGTGGAAAGGAACGGCGGACCCCGAGGACACGGGGTCGCGTGGGAGGGACCGCGCCATGCATAGAGACACCTGCCGTCATTCGAGGCTGTCCGGAGCCATAGCGGCGATGCTCCCCGTCCTGTTGTTCGGATTCGCCACCCCGGTCGTCGCGCAGGAGACGGATATCGACGCCCTGCTCGATGCCATGAAGCTGGACGAGAAGCTCACACTTCTGCACGGCGCCGAGGATCCCACGGGGAAGGCCGGCGCCGGGTACGTGCCCGGCGTCGAGCGCCTCGGCATTCCGCCGCTGCGCCTGGCAGACGGCCCGGCCGGCATTCGTACCGGCCTGCCGGCCACCGCCCTGCCGGCTCCCGTCATGCTTGCCGCCACGTTCGATCCCGAGCTCGCTCGCCGCTTCGGAGAGGTCATGGGCCAGGAGGGTCGGGCACGGGACCACGATGTGTTGCTCGCTCCGATGGTGAACATCGTGCGCGTGCCGCAGGCCGGGCGGAACTTCGAGACGTTCGGGGAAGACCCGCTGCTGGCTGGCCGGATCGTCGCTGCGCAAATCCAGGGCATCGAGGGCGAAGGGATGCTCGCCACCGTAAAGCATTACGTGGCGAACAGCTTCGAGCAGGGCCGGATGCGCATCGACGCCGTGGTGGACGAGCGCGCGCTCCACGAGATCTACCTGCCGGCGTTCGAGGCAGCCGCGGAGGCTGGCGTAGGCGCCGTCATGTGCGCCTACAACAAGGTGAACGGCACGCACGCGTGCGAGAACCGCGAGCTGCTGACCCGGATCCTGCGCGACCAGTTCGGCTTCGAGGGTTGGGTCATGACGGACTGGTTCGCCCGGCATTCGCTCGCCGCGCTCGAGGCCGGCCTCGACCAGGAAATGCCTGGAGTCAACCGCGGCCCCATGCAGGGGGTGTTGTTTGGCGACTCTCTGCGCGTGGCCGTCGAGGCGGGTCGGGTTCCCGAGCCGGCCGTCGATCAGGCCGTGCGCCGCATCCTTACACAGATGGATCGCATGGGCCTGCTTGGTGAAGCGCCGCCTCGTCCCGTGATCGATGTTGAAGCGGGCGCCGCAACGGCGCGTGATGTGGCGTTGGCCGGGGCGGTGCTCCTACGCAACGAGGGCGGCAGCCTGCCGCTCACCCCGGATGATCTGGCGTCGCTCATCGTGATCGGGCCGACGGCGAGGACGCTGCTGTTCGGCGGGGGAGGGAGCTCGCAGGTGCCGCCTCTTCACAAGGAGAGCCCTCTCGCGGCCCTCCAGCGCCGGGCGGGCCCCGCAGCCGACATCCGTTACGTCGCGGGGATCGACCTCGACGGGGTCGCGGTACCGGCGCTGGCCTTGAGGCCGACGGGCGAGGCGATGGCGAACGGATTACGGCGGGTCGCCCCCGATGGCGCCACGCAGATCGACCCGGTCGTCGACTTTACCGGCTCGGATGCGTTGCCCCCGGACACGGAATGGCGCTGGACCGGTACGCTGACGGCTCCCGTGACAGGCGACTACGGCCTGAAGCTGCAGACGGGCGGTGGGGGTGGCACGCTGTTGATCGACGGCGTTCGGCTCCTCGCGACCGGCGGCTTCTTCAGCGATGCGAGCCTGATTCCGACCGCGGAGGGCCTCTCCAACGCGACGGCGATGCTGCGTCTGGAAGCAGGCAAGGCGCACAGGATCGAGCTCGAGGTCCAAGGCGGTGGGGGCGGATTCATTCCCGCGCCGGCGGGCCAGCCGTTGCAAGTGCGGCTTGCCTGGACCACCCCGGAGCGGCGCCAGGCCTATTTCGAGGAGGCTGTGGCGGCGGCGGGCGCGGCGCGCGCCGTCGTCGTATTCGCGTACAACGAGGGCACCGAGGGTCGCGATCGGCTGTCCCTCGCGCTACCCGAGCCGCAGGACGCTTTGGTGGCGGCGGTGGCGAAGGCGAACCCGCGCACGACCGTCGTGCTCAAAACCGGCGATCCGGTGCTCATGCCGTGGCTGCACGAGACGGGAGCCGTTCTTCAGATGTGGTATCCGGGCCAGGAAGGCGCCGACGCCACGGCGGCGTTGCTGCTGGGCGAGGCGGTTCCGGGCGGTAAGCTCCCGGTCACGTTTCCCCCCGCCGATGAGCGCACGCCGATCGCCAGGTCGGACGAGAGGTATCCGGGCGTCAACGGACAGGCCGACTACGCCGAGGGTGTTCTCGTAGGCTATCGCTGGTACGATGTTCGAGACGTGGAGCCGCTCTTCCCCTTCGGCCACGGCCTCTCGTACACGACCTTCGCGTATTCCGCACTTCGGATCGCGCCCGTGGATGGTGGGTTCGACGTCACATTCGTGGTGCGTAACAACGGCGATGTGGCCGGCTCCGAGGTGGCGCAGCTCTACCTGGGCCCGCCGCCCGATCCGCCGGTGATCATGGCACCCCGGCAGCTGGTCGGCTTCGAGCGGGTGCGCCTCTCTCCGGGCGAGGAGCGCGAGGTCACGATACACTTCGGCGAGCGCGAGCTGTCCTACTGGTCCATCGCCGAGCACGATTGGGTTGTCGTGGCCGGTCGTCGGCCCGTGCACGTGGGATCGTCCTCACGCGACATTCGTCTGAAGGGCGAAGTCACGGTTGCGGAAGGCGGGAATTGAACGGCCCTTCGGAGGCCGTACCTGTTCAGGCGTCGGCGGCGTCGTGCTTGGTGCCCATATCCCCCAGCTTCCACCAGACGGGAACGAGCGCGCCGCCGACGATCAGGAGCAGGGCGATCCACACGCCACGCCACGGGAACCATGTCGGCGCCGGACCGCCCACCAGCCACGATCCGAGGCCGGTGAGGACGCTGAACACCGTCACCGCGCACAGGACCATCGCGCCGATCGATCGCCACAGCTTGCGTGTGCTCGCTGCCGGCGGCGAGCCCGCCTTCGCGGCCACCGGACCCCAGTATCCCGGTGGGTCCACCCGCTCGTAGAAGCTGGTCAGCCGGTCCATCGACTCCGGACCGGAGAGGTACGAGGTGATCACGCCCGCCAGCGTACCACCGATCGCCATGATGAACAGACGCGTCGCCTGGTACTCGATGGGCACGGTCACGAGCAGGATCGGCGCCATCACGAGTGAAGTGGCAATTGCCGCGATTTCCCCCCACGCCGTCATGCGCCACCACAACCAGCGCAGCACGAGCACAATCCCGATGCCGGCGCCGAGCATCGTGCTCACCTGCCACGCCGTCTGGATCGAGGTCAGCTGCGTCATGATGACCAGCGCCACCAGGAGCAGAAACACGTTGGAGCCGCGCGCGACCCACACCAGCGTCCGCGCTTGCGGCTCACGCTTGAACAGGCGCACGAAGAGAAAGCGCTTG
>JBDHLB010000072.1:0-12670 GCA_039586095.1 Gemmatimonadota bacterium
AACCGGGAACGCGACACGCCCTAAGCGCCCTGGCCCGACGATGCCTCGCCCAGCTGCCCGAACTTCGCCTTCATCCGCTCCAGAACGCTCGCGTGCACGAAGTCGCTCACGTCACCGCCGAGCCGCCCGACCTCTCGCACGAGGGACGAGCTGAGAAACGTATGACGCGTGTCGGGAGCCATGAAGATGACTTCGATCTCCGGCCACAGCGCGCGGTTCATCAACGCCATCTGGAACTCGTACTCGAAGTCGCTCACGGCGCGAAGTCCTCGGACGATGAGCCGGGCGCCGTGGGAGCGAGCGAATTCAACCAACAGGCCCCGAAAGGCCGTGACCTCGATCTCTGGTCGGCCCTCGTAGACCTCCTGAACGATCTCCACACGCTCGCGGACCGAGAACAGACCACTCTTCGTCTGTGTCGCCGTCTCGGCGACGGCCACGATCAATCGATCCACGAGCCTCAGACTGCGATCGATGATGTCGTCGTGGCCGAGAGTGAGCGGGTCGAACGAGCCCGGGTAGACCGCGATCCTCTGGTTCATGTGCTCGTGCCCTCCGGATCGACTGTCATGAAGGTCAGCTCGGTATCTCCGTAGCGGCGTTGCCATTCCGTTCGCACTTCGGGCCCCAGCGCGCCGGGCGCGTGCTCGAGACAGAGCAAGCCGGCAAAAGGCTCTCGCTGGTACTCTTCGACGAGCCGTCGGACCGCAGGCGCGTCATACGGAGGATCCGCCAGCGCCACGTCGAAGCCGAGCCCTCGTCGGATCGCCTCGCGGAGAAAGACGAACACATCGCGAGTGTCCACCTCCGCCCGCGCCTCCAGATCCAGGTCGGCGAGGTTGCGCCTCAAGACCGCCGCGGCACGAGGGTTCGACTCGACAAAATGGGCGTGGGCGGCGCCGCGCGACAACGCTTCGATGCCGAGGGCGCCCGATCCGGCAAACAGATCCACGACCCGAGCCTGTAGCACTCGAGCACCCAGCGCGCTGAACCACGCCTCGCGGACCCGTTCCGAGGTCGGGCGGGTCGCGCGCCCCGAGGGCGCTTCGATGTAGCGGCCGCCCAGCTCGCCGGCCACAATCCGAAGTTTCACCCTGCGTTCGCCGCCGCCGCGGCCCCTCGACCGTCCGCTCGGGAGGCAGGCTGTTCGGTCGGCCGAAGGTCCAGCAGATGAGCCCGAGTCCGAGTCCGGCCACGCCAACTATCCCGGTGCACCTCGAACACGACATCCCACGTGCCGCCGGCTCTCAGTTCATCGAAGCGCTCGCCCATGCCAAACGCGACCGCCGCCAAGCCCGACTCCTCCCCCGCCTCCCCCGCTTCCAACCGCAGGCGCAGGTGCCGTCCGTCTTCCCCCATGCGGGCTATGCGGTCCAGGCGTACGCCTCGAACGAGCAAACGGGGACGCGAATTGCCAACGCCGAAGGGGCCGAAGTACTCGACGTATCTCGCGAAACGCGGCGTGAGCTCTTCCAGCGACATCTCCAGATCGAGCCGCAGCTCGGGAACCAGACACTCGTCGGACAGCTCCTGTTGCGCATGTGCCCGAAAGCACTCGACGAACTCACCCAGTCGCGAGCGATGCACACTCAGGCCCGCGGCCATCTCGTGCCCTCCGAAGCGTTCCAGCGTCGACGCGCAGGCCTCGAGCGCACGAACGAGGTTGAAGCCTTTGACGGACCGCGCCGAGCCGCGGCCCACCTCACCTTCGAACGTGATCAGGGCGGTCGGACGGTGCAGCATGCGGGCGATTCGGGATGCGGCGATCCCCAGCAGCCCCGGGTGCCAAACATCGCTCGACAGAACGACGACGCGGTCCCGGTCGGGCGAGTACTCGTCCCGGAGCTCCTCCAGGGCCTCGCGAACCAGCCGACGGTCGGCTGCCTGGCGGCGCGTGTTTTCCTCGCCCAGGCGGCCCGCGAGCTCTACGGCCTCTTCCCGGTCCTCGGTCAGCAGCAGACGAAGCCCGTCGCTCGCCGAGCCGATTCGCCCCACAGCGTTGAGCCGCGGCCCGAGGCGGAAAGCGATATCGGACGCCCGCACGCCCTCCTCCTCCAGCAGGCCCGTGGTCCACAGCAGCGCCTGGAGTCCGAACTTGCGGCTCCGCTGCAGAGCCCGGAGACCCAATCGCACCAGCACGCGGTTCTCGTCCACGAGTGGCGCCTGATCGGCCACGGTGCCGAGGGCGACGAGATCCAGATGTTGGTTCACATGTTCTTCTGGAAACCCTTTGTCAGCATACAGTTGCGCAACCAGTTTATACGCGACGCCCACGCCGGCCAGCCCATCGAACGGGTACACGCTGTCTGCCCGTGTCGGGTTTACGACGGCCACGGCCTCCGGCAGGCTCGCACCCGTTCGGTGGTGATCGGTCACGATCACGTCGATCCCCGCCGTCGCCGCCTCGCGCACGGCCTCCAGCGCCGTGGTTCCGCAGTCGGCAGTCACGATGAGCGAGGCCTTCCGCTCCCTCGCGCGCTGCAGCCCCGCGGAGCCGAGGTCGTATCCGTCCCGCGTCCGGTGAGGGACAAAGCCGTCCACCCTGCCTCCCAGATCCTCGAGTGCGCGCACCAGTAACGCGGCCCCTGACATCCCATCGACGTCATAGTCTCCGTGGACCAGGATCGACTCGCCGCGCTGGAGTGCGATCTCCAGACGCTCGACGGCCTTCGCCATGTCGGGTAGGGCGCTCGGCGGATGGAGCTGATCGAACGCCGGTCGAAGGAAGCGACGGGCCGCCTGCTCATCCGCCATCCCCCGGGCCGCCAGAATGCGGCACAGTCCGCGCGGAATCCCGAGCGAGCGTTCGAGCGCTTCAACAGCTGCTTGCGGCACGGCGGGCGGAGGCTGCCAGCGGAACGGAGTGTTGGGGAACTCGTTCACGGGATGACGCAGGCCGCAGGACGGGTTGGCGGCGCCCCGTGCAACCGGGGCAACGAGTGGGTCCCCGGTCGAGCGCTCACTCGGTGGGCGGGTAGAGAATGATGCCGCATCCCTCGCACACGGCGAGGGCCCGGCCCGCACGAATGTCGGATTGCTTCTGAATGGGCACGGACGTGTAACAGTGGCCGCACACTCCATCTCCCGTCAGTGGTGCGAGCGCGTTGTCCGATCTCCCCCTTCTGACCTTTTCGTACATCTGGAGCACTCGGGCGTCGAGACGCACCTCCCGGTTGTGCCTCTGGTCTCGACGGATCGCAAGCTGATCCTCCAGCTCCGTCGTTCGGGCGTCCGCCGCCCCTCGGCGCGCTTCGTAGTCGCTCCGCAACTCCTCGAGCTCGGCCTCCAGGCGCGCCAGCTCCTCCCGGAAACGCTCGACGTCCTGCAGGGCATCGAGCGCATCCTCTTCGGCGGCCCTCAAATTGCCGCGAGCCACCTCGGCTTCATGCCGAACCGCGAGGTGCTGCTGCATGTTCGTGACCTCCTGCCCACGGGCCTCGAGCCGCTTGAGCGTCGCCCGGCCAGCCTGCACGGCACGCTGGTACTTCCTCATTCTCTCGTCGGATTCGGCGAGTTGCACCTGGACCGCCTCGACCTGCCGTTCGAGCTCCTCCACGGCCGTCTGCCGTTCGGCCAAGTCGGTGGCCATGGTCGACAGCTCGGCGCTCAGTGCTCGGATATCGAGGTCGATCTCCTGCAGGTTCAGCAACGCCGCGACGTTGTCGCTCGACTCCATGCTCGTGTCCTCTTCCAAGCTCTGCGTGTCTATGTGTCTACGTTTCCGGTCTCTCGTTCCACACGATGAACGCGATCGCGCGGGGCCATCATCCCGGCGATCGGCTCACCCGCCCACCCTTCGACGCAGAAAACTGAGCGGTACGCCCGCCGCTCTCAGCTCGTTTGCCAGGCGCTGCTTCTCGCGAAGAAGCTCCCGCGACTGAGTCTCGTCGGCAAGCTCCAGCTCGCGATCGATCTCTTTCATTCGCTTCATATGAGGACGGTAAAGAAGCCGCCGCATGGACTGCTCGAAGATCTCAACCGGCTCTGTCAGCTCCGTGGCATCGCCGATGAGTCGCTCGGCCAGCTCACGATCGTTCGGCTCGAGCCGAGCCGCCCACTCCATATCCCCGCCGCTTTCATCATGCTCCAGCAGCGCCTGGTACACGCGCCGCAGTCCAGCGTGCTCCAGGTGCTCGGGGCCGACCCCGGCCTCCGACGCGCGACCGATCAGCGCCTGATCCCTCAGCAGCAGGAGGACCAGATTCCTCTCGGCAAGATGGCTCCTTGGGTCGTCCTCCGGGGCCTTCAGTGACCCAGCAGGATCGACCCGCGGTCCGCCCGCGACCGAGCCCCTAGCCCGCCCACGTTGCGCTTCCGTCCGCGCAATCTCGTGCACCAGGGTATCGCGTCGAACGCCCGTGCGCTCGGCCGCTCGGTCCAGATAGATGTCGCGGAGCGCCGGGTCCCGCACCGCGCGCAGCGTGCTCAGTAGACCGTCGACGGCTCGACGACGGCCCTCGATGCTGCTCAGGTATCCTTCCCGCTCCAGAATCAGGAGCTTGCGTTCCAGTACATCCACGGCGTCGCTCAGGTAGCCGCGAACCGCCTCCTCGCCCTGCGAGCGCACCACCGAATCCGGATCTTCGTCGCGCGGCAGCGTCACGACGAGCGGGTGGACACCGGCCTGCAGGAGAACGTCGGCCGTTCGGAAGGTCGCACGAAGACCGGCATCATCGCTGTCGTAGAGCAGGTAGGCCTGCTTCGTATAGCGCGCGAGTTGCCGTGCCTGCTGCGGCGTGAACGCCGTACCGAGTCCGGCGACGGCGATCGGCAGCTGGTGCAGGTGAAGCGCCAGAACGTCGGTGTAGCCCTCCACGATGGCAGCGTACCCCTCGCGACGGATCGCATGACGGGCCCAACCGAGTCCGTAGAGGGTCTCTCCCTTGTGGAAAATCGGGGAGTCGGGGGAGTTGATGTACTTCGGCACGTCGTCGGAACTCGGGCCCAGATCACGACCTCCGAAACCGATGGCTCGATCCCGTAGATCTCGAATCGAGAACATCAACCGACGGCGGAACCGATCGTACGGCTCCTCTGCCCGCTCGCTCGTGGCGAGCAAGCCAAGCTCCAGGAGCAGCGACTCTTCCACGCCCCGCGCGGACGCCGCCTCGCGAAGCGCGCGCCACTCGTCGGGCGCGTAGCCGATGCCGTACTGCCGGGCGACGTCCAGATCGATGCCCCGGCTCTCCAGATGGCTTCGAGCCGCCCCTCCCGCCTTCCCTCCGAGCTGATCCGTGAACCACTCATCGGCAAAGGCCACGACTTCCCGCAGATGAGCGTGGGGGTCCTCTCGCGGTTCGCTCCGGTCCGGCACGTCGATGCCGACACGCGCACCCACGTAACGAACCGCTTCGGGGAAGTCGAGTCCCAGGAGCTGCATGACGAAGCCGAACACATCCCCGCCCTCTCCGCACACGAAGCACTTGTAGATGCCGCGTGCCGCGTCGACCGAGAAGTTCGGTCCCTCGCCGCCATGTAGGGGGCACGGCCCTCGATAGCTCTTGCCGACACGTTTCAGTGTCACGTGCTCGCCGCAGATCTCGACGAGATCGGCGCGAGCGCGTACTTCCTCGACAACCGTGTCGCTTACCATGCTCGGGTGCGCGGCTCTGCCGCCGCACGCGGGTACTCGCTCACCGGCGCTCGCACACCCTCGGCTCTCTTCGCCCCGCTATTCGTTTCCGCTCTCCGTGCGGTTTGCGAACTCGACGACCGTGACGCCCTCGCCGCCTTCGCCGGGCCCACCGAGTCGGTAGTTCGGAATCCGTCTGTCGTTGTCCAGTAGCGCCTGCACCTCCGCCCGAACCGCCCCGGTCCCCTTTCCATGTATGATTCGCAGAGCCGGAAGATCCGCCACGATGGCGGCATCGATCGCCGGGAGGAGTACAGGCTCCACTTCGTCCACACGCAGGCCCCGCAGGTCCACCTCCGCCCTTGCCTGGATCGCCGGTCGCGCCTCGCCGCTGCTGGCCCGCGGACCCGTCTCCGCACCCCCGGGTCGGCGGTCCTCACTCGTCATGTCCTCGTCGAACTCGATCGCCTCGAGCTCGGTCGCAGGCACCGTCAGCCGAAGGCCCTCCGCGGCGAGGATCACGCGGTCACCCCGCACCTCTTCGATCGTGGCGACTCGGTCCAGCCCTCGAACGCGGACCCTCACACCGGCTTCCAACTCGGGAAGATCCTCAGCTTCTCGAACGGGCGCTGTGCGGCCGCTCGCCTCTCGGATCGCCCGCTCGACCACAGAGCGTGCCGCCCGCTTCGCGGCCGCCAGCTCCTTGTCCGACTGACGGGTTTCTTCCGGCGAAGTCTCGACATCGTGCGAGCGGAGCCTGGACAGCGCGGTCGCATAGTCCGCCTCCAACCGTTCGACCGCGTCCTCGATGCGGCGCCGCGCCGCGCGCACGTACTTCTCCTCGGCACTGCGCGCGGTACGCTCCAGCTGCGCTTCGCGTCGCTCGATCGACGTCCGACGGTCCAGGAGTGCCTGCTCCTCCTCCGCAAGCGCGCCTTCGCGCGCCCGGGCGGCCCTCGTCAGCACCTCGAGCTCGGCTTCCCTGGACTCCAGGTCGGCCAGCAGCTCCTCCATAGCCCGATCCAGATCGGAGAGTCGGGCGCGGGCATCGGCGACAAGGTCCGGTGGCATGCCGAGCCGCTCGGCGATCTGTAGCGCGTAGCTTCTTCCCGGACGGTCACGGCGACATTGAAATGTGGGGCGCAGTTCCTCGCTGTCGAATTGCAGGGAGGCGTTCACGACTCCGGAGTGCTCGCTGGCCAAAGCCTTGAGCGCTCCCAGGTGTGTGGTGGCCACTGTGAGCCCCGCCTGATCCAAGAGGCGTTCGAGCACGACCGCCGCCAGCGCGGCGCCTTCCTCCGGATCGGTGTGACTTCCGATCTCGTCAACGAGAACCAGCGAACGTGCCCCCGCTGCATCGAGAATGTCGCGCAGGTTGCCCAGGTGCGCGCTGAACGTCGAGAGCGAGGCGTCGATCGACTGCTCGTCACCGATCACGGCGAAGAAGTCCGCGAAACACGGCAGCACCGTGCCGGCACCCACCGGCGGAACGATGCCGCTCTGGCTCATCACCGAGAGGAGCCCGATGGACTTGAGGAGCACCGTCTTGCCACCCGCGTTCGGGCCACTGACCAGGAGCAGCGACTCGCCGGCTTCGAGGTTCAACGTGAACGGTACGGGGGCCTTGCCCGAAACGAGCAGAAGCGGGTGGCGACCCTCCACGACCCGGTACGCGCCGCGGCCGGAGACCTCACCCAGGCGGGGACGCTGTCCGCCATGACTCCCCGCATACCGGGCCCTGGCCCATACCGAGTCGATCTCGGCAAGCCGCTTCAGTGAGAGCGTCAGATCGTCACTCCCCGGCCGCAGCGCCTCCGTGAGGGATCGGAGAATCCGCTCGACCTCTCGCGCCTCTTCGAGCTCTGCTTCCCGGATCTCGTTCATAGGCTCGATGGCCAGCGGCGGCTCGACGAAGAGTGTCTGACGACTCGCCGATTCGTCGTGCACGATCCCGCCGATCCCGCTGCGACCCTCGCGCCGGATCGGGATACAGTATCGGCCGCCCCGCACCGTGACCGAGGCATCCGGCACCCGTACGTGCCCCGGGAGGTCACGGGCGTAGCGCTCCAGTCGCTCCACCAGCGCAGCCCGCCGGTCCCGCAACGTGCGACGCAGCCCCTTCAAGGCCCGAGAGGCTCCATCGGCGACCTCCCCCGTCTCGTCGAAGGACCGCCCGAGCTGCTCTTCCAGCTCTCTGTCGCTCACGAGCGACTCGGCCAGCCGGGCAAGCCGCGGCGCTGTATCCTCCCGAGCGAGCAGTTCGGTGCGCGTGCGGCGCGCAGTACCGAGCAGGACCCCCAGCCCGGCCAGAGATTCGGCTCCCAGGAGGGAGTCGGGCAGGCGCAGTGTACGGAGCGCCTCACGAAGATCGGGAATCGGGCCGGGCGACCACGCCTCCCGCTCGTGCAGCAGATCCGTCATCTCCTCCACGAGCTGGAGCGCCGCGTCGGCTTCCGCGGGCTCAGCGGTGGGGCGTGCCCCCCGTACCTCGACCGCGCCCACCTCGCTCGTCGCATACCGGGCGATCAACTCGAGCACCCGTGGGAACTCGAGGACGTCGAGGGCGTGTGTCGTTCCGGCTGTCGTTTCGTCCTCCGAACTTGGCCGCATTACCCGGGTGGCCACCCCATCGCCCGACCGCCCAGCACGTGCAGGTGGAGGTGCGGCACCAGCTGACCTCCATCCCGATTCGTGTTGATCACGACGCGGTATCCGGACTCGTCCATCCCGACCGCACGGGCCACCGCGCGACAGGCGAACAGGAGGTCCGCCGCCTCCGCCGCTTCGTCTTCGACCAGCTCGTTCAGGCTCGCCACGTGGCGACGGGGAATCACGAGCACGTGGGCAGGCGCCTGCGGGTCGATATCTCGAAACGCCAACCAGGTGTCACCGCTCGCGACCTCGTCGGACGTCAGCTCCCCACTCGCGATACGGCAGAAGAGACACTCGCTCATCCTTCACCTCCCTTTCCATCCGCTCCATCCGCAGGGTCGGCCGCTCCTGCCCCGGCCACGCGCTCCACCACCAGGGCAAGAGCGGCGACCGCGGCTGTCTCGAACCGAAGCGTGTTCGTCCCCAGCCGGCCTGCCAGAAACCCTGCCTCGCGGCACGCGTCGTTCTCGTGTGCTTCCATCCCGCCCTCCGGGCCGACCAGAAGGACCGCCTCCGATTGTCCGACCCAACCGTTCAGGTGCGCGCTGAAACCGCGTTCCGCCGTTCCGTCCGCCAACAGACAGAGGCCCCCCGGGTCGATCGGTCTGTCCAACCACTCGTCGAGGGAAACCACAGGTTGGATTCGGGGAAGCCAGTTGCCGCCCGACTGCTTCAGGGCCGAGACGGCCCGCCGCCGAGCGCGGCGCCAGTATCCCGGCGACCGCGCGGCATCGGCGACCGAGCCAGAACGCATGAACTCGACGGGCTCCAGAACTGCTGCCCCCAGCTCCACGGATTTCTCGATCAGCCACAGCGTCCGATCCTTGTTGCCGACACCGAAGGCCAGCCGAATCGGGAGCGCCGGCGGAACCACCACCGCGCGCCGAAGGACGCAGACCGCGCTTCCACGGTCCGGCGACTTCAGCCGCGCCAGCCACCGATGTCCGACGCCGTCGACCAGCGCCACTTCCGACCCGGGCGCGAGCCGCAGGGCGCGCACGTGCCCGGCTTCTTCGGAATCGAGCCTCACCTCTTCACCGACTCGACAACCGGCCAGCTGGGGAGCGAAGAGTGTGGGAACCGTCATCGTACGTGGCGCCGCGTGCGCGCCGCCCATCTGCGAGGCGCGCGAGACCGGCAGGATTTCGAGGGGAGCCGTCGCTTCATTGCTCGGCATTTTACCGGCCAGCCGATCCGGCGCGCCAGCCTCTCCGGCATGCATGCCGACCGGGACTGTCGTGCGCTCGGTCGGCTGCCTAATATTTTGCGTCCTCCACCGTTCCGCTGAACCACCGACGGCATGACAAGCTTCGCGACGGGACATTCGCAGTCCGAATCGGATCCGGCCCCCGAGGTGTCGGCCTCCTCTTCTTCATCCATTCCGGACCGAGAAGAAATGGTCGCCGACGATCGTGAGGGTTTCGACGCGCCCCGACGGGGGCGGACCAGACTCGTGGAAGCTCGCATGGAGCACGAGCCCGGGTCGCGCTTGCGCGTCACCGTCACGCTGGAGCGCGCGGAGGTGGTGTGCGAAGAGCAGCTGCGCGGCGTCGGCGACAATGTGATGGCACTTCGCATGGCGGCCGAGGCGACGATCTCGGCGCTGGATGGCATCACGGGCCACCCCGGCTACTTCGCGCTCGTCGGCATCAAGACCATTCGCGCTTTCGACGCCGACGTGGTCCTGGTGTGCGTGCGCACCACGACGGCACGGTCCCGGAGCCTCATGGGCTCGGTTCCCGCGACAGGCGACCTGACGCGGGGCGCAGCCATGGCCGTGCTGCACGCCACGAACCGGCTTGTGGAGAGCCTCACTCCTCCGGATGCGGCGGAGGAGGACTGAGGTCCCGGCACCGTCCGAGTCACGTATGAACTCTCAAGAGACCGAGACCACGTTGAGCGACCAGACTTCCCACATTCCCATCGAGCGACTCGCGGTTGACACGATCCGAACGCTTTCCATGGATGCGGTTCAGATCGCGGGGTCAGGGCACCCGGGTACGGCGGTCGCACTGGCTCCGCTGGCGTACGTGCTGTGGACCCGACACCTCCGTCACAACCCGGAGGGGCCAGAGTGGTTCGATCGCGATCGGTTTGTTCTGTCCGCGGGGCATGCGGCCATCCTCCAGTACTCGATCCTGCACCTCTCCGGCTACGATCTGCCGCTTGATGAGCTGCGGCGGTTCCGGCGCTGGGGCAGCATCACGCCGGGACATCCCGAGAATCATCTCACGCCAGGAGTGGAGACGACGACAGGGCCGTTGGGTCAGGGTCTGATGAACTCCGTCGGAATGGCGATCGCGGAGGCCCACCTTCGGAGCGTGTTCAATCGACCCGGTCACGACATCATCGATCACTCGACGTATGTCATCTGCGGTGACGGCGACATGATGGAGGGAGCGTCGCACGAGGCGGCGTCATTGGCGGGGCATCTGGGCCTCGGCCGGTTGACGTGGGTCTACGATGACAACCGGATCACCATCGACGGCAGCACGGACCTGACCTTTTCGGACGACGTCGTAAGTCGCTTCGAGGCTTACGGCTGGCACGTCCAGAATCTGGGGGATCGAGCGAACGACCTGGACGCGATCGACACGGCCCTGAGCAAGGCCGGGTCGGAAGCCGATCGGCCCTCTCTCATCGTCTTGCGCTCGCACATCGCGTGGGGTGCCCCAAACAAACAGGACACGCCGCAGGCGCACGGCGAGCCTCTGGGCGAGGAGGAGATCCGGCTGGCAAAGCGCGCGTACGGTTGGCCGGAAGATGAGACGTTCTTCGTGCCGCAGCGGGTCCGGGAGCACATGCAGCGGACGGTCGAGCGTGGCAGGCGACTGGAAGCCGAGTGGAACGAACGGTGGGCGCGCTATCGGTCGACGCACCCCACCCTCGCGGCAGAGCTCCAGACGTGGCGCGACGGTACGCCCCCGGAGGGTTGGGATCGGGACATCCCACGTTTCAAGCCGGCGGACGGACCCATCGCGACCCGGGCCGCGTCGGGAAAGGTTCTCAACTCGTTCGCGCCCGCCCTCCCCTGGCTCATCGGTGGCAGTGCCGACCTGACCGGGTCGAACAAGACGTGGATCGATGCGTCCGGCCCGTTCGCGCGCGACGGGTACAGCGCGCGGAACCTGCACTGGGGCATCCGCGAGCACGTCATGTGCGGTGCCTCCAATGGGATGGCCCTCCACGGCGGTGTCCGACCCCACGCTGCGACGTTCCTCGTGTTCACCGACTACGCGCGCCCATCCATTCGACTCGCGGCGCTCATGGAGCTGCCGGTCATCTTCGTCATGACGCACGATTCGATCGGCCTCGGAGCGGATGGGCCGACCCACCAGCCGATCGAGCACCTGGCCTCCCTGCGTGCCGTTCCTAACCTGCGCGTGATCCGACCGGCCGATGCCAACGAAGTAGCGGAGGCGTGGCGGGTCTCGGTGGAGCACAAGGACGGGCCCAGCATGCTGGTGCTCAGCCGACAGAAGCTGCCGATCTTCGACCGCACGGACCTCGCGGGCGCCGAGGGCCTTCGGCAGGGCGCCTATGTGCTCTCCCCGGAAGCCGGCACGGAGCCCGATGTGATCTTGATCGCCACCGGATCGGAGGTTCAGCTCGCGCTCGCGGCGCGGGAGCGCCTGGCGGCGGACGATATCGCGGCGCGCGTGGTGAGCATGCCGTGCTGGGAGCTGTTCCGTGCCCAGCCGCGGGATTATCGCGACAGCGTGCTCCCTCCATCCGTCAGATCCCGCGTGGCGATCGAAGCCGGGTCACCCCTCGGCTGGCGGGAGTGGGTCGGCGATGCCGGATCCATAGTCGGCATCGATCGCTTCGGCGCGAGCGCTGACGCGGCCGACAACTACCGCGAGTACGGGCTCACGGTCGAAGCCCTGGTGGCGCGAGCTCGGCACGTCGCGGGTCAGCAGGTGGCCGGCTGATGCGCATCGCGATCGGTGCGGACCACGCAGGCTTCCGCTACAAGAGTCTGCTGGCCGACGAGCTCCGCGAGGCCGGTCACGACGTGAGTGATCTGGGCACGGACGGTGAGGCGCCGGTCGATTACCCGGACTTCGCAGGGGCGGTGGCCGAGCGGGTCAGCCTTGGAGACGTCGAACGCGGAATCCTGGTCTGCGGGAGCGCCGTGGGCGTGTGCATGACCGCCAACAAGTTTCCGGGTGTGCGGGCCGGAGTGTGCCACGACACCTACTCGGCTCATCAGGGCGTGGAGCACGACGATATGAACGTGCTCTGCCTGGGCGAGCGCATCGTCGGGATCGAGGTCGCCCGCGAGATTGTGCGCTCCTTTCTCGATGCACGTTTCTCAGCGGAGGAACGTCACATGCGCCGCCTGCGTAAGGTTCTCGAGATCGAGCGCCGGTTCCTCCGTGGTCCGGACGCTTCCGAGCCGCCAGCTGAATAAGGAATCGCATTCATGAATCCTCTCCTGCATCT
>JBDHLB010000073.1:0-12437 GCA_039586095.1 Gemmatimonadota bacterium
CATACGGGATACCTGGAGACGTGCGAGTCCAACCCATGGCTGTACATGTGGGGCGGAGCGTGGGAGGAGCCGCGCGAGATCGTGCGTGCGAAGGCGGCCCGACTGCTCCGTTGCGATCCGAGTGAGGTCGCGCTCACCCACAACACGACGGAGGGCTTCAACACGCTGGCCCGGGGACTGCCTCTCGGGCCCGGAGACGAGGTCCTGTTCTCGAGCCTGAACCATCCGGGTGCGAGCCTGCCCTGGCACCACGAGGCCCAGCGCGCCGGTTTCCGCGTGCGACAGTTCGGCGTGCCCTTCGAGAGGATCCCCGACCTGACGGCAGATGAGCTGGTCGACCTTCACGATCGGCAGATCCGACCAGCGACGCGCGTTCTGGTCTTCCCCCACATCGACAACATGGTCGGAGTGCGCCACCCGCTCCGTGCCCTGGCGGCGATGGCCCACTCGCGGGGCGTCGAGTTCGTGGCCGTGGACGGTGCACAGTCGGTGGGTATGATTCCGGTCGAGATCGCCGGATCCGACGTCGACTTCTACGCCGCCAGCCCTCACAAGTGGTTGCAGGCGCCGAAGGGACTGGGGCTGCTGTACGTGCGCAGTGACGTGCAGACGTCCGTGCGGCCGCTATGGGTGACCTGGGGGCAGCAACGCTGGGCCCGCTCGGCACGCGTGTTCGAGGACTACGGCACGCGCAACCTTCCAGCCGTGCTCGCCCTGGGAGACGCGATCGACGTCCAAAACGCTCTCGGTGAGAAGGAGAAGCTGCGTGGCTATGCCCGCCTGTGGCACTTCCTCAGAGCGACGGCCGAGAGCATGCCCGGCATCGAGTGGCGGTCCCCCGGGCGCTGGGAGCTGGGCGGGTCGCTTTGCGCACTGGAGGTGTCGGGCATCGAGAGCACGGCGCTGTTCGAGCGGATGAACGCGGAGGGATTCGTGTTCCGGCCGTTTCGCACCGAGACGCTCAACACGGCCCGCATCTCGCCCAACCTGGCGACGTCGGACGAAGAGATCGCTCGCTTCTTCGACGTCGCAGCCGGACTGAGGGGCGGATAGGCCGTCAGTCGGACGGAAGCGGTGCCACCCGGGAGGTCGCTCGAGCTTCCCCCACCGCCATTGCCGGCGGACGACGCCTGGCGGCCTCGGGCCTCGAGGCACGCCAGCGATAGTACGCGTAGGTCAGCGCGAGCAGGACGAGGAAGGCCGCCTGCGCCGCCAGGATCTGGGCCACCGGGTAGAGCCCGAACAGCTGTCGCAGGACGGCACGATCCGGCATCCACGAGACGGGCGAGGCGGCGAACCAGCCGGCCTCCTGCAGCGCATACAGGCCCTTGCCCAGGAAGCTGAACGCGAGGTACAGCATCACGACGTTCGTGATCGCGAACAGACGACGCATCGGCAGCCGGAGGCCCATGCGCACGATCCCGACGCCGACCCCGCCGATGAGCACCAGACCGGGCAGAAAACCTGCCATCACGGCCGTGGGCCCGGTCTCGAAGCTGAGCGCCTGGTAGAACAACACCGTCTCGAAGCCTTCGCGGTACACGGCGGCAAACGCGAGGGCCGCCATGGCCAACGCCGAGCCCCTGGAAACCGCTCGTCCGACGCCATCGCGAAGGTAGCGCGTCCAATCGACCACGTACGATTTGTGGAACAACCAGTGTGAGACGTACAGCAGAACGGCCACGGCGAGCAGGGCCGTGACCCCCTCGAGCAGTTCCCGACCCGCGCCGCTCACCGAAATCAGCGAGCGAGCGACAGCCCACGTCGCGAGGCTGGCCGCGACGCCGACGAGCGCACCCACATAGATCAGTCGCCGGTGCCGCGAGTCGGCCGACGTTCCGGCCAGGTAGGCGAGGATGGCCGCGATCAGAAGGGCCGCCTCGAGGCCCTCCCGCACGATGATCGCGAACGCGTTGAACGCTCCGAACCAGAACGGAGCACGCGTGTCAAACGCCGCATCCGCTTCCGCCAACTCGGTGTCGAGCGCTTGAAACGCGGCGCTTACGCGTTCGCCGGACTCGCCGCGCGCGATTCCGGGTCGTAGCTCCAGGTGAAAGAGACGCTCGATCCGGTGCACGCGCGACGTGGCGATGAGGGGCTCCAGCGGTTCGAAGCGGTCGAGGTACGTCGTCTCGATGGTCGCGAGGGCCAGCGGGGTGTCCCCCGCCTCGAACGCCTCTTCCGCCGCGGCCAGTTCCGCCCGAATGGCCGCGATCTCGCTGCCGCGTTCCGCAGCTCCGTGTGATTGGGCCGTCGGGTGCACCTCTTCCGGAACCTGCGCTTCGCGGTTCTCGAAACCGGCCGGCTCGACGCTCCGTCCGTTCTGCACGGCCGATGCGACAGCCGCCAGAGCCGTGTCGAGCGAGCGGATCGCCAACGGGGCACCCGAGACATCGCTCCGCAAGAAGGCGTGGAAAGCTGCCTCCGCTTCGGCGACTCGGACCGTCACTTCCGGATCCGCACCCCCACCGGGGCCGTACTCGACTTCAAACGGCTCGTACAGATCCAGGTACAGTCGCGTCGCGATCTGCCGGGCTTCCTCGTGTCGCCCTTCCGCGATCGCGGACTCTACCGCGGCCAGCTCACCTCGAAGCGACGTCAACGTCGCCTTCACCCCCTCCATCGCTGCGCCGGCCTCGCCACGCATCGAATCACTGCCGGCCGAAGCTTCGTCGCCGGCTGACTCGGAGCCTGCGGGAGCGTCCAGCGGCACCCCGGCCGCTCGGGCCTCGTCGAGGACGCGATCGAGGGCCTCCGACAATCGGTCGATGGCGGCCTGCACGCTCGCCGTTTCGGCCGGCGGTGTGGCCCCCGCCAGACGGAGCACCTCGTGGAACTTCGACTCCGCATCCCCAACGGCCGCATCCAGAGCCTCGCCGCCGTCGCGCGGCCCACCCGGACCGTAGTACCGCTCGATGTACTCCTGACGTCCCAAATACAAGTCGAGCACCACCGACTCCGCGGCCGCTCGACCTTCGACCGCGGAGTCTGCGGCACTCGACCGCGCGACCAGGGAGGGAACGTCCTGAAGGCCTTCTCGGATGTCGGTCACCCAGTCCACCAGACCACCGGGCGGCGTTCCGGGCAGCACTTCGGCCGCGGGGTCCGCATTCGAATCCGGGACCGATCCGATCTCCACGGAGGAATCGTCAGCCGCCGCGTCATCGCCCGTTCGTCCACAGGCGGACAGAGCCAGCAGCGCGAGCCACACACCTTGTATCGCTCGGAAGTTTCTGGGCTGTTGCGTCATTCTGTGGTACCACACACCGAGAAATACCCTGAACAGCGTCGCCGCAGCGTCGCACGAACTTGAGACTGAGTCTCAACTAGCGGCGGAGGATACGTGGACGGCACCTGTTCGTCAAACGCCCGGCGCCATTTGCGTCGGACGCCCGAGCCCCAGATCCTGAGTCAGAAGGTTCGAACGGGCAAAGCGCAAAAGGGACGATTCAGCAACAGAGGGGCGATATATGGAAATCGGAATGGTCGGTCTCGGTCGTATGGGCGCCAACATGACCGCCCGCCTCCTGCGCGCGGGTCATCGAGTCGTGGCGTACGACCTGAACCAGGACGCGGTCGCCCGCGCGGTCGAGAGCGGCGCTGTAGGCGTCGACTCTCCCAAGGCCCTCGTCGACGAGTTGAGCGCGCCGCGCGCCGTGTGGCTCATGGTCCCGGCGGGTGATCCCGTGGACTCGAGCATCCAAACACTCACGCCGGTGATGGACGTCGGTGACGTAATCATAGACGGGGGCAACTCGAACTACCGGGACACGCTCCGGCGAGCCGACGAGCTGAGCCGGCACCGGATGTACATGCTGGATGCGGGCACGAGCGGCGGCGTGTGGGGGCTGGCGGAAGGGTACTCGCTCATGGTCGGCGGGCCGCGGGAGGTGGTGGAGCGGCTGAGGCCCATCTTCGAGGCGCTCGCGCCGTCGGCCGATCTCGGCTGGGGACACGTGGGCCCGAACGGCGCAGGTCATTTCGTCAAGATGGTACACAACGGGATCGAGTACGGACTGATGCAGGCGTACGCCGAAGGCTTCTCGATCCTGAAGCACAAGGACGAGTTCAATCTGGATCTGCATCAGATCTCCGAGATCTGGCGATACGGCAGCGTCGTCCGGTCGTGGCTGCTGGACCTTGCCGCCCGGGCGCTGGAGGAGGATCAACAGTTGACGGGGATCTCGCCCTATGTGTCGGACTCGGGTGAGGGGCGGTGGACGGTCTTCGAGGCCATTGATCTCGATGTGCCGGCGCCCGTGATCACCCACGCGCTGATCCAGCGACTGCGCTCGCGCGACGAGGAATCGTACGCGGACCGCCTGCTCGCCGCCCTGCGGAACCAGTTCGGTGGCCACGCCGTCAAGCGGGAGGGTGCGTCGTGAGCACCGTGCCCGAACCTCACGTCTTCGTCATCCTGGGCGGCACCGGCGACCTCGCGGGGCGTAAGCTGTTGCCGGCCATCTTTCATCTCTCCCGCGACGGACACCTGAGCGAGCGGTCCGCGATTCTCGGCGTGAGCCGTGACGAGGAGATGAACGATGCGGCTTACCGTTCGTGGGCTCGCGACGCGCTGGAGCGCTCCGGGCTCGACCCGGAGGAACTGGCCGCGTGGTGCGATGCGAACCTGTACTACCACGCGATCGGCAAGGGCGGCCCCGACGAGTATCGCGCACTGTGCGGCCGAATCGAGTGGCTCGAGAAGTCGTTGGACCTGCCGGGCAATCGTGCGTTCTACCTCGCGCTACCGCCCGGCGCGTTCCCATCGTCCATCGAGGGCATGGCGGCGGCCGGGCTGCACCGCAGCACCGGGTGGACACGGCTCGTCGTGGAGAAGCCCTTCGGTCGCGATCTGGAGACGGCTCGCGATCTGAACCAGATCCTGCACCGTCACTTCGAGGAATCGCAGATCTATCGGATCGACCACTATCTGGGGAAGGAGACCGTCCAGAACCTTCTCGTCTTCCGGTTTTCGAACGTGATGTTCGAGTCGCTGTGGAGCCGAGATCGGGTCGAGAGCGTGCAGATCACGGTGGCCGAGGAGCTGGGGGTCGAATCGCGCGCGGGCTACTACGACACGGCCGGTGCCCTGCGGGATATGGTGCAGAACCACGTGGCGCAGCTCGTGTCCCTGATCGGGATGGAGGTCCCGTCGTCCTTCGACGCGGACTCCGTGCGATACGAGAAGATCAAGTTGCTGAAGGCGATCTCGCCGATACGGCCTCACGACGTGGTGCTGGGGCAGTACGATCGGGGTCGGGTCGACGATGTCGAGGTGCCTGGCTACCTCGCGGAAGAGGGAGTGCCTTCCGACTCACGGACCGAAACGTTCGTCGGGCTGAAGCTGGAGATCGACACGTGGCGGTGGCAGGGCGTGCCCTTCTACATCCGAACCGGCAAGAGGCTGCCCCACAGGCTCACGCAGATCGCCGTCACCTTCCGGGAGCCGCCCGTATGTCTGTTCGAATCGGTCGGTGGGTGTCAGACGCATCCGAACGTGTTGTTCATGACGCTCCAGCCCAACGAGGGCTTCGCGCTGTGCTTCGACGTGAAAGTGCCGGGCGAGCCCTTCGCCCTGCGCACATTGCCGCTCGACTTCTACTACCGGGACGCGTTCGGTGACATGCCGGATGCGTACGAGACGCTGTTGCTCGACATCCTCATCGGCGACCAGACGCTGTTCGTGCACGGCGACTGGACCGAGGAATCTTGGCGGTTGTTCACACCGATTCTGGAGCAGGAGTCGGCCGTGCACTCGTATCCGGCAGGGACGTGGGGCCCGCGAGCGGCAGAGGATCTCCTGGCCAGGCGCGGCCACTCCTGGATGGGGCTGGCAGACATCCGCGAGCACCATGGCCTGCCATCGGACGAGTGAGCGGCTCGCTGGCCATGGCCGATTCCGTCCGAAAGAGGCCCGACTCGCCGTCCTGCGGCAGGCTCGCTCCCGCGACGGCGTTACTCGTCTCGTGCCGCTCGATACCGACGGATCAACGCGTTCGTCGAGCTGTCGTGATCCAGCGCAGGGTCTGCGTCGGACGCCAGTTCCGGAGCGATCCGCCGGGCAAGCGTCTTACCCAGTTGGACCCCCCACTGATCGAACGAGTTCACACCCCATACGGTCCCCTGCGTGAACACCTTGTGCTCGTAGAGAGCCACCAGGGCGCCGAGCGCGGCCGGCGTGAGCCGCTCACCCAGGATCGTGTTGGACGGTCGGTTTCCAGGAAACGTGCGGTGTGGGGCGAGCGCGGGGTCCACGTTCTCGGCGAGAACCTCCTCCGCCGTCTTTCCGAAGGCGAGCGCTTCGGTCTGGGCGAACAGGTTCGCCATCAGCAGATCGTGGTGCGCGCCGACAGGGTTCAGGCTGCGCGTGAAGCCGATGAAGTCGCACGGCACCAGCTTCGTTCCCTGGTGAAGGAGTTGGAAGAACGCGTGCTGGCCGTTCGTGCCCGGCGCGCCCCACACGATGGGCCCTGTCTGATGCTCGACCACCGTGCCGTCCAGTCCGACTCGCTTGCCGTTGCTCTCCATGTCGAGCTGTTGCAGGTAGGCGGGAAAGCGGCGCAGGTAGTAGTCGTAGGGGAGCACCGCATGCGACTGCGCTCCGAAGAAGTTGTTGTACCAGATCCCGAGCAGACCCAACACCACGGGCATGTTTCGCTCGAAGGGCGCCGTGCGGAAGTGCTCGTCCATCGCGCGAAAGCCGGACAACATCGCGTGGAAGTGTTCGGGCCCGATCGCGATCATCAGTGAGAGTCCGACCGCCGAGTCGTAGCTGTAGCGGCCACCCACCCAGTCCCAGAAGCCGAACATGTTCGCCGTGTCGATGCCGAAAGCGGCCACCGCCTCGGCATTGGTGGACACGGCGACGAAGTGGCGGGCGACCGCATCCTCGTTCCCCAGAGCGGACAGGCACCAGGCCCGCGCACTCTGGGCGTTGGCGAGGGTCTCCTGCGTCGTGAAAGACTTGGAGCACACGATGAACAGGGTCTCGGCCGGGTCCAGACCCTGTGTCGTCTCCGCGAAGTCGGATCCATCGATGTTCGACAGGAAGCGCACCTCGAGGTCGCGATCCGCGTAGTAGGCCAGCGCGTCACACGCCATCGCGGGTCCGAGGTCCGAGCCGCCGATCCCGATGTTCACCACGCTCCGGATTCGCCGACCCGTATACCCCGTCCACGCGCCGCTCCGTACGCGTGACGCGAAGTCGCCCATCTCCGCCAGCACCGTGTGCACGTCCCCGACCACGTCCTGCCCGTTCACATCAATGACCGAGTCTCGCGGTGCCCGCAAAGCGACGTGCAGGACGGGCCGACCCTCGGTGAGGTTGATCGGTGCCCCTTCGAACATCGCGTCGATTCGCTCGCGGAGACCGGACGCCCCGGCCAAGGCGACCAGAAGGCCGAGCGTCTCGTCGGTGATTCGATTCTTCGAGTAGTCCAGGTGCAGGCCTGCCGCATCGAGCGAGAAACGCTCTGCCCGCCGCGTATCGGCCGCGAACAGATCGCGGAGGTGATCGGTCCGCACCCGCTCGAAATGGGCGCGCAGCGCATTCCACTCGAGAGTCTTCGTCATCGGGATCATGCGCTCTGGCATCGCATTTCCGGCCCGCAGGGCCGCCGTTCAGCAGATGGACCCGCGCTAGCCGGCCGGCGCAGGTGCGAAACGATAGTGCGTCACGCCCCATTCCTCCCCGCTCCGGTATCCGAACAGCTCCGACACCGCGATAAAGAACAGGCGCCACCGGCGGTACCAGCGGTGCGCTGCGCGCGGACCATACACGTCTTCGAACATCGCGGTGACAGTATCACGGCTCGCGTCCAGCCTCGCCAGCCACGCCTCGGCGGTTCTTCGGTAGTGAACGCCGCTGATTCGCCACTGCGTCTCCAGTCTCAAATCGTCCTGAAAATGAAGCAGCAGGCCCTCGGAGGGCATCAATCCCCCCGTGAAGAACAGTCGCGCCATCCAGTCGCCCGGTCCGCCGATCTCGAACGGGTAGGCGAGCTCACGATGGCTGAAGACGTGGACGAACAGCTTACCCTCTGGCTTGAGCCAATCGGCGATGCGCGACATCAACTGCTCGTAATTTCTCATGTGCTCGAACATCTCGACCGACACGACGCGATCGAACCGCTCGTGCGCGAAGTACTCGTTCATGTCGGCCGTGATCGCCGTCACGTTGCGGAGAGAGCGCCGCTCGCACTCTGCCTCGATGAAGCGGCCCTGTGGCACGGAATTGGACACGGCCACAATCCGGCTGGCCGGGTAGTGCGAGGCCGCCCACAGCGAAAACGAACCCCAGCCGCAGCCCAGATCCAGAATGCTCTGCCCATCTTCGATTTGGGCCCGCTCGCAGGTGAGGCGGAGCATCGCCTCTTCGGCGGCGTCGAGGCGGTCGGGCTGTGGAGCCGAACGGACGCCGGGTTCCTGCGGACGGTCGTTCCACAGACCACAGGAGTATTTGCACCACTTGCCGAGCACGGTCTGGAAGAATTCGGGCGGCAGCTCGTAATGCTGGTCGTTCGGAAGGTCGGGCTCCAGGGCGATCGAACTCGCCCTCAAAGTGGCGACGAGATCTTCCTCCGCCTGGCGTCGCTCCGCGGGGTCGTCCTGCCATTCCTGTCGGATGCGACCGCGGACGAAGCGCCGGACTCCTCGCCGCACGATCGCGTCCGGCACCAGGCCGGCCTCTGCGGCCCGGACACCGAGCGCGACCGGAGCATCGCCTACAATTCGGAGCGCTTCGGAAACCACGGGAAGAACGCGCTTGTCTCGCGCTGATACCGGCGATAATCATCGCCCCGACTCTTGAGCGCCTGCTCCTCCGTGGGCGGAATCCCCGTGACCTTCAGAATGAAGAACAGCATCAGCGCGGGGGCGAACAGCGTGAACGGCCACAGCGGCGAACCGACGGAGATGACGACGTAGGCCAGCCAGTGGATCCACTCGAAGAAGTAGTTCGGGTGACGCGAGTAACGCCACAGGCCCTCCCGGCAGGTCGAGCCCCGGTTCATCGGGTCGGCCCGAAAGCGGGCGAGCTGGCGGTCGGCAATCGACTCCCCTCCCACGGATACGAGCCATACGAGCGCTCCGAGGGCGTCCCAGATCTGCAGGGTCGAGGCGGGGTGCAGCATCGCCAGCATGAACTGGATCGACAGGATGACGGCGAGAAAGGCCTGCGCCTGGAAGAACACGAAGAGATTTCGTTGCGCGCTGTCCCCCCACTTGTCACGGAGCGTCTGGTAGCGACCGTCCTCCTCACCCTTCAGTACGCGATCGACCAGGATGTACCAGGTGAGCCGCCCCGACCAGACGGCCGCCAGGATCCCGACCAGCCACCTACGCACCACGAGCCCGTCATCGAGCGCCACGGCGTACAGCAGGGCCAGCAGGCCCAGGCTCGCCGTCCAGCCCAGATCGACGATGCCGGCATCGTTCGTGCGACGTTGAACAAGCCATAACGCGACTTGGCCTGCGGCAATCAACAGCCACCCGAACAGCACGAGCGTGAAGGGGTTCATGAGTATCTCCCGGATTCACTAGCCATTTCCGCTGGCGCCGCCTTTCTCCAGCACGGCGGTCGCGGTCTCCAGTCCAGAGCGTATCGCTCCCTCGATCGAGCCGTGCAGGCGGTAATCGCCACACGCGTAGATGCCGTCGGCGACGCGGGGGCCTCGATGGCCAACGCCGCCCATCTGCTGGCCCTGGTCCGGGAGCGCATGCGGAATGGTGTAGGTCCGGAGGTGTCGCCAGTCCCGAACCTGCCTGCCGAACCACCCCTCCAGTTGAGTACGCACGATACCCAGCAGCTCTTCGTCGGCACGAGGCGGACCGAGCACGGTGACTGATACCAGCTCCTCTCCGGGCGGCGCGTAGCCCCGGGCCACCCGGCTCATCACACAGAGGTTGTTGATCGGGCCACTTCGCTCCCCATCGAGCACGAGGATCGGATCCTCCACCGGTGGCTCGGGGGCCGCAAAGTACACACACGTGGCGGGACGCGAGCCAGGATTCGCGACACCGTCGCACAGCGCCGCAGCCTGCGGTCCATCCGTCGCCAGCACTACGACCTCGGCGTCCAGGGACTCGCCGCTCTTCAAGCGCACGCCGGGCGTCGTGCCTGCTCGAAGCCCATCGACCGGGGCCTCGGCCCTCACCACTCCCTCGGGCAATCTGGCCGCCAACTGGCGGCTGATCGCCTCCATGCCCGCAGCCGGCACGGCGGCCGGGCCGGCCGCGAACATCTTGAACACGAACTCGAACATCCGGCTGGACGTGCGCAACTCCGGGTCGAGAAACACGCCCCCCAGGAAGGGCCACAGGAATCGCTCCCGCAGCGTCTCCGAGATAGCGAGCCGGTCGAGCGCCTCGCGCGTCGAGCGCTCGGGCCTCGCGAAGATCTCCTCGACCGAGGAGCCGACCAGCCGCGCAGCCATGGCGGCGACCCCTGTCTTGTCTCGCCACGAACCGATCGGCGCACGCGCGGTCTGGACGATGGAAGCGGGATCCCGACGAGGGTCTCCCACTTTGTGGAAGCGCCCTCCAATCCGGATTAAGGCACCCGGATAAAAGGTCTGAAGGCCAAGCGACGCCAGATCGAGGAGGGCACGGGCCGTCGGGTACGCGGCCAGGAATACCTGGAATCCGCGGTCCAGGCGAAAGCCCTCGAAGCGGTCGGTGCGCACCCGGCCCCCCGCGCGATCGGAAGCCTCGAGCAGCAGAACCGAGAGCCCCTGTTCGACGAGCGCCCCGGCGCAGGCGAGGCCGGCCAGGCCGCCGCCGACGACGATGGCGTCCCTTTCAGGCACGCGGCCCACCCGCGGGCGCAGCCGTAGAGGTGTCGTCGGAGGGTGGCAATCGCTCGGCTGCCGGCTTCGTCTTTCCCACCGATGCAGATCTCCGTCCCCCCGCTCGGCCTGCGCCCCGCTCTGCCTCGCGCGCGATGTTGCGGAGCATCCCGTTGAAGATCGGATGATGGATCGGGTAGAGCACGTACCAGTACAGGAGGCCGAACAAGCCCATTGGATCGAAGATCGCGGTCTGCCGAATGAGCGATCCCCCGTCGTCCGGCTCCACTTCGAACTGCAACCATGCCCGGCCCGGCACCTTCATTTCCGCGGCCAATCGGAGAAGGCGGTCCCGTTCCACGGCTTCAACCCGCCAGAAGTCCAAGGTGGCCCCGACGCGTGGATACTCCGGGTCGCGACGGCCTCGTCGCACGCCGACGCCGCCCACGAGCAGATCGAGGAAGCCGCGCAGCCGCCACAGCCAGTTGCCGTAGTACCAGCCCACGTCGCCCCCGATCCGACGAATCGGCCCAAACGCATGCTCCGGCTCCACGCTCACCCGAACCTGGCGTGAGTCCACGATACGGCTGCCAAATTTCGCCCCGCCCCAGCCCTGCGTCTCACCTTGTGAAGACAGGGCATCGGACCAGCGGGTCCACGCGAATTGCTGATCCTCGTTCACAAGAGCGCGTCGCACCGCCTGTTCGACGCCGCGAGGCCGAATGTCGAAGTCTTCGAGCGCCGCGTCGTCCCGGACCACCGTCGGGTTGCGCACGCCGTCGATCAGCTTGCGGCCGATTCGCGCGTAGACCGGGGTGACAAGGCCCAGCCATAGACTCGACAGGCGCGGAGTCAGCAGGGGCACCGGGAGCATGAGTCTTCGGAGCCCGCGCTGCCGGGCGTACTCCCGCATCAGTTTACCGTAGGAGACGACATCGGCCCCGCCGATCTCGTAGATCCGGCTTTCCTCGCCAGGTAGATCCAGCGCAGCGACCAGGTACGCGATGACGTCCTCTATCGCGATGGGCTGGGCCTCCACGGCCACCCAGCGGGGTGTGATCATCACCGGCAGCTTCTCGACCAGCGCCCGTATCATCTCGAACGACAGGCTGCCCGAGCCCACCACGATCGAGGCGCGGAATTCGACGACCGGCACGCCGCCTTCCCTCAATACGCGCCCGGTCTCATGACGGCTTCGCAGGTGCGGGGACAGATCCGAACCGTGTCCCAGTCCGCCCAGGTACACGATGCGACGCACGCCCGCCTTGCGAGCGGCAATCACGAAGTTGGCCGCACCCTGACGATCCAGCTCCTCGAACTCCTCGCTCGAGCCCATCGAGTGTACGAGGTAATACGCGCAATCGACGCCTTGCATGGCTTTGACGAGCGATGGCGCGTCCAGCACGTCTCCTTGAACGACTTCCGTCCGCGGCGAAACGCGCTCTCGCAGGTGAGCGGGTCGGCGTGCAAGGCAGCGAACTCGACGCCCACTCGTTTCGAGTGCCGTCATGAGTCGGCCGCCGACGTACCCCGTCGCTCCGGTCAACAGAACCAGGCCGCCCCATGGCGACGGCTGCGAAAGGGTCGGCTGTTTCGACGAATCGATTTCGCTCAAGTCAGAACCGTGCCTGCAATGGACAGGACGAGAACGCC
>JBDHLB010000143.1:0-3053 GCA_039586095.1 Gemmatimonadota bacterium
CTGCCTGTGGTCGAGCACCCCAGCACAACGGAGCACCTGCCGCTCGGCTCCGCACCATCAAAATACCCGGGACGGCGTGCATTGGCACTCACGCAGCCACCCGCCTAGCTTCTCGCCGATGAATACGCCGTCGGCCGAGGCAGCACGCCTCACACAGTATTCGCACGGCGCCGGCTGAGCCTGCAAGCTGGGTCCGGAGGACCTGGAACGCATACTGAGGCTCATACCCGCGGCGAGCAGCGAGAATCTGATCGTGGGCCTGGAGACGCCGGATGACGCGGCCGTCTACCGGCTCGATGGGGAACGTGCGCTCGTCGCCAGCCTGGACTTCTTTACCCCGCTGGTGGACGATCCCGAGGACTTCGGAGCCATCGCCGCGGCGAACGCGCTCAGCGATCTGTACGCGATGGGGGCCGAACCGCTGTTCGCCCTCAACATCCTCGCCGTCCCGGCGCGAACGCTTCCGGATGACGTCGTGGCCGGGATCATTCGCGGAGCGATCCAGGTCTGCGAGGAAGCGGGTATCCCGGTGGTCGGGGGGCACTCGATCGACGATCCCGAACCGAAGTTCGGTCTGGTGGCGATAGGTCTCGCCCACCCCGACCGGCTCTACCGCAAGACGGGCGGCCTTCCCGGCGACGCGATCGTGCTGGGCAAGGCGCTCGGCACCGGCGTGATCACGACGGGGATCAAACAGGGTAGGGCGGATCCCGAATCGGTCGAAGCAGCCATTGGCTCCATGCGTCGCCTCAACCGTTCGGCCCTCGAGGTGCTGGAGCCGTTCGACGTGCACGCGGCGACGGACGTGACTGGGTACGGTTTGCTCGGCCACCTGCTGGAGGTATGCCGCGCGTCCGGGCTGGGAGCCACGGTGCGGGCGAGCGCGCCAGAGCTGCTCCCCGGCGCCCGGGAACTGGCCGAGTCCGGTTGCGTGCCCGGCGGCACGGTGCGGAATCGGGCCGCGGTGGAGCGGGACGCGGAGTGGGCGGAAGCCATCGACGAGGCCCAACGCATCCTGCTCTGCGACGCACAGACGTCCGGCGGTCTTCTGGCTATGGTGCCAGGTGACGAGGGCGCGGCGCTGGCGACCGCCTGGAAAGAAGCCGGCTACGCCGCCTCGGTGATTGGCGCGCTGGAGTCGGAAGGCCCAGGGCCCCGCCTGCGGATCGAGCCATGAGCGAGACTTCGAGCGCCGATACCACCGGAGGGCGGCACGTGGAGGGCCGATCGGCCGACGCACCCCACGGGACCCACCCGGATCGGTTCCCCAATCTGATCGTCGTCGATCATCCGCTGATCGAGCACAAGGTCTCCCTGCTGCGCGATGTCGCGACGCCCAAGAAGATCTTTCAGGAGCTGGTGGACGAGATCGCCATGCTCATGGCCTACGAGGTAACGGCCCACCTGCCGCTCGAGGAGTACGAGGTCGAAACGCCGCTCGAGCGAACCGCAGGCCACCACGTGCGGGGGGAGCGGGTCACGCTGGTGCCGATCCTGCGGGCGGGCCTCGGCATGGTGGAAGGCGTGATGCGGCTGCTCCCGACGATGCGGGTGGGCCACATCGGCCTGTACCGCGAGCACGATACGCTCCAGCCGATCGACTACTACTTCAAGATCCCGCCCCGGCCGGAGGAGCAGACCTTTATCGTCACGGACCCGATGCTGGCCACAGGCGGGTCGTCCAGCGCGGCGATCGGCTTCCTCAAGAAGTCGGGCGCGAGGGAGATCCGACTCATGTGTATCGTCGCCGCGCCCGAGGGAGTGCAGCGGATGTTGGAGGACCATCCGGACGTGCCCGTGTTCGCCGCCGTGCTCGATCGGGAGCTGACCGGCCACGGGTACATCTTGCCGGGCCTGGGCGACGCGGGAGACCGGTTGTACGGAACCGGCTAGGCCAGACGACTTCTGCGAAGGCGGAGGGCACCTCGGTTCCTTGCGTGTGTACCCGGTGCTTACTACAGTCGCGTTGTCTGCACAGGAGAGTCCAGAACTTCACTTCCGCATGGAGACGGTCGAGTCCACTAGGGACCTCACGAGGAGAATATCAGCATGCGATTTCAAGGATTGATCGCAGGGGCCGCACTGGCGTTCGCGGTTTCCGCCTGCGCGAGCGGAATCAACGTGTCGACGGACTGGGATCCGGGCGTCGACTTCGGCGCGTTCCAGACATTCACGGTGCTCGACGAGGAGGGTGCTGGCGCCTCGCTGGTCGACCGCCGCATCTCCAACGCGATCGTTGCCAACCTGCAGGCGAAGGGTTGGCGTCATGCAGAAGACGCGGACGAGGCCGATGTCGCCGTGGGCTTCGAGCTGACGACGGATGAGCGCTCGTCCTTCCAGACGGTCAGCAGTGGTTGGGATACCTGGGGGTACCGTTGGGGCCGCTGGTACGGTCCGAGCATGACCACCACGACGGCGCGAACGACCGAGACACGCTACGAGGTCGGCACGCTGGTCATCGCCATGTTCGATCAGGAGAGCAAGGAGATGATCTTCGCGAGCACCGGCTCCAAGACGCTGCAGGGCGATAACCCCTCGCCGGAGGAGATCGAGGCCCGCGTCAACGAGGCGGTCGCACGCATCCTCGAGGACTTCCCGCCGGGTGGCGGCATGTAGCTGCTGCGTCGCTCCATGAGGGCGCAAGCGCTAGTTAAGATAGCTGCTTGAACATCGCCTGCGGCGAACTGGCCGCAGGCGATTTTTTTCCGCCACTGTCACTGACGGCTCGCGCTCGACGGCGCTGCCGGGCCAGCACGCCACCCCTCGCGACTCACGCGATCTGATCCTCCGGAGCCTCCTCGCGCCGCCGGCGCTGCGGGGTCTCTTTCGGGATCACGTAGGCCGCTCGGGAGACGTACCGGCCCTCCCGCTCGATGCACACAACGCCAGTCACGGAACACACGCGAGCCTGAGTGTGCTCGGAGTCGACACCCTCCGGCCGGTGGGGTATGATCTTGCCGTAGGCGGTCGATCCGTCCGGGCCCGTAGCTCAGCTGGTTAGAGCAGGGGACTCATAATCCCAAGGTCGCAGGTTCGAGTCCTGCCGGGCCCAT
>JBDHLB010000144.1:0-2948 GCA_039586095.1 Gemmatimonadota bacterium
CGAGGCGGTCCTCCTCGTCTGCGATGCGATCGTCGGGTTCGCGCGTCGATACGCAGAGCTCGCGCGAAGCATGGCGGAGACGGAATCCGATGGCGTCCGAAAGCAGGAGCTGTCGAAGATTGCCGAGATCTGTGATCGGGTTCCCGAGAATCCGGCGCGCACCTTTCACGAGGCGGTGCAGTCCCAGTGGCTGATCCAGACGGTGTCGCGGCTCGAGCAGCGCATCGGCGGCACGGTCGGAAATGGGAGGATCGACCAGTACCTCTACCCGTTCTACAAGAGCGACATCGAGCAGGGCCGCTTGACCCGGGACGAGGCGCTGGAGCTGCTGGAATGCCTGTGGATCGGGATGGCCCGGAACGTCGAGATCTACACGACCGCCGGCAGCCTCTCCTACACCGAGGGCTACGCCCTCTGGGAAGCCACGACGATCGGAGGACAGACGCGCGGCGGCGTCGATGCCACCAACGAGCTGTCCCACCTGATGTTGCAGTCGAAGCGGGAGTTTCCGCTCAACTATCCCGACCTGGCCGCGCGGATCCACTCCCGAACACCCGAGTCCTTCCTGCACGCGGTCAGCGAGACGATCAAGGAGGGGACTGGCTTCCCGAAGCTGTTCTTCGACGAGGAGATCATCCCCCTCTTCCTCGCCAAGGGCGCGGAGCCGGCCGAGGCGAACGACTACTGCATCGCAGGCTGCACCGAAGCGAAGCTGTTGAACCGAGACGGGGTCACGACCGGCTGTGCGTGGGTGAACCTGGGCGCGATCGTGGAGATGGCGCTCCACGACGGTCGGTTGAAGTTCGCCGGCTCCGAGAGAGTCGGCCTGCAGACGGGAGATGCGCGGACGTTCACCTCGTTCGACGATCTCTGGCGGGCGTTCTGTCTCCAGGCGGAGCACGTGATGGGACACGTCTTCGTCCAGCAGTACGTCGCCGATACACTGAAGTCGAAGTACATCGCCTCTCCGATGTGCTCCATGCTGCACGACCTCTGCATGAAGGAGTGCAAGGACATGCACGCGGGGCCGATCGACGGAGCGCTCTATCTGGGCTTCGTGGACACGCTCGGCTTCGCCACCGCGATCGACTCGCTCGCGACCGTGAAGAAGCTCGTCTTCGACGAGAAGCGGCTGACGATGGCGGAGCTCCTGGCGGCGATCGACGCCGACTTCGAAGGGCACGAGGCGATCCGTCAGATGTGCCTGAACGCTCCGAAGTACGGCAACAACGATCCGTTTGCCGACGCGATCGGTCACGACATCGAGGAGTTCTTCGTCCGCGTGACGCGGGAGCGAAAGTCGGCGTTTGGCGGCGAGTTGGACGTGCGGTACGTGACCATCACGGCCCACATCCCCTTTGGCGCGGTCCTTCAGGCCACCCCGGACGGTCGCAAGGCCGGAGAACCGGTGGCGGAGGGGGTCAGCCCGTCGCAGGGCGCCGACCGGAAGGGGCCCACCGCGAGTCTCCTCTCCGTGTCGAAGACCCGTTGCGGCGGCTACAAGGAGCGCGCGGCGAGACTGCTGAACATGAAGCTCAGCCCGGCGACGGTGACGGGCCGAGACGGCACGGCAAAGCTGATGTCGCTGATCCGGACGGCCTGCGACCTCAAGCTGTGGCACCTCCAGTTCAACATCATCAACAGCAAGACGCTGATCGAGGCCCAGAAAAACCCCGAGAAGTATCGGAACCTGCTGGTGCGGGTGGCCGGCTACAGCGCCTACTTCGTCGATCTCACGCCCCAGCTCCAGAACGAGATCATCAAGCGAACGGAGCACGGTCTTTGACCATGGATTCGTCGGCCGTCGCTCGGGTTCCGGTCTCGAAGACCGCGAAGCGGGGGCTCGTCTTCAACATCCAGAAGTTCTCGCTCCACGACGGATCCGGGATCCGGACCCTGGTCTTCCTCCAGGGCTGTCCGCTGGCTTGCCAGTGGTGTTCGAATCCGGAGGGACAGGCCCGCTCCCCGGTGCTCGCCTTCGACGCGAACAAGTGCATCGGTGTGACCGAGTGCGAGCGCTGCGTGCCGGCCTGTGGGCCGGGAGCGATCGCGCCCACCCAGGACGGCAAGGTCCAGGTCGATCGGAAACGCTGCACGGATTGCGGCGACTGCGTCGGCGCCTGTCCATCGGCGGCCCTGGAGCTGCTGGGAAGATCCATGAGCGTGGAGGAGGTGCTGGAGGCGGTGGAGGAGGACAGCGGCTTCTACGCGCGATCCGGGGGCGGACTGACCGTGAGCGGCGGTGAGCCGCTGGCGCAAGCCGAGTTCGCCGTCGGGCTCCTCGAAGCGGCGCAGCGTCGCGGCATCGACACCGCCCTCGAGAGCTGCGGCCATGGCCGATGGGAAGATCTGCGTGCCCTTTGCGAACACGCGGATCAGGTCTTCTACGACGTCAAGTGCGCCGATTCCGCCCGGCACCGGGCTCATGTGAAGGTCGGCAACCGATTGATCCTCGAAAACCTTCGCCGGCTCTGTGAGGAACGTCCGGACCTCGCGATCGTGGTTCGCACCCCCATCGTCCCCGGGTTCAATGATTCTCCGGAGGACGTCACAGCCATTGCGCGCCTGCTTCGGGACCTTCCCGGTTCGCATCGCCACGCGCTGCTCCCCTATCACCGCTTCGGAGAGGCGAAATACCGGCGGCTCGGAATGCCGGTTCCGCTTCCCGGCCTGGAGGCCCCGACGGAGCAGCAGATGGGCCGCTTGCGGGAGGTCTGCGGAGCGGAAGGGCCCGGGGCCGATCTCCGAACGCCCATGAACTCGTGGCAGGGTTGAGGGGTGCCGCGGGGCCAGCCGAAACGCTGCTCGGCCCGTGAAGCAGCCGCATGGGTCCGGCAGGAAGACGCGCTCGCGGTGCCGCTCGGCCCGGGTCAGCCGAAGGCCTTTCTGCACGCGCTCGGCGAACGAGAGGAGTTCGAGCGGCTCGTGGTCTTTGCGGCGCTCCTGAT